>JAABST010000042.1 GCA_011390275.1 Geitlerinema sp. S16
CACCCCATCCAGCGGCGAGTTGACCGTTGCATAGGATAGGCGTTCGCGCGTCCGTTCCACGATCGCGGCCTGCGCCTCCACTCGCTGCTCGGCGGTGGCGATCGTCCGCTCGCGACTGCTAACCTGCTCCTCGATCGCGAACACGGTTTGCTTCGCCGTCTCAAAGGCCGCGCGTTCAATCTCCGCCTGCTGTTGGGAGACCGCTCCATCGCGGGCTAATTGCTCAAATCGTTCCGCATCGGCACGGGCGCGATCGCGTCCCACGATCGCCTCCGCTACCCGCGCCCGCGTCTCGGCCAAATCAAACCGCGCTTTTTCCACTTCAGCTCGCCGCGCCCCAAGTTCCGCCTCGGCTTCGTCTACATCTCCAAGCAACAGCCGATCGTCAATTTGCGCCAACACCTGCCCCGCAAACACCACGTCTCCGGCATCCACGGTCATCGTCAACACCTGACCATCCACGCGCGATTTGGCCGAAACCATACGCGCGGGCTGGGTTGTGCCGGTGTATTGCGTCTCGTCGTCGGATCGGCGTATCTGGACGATCGCCACGTCAACGGTCACCGGCTGCGTCGTTGTGGCTTCTGCGCGGTTACCAGAGCCGTCCCGAGCGGAATCGGCGCTGTCATCGCTGGCCGCACAGCCACCGATCAAGCCACCGACTACGATGACGCTCATCAGCCGTCCCCAAAGGCGCTGCGGCGATGGACGCTGAGGCGATCGGCGGTGATGGTCAGCGAGATCGCGCTGGATTGCAGTGAAGCGAAAAGCGAAGTCTGTCACGAGTTGAAGGTGCGCTACAAAAGGGGTCAATCAAAAAGCTCGTTCGTCTGACTGTCTGACGCTTTTAACATTATGTTACAAAGTTCCACTCAGAGCGGTCAGGTTTATGAGTGCGGAAGACGTCAACCGTCAATCATGGGTGCAACTTCTCCGGTTCGCTGATGTCAGTCTTGCACTGTTGCCGATCGTGGCTGACGAAAGACGTTAGCGGGACGATCGACAAAACAGTCTTGTAGTAGTTACGCGCAACACTCTGGGTTGTATTTAATTTTTTTGTATTTTTTTGTTTGTATAGCAGAAACCGATTGTATTAGGACACTCTCATTCAAGCTAAAAACCGCACTTCGACTCCGCTCAGTGCTCTTCAGCTTTTTTTGATACGTCCTAACCAAATCGGTTTCTGCTATATTTGAAGTGATGCAAATTATTGTGCAAATCCAAGTGACGCAAAAACGCGCACCGATCGCCTCGCTTTAATGCAGTGACGATCGGTACAGCAGTTTAATTTAGATCGGACATCAATCGCGCGATCGAGGGCGTGAACGGCGATCGGCGCTTCAGGATCTAGCGTTCAACAAGGCGGCGAACATCCGATCGACCAAGGGTCTCGATCGATCGCTTGAAGTGATGGGTAAACAAGCCTGTGGCCGCCAGTTGCCAGATGAAGGTACCGAGCAAGGCTGTTAAGCTCACGTGGTTGATCGAAAAGGTGGAGCCAGCGAAGACAAAGAGCGTCCAAAGATTAGTGGCGTTTCTCACGGGCAGACCGGCAATCCCCAACACCAAGGGCGGCACAACGAACAAGACAAAGAAACAGGCCAACGTCACCGCATGACGCTGCTTCAGTTTCCAGTGCAAAATATGTTGCAGAATGCTCGAAAACATCAGCATCGAAGCAAACGCCGCCAGAATAATTCCGGTCGCCTTCCAGCCCATATCGTTCGTCCAGTACTCATGCATCCCGATGACCCAGGCGAGACAGACCCCGCAGGCGGCGATGAGCTGAAGCGCGATCGCCAGGGTGGGCGGGCTTTTTTCACCGACGAGCAAATCAATCCAGATCGATCGACGGGTTCCCGACTCTGCCGACGTTTCGGCGGCGTTGACGTGGTGGTAACGCGCCCAGTCCTGCACGCTCTGGCGACGCGGCATCAGGATCAGGTTCAGCGCGATCGTCACCACAAGATAAAAGGCCGACATGAAATACAGCATCGGCTCCCAGTTAATCCGATCTAAGCTGGGAGTCTTTGCCGCAAACCCAAGCCAGAACAGCGTCAATTCGCCTGTGAGCCAATAGGTTTGCGTTTTTGAGAGCAGGGTCGCCTTGGAATTACGAAACAGCCGACCGAGCGCCTGCCAGATCCAATAAATCCCGATGCCCGTCCACACCCAGCAAAAGCTCATCAAGGCAAAACGTGACTGACTGAGCGGTATGATCCACCAGTGAAACACGGCGCTGCGATTGGCTAAATCACCAAAAAATTCCTCGGGAATGGCAAACAAAACGTAGAGCAGACCGACGACGGGATACAGCGCCGAACTACTGAACAGTACGCCGAGCCATGCCTGATTGGTTCCAAGGCAGGCGATCAGCATCGCGCTACAAAAGAACAGCACGGCAATCTCGATCGCGGAGACATAAAACAGCGCCAGATTTAGCACAGTGTAGCCGCCCATTAGCGTCACATAGGCGTGCAGCGGAATTGCGGCGAGTACGGCGAGATAGACCATCGCCGGAACGCCGAGAATTTTCCCGAGGAAGATGCGATCGCCCGTTTGAGGCGTCAGGCGCAAAAAGTCGAGCGTACCGGTTTGGCGCTCTTTGGCGTAGTTGGCGATGAGCTGATACACCCCGCCCAGCACCAGGACGGCGATCAGTCCTGCGCCGAGGGTGTAGGAAAAGTTGGAGTGCCAGCGAATCCAGTCAATCTGGACGACCCCATCGGCATTAAACAGACAGCCATAGACCTTGGGATCGTCGAGGCAATAGTCGTGATGCTGGGGACGTAAGGGAACATCGGTCGGAGGTAAGGAAGCGCGAAACAGGAAGTAGAGCAGACCTTGGGCGAGCAGCGACAGCCCGAGGGCGAGACTCAGATTGCGGGGCTTGAGCTGGCCTTTGAGTTCGCGCAGCAGTTGGGGGTTAACGTTGCCGATCGCATTTAGGAGGCGATCGCCGATCCGCTCAAAGGTGGGCGGGGCGGACGGGTTGGGGGAACTGGGAGACATGGGCGTTCCGGGAGAGGTGGACACGGAAATTTGGGGGATACCGATCGGGGAGTTAATCGTTGCCGATTCTTAACGATGCAGACCCTTCAAACTCTCTCAATCTCTTTCATTACAAAGATTCTAGCGATTGAGAGTTCGTTCTGTGGATCTTGCTAGTTCCGATAACTACAGTTATGGGCAGTTTGTTTTCGGTGACTTTACATAGACCTTTAGAAGAAATTTTGATCGCGATGATCGCTACGACACTTGCTGATGGCCGAGCTTAAGAAAAATGTCTTCGAGACTTTCCTGGGTACGGTGAAATTCACTGACAGGAATGTCGGCCAGGATGATCGATCGGAGCAATGCGGTGCAGTCCTCGACGCTGCCGGAAAAGTCCACCGTTAAACTGCGGCGATCGGGCGACGGCGCCCAGCTTTCAATATGAGGGGCGCGGGACAGCAAATCGGCAAGCTGCTCAAATCCGTCTGAAAACTTAATAAAAATTTGCTGACGGCTGAGGCGATGGTACAGGCTTTCAAGGCTCGTACTTTCGACGAGACAACCCAGCTCAACAATGCCGATCGAGGTACACAGTTCAGCCAAATCGCTCAGCACGTGCGACGAAATTAAAATCGTCATCCCCGCCTCCTGTAGCGTTTGGATCACCTCACGAAACTGCCGCCGCGCGATCGGATCAAGCCCCGAAACCGGCTCATCGAGCAACAGCAAAATCGGCTCATGCACGATCGTCCGAGCCAAACCAAGACGCTGTTTCATCCCGCGCGAAAGTTCCGTAATCGGACTGTTTCGCTTGTAGGTCAGTTGCACCAGTTCGAGAACTTCGTGCAGCCTTTGGGTTCGCTTTGGATCGCGCAATTCGTAGAGACGTGCGTAGTAGTCGAGATAATCCCAAACCGTCAGATCTTCGTAGAGTGGATAGTCGTCCGGAAGATAGCCCAAATAGCGCTTAATCGTGGTATTCGTCCGATCGCGAAGCAGACGCTCACCGTGAATATAGATCTCACCCGTCGTCGGCTCCTCCGCTGCGGCAAGCATCCGAATTAACGTCGTTTTGCCCGCCCCATTCGGACCAATTAAGCCGTAAACTTCACCGGGCGAAATCTTGAGATCAATGCTATTAACCGCAAGATGATGGTCGAATTGCTTCGTTAAATCACGGGTCTCGATCGCAAATTCAGGCGACGGTAGTGGTTCTGTGAGGAGGTGAGAATCAGTGAGTTCTCGCATGGTGCAAGCCGATAGGAGGAACAAATACAGAAAAACTCGTGGGGTGCGAGTGGTCACCGTTTTGGCTACAGCGCGATCGTACTCGGTTTCGGAAGCAGGCCAAGCCTAAGTCTAGACAGTTTTGAAGGTGGATCTTCCGCACACTCTTAGAGACGACGGGTCTAGCGTCATCAACTGACTTCTCTAAATAGACGGTTGATCCATTGAGATTGTGGAATACAGTCCTACACTGATTCAAACGGAATTATTACAGAACAGATGAAGACTGTAATTTAACGTAGCACTCACAAGGATCGAAGCGATATCACTCGCCCAGTCAGCTATGGTCCGATCGCCTTTAACAACCTTCTCGAACAATTTCCCATCAAGAAACGCCACGATTTATTCAAATCGCGGCGTTTCTTGAACAAGCTTTTAAGCTTGGGTATATTCAGTCACGAATACTAGAAGCATGACTCGATCGTGGCAAAGTTGAGGATATCGCACAACAGACGATTAATCCTTAGAGGCTAATCCTCAAAATCGCTGAGATCGACCTGCTTGAGCTGGATATGCTTGTAGCCGAGTTTGATTTCAAACTCATCACCAGGTTTCAGACCCATTTCTTGGGTATAGGTCGAACCGATCACAATTTGACCATTTTTGTGAACACTTACACGATACGTTGGTTCACGCCCGCGCCCGTCTTTCACACCTTCGGGATCAAGCGGTATTCCTTTTGCAGCAAGGACAGCGTCGTAAAAGTCAGTCAGATTAACACGTGTTTGATCGTTCTTTGTAATCGTGTAGTATCCGCATTGCTTTGCTGTTTCGCGCCGAGGCAAGTGCGAAGACTCTTTGACTTTTGCCAGCAACGCTTTGCCCGTTAAGGGCGTCGTAGGCAGTTCGCTCATTGGCTTAACTAACTTCTCCACCTAGTTCTGAATTCGATCTGTTTTAAGGAAATTGTTTCCCTAATTAAGAATATAACTGAAAATTGCTTTTTTTGACATCAGAAAAATATTTTTGTCTGACATTCATGAAAATATCTTCGTTAATCCGGGGCAATTATAGAAGTTTGAGCTTCCAGATTCAAATAAAATCCGTATACAGCGTTTTTTATTTGCAGCTGATTTAAAGTTCACGCGCGACTTTTTGCTTGAAGTCAATCAAAACAGGCGATCCGATTGAGGTGGGAGTGCCGATATCTTTTGACGCTAAAAATGACGGGTCAACAGGGCTTCGTTTCTGAGCGTTAGAGCCGCAGGACAGATTGGAAACGGCGAATAAGTGATCGATCGTCAGACCAGAAGGGTACGATTCGGTCGCTTCACGATCGACACTTCAGTACGGTAGAAGACTGACCTGGAGAAATCTCGTCGGGGGAGAAAGCCGTCAGTGCGATCTGCCGAAAATAAAGAAATTAGACAGAGGCGCTGACTAATTTTTTGAGGCGAGGCGCAAGGAAAAAGTGGACGAAAATAGGTATATCAGAGAAGCGGTCAATCGCCCCGGTTTCCTTGGATTGACAAACTAACTCACGATCGAAATATCACGGAATGCAATTTTATGGGGTACGTGACTTTTTGTCGCGTCTTGGCAATATACGATCTCGGCTCTCTCAACTGGATTGCGGGCTTAAAAAGCAGACTTGTTTTTAAGCTTTGATAGTGTGTCACCTCAACTTGCCATACGTCAAGCCACGTTCATGCAATATGACTTTATGCTGAGGATTAATCATAATCATCCTCAATCATCCCATCGTGGATCTTGCGATCGTTTGCGGCTTATGAACTTGCGAACAGTGCGTCGAAGACTCATCTCTGTTAGTACATGATTTAGAGTACTCAGGAGCGTTACCCAAAGGGCGCAAAGCCTTTGGGCTAGACGTTTTTCTGTCGGTATATTCCGATCATCATTCTCGCTGAGAGTGGAGCCGGAAACCCTAGGTTAGGATTCGGGTGGGCTGTATCGTTTGTTGGTTGAGCGAAGGGGGGAGAGTACCGGATTGAATTGGCTCAGGAAGGGATGGAGAGACCGGAAATCATCGCCCTTTCACGAATAAATTAATGAGAGGTTGTTCGCGATGGCGATCGCAACCGATACGCCGATACGCTAATAGTAGGAATGCATGGAGATCTCGGATGACAATTCGATTCGGGGAAGTGATCGTCGGCGATCTGTCGCAGGCAGAACGGCGAGAATGGCTCGTGACGAACGGGATTGGGGGTTATGCCTGTGGGACGGTCGCGGGTATTTTGACGCGGCACTATCACGGGTTGATGATCGCGGCGCTGGCTCCACCTAACGATCGCCGGTTGTTGCTCACGAAACTCGACGAGACCGTATATTACGACGGTGGACAATATTCGCTGTTTACGAATCGCTGGGCAACGGGGCTGGTCGCGCCTCCAGGTCATCGCTACATTCAGCACTTTTGTCTGGAAGGCCGAATTCCCACCTGGACGTTTAGCTGTGGTGACGCGCTGTTAGAAAAGCGGATTTGGATGGAGCAGGGAGAAAATACGACCTATGTGCAGTACCGGCTACGGCGAGCCCAAATGCCGATCTCGATATTTGCGAAGGTGCTGGTGAACGATCGCAGTCATCACGGTGGATCGGTGCGGCATGAGTGGCACTGTGAGCCGGTACGCCGGGGGGCGTGCGTCTGGTCGGGACAGACGGGAACGCCGCTCTACGTCACGAGCGATCACGGACGGATGAATGTTTGCTACGACTGGCACTTTGGCTTTCAGCTTCAGCGTGAATATGAACGCGGGACGGGCTGCACCGAGGATCATCTGCATTTGGCAACGATCGAGGCGACGATCGCTCAGGGGGAAACCTTAATGATCGTCGCTTCAACTCAGCCGGTATCGGCGGCGAATCCAGAAAATACGTCGATTCGGGATGGTGACGCCGCTTTAGATCGGTCGCGGCAGCACGATCGCGCCCAGCTCGATCGCTGGCAGACGACACGCCTCACGAAAAGCGGCGAGACGGGTCAAGTCGGTGCGGTTCCCTCAACCGATCCAGACTGGATTCAGCAACTGGTGCTGGCCGCAGATAGTTTTATCGTCGAGCGTCCCCGATCAGATGGCAGTCTCGGGCATAGCATTATTGCGGGGTATCCCTGGTTTCGAGATTGGGGGCGTGATGCGGCGATCGCCTTACCGGGTTTAACCCTGACGACGGGACGCTACACGCTAGCTCGATCGATCCTCAAATCGATGGCTCGCTTTTTTCATCAGGGTTTGTTACCAAATATCTTCCCCGATGCGATCAGTAAAGCGAGCTACAACACGATCGACGCGACGCTCTGGTATGTCGAAGCGGTTCGCGCCTACGTCGAACATACGGGAGACCTGACGACCCTGGCGGACTTGTTTCCGCTGCTGCAAGAGGCGATCGATTGGTACGAGCGAGGAACCCTGTTTAACATTGGGATGGACACGACCGATGGGCTGATTCGTGGGGGTTCGCCCGAAACGCAACTCACCTGGATGGATGTTAAGATCGACGGACAGGCTGTGACGCCTCGATCGGGTAAAGCCGTCGAAATTAATGCGCTCTGGTACAACGCGCTGCGATCCATGGCCGCCTTTACCGTGCAGCTTCAATCTTCCATATCTCCTATATCGACGGCAGCTCCAAGCCGTACCAGCGATCTCATTTCTCACGAAACGAATCACTACGCCCGACTCGCAGATCGTGTAGAACGGAGTTTTCAATTCTTTTGGAATCCGAGTATGGGCTGTTGTTACGACACGATCGACGGCCCCAACGGTGATGACTCGGCTCTGCGTCCCAATCAGATTTTCGCGGTTTCGCTTCACTACAGCCCGCTAGTTGCAGCACGCCAACGCGCGATCGTCGATCAGTGTGGCGCCAAGCTGCTGACCTCCGGCGGACTGCGATCGCTCTCCCCCGACAACCCGAACTATCGCGGTCGTTATCGTGGCAACGTTCAAGCCCGCGATCGGGCGTACCATCAAGGAACCGTCTGGGCGTGGCTCATCGGTGCCTTCGCGATCGCCCATCTACGCGTCCATGATGATTGGCAAGCCGCTCAAGATCTCCTTGCCCCCTTTGCCGACCGTCTCCAAGAGGCCGGAATCGGCAGTCTAAGCGAAATTTTTGACGGCGATCCGGTACACCGACCCCGAGGCTGCATCGCCCAAGCCTGGAGCGTCGCCGAGGTACTACGCGCATGGCATATCATCGATGCACGACGCCAGCAGGATGGTATCAACGATCGTCCACCCCCCCCGACATCGCCTCTGTCTCTACAACATCTCCCCGATTAAGCCTCCACGTCTGAGTTCAAGACCTACACTCAACATCAAGATTGTGTCGAGATTGTGTCGAGATTGTGTCGAGTCCTCAGCGATTTGTAATCGCGATTTCCCCCTTGCCGTCATGCCCGCATCTATCCTCATTACCGGCCCCGCTCGATCCGGCAAAAGTGAATTTGCCGAACGCCTGATTCGTCAACACCACAATGACGTGGTTTACATTGCGACGGCCTTCCAAAACCGCAACGATCACGAATGGCAAGCCCGGATCGCGAAGCATCGCGATCGGCGTCCTCCCGCCTGGAAAACGATCGAATCACCCCGAGACCTCGTCGGCAGCATTCGCGCCTGCAACAACCAAGTCGTACCACCCTGCGTCTTAATCGACTCTCTCGGCACCTGGGTCGCCAACTGGCTGGAAGATGACATCGCCGCCTGGAAAAACGAATATGACGACCTGATCAGCGAAATTGCGACCTATCAGGGTCTAATTATTTGTGTCGCCGAAGAAACCGGCTGGGGCGTCGTACCGGCCTACGCCACGGGTCGCCTCTTTCGCGATCGCCTCGGCAAACTGACCCGACAAACCGCCGCGATCGTCGATCAGGCTTATCTTGTCGTCGCCGGGTACGCGATCGACCTCAAACAAGTGGGCGTCGCGATCGATGCCTAACCCTTCTCTAGCAACACCTCTAAACTCTCGACAATTTCGTCAATCAGACAAGAAAAAAGCTAGCCGCGCAACCGACTAGCTTTTTAAAGTTTCACGCAACCACATTACTGACGCCGCCAAGACTCCGCAAAGCTAGCTTCAGTAAACACTCAATCAGGCAGGGAACCGCAGACAATCGCAGCGACTCCAAAATGTCAAAAACTAAGGGTTTACACGTGCAAGAAGCGGTCTATCTCAGTAATTACAGTCTGACTTTGAGCCGAAACGGCAAGCAAGACGCAATCACCTAACAGAACTACGGATCTAAACACGAACTTTCCACATAGCCTTGAGACTTATACTTATACCTTATGCTAGAAATTATACTGAGTTTTTCTAAAATTGGCGAAATTAAATCAAAAAAAAATAAATTATTACGTATAAACACGGTAATTAGGCGAAATCCGGTTCTGTATGAGAAAAATACAAAGACACCTATGAGCACTGAGCGGAGTCGTTGGCGTAGCCTTCGCTTTGCGAATAGTGCGGTGTCTACCTAGAGAGACGATCTAAGATTATGCACAAGCGGATTTTGTATCAGGCGATCGTTGAGACACTTGAGATATAGCAAAAAACGATTTGGTTAGGACGTATAAAAAAAGCTGAGAGCACTGAGCGGAGTCGAAGTGCGGTTTTCAACTTAGACGAGAGTGTCCTAATACAATCGGCTTATGCTATACAACAAACCTTCGCCGAATTGAATTTCCGATCGATCAAGTGCAACAGCAAGGATCGATGTATCTCTCCTCTCCGTTAAAGATGCTCCACGGATTTGCACGTGGCTCGTCACCGGCAACGACTAAAATTGCCAGAATTCCTGTGGGCGAAATGCAATAAATGGACACAACTGGACTCGAACCAGTGACCCCCACGATGTCAACGTGGTGCTCTAACCAACTGAGCTATGCGTCCAAGGCGAAATCAACTATAGCATCGCATCTGGGAAAATGCCAAGAGTTTGTCCAATCTTTATTTAGCGCGTGTCATCAATTAATCGTAGAACCCTTCTCGGGTAAGCTGTTGAACGCCCGACCCAACAAAAAAGATAGGGGCTGTACCCCTTACTGAGTAAGCGCTAGAAATTTAATTGATGACAGCCCCTAGGTAGGACTGACGCAGAAGTCCGACTTTTGACTCAGGCGTCGCTGTTCTCGTTCTAAAGACGATGTAAAAAGTCGGACTTCTCACTCATCTTGCGTACGCCCGACCAAGCTTAAATCAGACTTGATCAGGACAGCGACCCCTATAATCAGACCGCTATTGCGAATATCCATCACCCCAAACGTTCCGCCACCGACCATGCCTCAAGACACGCTCGATCGCGCCTTTCTCGATCGCCTTCGCGACGCCGAACCCCAGCTCAACGCTCTAATTGATCAATTCTCCGAAGCCCGTGTACTCGTCGCCGGAGATCTCACCCTCGATGAGTTTCTCACTGGCGAAGTCGAGCGCATCTCTCGCGAAGCGCCGGTCGTGATTCTGCGCCACGAAAGTACCCGCCAAATTCCCGGCGGCGGCGCAAACGCGGTGTACAACCTGGCAAAATTGGGCGCACAGGTCACCGTTGCGGGGATTATCGGGGCGGATATCCAGGGCGAGGCGCTACGCAGTATTTTCCAGGCGGCGGGCATTGATACGGCGGGAATTGTGGTCGATCGCGATCGACCCACGGTAACGAAAACGCGAATTTCCGGCCACGCGCGGCAGTCGGTCACCCAGCAAATGGTACGGGTCGATCGCAAATCGGACGCCCCGCCGCCGAACGCCGTAAGCCAAAAGCTAGCGGCATTCATCGCCGATCACGCCCCGAGCGCTCAGGCGGTGGTGTGTTCGGACTATGGCGACGGGGTCTTTAGTGCGGCAACGATCGCGGCGGCACTGACCCACACGCGCACGATCGTCGATGCCCAAGCGGGGCTTGATCGCTACCAGGGCGCGACAATCTTTACGCCCAACCTGCCCGAAGCAGAACTCGCCTCCGGCATCGCGATCGTCGATACCGCCAGCCTGCAACAGGCGGGCGAGGCACTGCTGACCCTCACCGGAGCCCAACACATCCTCATCACGCGCGGTGACGACGGCATGACGCTGTTCGATCGTGACGGCGAAGTCCACCATGTTCCGGCTTTTAACCGTACCGATGTCTTCGACGTGACCGGCGCGGGCGATACAGTGGCGGCGACGCTGACCCTGGCGATGTGTAGCGGCGCGACGCTATGGGAGGCGATCGTTTTGGGCAATCTAGCAGCGAGCTTAGTCGTGCGTCACTTCGGCACGGCCACAACTTCGCAGGCCGAACTTAAAACGGCGCTCACAACTCTTTTGGAGTAATCAAATTAATCAGTAGACCAAGATAATAGCCAGTGACTTCAGACCTTTGAAGTTTTGAAAACCTCAAAGGTCTCGCTCCCTACGTTAACGAATCCTTATCTTAAATAAATCGATACAAAAGCCATAAACTTAGATTCTTTCAGCACAGTTTATGATTATATTTAATAAAGCGGACATACACTAAAATCCTGAGAAAATCACTCATTTATTCTTAAAAAACTCTCCAACTATCACCCCCGAAGATTTGAAGATTTTATGTTAAGTCAATCTTGATGAATATAAATCAAATGTTGTCTCATCTCCACACAACACTCTGTGTTCGGAATCTGGATCATGCCCGTTCTTTCTACGAAGACATTATCGGCCTACGCGAAATTACGGATCGACTACTAACATTCCCCGGCCTCTGGTATGACCTGGGAAATGCCCAGCTTCACCTGATTCTTGACCCCGACTTTCAGGCATCGATCACCAGCTCCGACAAATGGGGACGATCGCCACATTTGGCGCTATATATCACGGATCTTACACCCATTCGGCACACGCTCGATCGTCAGGGGATCGCCTACCAATCCAGCGCTTCCGGTCGTCCGGCGCTCTTTGTTCGCGACCCCGATGGCAACACGATCGAGCTATGCCAGATCCCAGCCCAAATCGACCCGAATCCATCACGGAACGACTGATCCCCAAATTGATCCCCATCTTTCTTAATATTTTTAGAAGTCGAACATGGCAAAATAAAGATAGGAGAAAAATATCTCACCGATACATCTCTAGGGGTTGACAATTTTCCGTAAAAGTTTAAATACTTTCTGGCGGTAAATCCTTCCCCAAATAAGTCTTTATACTCAAAATCAGAAAGAACCGAATCCCATCACGAATCAATCGCTCTAGCTTTGCTTCATGAAGGTTTTCTCTGACCAGTATTGAGATTGTATTCAATTCATTTGATCGCGTGATTAATATTGAGATTCGCCGTATTAAATTGCGGTCATTAAGTCATCTCGTTAATTTTATTAGTCGAATGATAGAGCCGTGAGACGAATATTTTTCCTCGAATCTAATTTGAGAGGCTTTTAGTGTTATGACTGTCACCAATACGCTGTTTGCTGATGCGATGACGCGCCTCGATGATGCGCTGAAACATGTCTCGATTTCTGCGGATGCGATCGAGCGGCTGAAATTTCCGAAAGCCAGTTTGACGGTGTCGATTCCCGTGCGGATGGATGACGGCAGTTTGCAGGTATTTCAGGGCTACCGTGTGCGTTACGACGATACGCGGGGGCCAACCAAAGGCGGCGTGCGGTTTCATCCCGGCGTCAACCTTGACGAAGTGCAGTCGCTGGCCTTTTGGATGACGTTTAAGTGTGCGGCGCTCAATATCCCGTTTGGTGGCGCGAAGGGTGGCATCACGGTTGATCCGAAGGCGCTCTCGAAGCTGGAACTGGAACGCTTGAGCCGTGCCTATATTGATGCGATCGCCGATTTTATTGGCCCCAACGTCGATATTCCCGCGCCGGATGTGTACACCACGCCGACGATTATGGGCTGGATGATGGATCAGTACAGCATCATTCGCCGTCAGCTTTCCCCGGATGTGGTGACGGGTAAACCGATCGCCCTCGGGGGCAGCCTCGGACGCGATACCGCCACAGCCACCGGTGCGTTTTACACGATCGAAACGCTGCTCCCCAAACTCAATCTCAACCGCCACGAAACCACCGTTGCAATCCAGGGATTTGGCAATGCGGGCAGCTATCTAGCGCGGCTGCTGTTCGATGCGGGCTATCGCGTGGTGGCCGTAAGTGATTCCAAGGGCGGCATTTATGACGCAAAGGGGCTCGATATTCCAAGTGTGCAGAAGTTTCGGGCGCTGCATCATCACATCGAAGCGGTGTATTGCGAGGGAACGGTGTGCAACATCACCAACGGTCAAACGTCGATTACGAATGAAGAGCTGCTAGAGCTGGATGTGGATATTTTGATCCCGGCGGCGCTGGAAAATCAGATCGTCGAAGCGAATGCCGATCGCGTGCGGGCGAAGTATGTCTTCGAGGTGGCGAATGGGCCGGTGTCGTCCGCTGCTGACCATATTTTGAATGCGCGGGGTGTTCTCGTCGTGCCGGATATTTTGGTGAATGCGGGCGGTGTTACGGTCAGCTATTTCGAGTGGCTACAAAATCGCGGCGGGCTGTACTGGTCGCTGGAGGAGGTCGATCGTCGCCTCAAACGCAACATGGTCGAGGAAACGGACAAAATCTGGCAGGTGGCTTCGGATCTAAAAATTCCGATGCGTACGGCGGCCTATGTTCATGCGCTGCGACGTTTGGGCGAGGCGCTGGAGGCGAAGGGAACTCGTAACTATTTCGTCGGTTAGGTTGGGATTGTTGAATCTCGATCTATCGATGATTTGATCAATCTTGATCAATGTGAGGCGGGGCGAATGGTTTGGCCGGTGTCTGACCCGCAGATTGGCTGTTATCGGGACAAATTTCGTCTCGCCTCGCTGCTCGATCGCTATAAAATCTAAACCTTTATCACGACCAGCTCTCATTGATCGCGTCGCCTTACCCGTCTTCCTGGTAAATCCGAATCGCCCCACTTTGCACAATCCACAGCTTCCCGAAAATCTCATTCAACTCCAACGCCCTCACCAGCGTTCGCATCGCATCTAGCAAATCTCCATAGCTCGCCCGCTTCGGTAAGCGTAACACCGCAATTCCGCTGTAATCCGATGGCCGAAAGACGAGCGGGTTACTGAAATCCAAATCGAGCGTCACCAAACAGCGTTGCTCCTGATGGCAGATTTCAATCAAATCGTAATCCGGAGCACTGCGTAAACTCTGCTCGACAACCGTAGAAACATCATGACCGGCTTCGCGCAACAAATTCTGTCCGCGTTTACCGATATTTTCATCCAGCTTGAACTTCATGCCACCGACTCGATCGGAATATCCACAAACCGCTCGCGCGACATCTCTGCACCATACGCCAAACACGCCAACACATCCTCGATCGCCAGTTGCGGATACTCCGCCACAATCTCCGCAGGCGTCATTCCCTCTGCCATAAAGTCCAATAACAGCGAAACCCAGACCCGAGAACCCCGCACACAGGGCTGACCAAAACAAACGTTGGGATCGATTGAAATACGCTTCAATAGCTGGTCGCGATTCATGGTTTGACAACACTCTTTCTATGCGTCCAGCGTATCGTGTGACGAAGGCTTTTCGCCGCGCCGTACTCCAACTCCGCGATCGTCACGATCGAAATCCCAATCTCCGCTGGTCGAACTTCATAATCGATCAGATGACTCATCTCAAGCATTTCAGGCGAACCTGTACCGCAAAGACCGACAGTTTTCTACACTGGTAGGCAACTCCAATTCCTATCCAGTCCGACCCGTCCCGACCCTATGGCGCTTCAATCCCTCGTCCGCACCCTCTCTCGATCGCCCCTCACCGAAGAACTGCTCGCCAAACTCGACAAACAGCACGTTCTGAAGCTGACCGGAGCGCCGCGACTGCCGAAAGGGCTGGTCGCGTCGGCCTTGGCACAGAAAATCAGCCGGGTGATGTGTGTCGTCACGGCGACCCTAGAAGAGGCGGGACGCTGGACGGCGCAACTCGAAGCGATGGGCTGGACGACGGCGCAGTTTTACCCGACGACCGAAGCCGCGCCCTACGAGCCGAACTATCTCGGTGAAATGACCTGGGGGCAAATGCAGGTACTCGCCGACCTGATGCCGATCGCCAATGCGGCGGATGGCGAAGGCGAAACCCTGGCGATCGTCACCACCCAGCGGGCGCTCCAGCCGCACCTACCACCGATCGAGGTGTTTCGCGATCGGAGTGTGACGCTGACGCCCGGTGATGAGTGGGTTTCGGGCGAGTTCGATCGGCGGTTGGCGGCGATGGGCTACGAGCGCGTGACGCTGGTGGAGTCCGAAGGGCAGTGGAGTCGGCGGGGCGATATTGTCGATATTTTTCCGGTGGCGGCGGATTTGCCGGTACGGTTGGAGTTTTTTGGTGATGAGCTGGAAAAGTTGCGCGAGTTTGAGCCGGGAAGCCAACGATCGCTCGATACGTTGACCCAATTGGCCTTAACACCGACCAGTTTTCAGGAAGCGATCCGCGAAAGTTTGCAAGAGCTGGGCGTTGAGTTCGATCCGAGTCAGCCGGAATTGTTATCGATGTATCTGGGGACGGCGTTCGATCGACCGGCCTCGATTTTGGATTATTTGCCCGAGGGGTCGATCGTGGCGATCGATGAGCCGGAAGCGTGCCGAGGTCATGCCGATCGGTGGCTCGACCATGCCGCCGATGAATTCACACGCCAACAGTCACGGTATCCCGCGATCAAGCCGCTGCACCGCAGTTTTGACGACTGTTTGGCCGCCAGCCTGATCGCGTTCGATCGCCTGGAACTAACGGAACTCGTCACCGAAGACGGCGGCCTCAACCTGGCCAGTCGCCGCATTCCCACCTCGCCCCACCAGTTCGCCAAATTGGCAGAAGTGTTGCGCGAAGAGCGCGATCGGCGCTTTAACCTGTTTTTGGTCTCGGCTCAACCCAGCCGATCGGTGGCGCTCCTGAGTGAGCACGACTGTCCAGCGCAGTTTTTACCCAACGCCCAGGACTTCCCGGCGGTCGATCGGCTGCAAACCCAGCGCACCCCGATCGCCTTAAAGTATGCCGGACAAGCGGAACTCGAAGGCTTTGTCCTGCCGACCTTTCGCCTGGTGGCCGTTACCGATCGGGAATTTTTCGGCCAGCACGTCCTCGCCACCCCCAGCTACGTCCGCAAACGTCGCCGCGCCGTTTCCAAAGCCGTCGATCTCGACAAGCTCAAACCCAACGATTTCGTCGTCCACAAAGACCACGGCATCGGCCAATTTATCCAGCTCGAAAGCCTGACGATCGATCGTGAAACCCGCGAATACCTCGTCATTAAATACGCCGATGGCACACTGCGCATCGCCGCCGACCAGGTCAACACCCTCTCGCGCTACCGCAAAACCAGCGAAGGCCCGCCGTCACTGCACAAAATGTCGGGCAAAGCCTGGGCAAACGCGAAAAATAAAGTTCGTAAATCCATCAAAAAAGTGGCGCTGGATTTGCTCAAACTCTACGCCCAACGCGCCAAACAGCGAGGCTTTGCTTTCCCCTACGATTCGCCCTGGCAGCAGGAACTCGAAGACTCATTTCCCTATCAACCAACGCCCGACCAGCTCAAGGCGGTGCAGGACATCAAGCAGGATATGGAAGCCGATCGACCCATGGATCGTCTGGTGTGCGGCGATGTGGGTTTTGGCAAAACCGAGGTCGCCGTCCGCGCCATTTTCAAGGCGATCACCTCCGGTAAACAGGTGGCACTCCTCGCCCCCACCAGCGTTTTGACGCAGCAACACTACCACACCCTCAAGGAGCGGTTTGCGCCCTACCCGATCGAGGTCGGCCTGCTCAACCGGTTTCGTACCGGCAGCGAGCGTAAGCAAATCCTGCAACGTCTGGAAACCGGCGAACTGGATCTGGTGGTGGGCACACAGCAAATCCTCGGTAAAGCCATTAAGTTCAAGGATTTGGGCTTAATGGTGATAGATGAGGAGCAGCGGTTTGGGGTGAATCAGAAGGAGAAAATTAAGGCGCTCAAAACCGAACTGGATGTATTAACCCTCTCGGCGACACCGATCCCGCGTACGCTCTACATGTCGATTTCCGGCATTCGCGAGATGAGCCTCATCACGACACCACCACCCTCACGCCGCCCGATCTCCACCCACGTAACACCGTTCGACCTCGACACCATCCGCAGCGCCATTGGTCAGGAACTCGATCGCGGCGGTCAGGTATTTTACGTCGTGCCGCGTGTGGAGGGGATCGAGGAGGTGTCGGCGAAAATTCGCGAGATGGTTCCCACGGCGCGGCTGGCGATCGCCCACGGGCAGATGGACGCGGCGGAGTTGGAGTCGATCGTCCTCGGGTTTAGCTCCGGCGATGCGGATGTGCTGGTGTGTACGACGATCGTCGAGTCGGGGTTGGACATTCCCCGCGTCAATACGATTTTGATCGAAGACGCGCAAAAGTTTGGTTTAGCGCAGTTGTATCAGTTGCGCGGTCGCGTCGGGCGATCGGGCATCCAAGCCCATGCGTGGCTGTTCTATCCCGCGCAAACGACGCTGACGGAAACGGCGCGGAAACGTTTACGGGCGTTGCAAGAGTTCAGCCAGCTTGGTTCGGGCTATCAGCTTGCGATGCGCGATATGGAAATTCGCGGCATTGGCAACCTGCTCGGCGCGGAACAGTCGGGACAGGTGAACACGATCGGCTTTGATCTCTACGTGCAAATGCTCCAGGAGGAAATCCGCGAGATCCAAGGCCAGGAAATCCCGAAGGTGGACAACACCCAAATCGACTTAAAAATCACGGCCTTTATCCCGACGGATTATATGCCCGATCCCGATCGCAAGATGGCCGCCTATCGATCGGTCGCCACCGTTTCCAGTCGCCGCGAACTCAAGCAAATCGCGGCTCACTGGATCGATATTTACGGAAAATTGCCCAAGGGCGCGATGCAGTTGCTGGCGGTGATGGAGCTGAAGCAGGTGGCGAAACAGCTTGGTTTTTCGCGCATCAAACCCGAAGGTGCGCAGAATATCGCGCTCGAAACTCCGATGGAAGAACCGGGGTGGAAGCTATTGGCGGAGCATCTGCCGAAGCATTTACAAAAACGGTTTGTGTATTCGCCCGGTAAGGTGACGGTGCGCGGTCTCGGGGTGGTTCCGGCGGATAAGCAGTTGCAGAGTTTGATCGGGTGGCTTGATCAAATTCAGGCGGGATTGGACAAGGCCGGGAAGTTGGAGACGAGTAAAAAGAATGTGGAGGAAGCGACGGCGCTATTGGAAGCGAAATAAGCGGTGCTGCTTTGGGTGAGCCGGACACACGACGATTGGGTTATCGCTGAGACTGACTCACTCTTCGCTACGGTGGTTGGCAATTTTGTCCTAACCCAATCGAACGTTGCTATCCAAAATTCAGAGCTTCTAAGTTCAAATTTGCAGCGGCTGCGATGAGCCGATCGCGATCGCGCACATCCTCCAAAAACGGCATACAGCCCAGCACCGGCAAATACGTTAAACGTTCGATCGTCGCGATCGGCATCAGCATTTCGCAGGTTTCCGCGTCCATCGGTTCCATGCAGTTCAGTACGATTCCCACGATCTCAACCTTGGCCTCTCGCGCCAGTGCGGCACAGGCCACAACCTGGGAAATCGACCCCAAGCGCACCGGCACAACCAACAGCGCCGACATTCGCCAATCGCGCACCAGATCCGCCACGGTCAGCTCCCACGTGACCGGCGATCCGAGACCACCGAGCCACTCGACGATCGTCCGCGATCGCCGCGCTGCGATCGACTGAAGATCGCGCCATGCGACCCCGAGGTCAATCTCGACGCCCTGACGTTCCGCCGCGATCGGTGGTGCGAGTGGATCACGCAGATAAATTGAATTGGCAGTTTCGATCGTCGTGCCAAAAATCTCGCCGTAACGTTCGATATCACCCTTGCCGGACTGTACTGGCTTAAATAGCGCCACATCCGAAGCTGATCCATATTGCGCCCAGTAAGCCGCCAGAGCTGTACTCACGATCGTTTTTCCGGCATCTGTGTCTGTCCCGACGATCGCGAGCGGGCGACGGGCGATCGGCGTGGTCAGCGTAGGCGAGGTGGCGGTAGGGGACAACATTAAATCAACACGGGGTAATGGTATTGATGCAACAAGGCCAGATCAGCCGAGGGCATGTCCTCAATCTTAGCGAGCGCTTTCGCGATCGTGGCACGTTTAGGAGGTTATACGAAATCCGGTTCTGTATGAGAAAAATGCAAAAACACCTATGAGCACTGAGCGGAGTCGAAGTGCGGTGTCCACCTAGAGCGATGATCTAAGATTATGCACAAGCAGATTTCGTATTACTTCGCGATCGATTACACCATTGGATACCGTCCATAAAAAACGGAGCTTAGATCAAGCTCCGCGATTATGCTGAGGCCAACGGGTGTCCAAACTCGTTCAAAGCACTGCAAAAACGCAGAGAGTTTCGGACTAATCTTTACTAATCTTTAGCGGAATGTTCCGGCAAACCGAGACGCGCTTGAATTCGCGCCAGATTCTCAACACCCTCAAAGGAATAACGGTTATAGCCATTGCGAACCACCAATTCTTCAAGGTATTTCACCCGTGAATCCGGCGCAGGGTGGGTCGAAAGATATTGCGGGACGCGCTGCGGGTTGGCAGCACCGAGGGTAGCCATGAAGTTACGCAAGCCGTCGGCGGCGTAACCGGCGTTTGCCAGGACGCGCGTGCCGATGATGTCTGACTGGCGCTCGTGTTCGCGGCTGTAGTCGAGACCGACGAGGTTATACAGGATGCTGCCCAGGGGGATTTCGCGGGCAAGGCTGGCGATCAGTTGGCCGCGTACGATGCGTTTAAAGCCGTGGGACAGGACGGCGTGGCTGACCTCGTGACCCAAGAGGCCGACGAGTTCGGCTTCGGTTTTGGCGGCAGCCAGTGCGCCGGTGTGGATGAAAACTTTACCGCCAGGGAGCGCAAAAGCGTTAAGGCTATCGTCTTCGATGATGTAAAACTCATACTCGAATTCATCGCGCCCCATGCGCTGGGCAACTTCCTGGCCGAGGTCGTTGATGTAGGCGACGGCTTCGGGATCGGTGATGATTCTGGATTGCTGCTTGACTTGATTCGAGACAAAATCGCCGATGCCAGATTCGCCCATCGACATGAGCTGCACGAGCTGAAGCCCGTCAAAGACTGCCGTACTGGTGCGTCCGGTGAGAACACCGATCGCGACGCTACCCAGTCCCTGCAAGGCGATACGCTCCCGCAGGACGCGACGAAAATCGCCCATGTAGTCATCGGCGAGCAAGGTGAATTCGGCGGCGTCGGGATGGTCGGGGTTGGCGATCGCGAATTGTCGCGCGGCGATCGAGGCTTCGAGGCGCTGGCGATCTTCGCGCAGGGCTTTGACGTGGAGGCGAGCGATTTCGGCATCGTTAGGGAAACGGAGCGCGAGTTCTTCGAGCTGCATGAGCACCAGCTCTTCTTCGTTCCCGTCGATCAGATATTCAGCGGCGATGAGCTGACCATCAATAAAACCCGGTGCGGCATCGATCAGTTTTGGCCACAGGCGTTCTACGCTAGATTCCCGGTTACGATTGATTTCGATCTGGGTTTCATCCCAAATCGCGCGAGCCTCAGGCGATAGCTGGGTTTCATCGATACGCTCATCCAGCAGGATGGGATTTGAACCGATCAAAAAGGTCGGCTTGACGCGGCGATAGATGGCTTCAGCGGCGCTGACTTGGCCTTGGAGGTAAAGCCGATCGGCTTCGGCCAGGGAGGCGAGATCGCCCGTAAGGGACATCGCGCGAGGCTGGCGCGTGGTGCTGGCGTTGGGAGTGGTATTGCCGTTGGTGTCACCATTTGCGCCGAGATCTACAACCGTTAGCGAATAGCTGCCCCGCCCGCGATTGTCGTAGGAGTTGACGATGATTTTATATTCGCCGCCGCGTTCAAGGCGCACATTGAGCACCGAGTTACTATCGCTTTGGCTCCGATCGTCGTTTTCGCCGACGGGCTGACCGCTGGGGTCTAGCAAGATTAAATAGGTGTCGAAATCGGTGCTTGTAAGTTCGATGCGGATCTGTTGGTTGGCGCTGCCGTTGAGTGGGTAGGCATCGTAATAGCTGCCGTCGGAGTCGAGGGTTCGATCGCCGGATTCAAGACGGCCTCGCTCTTGGAGAATTTGACGTTCGGCGACGCGGATCGTGCGATCGCGGGGTTCGACTCCCTTTTGCGATCGGGCAGGATCGCCTTTGGTCTCGGGACTAGATTGAACCTCCGGCAGTGGTTCGAGGACAACATCCGGCGGTAGGGAGGTTTTGAGGCTGATGGATTTATTCGGGATGAGATCGCGCATCTGGGCATCGCCTGCCTGCGAATCGCGTGAATCCGCCGCGATCGCACTTTGGAGAGCGAGACACCAGGGCAGGTTTAAACCGAGGGCAAGGGCGGCGGCGATCGTGGCAAGGCGACGCGATCGAGTTGTCAGACGTTTTGACATGGTTGAGGCGGGGGTTAGGGCGTGCGAATGGCGCGATCGGGAACGGGTCTCGCTCGGGTGAGTCGTCTGTAGAGTATTCAATAGCTGTAAAAAACGATTCATAAAACTAACCCAAAACCAATTTGTGACTCGCAACCCTAACATCAGGATAATTTTAAGGACGTTCGTTTGGGCTTAGAGGTTGCTCGATCGTCGCAATCGACTTGATAGAATTCCGTTTCATCACCGCCTATTCACGATGCATTATCAAAAAAACATCACGGTTCATACCGTCGGTAAATCGCTCCAGCGGATCACCACAAAAGTCGAGTCGATCGTCTCCGAATCCGGTATTCAAACCGGTCTCTGCACCCTCTTTTTGCGCCACACCTCCGCAAGCCTCCTCATCCAAGAAAACGCCGATCCGCGCGTCCTCGAAGACCTCGAAGCCTTTCTCCATCGTCTCGTCCCCGAGAATTATCCCTACGCCCACGATGACGAAGGCGCTGACGACATGCCCGCCCACATCCGCACCGCGCTCACCCACACCTCCGAAACCATCCCGATCGCCAATGGTCGCCTCGTCCTCGGAACCTGGCAGGGGATTTACGTTTGGGAACATCGCCAGCGTCGCCACCAGCGCGAAATCGTGGTGCATATCAGCGGATAATTCTGCCAAAACTTACGCAATACTGCGACGTTTGCGCGACTCCTTGTACGACGTGCCGATATTTTTCAGTCCCGCTTTAATCATTTGCTGTTCGAGCAGGGCGAAAAAGCGCTGACGATCGCCACCCCGAACGACAGCCTGATTGTGAGCTTCGGCCAGCGCGACCGGGTAGCCGTAGCCTTTTTGGACTTGGGCGATCGTTGCACCAAGGGCGAACTCGCGTAGGGCGTCATCTTCAGCGACCCAGGCGGGCAGGTCGATGCGGGCGATTTCCGTGCCGACGTGAACGTAGCAAAAATAGACGGCATGGCGATCGCCGTAGTGCTTGAGAATAGCGTTCGAGGATTTCCACAGGCCGGTACGCTGACCCGGTTGGAGAATAGTCCCCCACAGGCTCGTATCGCGCAGAGGTTCAAAGACGCGGCAGTCAAGCTTACGGATCTTGCTAGTCTCGTCGGGGGGGCAGTGTTGGGCGCAGTTGGGCGTGTCGTGGGGGCAGGCGGCGAGGCGGAGAAAGTTAGCGGCTTCGCTGCTGCGGGAGGCGCTGAGGTAGCCGACCAGGGGAATTCGCCGATCGGCGAGACTGTCCCAGGCATCGAGGATCGGCGGCAGAATGCGATCGCGGGCATCGCCGGGAAGCGTATCGAGAAACCAGTAGATCAGCGATCCATCGGTGAGCGCGAGGGTGTGGGGATGATCCTCGCTCGTGTTTGCTGGACTTGGCGTTTCCGAGGTTGCGTCACTCTTAGGAACCGCTGAAATCTCGGCTGAAATCTCGGCCTGGGCGATTTCGCCCAACTCTGCCAGGGCGATCGCCTCCGCCACGGTGCGCCGATGTCCCATCCATTCTTCGGTGCTGATGCCCCACTGACGCGAAATGTATAGATCTTCGTTTGTGTAGATCGCTTCAGGGATGCTGTCGAGCAGGGGGTGACGGTTTTGGCCGTAGTGGATGGCGATGCGTCCGGTGTTGATTAGGTAGCAGTAGGCGATTTCGTGGTGACTGGGGGAGATTTGCGAGCCGTCGGTGGCGATGACGCTGTGTTGTTTCGGCGGCGCGGCGATCGGGTAGGCTTGGTCGATCGCCTCGATCGGGACTCCAGCGGTAAACGCGAGCCGATCGCCCCAGGTGCTGTGCAATTCCCGCAGGCGATCAAGTTCGGTGCTGGCTTGGTTGAGGAGGTCGCGGGCGCGATCGAGACGTTTGTTCGCGGCGCTGGCTTCGTCGCGTAGGTGCTGGCTAATGTCGGGGAGGAAGCGGCTGACTTGGTTGAGGTCGAGCATGGTGGGCGATCGAGGGGCGGTCAGTAGCCCAGGTCAATAATTGGATGGATCACAGAGGGCGAGACCTTTGAGTTTTTGAAAACCTCAAAGATCTAAAGTCGCATTTTGATGATCTTGGTGACCTACTGAGATCACGTGATTCTAGGTGATATCTCTAGATCCCCGAGCCGTCCAGAAACTCTTGAATCGAACGATCTTGCAGACGACACTGCGGCGATAATTTTGCCCCCGATTCCGCTTCCGCAAGAGCTTGTTCCGGACAGTTTTGGTGGTATTGCGCTTCGAGCTGCTCGATCGTCGCTGCTGCCACTCCAACCACCTCGCGGTGTTCGTCATGCTGCGCTTGAAGCTGTTGCAACTGTTCTTCGAGCATTTCGATCCGATCAACCAGCGATCGAATTACCTTCGCTTCGGAGTCCGGTAACTGACCGTGATCCAGCGGATTGATCTTGACGCCCGATCGATAGACCACACGACCCGGAATCCCGACCACCGTACAATCCGACGGCACATCGCGCAGCACCACCGACCCAGCCCCAATCCGCACATTGTTACCAATCTGCAAATTCCCCAACACCTTCGCACCGCCACCGACAACAACGTTTTCGCCCAGCGTCGGGTGACGCTTACCAGACTCCTTGCCTGTTCCGCCCAGGGTCACCCCCTGATAAATCAGACAGCCATCGCCAATAATCGCCGTCTCGCCAATCACCACGCCCATACCATGATCGATGAAGACACCGCTGCCGATCGTCGCGCCGGGGTGAATCTCAACGCCCGTCAGAAATCGAGCAATATGGGAAATTAAGCGAGGGAAAAATGGCAGACCGAGGCGATGCAACCCGTGAGCGAAACGGTGAAACGTCAGCGCTTGGAGGCCGGGGTAGCAGAACAGCACTTCCAGCCAGTTACGGGCGGCGGGGTCGCGCTCAAATACGATCCGGAAGTCAGCGACGAAGGAATGTATCACAGCGAGGGAGATGGGGAGATTTGTTGAAACGCGGAACGTCAAGGGCGATCGGCGATCACCTGTGGTCGGTCAGCCGCAAAGACTAGGGCAATCCCAAGGTTCTCAGGGCGACGCTCATTAAAGCAGCTTTAACCGTGTAAAGAGACGATTGGAACGTCATCGGCAAGCATGATCGACATTAATGTCACTCGTTATACATATTAATCGATACGCTTGCGGCACGAACAGGGATGTCCGCCATTGAATGATCGGCCATCCCCCAATCGTTGATAAATTGCGCGTAACGTAGGCTCGGACAAAAATCGGTCTAAACTGGAAAGCGTCTGCGCTCGAATCTGAAGTTTTATGACGACACCGACCGAGGCCAACACCGAAAAGTCCATGTTGCCGGTCGAAGCCGACCCAACAGAGAATCCAGCACTCGATTCACCCTTCCTCGACGAAGCGCCCTATGAAATCGAGATGTCCCTGTTCGACCATCTTGAAGAACTGCGAACCCGGATTTTTCTATCACTGCTCGGCATACTGCTGGGTGTCGTCGGCTGTTTTATTGCCGTGAAGCCGATCGTGCGCCTGCTCGAAGTTCCCGCCGCGAGCGTCAAATTTTTGCAGCTCGCACCGGGCGAATATTTTTTCGTGTCGATGAAAGTCGCGGGCTATAGCGGCGTCCTGGTCGCTAGCCCGTTTATTCTGTATCAGATCGTGCGGTTTGTGCTGCCCGGTTTAACTCGACGTGAGCAGCGGTTGATTGGTCCGGTCGTTTTTGGGTCGAGTATTTTATTTATTCTCGGTCTGGTCTTTTCGTATGTTGCCCTCATCCCGGCAGCGTTAAACTTTTTCGTGAACTACGGCGAGGGCGTGGTCGATCAGTTGTGGTCGATCGATAAATATTTCGAGTTTGTCCTACTGCTGATGTTCAGTACCGGCATCGCCTTTCAGATTCCCGTTATTCAGGGGCTACTCGGCGCGTTGGGAATCGTGTCCTCTGCGCAAATGCTGTCGGGCTGGCGTTACGTCATCCTGGCCGCAGCGGTACTTGGCGCTGTGCTAACCCCATCCACCGACCCGCTCACCCAAAGCTTGCTGGCCGGTGCGGTTACGGGGCTGTATCTCGGTGGGGTCGGGATTGTGAAGCTGATTGGCCGCTAGGCGGGTGAGTCCGATCGCGCCGAATGACACCCGACGGCAACTCAAGCTTGATTGCGATGGTGATTGCGATCTTTCACCCTGAGTTGAGAAGGGTTAGATTGGTAAATCGTGAGGGATCTTGAGGATTTGCCGACGGTATTCCACCTCGCTCATGAGGTCTGCGGTACGCTCGACCCGATCGAGAAACATCACCCCATTGAGGTGATCACATTCGTGTTGAACAATCCGTGCCGCGAAGCCCTCAAAGGTTTCCGCCCGTGGTTCACCATCGCGGTTTTGATAGGTCACTCGCACCGATGTCGATCGCGAAACCAGACCGCGCAACCCCGGTACGCTCAGGCATCCTTCCCAGCCGCGATCACAGGTCTCCGCACGGTCAATAATTAGCGGATTGAGCATGACGAGCGGCGACATATAGGGTGCATCCGGATAGCGTAAGGTGGGATGCGAGGCGACAATGCACCAGCTCCAGCGATTGGCGACTTGTGGGGCGGAAATTCCGACGCCACCGGCCTGGATGAGTTGAGTCAGAGCCTGATCGATCGTGGTTTGGAGTGTATCATCCGCAAAGTTGGTGATCGGCTGTGCCGACTGACGCAATTGAGGATGACCAAGCTGAAGAATATCAATCATGGCAAATCCGTAGATAGTCTCTTGGTGCGATGGTCTGTAATGACGCTCGTTAACTCAACGCAAATCTCAAACAAAGTCCGCGATTTGACGGATCATTAACTCCTCTGTCTAGTTTAGATCGTGACCTGATGTTGCTTCGGCTCCGCTGCTAGAACTGATGTCAATCTCCCCAGTCAGGCTGGTAATTTCGCTAATTTTGCTAATCATTTCGAGACTTTGATGTTGCTATCCCCTCGCTTTTGTTGCGCTCTAGCCTTAGCTTTCGATCTGCACGCCCAGCAGGAACGCAAAGGCTCGGGTGTTCCCTACGTGGCTCATTTGCTCGGAGTCGCGAGCCTCGTGCTTGACTATGGCGGTGATGAGGATACGGCGATCGCCGCCCTGCTACACGACGCGATCGAGGACTGTGGCGGCGATCGGGCGCGGCAACGCATCCGCGAAACCTTGGGCATGGATACCACCGATCGAGCTTCGACCGATCGCATCCTCACGATTATTGAAGGCTGTAGCGAGACGGATCGCACACCCAAGCCCCCCTGGCGCGAACGTAAGCTGGCCTATATCGCCCATCTAGCAACGGCATCACCCGAAATGCGTCTCGTCTCTAGCGCCGACAAGCTGCACAATGCGCGATCGCTACTGCGCGACTACCGCTCCGTCGGTGAAGCCCTGTGGTCGTGCTTTAACGGCGGTCGCGAGGGGACGCTCTGGTATTACCGCGCGATGGTGTCGGCGCTCTATGAAGCGGAGCCAACCCCGATCGTGGCTGAACTCGATCGCGTCGTGACCGAATTGGAGCGGCAGGCGGCGGGCTACACCTAAAAACCAAACCAACTTATCCCATCAAAATTTATCCCATCAAAATTTATCTCATCAAAACGGTGGTTTAGGATCAAGGCATCCGCAGATATCTGACCGCAAATTCACCGCAGATCTGCAACACACAAACGAGAGTAGATTATGGCTGACGTTGAACAAAAATCGGGTTTTCCAAGACTGCTCGCGATCGGATTGACGATCGCCGCAATTGGTACAGCGGTGCTCACCAATCCCAGCAAAGCAGCCTATCTTAACTATGCGACAGGTCAATTTGGCGATCGCTTTGATTCACTGTGCGGCGAGATCGAACTCCCCGGCGTCCTGGATGGCTTGAAGGGAATCGCGCAAGAGACCTGTGACGCAGCGGCTAGCGCTGGGCGAGATCTGACGATCGGCGGCCAGTCACCCGTTGCGACCGCGATCGGCACAGCCACGGAACACCAAAATTTTCTGATTTTCAGCCTCTACAAGACTCAAGTTCTCAACCAAAAAGTAACAACGATCGGTGCCTTTGGTCAGTTTTTGAGCTTGCCAAACGGCCAATAACAACAAATCTTCAAATTCTCTCTATTCGCGATCGAGCTGCTCTTTCGCTCGCGTCTTAAGCTGCGTTGCCATACTTTGCAACAGTCGCTTTTCGCGCTTTAGTTTTTCTTCGAGCGCCTGGATTTGCTCACGGCGCGTTTCTAGCTCAACCGTGCGACGGGCGAGATCCTGGCTTTGCAGGGTCAGTGATTGCCGCCACTGCTCGGCGCGATCAGCTTCACGCTTCAGAAAATCGGGTGTAATCCCCTGACCGAGATATTGCGTTACCAGCTTCAAGACCCAATCCCGCGCATCACTCAGGTTAACAACCTGCTTTTTCGCATTGAGATCTAGCACTAGCAAAACGCCTTCACCATAATTTCCCACTTCAATTTCGAGGGTTTCACCATCTTGAACGAGCGTCCAGGATTCATCCGTCCGCTCTCGGGCGAGCAGACGAACGACAGACTTCCCGAGCAATCCTTTTTTAACGACTTGGACGAGGTGTAGCATTGCGACTCTTCGTTGCACTTCTTCGCAGTGCACCTGAGGGGAAAACCCACTATACGTGCGCTCGGGTCAGCAATCGGAATACCGAATCACGACGGAATTACGATATCACCTTGCTCCTGTTTGCGATCGTACCCGATCGTCATGTAAAACGTGAGACCCACAAATCAGAGATTGTTACCGTTGATAATCCGAGAATCTACGGATTAATCAAACTTAAATCCTAGATGACAGATCCCAAGACACCCTGACAAACTCAGCCGTAACATCTACCAAAAAGATGGATGCAAGCAAGACAGCCGACAATCTGAGCATCATGGCTTCCATGAATTCTAGCAACGTCAGGTGGCATCCTTGTAGATATATCGATCCTATTGTTGTGCTGATGCTTTTTGCTCGGGGTTGGTGATGAGCCTAGCTGTAAGGATGTGCCTCTGTTTTATCGGGGCTGTAGGACTGGCGATCGCGGTAGGAACTCTAGCCGATTCCCGCCAAGTCATATGCGATCAGTGGGGCTGGAACGCAGACCTACAGCACTGGATGGGCTGGACATCTTCAACAGATAGACCTAGGAATCACAGCGATCAGCCTTGGCTGTCTAGGGTGTCTCCTGGTGGGCTTGAGCGCCACACGCGACGCCGAAAACAGCCCCTAGAGGTTAAAAAAAACCAACAGACGCCAGCCTCAGCCCCTTCAACTGGTTCCGTAAATCTACAGACTTACTGAACGCCATAGCGATCGAGAGCATAACGAATTTCGGCAATCCGACGCGCTTGATCGAAGCGTAGACGACCCCAATCATTTCCAAAGCCAGAGGCTTCGAGTTGACCGTTATAAGGGTTGATATAGCTGTACGATCGAGCCTCGAAAATCGCTTCCATTCCCGCAAATCCTTGCGCTTTGGCTTCTTTGAGGTTGGCGAGGTAGTTTTGAGCCGCTAGCGGTGCTTGGGTCGCTAGGTCGATCCCGGCCACCAATTCAAGGGCGGATAGGCTCATGCCGTGGTCGCTCGCAAAGGATTGCATCGCAGCGATGTAGGGATACATCCGCTGGAGCTGAAGCACATCAGCTTGTTCGGGCGAAGCTGCGCCGTGTTGATAGCTAAAAGATCCGAGGTTGTGTTTGCCGTTGCCGGGATCGGTGTGTCCCCAATAGGCGCTGGTTTTGCCGCCATCGACAGTGCGTGTCCCTTCTGCCATGCCGATCGCAATGACGCCAGGTGCTTCTGGCGTGGCGAAGAGCTGCATCGCCAGGTCATTCGATACGCTGTTTTCGGCGATCGCCGTGTCGAGTTCGACATCGATCGCCACATCGGTTTTGCGCTCAAATTTCGGCTGACTCAGGGCGCTGGCTGACGTGATCACCACGGGCGCGAGGCGTCCATCTTCGACGAGGGCGCGATAGAGCAAAACGGCAACGTCCGATCGAGTCGCGGCCAAATTGGGATGCAAATCCGGATTTTCCGGGTCAGGAACAACGAGCTGGTGAGCGATCGCCGTATGGAGCCGTTCACTGGCCACCTCCGACACGCGATCAGCATCGCGGAACGGCAGCGCTTTCGCCGTGGTAACGCTCTCCTGCGGTGCGGTCAGATCCAGGGCATCCACCAAGCCGACCACCGCTTCTAGGCGAGACACGCGCGGCTGGGCGTCGCTACCGTCACGGGCTTTACCGCGCAGCTCTTTGCTGAACTGAGCAACTTTGAGCGTGCCGTCAGTGTTTTTCTTCGTCTCGAAGGTGGATCGAGCCAAACGCAGCAATTCGGGGTTTGAGACTTGGCGAGCTTGTTGCTTCGGCTGTTCCGTTCCTGCTGTTTTCGTCAGCTCGTCCGTCTGGCGAATTTTGCCGTCCGCTGCTGAGAGCCGGTTGGTCATCGGTCGCAGGGTGTTGCTGACGGATAGCGCCACGTCTTGACCGGCTCGATCGAGCGTCGAAAGCATCAGCACCGCTGCTTTTCCGATTAGTTTTGTGGTTGTAATTTCAGCCAGTTCCGCTGCGTTCTCTGGCGTTGCGGGGAGGTCGTTGAGCTTGGCGCTTTCCGCCTCGATCGCCTGATTGATCAGCTTCGCCGTCGTCTCGGGATCAAAGTCGGGTTGTTTCAGCAAGCCGTCCGCCGGTTTGGTCGCCGCTTGCGTCGCCGTCTTGCTCTGGGTGGCTTCGGCGGACTCACTCGGCAGTTTCAGCGGTTGCGCCTTGGTCGCCGTTTTGAGGGCGCGATCGAGCCATGCCGTCATTTCAGCATGGGTCAGGGGCGTATCGGGGCGAAACTCTCCATCGGTGGGAACCGGTAAGATTCCCTGCTGAATTAAGGCTTCGACGTAGGGTTGCGACCAATGATCTTTGAGGTCGGCGATCGCATTGGCATCGGGAACGTAAATATTGTTGCCATAAATCGGCGCAGGGCCATTCAGGTCGGCAGGCTGACAAATATTCACCGCATCGCCACGCCCGGTGAGTTCCGAGGGCAGGCTGACAATTTTGCAGTTTTCCGGCAGTTGAATTGCAACGCGACCAGGGGTGGGCGCAGCATTAGCAGCACCAGGGACAATGGGATAAGCGGCTGCAAGAGCGAGCAGGGCAACAGTCGAAAAACTCATAAGTCAGCGTCAATGGCTATGTCAAAAGGGGGGGGATGTCGAAAGAGGGATGTCAACAAGTCCGTTAGCAAACCATTCGAGAACGATGCGGTGGGGCAATTGACGTACGGTCGCTGAGCAGGATTAGGCCAAACTCAATGGTTGGGGGGTCACATCGCGATCGCTCGCTACGTTACAAAATGTCAACTCGACCCATGATACATCGGACAATTCACTGCGGGTGTAGCAAAACCCGGCGATTTTAGGGTTGGGCGTCAATTAACCGGAGTCACTAGAGTCACTTGGATAACCTGCAATCACTCAAATATTCGCTAATATTCGCGGATTTGATCGTCAGCCGATCGCGGATTGTGCAAGCGGATTGTGCGATCCGTCCCCAATCGTTGTAGGCCGAATAAGGTGAGCACAGCAAATAAAATCGGAAAGAGCCTCCAAGCAAGGCTAAACCGAAATCACAAGACCCCAATAGATCCACCGGTAGATATAACCAAAGTAGTGAGATCGACCATAATTTAGGTTAGGAAAGAGTTAAAACGGCTGATGTTCATTCAACATCAATATCTTGACCCTGGACGATTCGGGGCAATTTAGCGCCCGGTTGCATCACCCAAGCGTTAAACTAACCCGCGATCGTCTGACGCATGATCCGCGCGGCTAAGTTCCCCACGATCACGTTTCCACGATCGCTCCGTTGCCTCCCTTAAACATTCATGGCTCCCAAACGACCCCGACCGAACGCCCGCCCTCAGCGCAATCCCCAACGCGATGGCGACTACGATCGCTATGACTACTACGGCGAGGGTGGTTATGGCGATAACGATCAAGGTGCTGGCAATCGCAGCGTTGGACGCGCCAAAAAGTCCGAGGGTGGCCAACCCAGCTTTGGTAATCCGCTGACACTAGCGCTGTTTGGCGGGATTTTTATCCTCGGGATCGGCGTCGGGATCGCCTTCAGTTCCACCGCAACGGTCAGCGAGCGCAATGTCGCCAACCGAGAATTTCTCGATCGCAACGCACCAAACCCGGATATCTGCGTGCAGTACGGCGCGAGCGCGATGGTCGTGGAGAGCCGCGCTTACGTGACCCTCAACCCCTTTAACGTCTACATGTCTCAGCCCAGCATCGTGCCCGGTTGCGTCATGCGGAGCAATAACTGGTCTGTCCTCGAACGTGCCAAGGTCGTCACCTCCGAAGAAGTCCGCGACTGCAAAAATCGCCTCAACACCTTTGGTTTTACCGGCAACCTCGAAGACAGTCCCAAGATCCAATGCATCTATCAAAATGACGGCGAAGGCAACGAATTTCGTAGCAATCCCGGCACGACGGCTCCTGCCCCGGATACCAATGAGCGGTTTTAATCGGAGACTTTTCGGCTTCGCGATCGTCGCTTGCGTTAAGACCGATCTCTCGCTACGATAGTAAATCGTGTCAAATGCTCTAGAACATGCCGAAACTCAAAACGCGCAAAGCTGCGGCCAAACGCTTTAAAGCAACGGGCAGCGGTAAGAAGATTTCACGCCGTAAAGCGTTCAAAAGCCACCTGCTAGAGCGCAAAAGCCCCTCGCGCAAAAACGCTCTGAGCCACAAAACTCTGGTGAACGAGCGCGATGAAAAGAACGTCCGTCTGATGATGCCTTACATCTAGGTCCGTTTCGGGTAGACGTGCGGTCTCGATCGCACGGTTTCCCCGACAACCTTTCGCTATCATCTATCCACCCCCTAGCAAAGATTAATGAGCCGAGTAAAACGCGGTAACGTCGCACGTAAGCGCCGCAAAAAAATCCTGAAGCTGGCCAAAGGCTTCCGTGGTACGCAATCGACGAACTTCCGTACCGCCAACCAACAAGTCATGAAAGCGCTACGCAATGCGTACCGCGATCGCCGCAAGAAAAAACGCGATTTCCGTCGCCTGTGGATTGCGCGGATTAACGCCGCAGCCCGCATTAACGGCATCAGCTATTCGCAGCTCACCGGTAAGCTCAAGCAAGCAGGCATCGAGCTGAACCGCAAAATGCTGGCTCAACTGGCAATCCTCGATCCCGATGGCTTTGCGAAAGTTGTTGAAATGGCGAAAAGCGCGTAACGCGGAGTAATGGGGATGTCCGTCAAACGATCGCTCTCCATTCTTCGTTGTGCTGCCCATCGGCATTTCACGACGCTCTCTCACCTCTGCTCTCGATGCTCGCGACGATCGCGACTTTGGCGCATCTGTTTAGCAGGGGTATTTTTGTGGGCATTTGTGGGGATCGGCGCGGAGAATGCGCGGGTCAACGCGGCGGATCTCGAAACGATTCGCGATCGCGGCTATTTGATCGTCGGGGTGAAAGACACAGTACGCCCCTTGGGCTTTCGCGATCAGGCGGGGGTGCTTCAGGGGTTGGAGATTGACCTGGCGCGTCAGTTGGCGGAGGAGCTAATCGGCGATCGTGAGGCCATTTCGCTAATTCCGCTGGACAACGATGAACGGCTCAGTGCGGTTTACGATCAGGTCGATGTGACGATCGCTCAGGTGAGCATTAATGCATCGCGCGAACGTCTGGTGTACTTCAGCCTGCCCTATTGGCTGGACGGAACCGCCATCGTGATCCCCGATCGCTGCGCCACCGTGACCCGAAGCTGTGTTTCCCCATCCGTGGTGGATCTCAGCACCAGTACGATCGCCGTTTTGCGGGGGTCAGACGCGATCGCCGCGCTGCGCTGGCAGTTTCCCCGCGCGAGGTTAGTCGGCGTCGAATCCTACCAAGCGGCACTTGATCAGCTAGAAACCGGCGAAGCGGATGCCTTCGCGGGAAATCGCAGCGTCGCGATCGGCTGGGCGCAGGAGTATCCCGGCTATCGGGTGTTACCCGAGTACGTCACGATGCGATCGTTGGCGATCGTTTTACCCAAGGGCGTGCAGTACGACACGCTGCGAATGGCCGTAAATGATAGCCTCGAAAGCTGGGTTGCGAGTGGCTGGCTGGCGGAGCGAATCGAAGCCTGGGGAATGGTGGTTGATGGCGATTAATGCAGGCTATTTGCACAGTCAAAACGCCGTCAAAACTCTAAAAGCGCCTATTGTGTAGCGCATTTATGCAGCACAATTTGTGTCGCGCGATTAAAGATTGCTAAGGACGCTCGCGGATCGTCAAAGAATGTAGAAAAATACGATCGAACGTTTATTGCACGTTTTTTAAGCATTTCAATTTCAGCTCGATATAGTTTTTGTCTTTACTACATGGATACCAATCTCGCCATTTCCTATCTGATCATTCTGATCGTCCTTTTGCTCGGTAGCGGGATCTTCGTCGCGCGTCAGGTGTTGCGGACACGGCGCGTCGAAACAACCTTGTCACGCCTACAGCAGAGCGCGAAAGAAGGCGAGGCGTCGGCGAAAGAATATTATGAACTCGGTAGCCTGCTGCTCGATAAAAAATTGTTTTCGCGGTCGATCGTGCAATTGCAACGCGCCCTAAAAGCGGACGATCTCGAAGGTGACGATAATATCGCCCTGGTGTATAACGCGCTAGGTTTTGCCTATGCCGCCCAGGAACAGTACGACCTGGCGATTCGCCAGTACAAAGATGCGATCAAACTGCAACCGCAGTACGTGACAGCGCTCAACAATCTCGGCTTTGTCTACGAGCGCAAAATGTTGATTGAACAGGCGATCGAGGTTTATGAAAATGCGCTGCGATATGAAGCGAACAACACAACGGCCAAAAAACGGCTCGAAAGCCTACGTCGCCGCATCCCAGCTTGATTCTCGATTGGCTCACGACTACCCTTGCTGTGGCCTGCTACGCTTACGTGCAATGGATCACTGTCACCTGTCTGTAAACATCGATTCATACAAAGTTGTGTGAGTTTGTGTAAATTCACACGAGTTGGTGTCCGCTTGTGTGGACTTACATAAATCGACACCGATTTGTGTAAATCAGCAGTACATCTCACTTCACCCCTTAGTCGTATGCCCAAGCTTAGAAACTCGACCGGACTGTTGGCGGGTCTTTCGTTGCTACTCGTTCCCACGATCGCCCTTGCCCAGGACACCGACAGTCGCGGGGGATTCCTTGCCACGATCGACGCCTTCTTTGCCAGTCTCGTTTCCTTTTTATCCAATATTCTGTTCTTCAGTATCCAGGGCGTACCGCTGATCGTGCTTTGGCTAATCGGTGGGGCGATTTTCTTCACGATTCGGATGAACTTCGTGAATATTCGAGCTTTTAAGCATTCGATTTTTGTCATTGCCGGTCACTACGATGACCCATCCGAAGAAGGCGAGCTGACCCACTTTCAGGCGCTATCGGCGGCATTATCCGCGACGGTCGGTCTGGGTAATATTGCAGGGGTGGCGATCGCCGTACAAACCGGTGGCCCCGGCGCGGTGGTCTGGATGACGCTGGCGGGCATCTTCGGCATGACAAGCAAATTCGTCGAATGTACCCTAGCGCAAAAATATCGCCAGATCTCACCCGAAGGTCACGTCTCCGGTGGCCCAATGTATTACCTGCGAGACGGTTTAGCTGAACGCGGTCTCGCTCCCTTGGGTAAAGCCCTCGCCACCATTTTTGCCGTGCTTTGCATTGGTGGCTCGATCGGCGGCGGCAACATGTTCCAGGCGAACCAGTCCTATCAGGCGGTGTCGGGCATTATCGCGATGCCGAGCTGGGTGTATGGTCTGGCGATCGCGGCGTTGGTCGGCCTGGTGATTTTGGGCGGCATCCAGCGGATCGGATCGGTGGCGTCGGCGCTGGTTCCGTCGATGTGTGCGATTTATGTGATTGCAGCGCTGTGGATTTTGCTGATGAATCTGCCGGAAATTCCAGCAGCATTTGGCACTATTTTTAGTGAAGCCTTTACGCCAAAAGCGGTGGAAGGTGGATTTATTGGGGTATTGGTTCAGGGAATTCGTCGTGCGGTGTTCTCGAATGAAGCGGGAATCGGGTCAGCGGCGATCGCCCATGCAGCCGCTCGCACCAAGGAGCCGGTACGGGAAGGGATTGTCGCACTACTCGAACCATTCATCGACACGATCGTCATTTGCAACATGACCGCCCTCGTCGTTGTGATTACGGGAACCTATCTGGAACCCGGTTTGACCGGGGTTAGCATCACCTCAGAGGCGTTTGGTACGGTCATCGGCTGGTTCCCGGCGATCCTCTCGATCGCAGTGTTTCTCTTTGCTTTCTCGACCATGATTTCCTGGAGCTACTACGGCGAGCGAGCCTGGACATACCTCTTTGGTGAAGCCCAAACCCAAAGTTATCGCGTGTTATTCGTGATTTGCGTGTTTATCGGCTCCGTGGTGAATCTGGGATCGGTGCTCGACTTCAGCGATATGATGCTGCTCACGATGGCCTTCCCGAACATGCTGGGCGGCTTCATTCTTTCGGGCAGTGTGGCTGATGAACTCAACGACTACATGAGCCGTCTGCGCAGCGGCGAGATGAAAGTCTATAAGTAAGATTTTTCTAGACCTTTTACCCGGCTTTGTCTTTCACCAGACCATCATTTATGACTGAATCGACCCTGAACAATCTCACCGCAGCCTCGGCCAGCACGGGCGAAAACATGACCTACAACATCGAGTCCGCCGTCCTCGATCGCTACCAAGCCGGAGCCCAAACCGTGCAACCGAGCCTGTGCTGTCCCACGGACTACGAGGGGCAATATCTGGCAATTTTGCCCGACGAGATCATCGAGAAAGACTACGGCTGTGGCGATCCGTCGCGCTATGCCGAACCGGGGGATACGGTGTTGGATCTCGGGTCGGGCGCGGGCAAAGTCTGCTATATCGCCTCGCAAAAGGTGGGCGCTGCGGGTCGGGTGATCGGAGCCGATTTTAACGATGTGATGCTCGATCTTGCCCGCAAATATCAGCCGGAGATTGCCGCGAAAATTGGCTACGATAATGTCTCGTTTGTGAAGGCAAAAATCCAGGATTTAGCGCTGGATTTGGATAAAGTTCAAACCTGGTTAAGCCAAAACCCGATCGCCGATATCGACGGGATCATGGCCTACGAAGCGGAATGCGATCGCCTACGTCGCGAGGAACCGGCGATCGGCGACCACACGATCGATCTCGTCGTCTCCAACTGCGTCCTGAACTTGGTCAAACCCCAGGACAAACGCCAACTGTTCGCCGAACTGTTTCGCGTGCTGAAGCGCGGCGGTCGCGTCGTGATTTCCGATATCGTCTGCGATGAAGATCCGACACCGACGATCCTCAATGATCCCGAACTCTGGAGCGGCTGCATCTCCGGCGCATTCCGTGAAGATGAATTTTTACAAATGTTTGAGGCAGCGGGGTTTTATGGCATCGAAATCCTGAGCCGACAGGCCGAACCCTGGCAGGTGATCGACGGCATTGAGTTTCGATCGCTAACCGTTCGCGCCTACAAAGGCAAACAGGGCGAAGGTCTCGAACGCAATCAAGCTGTGGTCTACAAAGGCCCCTGGAAGCAGGTGCTGGATGATGACGGCCACGTATACCGGCGGGGCGAGCGGATGGCCGTTTGCGATCAGACGTTTCAGATTTTGACGCGATCGGGCAGTCCCTACGCGGAGGACATGATCGGCATTGAGCCACATACGGAAATTGCGATCGATCAAGCCATGCCATTTGACTATCAGAACATGAGTGTGCGTGATCCCCGTGTGACGAAGGGGCTGGAGTATCGCGAAACCCGCACGGCGGACGGGCTAGTCTGCGAGGCGGATTCCGGCTGTTGTTAGTTTCTGCCCTACCAGAAAACGGAGACAATAGACCTCTTGCATGAATCTCCCTCATCCCCCAGCCCCTTCTCCCATCTTGGGAGAAGGGGAGCCAAATCGAGAATCTTGAGTCTCAAAGTCCCTCTCCCGCTCTGGGCTACCGTGTATACACATCTCTGGTTCACCCGAAACCGGATTCGACCCTCTCCCTAAATCCCTCTCCCTCA
>JAABST010000043.1 GCA_011390275.1 Geitlerinema sp. S16
TTGCTCGCGATCGCGGCATCATCAAGATCACGGCGGAGGTGATGTATCAGGCGAAGGAGGCGGTTGGGGCTTAGGTTTGGCTGTTCCCGAGTTGGGGGCGATCGGATGGTTTGATTGAGGTTTACGGGCGTACGATGGTGCGTCCGTTTTTTTGGGTTTAAGGGTGGGGGGGTGAATCTTGCCGTGGTCGCGGGGGAGCTGGAGACCGCGTTTCGACAAGCTCAACGCTCATCGGTGGTTCCAGGCTTACGGGTTGTAGAGGTCGTGGGCGATCGCTGTTTTAAGGGTACGGCAGCAGATCGAGTTCACTGATAAAGCGGTAGTCTCGTTGGTTTTTACTGAGGAGCGGCAGGTTGTTTGCGATCGCGGTCATGGTTCGATGTTGTCTGATTGCGGCGTTTGCCAGTGGGTGCGGCGGAGGGTCGAGACCCAGGTGGTGCTATCTTGGGTTTCGGCTCGATCGCGCCAGATGCCGATGAAGGGTTGGTTACGCAGATCGAGGGTTTGAGGTGGCGGCGGTGGGTTGAGGGAGTCTTGAATGGTGTGGAGGAGCTGTTGGCGATCGCTGGGGGAGAGTTTGAGGGCTTGCTGTTGGAGTTCTTGGAGGGTCATGGGTCGGGGCGGTGGGTGGCTATTTAAAGTGTAAATTCTTTCTCGATGCGTTCGAGGTTTTTGGCGGCTCCGAGTTGGGTGTAGAGGTCGCGGGCGATCGTGTAGTGGTGTTGGGCGCGATCGGGGTTGTTGCGGCGTTGCCAGAGTTGGGCGAGGTCGAAATTTGTTTCGGCGATACCATTTTTCATACCAAGCTCCTCCATCTGCACTAGTGCCTCGCTCAATAAGTTTTCGGCTTCGACAAGGTTATTGCGATCTAGTTGATTGACTCCGCGCCATCTTATTAAAAATGTAATCAAGCTACGATCTTCTGACTCAATGGCTAGCTCTAAACTTTGCTGATAAAGCTCCTCGGCGGTATCCCAGTTTTCTTGTAGACGTTCATTCTCGCCCAAACGACTTAAGACGACGGATATACGATGACGATTTTCCTGCTGCCTGTATAACTTTAGACTTGTAGTGTAAAGCTGCTTGGCAACATCATAATTCTTTCGATCTCGCTCGATCGTACCTAGACTCTCAAAACAATCTGCGATACCACTAATATCGAATATTTTTCTCCGAATATCTAGAGATAGAAGATAAAGTTGCTCTGCATGTTCCCAAGCCCCCTGAAAATAGCGAATATCACCTAAATTCTGGTGCAGACTAGCAATTATGCCAGAGTCTTTTTCGAGTTCGGCATAAAGCAATGCATTTTGGTAGGCATTCCATGCTTGCTTCCAATTTCCCCACGCCCGATGAACAGAACCGATTCTCTGCAAGGCATAAGGTAGGCTTGCTTGATTAAGATGTGGTAGTACCTGTTCCCATAACTCTTTCTTTAATGACCAGTAGCCCCAAGCATTAAGATATCTTTCCAGCTCGTAAATCAGACTTTCCGCCTCGCCATAGTTCCCCAACTGAAACGCAAAAAACTGCGCCTCTAACAACGGCTGCAAATCCTCCAATGTCTGCGGATTTTCCACCGATCGCCCCGATCGATAAAACTGATACACACTCTCCAATAACCCCGATCGCGCCTCGCCCAACTCCCGCTCCAAAAACTCCACAATGACGCGATGCATCGAAAACTCATCCGCGCATTTTTCCGCATCGTATTGCCGCTGCACCAACGACCCACGAACAAGACAATCCAAAATCGCCGACGTTTCCGCGATTTCTTCTGGCGTGAATTCCGGCGCTTTCCACCACCGTCCAAAACGATCATCATCCTCGGAATACAACCGTAAAAACGTTAAACCTTGGGCATCGATCGCCACCCGCAACACACACAACCGCCGCGCCAAATCCCGCGCCGCCTCACTTTGCCGCGCCAACTGCTTCGCCAACTCCCCATCCAAGCCCCCCGCCAACTCCTGCGGATTTTTGCGTAAAAACCCCGGCCTATCCCCATAGTTCGCCGCCAAAAGCTGCAAATAAATCGGATGCCCATCCACTTGCCGCGCAATCCAGGCCAAATCCTCCGGCGAATCCTGCATTCCGTACTCCCGCAAAATCTCGATCGCACTCATCTCATCCACCTGCTCCACCGTTTCCACCCGCACCAACGCCCGATTCGGTTTTGCGTTGGATAAACGCCGATCGGCCAGATCCGCCGGAAACTCCCGACTCGTCAGAATCACCAACGATCGATGACTGCCGATCGCCAACCCATTCAACAAATCCCCCCACTCCAGCGACACCGCCCGCCCCGGATTGACACTGCTCGGCGGCTGCAAAACCGACTCCAAGTTATCCAATACCACCAACGCCCGCACCTGCCCCAAACCCCGGACGATCGCCGCGATCGTTTCCCGACTATTCTGTCCCGCCTCCCGAATCCCCAGTCCCGCCAGCAAAACCGCCGCCACCTCATCAAAACTCGACCCCTCAAACGCTTTGAAGGCGATCGCGCAATCAAACCCGCAGCTTTCCGCAAACTCACCCGATCGCGCCTCAATCCCCAACGCCTCGACCAACTTCGTCGCTAGCGAACTTTTGCCCATGCCCCCCTGACCCAACAGGGCGATCACATTGCGGCGATCATCCGCACACGCCGACACCAAATCCCTCACCAACGCATCGCGCCCGTGCCACACCGTCACCGCTGGCAACACCTCCGCACCCAGAAACCGGCGCTTTTCCGGTGCGTGCGATGTCCTCGCGTTCTCTTGTACCGCTGGCTTGGCCTCGATCTCCCGAATCTGCGCGGCGATCTGCTTCTGCTGCGTTTCCAAAATCGGACGCATGACCGGATTTTGCTCCGTTAAGAGCCGATCCGCGATCGCCTTATACTGCTCCGCCAACAACTGCAACCGCTGCCGATCCTGATCCCCACTCAGCGAATCCAAAATACTCATCAATTCAAACCCAGGGCGAGAAACCGGGTTTTTACAAAATTTGCTCGATCTTAACAAAGACACAACAAGAAACCCGGCTTAGACCTGTCTCTGACAGGGCAAACGCATACTCCCCATTTTTCGCAACACGAGCCAGAAATTATTGCCTTGTTGCGAAAGTCTGGACATGGTTTGAGCGGCTCAATCGCTACAGCCCTGATTCTCTCGTTCGGGCAAAATTAGTATGCGTTTGCCCTGCTGTCTCTGACTGCTGAGAACGAAACCTACTAACCCCCCAACGCACGAATTTGCTTCGCGATCTGATCTCGCTGTGCCTCCAATACCGGACGCATCATCGCATTTGTCTCCGTTAAAAGCTGCTGACTCACCGCCTGATACTGCTGAGTCAAAAGCTGTAACTTTTGCTGATTAATATCATCATCCAGCGCTTTTAACGTCGGGCTATTCGGAACACTCGGCGATCGCGTCGCGGTGGCGGATGATGACCCCACCGAAGCCGCCAACGAATGACGCGGATTTTCCGACACAAACGCTGCAAATAACTCATCAATCCGCCCCTTCGCACAGCCCCACTCCACCAACTCAAAACACGCCACCGTCATATTTTGGTCACCCACAATATTCGGCAAATTTTCGCCCAACTCACCCCCCACAAACACCTTCAGCTCGCTATAGTCGCCGTAGCACCCTTGCAGCGCCTTGCGAAACTCTTTTTTACGTTCCTTATTCCAATCCATTGACACTACTGAGGGTGATTTGACTACGCTCGATGATGACACAGGAACCACAGACGGACGCACCGGATCAAATAAATCCGGCGGCATTCCCGGCCAAATATTCGCCACCGCCTCCACCATAATCGCGATCGCCTCGCTGCCCTGATCTCGCTGCACCGCCGCCACCCCGATCGCCAACCCCTCACACACCACCGCCCCGCCACTGTATCCGGGCTGGATGCGATCGTCCTCCTGTAACTTCAGCCGAAAACTCCGTACCTTAAACGCCGTGGACGTATTGGCCGTTTCCTTATGGAGCGTCCCGCGCAACCGTTCCGCAAGTTTCGCGCTCTTTTTTTCGATCGTGTATTGCCCATACACCTCCACCCTTGCCCCCTCCGTCGCCACCTTCGACAGCGGCAACGGCGGCATATCAGCCAAGCGTGGCACACTCAAAACGGCGAGATCGATCGTCTCCGGTGTCCCGATCGCCTCGATCGTCGCGCTGGTATTGTCCACGAGCAGATCGTCAGGGTCGGGCGATTTCTTTTGGATGTCGCGCACCACGTGGGCGCAGGTGACCAGATACGATCGCGTCGCATCGGCATGAATCACGAAGCCCGTACCGTAAACCGTCGGGTCAGTTCGACCGGAAATCAGGGCGATCGTTGTGCGTAAATCCATGATGTTCGGTGGGTGTCAATCTTCGGCGGGCGCATTGCAATGCGTTCTTACGGTTTGGGTTTCAGGATCAGCTTGACCGATAGATTCGATCCGGCTTTGGCCTTGGTGACGTAGATATTGCCCTCGCCTTCAAAACTAAAATTGATCGTCACCTCCGCCGCTTCGATCGCCACGTCCTGATCCAGCTCGTTCCAGAGTTCCGCGATCGGCTGCACCGCCTTTTTTAACAGCGGCTTGATCTTGCTAAAACTGCTGCTCACCGCCTCCGCCGCACGGCTCGAAATCTGCTGCGCTTCGTCTTCCTGAGCTTCAACTTCTATGAGTATTCCATCTTCGAGTTCGATCAGTTTGGTTGCCATGCGGTTGCGCCCCTGCTGAGTGGCGATAAACGGTGCTACTCAGCAGTGTAGACAATTTCAGATCGATTCAACTACGACTTCGCCGACGATCGGCGCAACCACGATCGCCAGGACAAAAATCGCACCTTGCCGGTAAACACACCGACGATTTTGCTCTGGAAACTATCGACAAAAGTGAACAACACCGGCACAACCACCAGGGTTAACATCGTCGAAGTCGAGAATCCACCGATCACCGAAATTGCCATCGGCGATCGCGTCTCGCCCCCCGCGCCCCACTCCAGCGCGATCGGCATCATTCCCGCCACCGTCGAAATCGCCGTCATGAAAATCGGACGCAACCGCGAGATCCCCGCTTCGAGTACGGCCTTAAAGCGTGGCAATCCCTGCCGCTCATTTTCCAGGGCGCAATCCACCAGCAAAATCGCGTTTTTCGTCACCAATCCCATCAGCAGGACGATGCCGATGAGTGCGAACAATCCCAGCTCTTTTTGGGTGATCAGCAGTGCCAGTAATGCGCCACCGACCGACAACGGCAAGGCGACGAGAATCGTCAGCGGATAGAGGAAGTTGTCGTAAAGCAAGACGAGAATCGCGTAGATGCAGAGGACGGCGAGCGACAGTGCGCCGAGAAATTCGGTGAAAATTTCGATCATGATTTCCGCGTCGCCCGAGGGTTGCTGAAAAACGTCGGCAGGAAGCGGACTCATGGCCGGTAGGGCGTTCACGGCGGTGACGGCGTCCCCGAGAGAAATATTTTGTAAGTTGGCCGCGACTTCGACTTTGCGCGATCGATCAAGCCGATCGATCTGCGCCGGACTGCTGCCGAGCTTGACCTCCGCCACCGATGATAGCTTGACTAACGCGCCGCTCTGGCTGGGGATTTCGAGATTGGCGATCGTATCAAGGTCGTTGCGGTAGGGTTCGGCGAGCTGGGTGCGGATGGGGATTTGGCGATCGGGTAGATCGAATTTGGGGAGTTGCGATTCGAGATCGCCGAGGGTGGCGAGGTTGGCGGTTGCGGAAATTGCAGCGACGGAGACCCCGAGGTCAGCGGCGCGATCGAGATCCGGCACGATTTGAATTTCGGGTTTCACGAGACTCGCGCTCGAAGCCACTTCCACCAGTCCAGAAACACCGCGCATTTGACGTTCGAGATCATTGGCGGTGGCGATCAGCGCATTCGGGTTACGGCTCATTAGCACGATCGACAGGTCTTTACCACCGCCACCCGCACCGGAAGAGAGGAAGCTAATCCGTGCGCCGGGAATTTCGGCGAAGGCGGATCGCATCTCTTGTTCAAACTGTCGCTGTTTGATATCGCGCTCGTCCTGGGGCTTGAGGACAACGTAGATTGTGCCGGTGTTGATGTTGCCGCGTGCGCCGTCACTTCCCGCGACGATCAGCGTGTTCTTGGCGGCAGGGTTGCCCAGCATGGTTCGCGCGAGCCGATCGCAGACGGCTTCGGTTTCCGCCAGGGTCGAACCGGGCGGCAGCTCGACGTTAATTGTACTCACGCCGCTATCACCACTGACAAATAACCCTTTCGGAATCAGCGGCACAAGCTGCAAACTGCCGATAAAGAAGGCGACGGCGATGAGTAGGGTTGTGATCCGGTTGCGCAATGCCCAGTTGAGCGCACCGCGATAGATCCCAGGTTGGCGGGCTTGAGGGTACTGGGTCAGTTCGGAATGATCACTGGTGTTCGCCGTCGCGTCGATTTTGCTCTTGAGCAGATAGGCCGACAGCATCGGCGTAATCGTGACCGCCACCAGGGTCGAGAACATCGTCGCGACGGCCACCGTGACGCCAAAGGGACGGAAAAACTGACCGGGGACACCGCCCATAAAGGCCACCGGCAAAAACACCGCCACGATCGTCGCCGTGGTGGCAATAACCGCGAGTCCAATTTCCTGTGCTGCATCGATCGCCGCCTGGTAAGGACGCTTGCCCATGCGTAGGTGTGTGTCGATGTTTTCGATCATGCAGATCGCATCATCAACCAGGTTCCCCACCGCGAGGGATAACGCCAGACAGCTCATGCCATTCAGCGTGTAGTCCAGGGCTTTCATCACCAAAAAGGTGGGGATAATCGACAGCGGCAGCGCGACCCCAGTAATCAGGGTGGCTCGCCAGTCTTTGAGGAAGAGGCCGACGGTGAGCGTGGTCAGGATGCAGCCAAAGACGAGGGCATCGATCGAGGCTTGGTAGGACTCGCGGATTTCGGTGGCGAGGGTGAAGATGCGCTCGAATTTAATGTCGTCCGGTAGAGTGACTGTTTCGAGTTTTTCGACGGCGGCTGCAACGCCTTCTTCGACGGAGACGAGGGTGCTGCCGGGACTGCGCAAAATCGAGAAGGCGACGACGTTTTCAGTGCCTTCACGCGTGATAAAGATTGAGCTTTCACGCGAGTCGGCAAAACCGTCGATCACTTCGCCCAGGTTGGACAGCGGCACGTCACCACCACCGGGCAGCGGAATCCGATAGTTGCGTAAATCATCAACGCTGCGAGCGCTGCCCAAGGTGCGGAGGGTTTTCTCACTGCCAGCGGCTTCGGTACGTCCGCCGGAAAAGTCGGCGTTGAGACTGCGAATTTGATCGTTAACCTGGGTGGCGGTAATCCCGAGGGCTTTGAGCCGCAAGGGGTCGAGCTGGATGCGCACTTCGCGATCGAGGCCACCGCTGCGGCTCACCTGTGCCACGCCGGAGACTTCGAGCAGCGCTCCGGAGATTTCGCGATCGACCAGTTCGCTCAGTTCTTCCACCGATCGTTGGTCCGATCGCACGACGTACGTAGCGATCGCGCCGCCTGCAAACTCTAGCTTTCTGACGATCGGCTCATTGATATCCTGGGGCAACTCTTGCCGGATTTGCGACATCGCATTGCGGACTTCGTTGGTCTTCGCCTCACTATCAACGCCCAGCTCGAAGTTAATCGTCGTGGTCGAAACTCCCTCGTTCACCGTCGAAACCAGCTCGTCGATATCCCCCAGGCCGACCACGGCATCTTCGACTTTGCGCGTTACCTGCGATTCGAGTTCATTCGGCCCCGCACCGGGCTGCGTTACGGTGATTTGCACCACGGGAACGTCAATATTCGGCGTATTGTCAATGCCGAGCTGCCCGAACGCGGCAAGACCGGCAAAGGTCAGCACGAGGAACAGGACGATCGTTGGAATCGGTCGCTTAATGGACCAGGCGGAAATATTCATGCAGGGACGGCGCGATGAAGCGGTTGTGAGTCTAAAACAGGGACGCGATCAACAGAATCAAACGAAAAAAATCAAAAGCGTGTCGGGATATCCCGACGATGGGTCTTCGTGTTATCGTGTGCGACTGTGAAAACTGTAAGCACACGTCAAAATCAGTCGAAGTTAGCCTAAGTCAGTCGAAATCGGTTGAATTTAGCTTAAGTTAGTCAAATCAGTCGAAATCAAGGCGATTTAAAGCCCGTTATTGATATCCAGGCTTATTCGACGACGCGCACGGTATCACCCTCTTTGACATAACCAGAACCGTTAACCACAACCCGATCGCCCAATTCAAGGCCGCTCAGAACCTCAAAGGTTTCGCCTTTGTCGGCCAGTGTACCGAGCTTGACGGATTTTGCGGTCACGACATTATCGGCATTCACGGTGTAGACGATCGCGCTGCCGTCTGGCTGGGGCAAGACCGCCTTCGATGGAATGGTGAGTCCCTGCTGTACACCCGTGGCGATCGAAGCGCTGAGAAACATACCCGGTCGCAGCAAATCGCTCGGCGGTAGGTCAATCTCGACGATCGCCTCGCGGGTGGTGTCGTCAATTTTGGGCGCAATCATGCGAACGACACCGCGCACATCAATGCGGCGATCGGCATCCGATCGAATGTTGACCGTGCTGCCGGGAACGATGTCTGCAAGCTGCGTTTCTGGAACCTTCACGCGCAGTTCGAGGCGGCCACCTTGCGCGATTTCAAACAGCGGCGTAGGGGACGACGAGCTTTTGACATCCCCCACGCGGGCGTTACGGGTCACGATCAAACCGCCTTCGGGCGCAGTGATTGCCGTGCGATTAAGAGCCGTTGCAACCTGTCGGGCATTGGCTCCGGCTCCATCACGAGCGGCGATCGCCGTGTCAATATTGGCATCAGCGGCGCTGGCGGTGGCGCGACTGCTGACGAGCCGAGCCTCGGCGCTCACAACGTCGGCTTCGGCGGCGGCGATATTGGCCTGAGCCACCTTGGCATCTTCGATCGCCTTGTTATATTCCTCTCGCGCGGTCAGCACATCGGTGTAGCGAAAATCCGCTTCCTGCTGACTAATCGCCCCATCAGCAGCCAAGCTACGAAACCGTTCGTACTCGCGATCGGCTTGCTGGAGGCGGGCATTGGCTTGGGCGATCGAAGCCTCGGCGCGATCGGCATTAGCTTCTGCCTGGGAAACGCCGGTTCGCGATCGGGCTAGATCTGCTTCCGCTTGACGAATCCCCGCCTCGCTTTGCAGAGCATCCGCCTGAGCGCGATCAATACCCGATTCGCTCGATCGCGCTTCTGCCTGCGCTCCATCAAGCTGCGCACTCAGGGTCTCACTATCGAGCTGCGCCAAAACCTGCCCCGCTTCGACATAATCGCCCTCATCGACCAACACATCCGTAATTTGTAGACCGCTCTCTTGGGGCAAAATCGGCAGCAAATTAAACGCGGCCACTGCTCCCGTGGCCTCTAGATAGCGGGTGACGCGCTGACGCTGCACCTGGGCTACCGTCACTGTCTGCGATGGCGCGACCTCGCTGACCACAGCAGCGGGTGGCTCCGACGGCTCCGATCGCAACAGGCTCGATCCAATCCCGGCCACCACGACACCGACTCCAATCCCGATCGCTACGCCACGCCACCCCGATCGCCACGCGGGCGCGATCGCCGCTTCTTGAAGCTGCAATTCCAAGGCTTGACGTTCATTAATGATCGGGTCGGATTTAGGTGAAACTTTCGGAGTCATGGCAGGGCCCGTGGTGTTGCGAGAAACATCAAAGCCGGAAACGTCAACCGGCAGCGTGAAACAGACTTAACGTTTAGTAATATTTCTATAAGTCTAGCGGGATTTGCAGTGACGAGGCATGGGATTTGCTAGACCTTTGAGTGGCGTCGTGTATTGTCTACGGTTTTATCGGTGTCATGGCATCATGTGCTATGGCATATATCCGTATTACTGTTAGGCTAATCAATAAGAATATGCTGTGTCAAGTATTTTGATGTATTGGGAGAAAGGACTCAGTCTTGAAAGACGCTGAAGAGCTACAACTGTTATTTAAAGCGGTGCATCGTGAGTCCGAGCGGCGTCTTTCGGAGGCACTCGCTCCACTGGAAATCACGCCCGCACAGGCAGAAGCGCTCATTGTGTTGCAGATGGCGCAACCGATTTCGCTAGGTGATTTGGGAGATTTGCTGGTTGCGGAGGGGGGGCATCCGTCGCGGTTGGTCGATCGGCTGGTGCGTAATCGCTGGGTGGATCGGATCGTCTCAGCGGACGATCGGCGGCGCTTGATCTTGTCGTTGACGCCGGAGGGGGTGGCGTTGGTAGAGCGGATCAAAGCGGTGCGCGATCAGCTTTGCGAGGACAAGCGATCGCTGCTAGAGAGTATCGATATTTCATCCACACTGGCTTTGTTTGAGGGCTATTTGCAGGGAAGTCCGTGGTGGCAAACGGTCGAGCGACGCCGGATATTAGGGCGCGATCAATCCACGGAATTTGATGAACGAGTTTGATGAACGAGTTTGATGATTAGGCGAAGTTAGAACACGATCGCACCGTCAGTTCACGACCGATCGCGGCGATCGCGGCGGCATAGCCACAGCGTAACGGGACGGTTTGGATCGTTCCCCTTTGACCCGCTTGATCAACGATCGGCTGCGGCTGATCGTCGGATTGCCAGAGAATCGGCGCCTGTTGGAGCTGCGACAAACCCACGCCCGTTGCTTTTAAATAGGCTTCTTTGCACGTCCAGTAGCGCAAAAATAACGCCGATCGCTCCGCCCCGTTCACCCGTTCCAAGGCGTCCACTTCGGGCGCTAAAAAGAAACGCTGGGCGAGTTTCAAGACGTGATGATCGGACATCGATCGCGGCGCTTCGAGATCCACGCCGATCGCCCCATCCCAGGAAAAGGCCAGCAGCGCCATCCCGCCCGAATGCGATGTATTGAACCAGAGCGATCGATCGGGCTGTAACGCGGGATCGATTTCGGGCTTGCCATGTTTGCCGTAGCGAAATCGCAACGATTCAGGAGCAAGCGCCAGATAGTCGCCCAAACGTTGCCGCAAAAAGCCGCGAACCGTCACAAACTGCTGACAATCGCGCGGCTGTCGATACCGCTTGGCGCGATCGCGTTCATCTTCCGACAGCCAGCGCCACCAATCGCACCGTTCAGACTGAACCGCCATTGCATCGAGGTCGATTTCCCAAAGGTCAATCATGATCCGTATTGCGCCACTCTACGACCCACTCCACTACACTGGAAACCAAGCCAACCCGTTAAAACTCACGCGATTAAAACGCACGCGAAGAACTCCCATGATGCGATCTGTGATCAGTATTGGAACCTTTGTTATTCTCTCTCTTGGTGTGGCGGCGCTGGGGATCAATCTCGCGATCGCGCTGTGGCAGAAGTTTAGTGTTTAGCAGCGAGTGTTTAGCCGCGAGTGTTTAGAATATGATGACTGACGCGCCGACCCGCCCGCCGGAGATCACGCCCGCCCCGATCGTCCAGCTCGATCGCATTTCCAAAATCTACGGCAGCGGCAACACCGAAGTCCGCGCCCTCGATGATATTTCCCTCACGATTCGACCAGGCGAATACTGCGCGATCGTCGGCCCCTCCGGCTCCGGCAAATCCACCGCCATGAACGTCATCGGTTGCCTCGATCGCCCAACGATCGGCCACTACGCCCTTGACGGCATCGACGTGTCGCAAATTTCCGAAGCCAACCTCGCCAAAATCCGCAACCAAAAACTCGGCTTCGTCTTCCAGCAGTTCCACCTGCTCACCCCTCTCAGCGCCCTCGAAAACGTCATGCTGCCGACGATCTACGGCAACGTCCCGCCCGACGAACGACGCGATCGCGCCACCGCCGCCCTCGATCGCGTCGGCCTCAGCAACCGGCTCCACAATAAACCCAACCAGCTCTCCGGCGGCCAACAGCAGCGCGTCGCCATCGCCCGCGCGATCGTCAACCGCCCCACCCTCATCCTCGCCGACGAACCCACCGGCGCACTCGACACCCACACCACCGAGGAAGTGATGAGGATTTTCGCCGAACTCAACGCCGCTGGAATCACGATCGTCACCGTCACTCACGAAGTCGAAGTCGCGCGACTCTCCCGACGCATCATCATGTTTCGCGACGGTCAGATCATCGACGACAATATTCACCCCGATCGGCTCGAACAGTTCAACTTTTACGACGCCGAAACCGCGAGCGACCAACGGATCAAGACCGAATAACACGGCAAAAAAATACCTAACGATCCACAAATAAGGATCATTAGGTCAGATTTTGGAAACCGATACCGCACGAAAAAACGTGCAACCGAGGCCGAAAGCCCGTCAAACTTAACTCGCTGCCGTTGCCGGTTCTGGGGGACGTGGTGGACGGCTTGCAGCCGCTTTTTCCGCCATCGGATCAATCTCCGTCACCTCAATGTGATTGAGCAATGTCGTGACAAACGCGAAGAGCAAAAAGGGTAGGGATAGCACAATGATTAAGCCAACCGTTAGAAATGCATAGATTTCGCGGGCGCTGCTCCATAGCGCTAGTGCAGACGCCAGGGAAAGGAAGATGACAATCAGCCAAATAATGACTTGGGCGTAGATGTCACCAAAGGAGAGCGTACAACTTAAACGATATTTTTGAAGTTTGTCCATGATGGTTTGTTTGGTTCAGAAGTTATTCGTTGAATCGAGTGGTACTGAGCTTGGAAATATGACAAAACGTATCGAAAGATGTAGGGATGTCGATCGTTTGTCAGCGTCAGTACGATATAAGCTGATGAGCTACGATATTAGGATAATCGCTACCGTTTAAAATGCGCGTGTTGCTCAATATTTCTAAAGAGTTTGATCGTTAAAGTTCGTGAGTTGAGTGAATTAAAATCGATTGCGATCGAACTGTAGATGAGTAGATGAAATACGAAAATCGACCCTGATTGCTGCGGTAATCACAGCGGTGAGGGACTGAGAATTTAGACCAAATTCGGTTTAGGGGTGTTTACGGCCATCTGGCATCGTGGCTCCCGTAAGGTTTGCGCCGTCTAGGTTGGCCTGGTGGATATTGGCCTGATAGAGGTTTGCCCCGGCGAGATTGGCGCGGTATAGCGTCGCCTCGGTCAGGTTCGCCATGCCGAGATTGGCTCCGGTCAAGTTGGCTCCGGTGAGGTTGGCAATCCGCAGACAGGCTTCACGTAAATCCACTTGTGCCATATTGGCGAAACGCATATCGCTCATGTACAAATTAGCGCTGATCATATTGGCGCCGATTAAGCTCGCCTTATACAAATTCGCCCCCATTAAATTGGCGACACACAAATTAGCAAGGCTGAGATTCGCGCGATAGAGATTGGCTTTGCAAAAGGTTGCCCCGACAAATTTCGAGAGGGAACACACTGCGAAGCTCATATTTGCCTCGCGTAAATCAGCCTCGCGCAAATCGGCCATCGTCAAATCCACCTCGCGCATGTCGGCACGAATCAGAATGACGTTAGAAAGGCTGGCCTGCCTGAGGTTTGTGGTGTAGAGACAGGCATCGGTGAGGTCGGCGCGATCGAGGCGGGCGCGTTGCAGTACGGCGAGGGATAGATCAGCGCCAACCATGCTGGCCTCGACTAGATCCGCTTGGGTTAAATTGCTTTCCTTGAGGCTGGCATAGCGAAGATTGGCGGTGTACATGGCGCACTCGCTCATCTCAGCGCCATCGAGATTGGCCTCTTCCAAGTTGGCCATGCAAAAATCAACTTGGCTGAGATCGGCTTTCCGCAGGAAACTCAGGCTCAGGTCGATTTCACGAAGTTCTTGTCGTGCAAAATTAGCACCGCTCAGATCGGGAAGTGAGTCAGGGTGTTGCCGACGCCAAGCATTCCAGGCGGGAATGCCATCTTGGATTGGAGAAAGTTGGAGGGGGACAACCATTAAGGTGAGCCGGTAGATGACTCGTCTGCCTTATTGTACGCTGTCGGCTTCGGTCAAATTTACTTAGGTGATGGGGCGATCGTGATCGATGGGCGAACAACACCGAAGAATGGGATTAGGCGGCGGGCGGGCGGTAACTCACCCGTGGATCGAGGATCGCGTAGAGCAAATCGGCGATCGTATTGAACACAACGATCGCGATCGCGTAGAGAAAGGCGATCGCCATGACCACGGGGGTATCGCTGCGGTAAATCGACTCGACGAGCAGCGAGCCGATACCGGGAACGCGAAATACCTGTTCCGTGACGAGAGCGCCGGTTAGGACGCTGGGCAGGTCGATCGCGACGAGGGTGGTGATCGGAATCAGGGCGTTACGCAGGACGTGGCGCAGGATGACGGCGGGTTGGGAGAGTCCTTTGGCGATCGCGGTGCGGACGAAGGGTTGGCGCAGTTGGTCGAGCATCGAGGACCGGACGAAGCGCACGAGCAGGGCGGCTTGATAGAGACCGAGGACGGCGATCGGCATGATCGACTGTTTGAGCTGGGCGATCGCCGTCGAAAGATCCACGACCTGAAGCGTGCTGTCGTAGATAAATGGCAACCATCCGAGCCAGACGCTAAACATGGCGATAAACAGTAACCCAGTCAAAAATGGCGGCAGCGAAAACCAGAGGAAGGCAAACGTGGTGGCGATGCGATCGAGGGGTTGGCGATGAAATAGCGCGGATAGTGTGCCGAGGGGGATGGCAATGATCACACCCAGTAGATAGCCCGTGCCGACGACCCAGAGCGTTGTGGGGAGCCGATCGATCAGCAGGTCAAACACGGACGATCGGCTATTAAACGAATAGCCCAAATCACCCCGCAGCAGAGAAAACACCCATTTGACGTAACGCACGTGCAGCGGCGCATCGAGACCGAGCGATCGGCGAATGTTTTCGCGCACTTCCGCCGTGATCGCCGGATTGGTCGCAAACTCGCCCATCGGGTCGCCGGGAGCAAGCGCCAGGATTGTAAAAACAATCACGCTAATGGCGATCAGCGTCGGAATTGCGATCGCGCAGCGGCGAGCGAGGGTCGCAAGCATAGACTCAAGGTTGAAACGAATGGGAAAATCAAGGACTGAGCAAAGCAGGATACCGGTCGATCCACTTTTTCGCTACCTTCAAGGTAGGGGCAATCGCAACCGACCGCGTTCGCTCTGATCTGCTATTGCCCATTTTTTAGCTACGTTTAGCAACGTCTAACCCTCATCATGGCTCAACGAAACGCCGCTCCTGACCTCACCGTTCACCTGTTGCGTGAAGGAATTCCCGAATCGCATCACACCGCCAGCGTAGCGGTTTGCGATCGGCGGGGGCGAGTGTTGCTGTCGGCGGGCGATGTGAATGCCAGTACGTTTATTCGATCGTCGCTCAAACCCTTTCAAGCATTCGCCGTCGCTTCCACCGGCGTGCTGGAACACTACGGCATGACCGATCTCGATCTCGCCCTAATGTCGGCCTCGCACCAAGGCACGATCGAACACGCCCGCCGTGTGTTTCGGATTTTATGGTGCTGCGATCTCGAACCGGGCTATCTGCAATGCCCCATCCCTGAGGGTAAAAAATCGGCTCTCGAACACAACTGTTCCGGCAAACATGCGGGAATGCTCGCCGTTTGTCAGCTCCGCAATTGGTCACTTAGCGACTACCTCAACCCGTCGCACCCGGTGCAGCAGCTCATCCTCGAAAAGCTCGCGGAAATGTTGCACATCCCCGCTGCCGAATTTCTCGTAGCTCGCGACGACTGCGGCGCACCGACCTACCTCATGTCCCTGACGCAAATAGCCTCGCTCTACGGCCAGCTCGCATCCGGCGACAACCTTGAACTAGAGCGCATCGTCCGGGCGATGACCCACCACCCAGAATGTGTCGGCGGCGAAGGGCATTTTGACACGGAGCTGATGCGGATTAGTGGCGGGACGCTGGTGAGTAAGGCTGGAGCGGAGGGGATTCAGTGCGTCGGGCGCGTCGGCGAGGGGACGGGTTTGGCGATTAAGGTGGCGGACGGTGCGAAGCGAGCCAAGTATGCCGTAGCGATTCATGTGTTGCGTCAAATGGGCTGGCTGGCTCCCGAGGCGGCGGATACCTTGGCGGATACGTTTTTAACCCTCAGTCATTACAAGCGCTTAGATGTGGTAGGTGAAGTGGCGATCGTTTAGTCGTGGGCATTGCCCACCAATCAGCGTATAGGGGCAGATTGCATGATGGTGGGCCATGCCTACCCTACGGCTTTCGTAATCCCGAACTCAGGGTGTACTAGGATCAAATCCGAACATTCCCGATCGAAACAGCATGACGCGCAGAGCCGCTAAGGACGAAAAATCAATGGGTTGGATGCAGCTCCAGGCCGCAATGTATGGCATCACACAACGATTGCGTCACACTTTGAGCCAATCATGGACACGCACGATCGCTACGAGCTTGGCGATCGTGCTGTGCGTCCTGAGCCTCAACGGTTGCGACCTCGAAGATTACCGCGTCCGAGCCGCCACCCCGCAACTCGTGACTGGCATCCTCGGCCCTCCCAAAACCTTTAACGCGGCTCTCAGTCAAGAATCGCCCAACATTTTCACCTATACCTACAGCGGTCTACTCGAAGCCAATGGCCTAACCGGCGAACTCGAACCCGCGTTAGCCGAGTCCTGGGAGATTTCACCGGATAAAAAGCGGGTGCGGTTTATCCTGCGCGAGGGGCTGCGCTGGTCGGATGGCGAGCCGCTGACGGCTGATGATGTGGTCTTTACCTATCAGCAGATCTACGCCAACGAAGCGATCCCCACCACCACCCGCGATGTGTTGCGCGTTGGGGAAAGTGGGACGCTACCAGAAGTTAAAAAAATTGACGATCGCACCGTCGATTTTCTCTTGCCCGAACCGTTTTCGCCGATTTTGCGATCGCTCGGCAGCGAAATTTTACCGAAACACGCCCTCGAAGCCAGCGTCGCAACCCTCGATGCTGACGGCAAACCCGCCTTTAACTCCATGTGGGACACCAAAACTCCACCGAGCAAAATCATCGTTAACGGCCCCTATCGCCTCAAGGACTACATCACCGGCCAGCGCGTCATTTTCGAGCGCAACCCCTATTACTGGCGACAGGAAAACCCCGATCGCGCCATGCCCTACATCGAAGAAATTGTCTGGCAAGTGGTGGAAAATCAGGACACACAACTGTTTCAATTTCGCGCTGGGAACCTCAGCTCTGTTGGCGTTGCACCGCAATATTTCTCCTTACTAAAACGGGAGGAAGAACGTGGAGATTTCACTATTTATGAAGATGGCCCCGCTCTTGGTACGACCTTTATTTGCTTTAACCTCAATCGCGGCAAAAATGCCGATGGTACACCCCTTGTTGACCCAATTAAATCCGCCTGGTTTAACACGCTCGAATTTCGCCAAGCCGTCGCCTACGGTCTCAATCGTCAACGCTCGATCGACAATATTTATCGCGGCCTCGGTGAACTGCAAGACTCGCCGATTTCGATCCAAAGCCCTTACTATCTCCCGCCCGAAGACGGACTTCCCACCTACGAACACAACCCCGACAAAGCCCGCGATCTCCTCCAAAAAGCCGGATTTCGCTACAACGACAGCGGCGAATTGTTCGATCGTGAAGGCAATCGCGTCACGTTTTCGCTGATTACCAATGCGGGCAACCAAGTCCGCGAAGCCCTCGGCGCACAGGTGAAGCAAGATTTAAGTGAGATCGGTATTGAGGTTAATTTCACGCCGATCGACTTTAATAATCTCGTTGGTAAACTGACCAACAGTCTCGATTGGGAATGTCATTTGATTGGCTTTACCGGCGGCATTGAACCCCACGGCGGCTCGACGATTTGGTCAGTTGATGGGCGGCTCCACAGCTTCAACCAAGACCGCAGCGATCCGCCATTGATCGATCGCGTCGTGGATGATTGGGAGCAGGAAATCGCCGATTTATACGTCCAGGGATCACGCGAATTTGACGAAGCCAAGCGACGCGAAATTTACGGTAAAACGCAAATTGTCGCCCAGGAAAATTTACCGTTTATCTACCTGGTAAATCCGCTCTCAATGCAGGCCGTTCGTAATAATCTTGAAAATATCCAATACTCTGCCCTGGGTGGTGCATTCTGGAATATTCATGAACTTGATTTCGCGGAGGAATAGGCCGGAATACGTAAGCGAAGGTAATAAATAGTAACTTCAGACCTTTGAGGTTTTGGAAACCTCAAAGGTCTCATTCCCCGCGATCAATCCATTTTTTAACTTGGGCTACTTAGAAATGACGCTCACTCGGTTTAACCGATCACGACCGATCGCTGCTGTCTCATTGTGATTGACGTGAACGAGATCCCCGATCCCGCTGATTCCACTACGACAAATGAGTCGATCGCATCGCCGATCGCCTTACCAAGCCTCGCTGATCGCTATCAGGTCGATCGCATTCTCGGCACAAACGCCACGGGCGGGCGCGTCACCTACCTTGCCAACGCGATCGATCCCCATCAATCTGACTCTGAACCCAAACCGCCCCAAATCGTAATCAAAGAATTCCAATTCGCCAAAACCGGCAATAGCTGGCAGGGCTACGACGCGATCGCCCGCGAGTTCGAGATTTTGCGGGCGATCGACCATCCCGGCATTCCGCGCTACATCGAACAATTCGAGACCGATCGCGCCGTCTACCTCGTCCAAGCTTACAAAGACGCGCCAACCCTCGCCCAGCGGATCGTCAACCCAGCCACGTCATCAGACCTCGCCGCCGTTCACCAAGCGGCGATCGACCTGCTCGAAATCCTGACCTATCTCCAAAGCCGCACCCCGCCGATTTTGCACCGTGACCTCAAGCCCGAAAACATCCTACTATCCGATACTGGCGAGATCTTTCTCGTGGATTTTGGCTTTGCGCGACGCGGCATAAGTGGTGTCGGCGACGGAGCAGCGTCGAGTCTAGTGCGTGGAACGATGGGGTTTATGGCTCCCGAGCAGATCTTAAATCGACCATTAACCGCAGCAACGGATTTATACGGCTTGGGGGCGACGCTGGTGTGTTGGCTGACGGGGACGCCGAGTGATCGCGTCGGGGACTGGATCGGCGAGGGGTTTCGCCTGGACGTCGATCGCGCCGTGCCGCAGTTGTCCCGTCCGGCGCGACAGTGGTTGGCAAAGCTGGTCGCTCCCGAGGTGAGCGATCGCTTTGACAGTGCGCGATCGGCGCTGGAGACGTTACGGTTAGTTTCGTTTGAGCGGGAATTTGAACCGGATCACGATGATCCCGAACCCAGCGCGACCACGACAGTACCACTGGCTTTCATGAATACTACGGCTCAGAGTTTGCAAGAACTCCAGCGATCATTGGGGGTCTTACCGATGCGGCGTTTGGTGCTTTTAGCGATCGCGTCCGGGGCGTTTATCTGGGGGGTCGATTTATGGTGGTCGCTGAGTGTATCGGCAGGACGGGCGATCAATGCGGCGATTCGATCGTTATTGTCCATATAAACCGAGATCAGATACTCGTAGCGCAGGAGTCCTCGCCTGCCCCGAACTTCCCGTCTGAAATCAAGCCAAAATAAATTTATTGCAAAGTTGCGAAAAAACCTGCCATAGACTCCGATGTAGTTAATAGCGTCGGTGTAGGCGTCATTAACAAAATCAATCCAAGAACACGGATTTTAGTTATCTGAATGCCCACCGAAACTGTTGTTGATCGTCGAAGCTTATACATGTCAACGCATCTAACTGAGTTTGATGATGAACTCCCATCGAACGCTAGCCCGCTCGATCGTAAATTGCACTACCTCGCCCGTAAAGCCCAACAGGAAACTCATCCAAGCAAACGGCGAGCTTACTATGTGACACGTCTCCTAACGACATTGCGACAATCCGGTCAACTGGCTCGCCCACAACGCGGCTGTTATGGCTCATCCTATGAGGAAATTTACGCAGTTGCGTGGTCAATGACAGCAGAATATATATCTAAAAAGGTGGATGACTATCATCCAAGTAAAGGGCGCATTCTTCACTTGACCAACAACACTTTGAAATTTCGCTTTTGCACCGCAGTTACGGAATTTTTCAAGCTTCATGGCGCTCCAAAAAACTTCAAAGCTATACCAATCGAAGATCTTTATGGTCAAGAATCACTCAGGTATGAAGAATATGAACAGAATGGTCTCTGGGATGATCTGATTCAATTAGTAGAAGAAGATCCGGATGGCAGGTTTAAATCAACTTGTCTTAAGGGTAAGCCAGAAGCGACTTATCAACGAATTTTCCTGCTGAAGTGGCGAGATAAATATAAGTTACGCGAAATCGCCGAAAAATTCGATACGCGAATCACGACAGTACAAACACATTTAGATCGAAATAACCTGAAATTCAGAGACTACATTTGTAATTATTTTCAATCCTAGCCGTTGCGTAAGATTTACTGAATCACTGCGATTAATATGCAAAGGCAAACGTCTCATCGATATTTGTCTTTAGACCTTAACCTATCCTGTGCTAGACAAAGTTGATGTCCTTAAATATGTCTCCTGAATTACCTAAAAACAATGATCTTAGATCTAAATCTCGTGATATGAAATCTGGATTTTTCGACTCAGAACCGACGACTTTTGAATTGCCGATTACGTTTCTTGATCGCAACCGTGCTGCCGAGCTAACGTTGAATTGTGAAAGGGAGGAGCAAGCTGAGGAACTGTATCTCAATGCCCTCGCGACGCTGGCTGTCGCTCAGTATTGTAAATACGTTAGACTTGTACCCGATTTAGGCCGTAGCCAACTCTGGGATACGACGAATTCTATGCGGTTTAATGGTCAGGGTCTGAGCGATCGCAAGGATATTGCAGATCTAGTATTAGAGGATGGGCGGTGTCTTGAATGTCGTCCCTATTGGGCGGGTCAAGCTGAGGTTTTTATCCCACACTCAAGCTGGGGAAAACGAGATGGATTCCTTGCGATCGAGATATCAGAGGAGTTAGATCAGGCACACATTACCGGCTTTTTGAAAAGTGTTGATCGTGAATTTATTCCCGTGGCAGAATGGTCAGATCTGAATGCTTTCTTTGAGGTGTTGCTCGCGGCTCCGAACACTCAGCCCTCATCGCTGGAACGTAGTACGAATCGCCTTGATGATTGGTTCTCTGGCCTGATGCGATCGGGATGGCAGGCATTATCAGAGATTGAGACACAGTTGGGCTGGCCATCGCCGGAATTAATGCCGAGTTTTCGATCAGCTCGTATTCACGCCGAGGATATAGGGCAGAGTTCGGAGCAAGCATTAGAAGTGCAGGCCAAATTACTCGAATTTCCCGACGTTACAGAAATGAATGGAGAAAATGATCGCGATCGTCAGCATAAGCGTGAACCCGATACAAACCGTGTAATGCAGACGAACCATGAGCGATCGCCGCTCGATCCAGCCCCTGCCCCCGCTTCAATCTTGCTCGGGCTGTGCGTCAAAACGCGAAAATTGCGGGAAGGTTTGCGAGAAGTCTGGCTTCAGGTCGTTCCCTCTGCTGACTGCGAGACCTTGCCAAAAACGTTAACGTTGTCCCTGCTCGATGCGTCGGGTGATGTGATCAATCACGCGAAACCGAAGGGAGGCGATTCGTTTGGCTTTCGGTTGGCCGTAGAATTGGGCGAACGCTTTAGCGTCCGTATCGCTCTGGGCGGTACTGAATATACTGAGCATTTTTTGGGTTAAATAGACGGTAGGGGGTGGTCGTGATTCGGGTCGAATAACCCCCAGGCCATGGCCTACATTACAACCATGAATCGTATGCCACCGACTTCGACCAAATCATCATGCTCTGCGTCACCTGACATACGCGCCCGCCTAGAATTTACCGGCTGGCTGGCGACGGGGGCTCATGTCGCTCTCGTCATCACCCGTAACGGACAGACGGAAACGCGGTTACCGATCAATCTGTCGCCGCTCCAGGCGCTGGACTCAGACACAACTGATCACTGGCAAATATACCGTCAGTTAACGGGGAGTGAAGAGCAACGATCGCGGATGCAACTGATGGAGGTGTTTTACGAAAAGCCCTATAGCGCTCGGGTGCGGGACTGCCATCAGTCGGCGGAGCGCTTGGTGTCGGGGTTTAATCGCTGGTGTGCGGGTGCGGAAATGCAGCAACTTGTAACCCAACTGCGAACGCGCCTGAGTCCCGACGATCGCGCTCAGCTCTTGATCGTGGCGACCGATCCCCAGATCGAGCAACTGCCGTGGCAAAAATGGACATTGCTTGACGATTATCCCCACATCGAGCCGACGTTCAGTTCACCCCAGCTCTCAAAGTGTCCCGCTGGGGATGCGTCCGGGCGTGAGCGATCGACGGCTCGGATTTTGGCGGTGTTTGGCGACGGACGCAATCTCGATACGACGGCTGATCGTCGAGCCCTAGAGCAGATCGTGAACGATGCCGATCGCCATGCTGACAGCGGAGGGCAGCGAGCGATCGAGCTTGAATTTTTAATTGAGCCGACTCGCGTTGAGCTTGAGGAAGCGCTACACGAGCAGGATTGGGACATCTTGTTTTTCGCCGGTCATAGCAAAACCGAAGCCGATTCGGGGCAGATTTTTATCAGCGCAACGGAAATGGTGACGATTCAGAAGCTGTGGTATTCCCTGCAAACAGCCGCCGATCGAGGGTTGCGCTTGGCAATTTTCAACTCCTGTGAGGGTCTGGGAATTGCCAAAGGACTGAACACAGCTCGCATTCCGCAGATGGTGATCATGCGCAAAGCGGTGCCCGATCTAGTGGCGCAAAAATTTCTCCAGTATTTTCTCCATGGGTTCGCCCGTCAGGGGCTGACGTTGGCTGAAGCGGTGCGGGATGCGCGGCAACGTCTCGCTCACCTGGAGCAAGATCATCCCTGCGCGACCTGGCTACCGACGCTTTACCAGCACCCTGAGGCCGATGTTTTAACCTGGGAGCAGCTCCTTCCCGCTCGGACTCGGGTGGAGGTTCCGCCTCGATCGTCTCCGGAACCTGTGCGATCGCAGCGCCAAAGCGTTCGTCGCGTTCGTCGAATGCAACTTAGGGTCATGGCGGGTTTGATCGGGCTGTCATTGGGCTGGCTCCTGACCGCGAAGCTGGCTCAGACAGTTGGTATGAAAGCGTTCAAGAATGAACAGTTGACCCTTGCAACCCATGCTTTCCAACTGGATGCGGTACTACGACCCCTAGCGGGAGAACCACGCTACAACCTAGCTCAGATTTACGATCGTCGGGCGTATGAGCGCAATCGAGCGATTGAGCTAATGAAGGGAGCGGCGACGCGCGGGTTTGTGATGGCCTATTCCGAATGGGCGCGAATGTTGATGGATCGTAATGATGAGGATGATTTGGAGATGGCGATCGCCGTGATTGAGCGGGGATTCGCAATCTTGGCAACGCTGCCACCGGAGACGCCCAATCTCGACATCATCCGTGAGGGATTGTATGTCCAGCGAGCCTGGTGGTTGTTGTATAACAGCAAGCTAGATGACGCGGGACGCGATGCCCGCGAGGTGATTCGGACGTATTCGACGAGTGCGAAAGCCTGGTGTGTATTAGCAAAAGTTCAAATGGCTCAACAGAGAAAAGATGCCCGTGAAGCTTGGCAAAATGTTTATCGATATGCGGATCGTGGCCTGAAGGGTCAAAAAAACTGTTGGCTAGAGGCGGTCGCGTACCTTGATGAGCATTCTCTCAAAAGTTCTCCCGAAAATTCCATCGAAAAAAACACCCGAAACCCATGATGAAACAGAGGAAGCCGATCGCACAGCGTCCACTGATTCATATCCTCAAACTTAAATTCATGCACCTTAGACTGTTCCGAACTGCCATTGATCGAACCGTCGTCGATCGCACCATCACGCTGATGATCCTGACCGCGATCGCCTCCGGTGGTGTACTCTATGCTCCCCGCCCGTCTCAAGCCGACGAGCGATCGGACTGTCTCGAAAGCGGTGTAATTATCTGTCCTGAGCGCGGTGGTGATCTCGACTGGAATGCGGCGACGATTCCGTATATCGTGCAGCCGCGTTTGACGAATCTGATCAATCGTCGTCCCACGCTGGAATGGGCGGCGGTTCCCGAGGCCGAAAGCTACGCGATCGAGCTGACGGATGGAGTGACGGGCGATGTGGTCGTCTCGCTGCCCGCCATCACCGCGACCCGGATTGCCTATCCCGAGGATGCACCCGATCTCGAACCCGGCACGTACTACGAGCTAGAGGTCACGGCGAATACCGGGGCGGCGTCTTGGCAGGCAGCAATCAATGATGGTGTCGCGTTTGAGGTGTTACCGACCGATCGCGCCGCAGACTACACCACGCAAGCTAACACCCACGCCACCTCACCCAACGTATTGCCCAGTCCGGGATCGGCGGCGATCGCACAAGCCGAGCTTCAACAGCAATTTGGCCTAAATCAGTTGGCCACTGAAACCTATCGTGAGGCGCTGGAACGGTCTGATCTTGACAGCGAGGAGCGTTTTGCGCTGTGGCAGCGGCTCGGAAACCTGTACTGGAATAAGCTTGAACTCGTGCCAGAGGCGGCGATCGCCTACGAGCAGGCGTACACGACTCAGCCCACGGGCGCTTTAGCGGAGCAGCTTGGTACGGCCATGCGATCACTGAATCAGCGGGAGCAAGCGTTAGCATATTGGGAGACGGCGATCGCGATCTATACCGCGAACGGTGATGCGACGGCGGTGCAGCGGGTGACTCTGAAGCGCGATCGACTGCTCGATTAATCGATTGGTGCGATCGGGGCTTGCGTTTACCAAGGACTGCCCACCAAACTAAACGCTGCCCAATAGTACGGATGGGAGAACTCACCGGAAAAACCGTGGTAGGCGGGCGGGAGCGGCACACGACGACCGTCCACTATAATCGCATTCCCCTCCGGTGTAATCTCACCGCGCAACATAGCCAGTTGTGCTACCCGCACCGCCTCTGCTTTCAGCGGCATATCCGGCAATGCTTGATAAAACCCAGCCATCATCGCCAGTGTCCCGATATCAGACACACTCCATAAACTCGCCAGTGCCGATTTAACGCCCGATCGCACCGCCAGCCCCGCAAAGCCACGCTCGGCTTCCTCACTACCTCTCGCTGTTTCGCAGGCACTCAACACCAGCAGCTCCACTGTCGGCGGCGCGTACCATTCCGCTTCCCGGAACCCATCAAGCGATCGCTGACCATCCCATAGTGTGATGTAGGCATCACTCTCTTTAAAACTGGCATGGGTAGCGAGGTGGACGATGTCGTAGGGCTGGGTGTTTCGCTGCCCGATCAGGTTCTCGAAGGTGAAGGTTTCATTGAGAAACATCTGACCCGGCCAGAGGCCAACGGGGTCAGGGTTTGCCGATTCTGAAGCGGTGGTTTCGGCGGAATGGTCGGCGACGATCGCGTCCAGCTCGAACGGTACGGCGGGAAGTGCGGCTTGATTTGTCAGCGGAAATTCATCAGCCCCCATCGCCAGGACACGCCCTTCACGCAGTCGTCGGTAGCGCGTATCGGTGAGTCCCAGGCTGGGGATCGAGCCGATGCTGTAGCGTTCGATCAGGAATTGGTCGCCATCGTGGAGTGCAGCGAGGGGAATATGGCGCAATCCGGCATCGACGGCGTAGATCAGTAGGTCGAGGTCGAGGCTATCGAGGTCATCTTCGATCGGGCGCACCAAAATGTCGTAGAGCTTCTGGGCTGGTCGTTTATAGCCATCAAAGCGTCGGGCGCGAGGATCGAGTAACTGGGTTTGAAAGTCTTGAATGAGTTCTTCGAGGGTTTGGTCATCTCCCAGGGAGACGGTGCGGACGATCGTGGCTTCGTAGGGGGTAACGAGAGCCAGAATGACATGTTCGCGGCCATCCTCGTTTTGTTGGATGGTGGAGGCATAGACGATCGCGCCACGCCGTCCGGTTTCGGCTTCGAGTCCTTGCAGGGTTTCTTTGATTTGAGCCATGGTGAGGCGTTCGTCGCCGTCGTCGTTGAGGTCGTCGTCGGCGTCGTTTTCAAATTCGGCTTCGAGATCGGCTTCGATCGTTTCGGCGATTTCGTCCGGTGTGCCGAGGGCGAGCGGGTCGAAGGTGGTGGCGTCGAGATTGGTCGGGACGAAAGTGGTGGTTGAGTTGGTGTTGGAGTCAGTGGTATCGGTGTTTTGCGTTGGGGTTGGGTCTGTGGGGGAATCTAGGGCTGGGTCTGCGGTTTCAATTTCGTTGGGGATGGGGACGTTATTGTTGGATGGGTTGGGATTATTGGCGATCGGGGTTTCCGGGTTGGTTTCTGGGGCGGGATTGCTTGGGGTTAGGGTGGGTTCGGATGGTGTTGAGGGGGGGGCTGCGGCGATCGTGACGGGTTCGGAAATCGTGGTTTCGGGTTCGAGGGTGGGGATGGTTTGCTCGATGTTGAAGATGTTGCCGTCTTCGTCGGGTACGCTCCAGTTGACTTCGGTGTTACCGGTGTCGGGGTTCGTGCCGATCGTGGTTTCTGCGCCGATGGTTTCGCCGATGAGGAGGGCTAGTTGGACGATCGGGTCGTTAAGGTCGAGTTCGGTTTGTTGATCGTCGATCGGGTTTTGGGTTGTATCGGGATTGGTGGGTTCGCTGGATTCGGGTTCGGTGGGAATAACGGGACTGACTTCACCATCGGGGGACGTGCTTCCTTCGGTTTCACTCGGACTCACGGGACTGACTTCACCGTTGGGGGATGTACTGCCTTCGGTTTCGGATGGGATGGTAACGTTGGGCGGGTTGGTTGAGACGTTGGTGGGTTTTGGGGTGAGGGGTTCGGGTTCTTCTAGCTCGGGTTCGTCAGGTTTGATTTCTGGTTGAGCGGGTTCGTTTGTGCTGCTGAAGTTTGTGGAGGGGGTGAGATTATTCTGTGCGGGTGGAGTTGGTTCGGGTGGGATGGGTTCGGGTGGGATAGGTGCGGGGATGGTGTCGAGGGTAAGGCGGGCGGTGTCTTGCTCGAAGTCTTGTTCGTGGAGGTTGGGGTAGTTGGCGAAGGCGATCGTGTTTTCGTCTTCTAATCCGCGTGTGATGGCGGCGGCGCTGCCGTTGCGGGCGGCGTTGCCGACGACGAAGGGGATGATGCCGCCGCCACCGTGGAAGATATAAACTGTGCCGCCGTCGATCGCGCCTGCGGTGGAGATGCTGGCGTCGGTTCCGTTAATGTCGGTAAAGCTGTCGGTGATGCGAACGTTGCCGGTTGGGGCTTCGATGCGGATGTTGCCGCCGATGTCGTTCAAGGATTGGGCGTTGATGCTGGCGAGGGTAACGTTCTGGCCTTGAATGTTGACGTTGCCAGCATTACCGAGGCTGTTACTGCTATAGATCTGTCTGGCAGTGATATCGCCGCTGCTGCTCAAAATATCGATATTGCCAGGAGTGGTGATGTCATCGATGGTTATGTTGCCGCCAGACTGTAGGGTTGGGTCGTTTTGGGTAGTGAAGGAGTTAGCTTGAATGAAGTCTTGGGTTTGGATGTGGAGGGGATCGCCGGATGGGTCGATGAGGTTGCCAATTAGGGTGAGGTCGCGGAGTGGGGTATTTTGGCCGATTTCGCCGCTGATTTCGATATTACCGGTTCCCGCGTTTAAAACAAGGCTTTGTGCTCCATCAATTGAGCCGTTAATAATAAGACTTCCATCTTCAAAGGAGTTTATATTAGCCGTGTCGGATAAAATAACGGCTCCATTTAGGAAAATATTATTGTTGTTTGTTATTAAATTACCTTCTAGCTTGATCGTATCTTCTATCAAGCTAGAGACGCTATATGCATCAATTCTTATTTGTCCTCCCAATCCAGAAGGTGAGAAGGAAAATGAATTAACATCACCGACACTAATCGCTCCATTCTCGGCTAGTAATGTTATATCTCCAGCTAATCCTTCGGCAGAAGCCGCAATCAAATCGCCAAAGGTTGTGTCAACACTACGTTCGAGGCTTTCTAAGAAAATTGATCCGCTATCACCTCGAAAGCCAGGGTTGAAAACAATAATTGTTCCAATTTTAACATCACCAGATCCACGAATTAGGACATTACCACCATTTATTCCACCAGCAGCATTAATGATGCCTTGAGTTGTATTAATAGAGCCTGTAGACTCTACATTGCAAGTTCCTGCTGGGTTTAATACACAAGACTGAACTGCTTGTATATCGATATTACCTGCATTTCTAGATGACTGAGTACTGATGTTACCTGCGATAATACGACCAGTTCCTCGAATTGTGATATCGCCAGAATCTCCTGTTATTGATGAGGTATTAATGTCTCCTTCAACACTAATTCCCGGATAGCGTGTTCGTTCTAGTTGAGAGCCACCAACCCAACCCCCAGTTAAGAATATATTACCTCCATTAGAGCGGATTCCATATCCAGCTCCCCGAACTTCCACGCCATTATGATTCCCTGCTGTTATGTTATGACCATAGGTATAAAGGTCTGTTTGAATTAAAAGAAGACCGGCATCGAGAAGAATAGACCCGTCTAAAATATCAACGACGCTTCTAATAGCAGTAAATCGATTTCCGAATACATTTAAATTTCCCGACTCTGAAAATATAGAAGATTCAACAATATAAAAATTACCCTCATCAGCATTAATATTAATATCGCCAAATTCACCAGTAGTCTTAATTGAGCTTCCATCTTGTAAGTAAATTTCTGTTCCTCCACCTCTCCAGCCTGTTGTATCGTTTGTTATGTTTATATTTCCATTGTGAGTTGAGATTTCAGTACCACCGAACGAGCCTAAGGAAATCCCTGGTGAGAATGTCGATATAGCTCCACATCTTGACGTAATGCAAGGATTTTGGATGATGTTGATCAATCCGCCATTTCTAGATATTATGTCAGCCCTCTGGCTTCCAGAGAATTGAATACCATCCAGCGAAACTAAAGAAGTTGCGTTCAGTAAAATATTTCCCATATTGGTCTGTATGGGACTATCCTCCAGTACAATTCCCGAGAGTCCTCCGATACCTTGTATGACAATACTGCCGGAACCAAGAGATTCTAAAGAACTCGTTCTACCGCCAACCCCGGTAGAGTTACCCCCTGCTACTGGTGGGTATAGATAGTGAGATAAGCCACTAATTTGAAGTAACCCATTTTCGGTTGTCAAGCTTACGTTTTCTAAAGCAATTCCAGTTGAGAAGATTTCAGTAGTGTCAAACCCATTAATAAGAGGATCTCTCGACTCGCCTACAACTCTAATAGTGCCGTTACCAAAAGTTACTATGTTAATCTTGTCAACAGCAGATATTCCGTTTAATCTATTATTATCAATAAGTATTCCAGTATTTCTGCCATTAACTTGACTTCCTATCCCAGTAATATTGATATTGCCACCACCTGCTTCAATATCAGAATTACCGTAAATCCCAACACCGATATAATTGTTCTCATCACCCACACCATAAATAAGTAAATCTCCACCACCTGTTTGAATATTTGAGTTCTCGATCTCGATATACCCACCATTTGTATTGTCAAAATCTGCATTGAAAAATATATTTCCTCCTGTTGTTGAAATATTTTCTAGAATAAAAATATTGCCATTAGACACTAATCGTAAACTTGTCCCAAGGTTTGCAAGATAAATGTCAGCTTCAATCGAGATTATTTTGTTTGCTTGTAACTCCACATCAGATAAAGCATCATTAATTATCGAAACCGCCAACAACGTCTCCCCGTCTCCCCCAACATCCCCATCCCCAAATTCATCCACTACCGTTAAATCATTCGTCTCCGCTACCGCATCATCCACCACCCGAATCACCGTCGGGTCGAGCAACAACGTCCCAAACTCCCCATTCACCGCCGACGTATCAACAAACCCCACAAAATCCAAAAACCGCTTCCCCGAAACCTCCACAAACCCACCATCCCCACCCTCAGCACCACCCCGCGCCAACACCTCCCCACCAAACCGCGTCGCACCATCCGCCCAAACGATCGCCCGACCCCCATCCCCCAACACCACCCCATCCACCACGATCGACGAACCCCCATCCACCATCGTTAACTCCGAATTCGGCAACACCCCCACCCCCTGAAAATTCCCGCCAACATTCACCGCACCACCCCCATCACGCCCCGACCCATCGATCGCCCCCGCCAATAACCCCACACGCTCCCCCAACACCAACGCCGAACCACCCACACCCGCCGCCGACGACACATCGATCGACCCCGACACCAACGCATCCCCCACCTGCGGAGTTACGCTAACCGGCGACGAACTTAACCGCACCGACCCATCCGGATTACGCACGATCGACCCCGCCGACTCCACCGCCCCCGCCAATAGCTCCGGCAACACCAACGCCGTCGCACCCTCGTGAATCGCCTCCCGATCCACCTCCAAACTCAACACATTCCCCGGAATCCCCAACCGCAACCGATCGCCCGCCTCACTCGCCACGATCGCCACCGTTCCACCCGCCGCCGACAACGACCCCGTATTGATCACCGTGTCGCCCAACAAACCGATCGACCGTCCCGGCTCGACTGCTAACTCACCCAAATTGACGATCGCCCCCGCCCCGCCAAACCCGAACCCCGAGGGATTGCCCACGAAACTCGCCCAATCATTCCCGCCCATCACCTCCAGCCAGCGATCGCCAAAGCCGATCGACGTTGCCGTCGTCGCCACAAAATCCCCCGCCACATCCAGCCGCGCATTTTCGCCAAACACGATCCCCGCCGGATCAATCAAATATAAATTCGCCTCACCACCGCTAACCCGCATCACCCCATCAATCGCCGACCCTGACCCGCCAACCACCCGACCCAACACATTTTCAATATTTGGCAACACCTGAAAATCCGCAATCTGATCCGCACCCAGCCCGAATGCCTCGAACGAATGAAATAGATTCGCGTTATCTCCCGAAAGCTGTCCGCCCGTAATTTCAACGAGATCGCCAGTCTGGATCACCTGCGTCCCCACCCCATCCGCAGCCGGAATCACCTGCGCGATCGCCGGAACCGCAGCCAAAAGATAGAGACAACCACTGACAGCACTCAGGACAAAAGGTTTCATGGACGAAGAAGCCGAATTGAGACTCAATAAGATAGTCAGTCGGGGAGCATCAGATTTACGCAATTCATTATGATGCTATTTCGCTGCGAGTCCTGTCACGGTCACCGAAATATTTTCCAAGCTCGACATCGTCATCAGATCAGATTGTTATGGTTCTACACCAATTGGCGCAGAAAATTCTTGAATTTCAAAAACTGTTACTCGCAAGAAAACCGGCTGATTTAGTAATTCTTGCAGTTCTAATTGAATGCTCTGCACATTATCAGCCCTCATCTGTTCCTTATCTTTAACGCTGACTTCAACCTCTACAAGCAGCATACGATCGCGCTCAGAAAGCTGGATTGATCGGACATCATAGGACGCCATCGCCAGTTGAGTTTCCACGGTATAACGAACGATTTGGCGGTTTTTGGATTTCGATAGTAGTCGCTCAAATGAAATCCCCAGGGGAATACAAACCAAAATCACAACGCCCAGCGAAAGAATCAGCCCACCTTTTGCACGTTTGAACGAACCGTATCCTTGCCACAAAAAAATCAGGACGCCGCTCAGAATAATACCGGTCAGATTGGCGATCCAGAGTGTTGCAGCGCCGATCCAAACGCTGGTATTTCCAAGTGCTAATCCGATTCCGACAATACTCAAAGGGGGGACGAGGGCGACGGAGATCGCGACCCCTGGAAAGGCATTGGAAATACGCGGGGTGAGTTTGGCATACGCGCCCGCTGCGCCCGCCGCGATCGCAACCAGCAGATCGAGGAGAGTCGGTTCTGTTCGTGCAAAAATTTCTGGCGTGAGGGTTTGAAGCCCTGTGAGCTTACAAATTAAAATCGCACTTAAAATCGTCGCGATCGTGCCAAAAACAATCGTCAAAAACGATCGTCGAATTAATCGACGATTACCGACCGAAAATGCATAGGAAATTCCGATAATCGGCCCCATTAAAGGTGCAACGATCATCGCTCCGATCACGGTAGCGGTACTGCCCGACAATAACCCTGCGGTGGCGATAATTCCCGACAATACAAGCATCGTAAAGAATGCCAGCGAGGGAACTGATTCTTGCCAGAGGAGACGATTTAAACTCGTTACACTTAATCGTTTAGCGTCAAGCCAGCGCCACTCGCCGCTGCTGTGATACCAAATTTTCTGGATCGCATGATTGAATTTGACTATTTTTCGGAGAGTTTTAAATCGCATGGGGTTGACGATCAATCACGATATCGTTTTGCACTCCTCGATCTATAGCCTTTAAAGCAAGATTTAAGCCAAAACGGTTGCTCGTTTGCCCATATCTGCCACGATCGCATCGACGGCATCCCGCGCCCAACGATCGACCGCCAAAATATCCTCTAGACTCGGCGTCGCCATCAGATCATCGCGATGACGATCGCACACCGCCTCGATCGTTTGGGGAATTTCCAAAAAGCTGATTTTCTCCTCTAAGAACAGCGCCACGGCCTGCTCATTGGCCGCATTCAACACCGCCGTCATCGAACCGCCCGCACGACCCGCCGCGTAAGCCAGATCCATACAGGGATACTTCGCCCGATCGGGAGCGCGGAACGTCAGATCGCCCGACTTCACAAAATCAAATCGCTCCAGCGGTGCAGGCAGGCGCTCCGGCCAGGAAATCGCATAAAGCAACGGCAAACGCATATCCGGCCAGCCCACCTGCGCCAGCACCGACGTATCTTGTAGCTCGATCGCCGAATGGATAATGCTTTGCGGATGCACCACGATTTCAATATCGTCGTAATCCACCCCAAACAGGTAATGCGCCTCGATCACCTCCAGCCCTTTATTCATCAACGTCGCCGAATCCACCGTAATCTTGCGACCCATCGACCAATTGGGATGGGTAATCGCATCAGCGACCGTCACTTCCGATAATTTCTCCACCGGCCAATCGCGGAACGCACCGCCCGATGCCGTCAGAATAATCCGACGCAGCCCACCTGCCGGGACGCCCTGCAAGCACTGAAAAATCGCCGAATGTTCCGAATCCGCTGGGAGTAGCTTAACGCCGTGTTTTTCGATCAATGGGTTGACCACCGGCCCCCCGGCGATCAGCGTTTCTTTGTTCGCCAGCGCGATATCTTTGCCCGCCTCGATCGCCGCGATCGTCGACAACAGCCCCGCGCAGCCGACGATCCCCGTCACGACCGCTTCCGCATCGCCGTACCGCGCCACCTCTACAATCCCGTCTGCTCCCGCGAGCAACTCTGGCTTTTCATCGAGATCGGCGATCGCCGCTTCCAGTTCCGGTAACTTGTCCGCATTGTGAATCGCCGCAATCTCGGGCTTAAACTGACGAATTTGTCGCGCCAGCAGCTCGACGTTATTGCCTGCCGCGATCCCCACCAACCGAAACCGATCGGGATTGTGCTCCAGGATATCGAGGGTTTGCGTTCCGATAGAGCCGGTTGATCCGAGGAGGGTAATTGCTTTCACGGCAGATAGATCCGGAATGGGTCAGAGTTTTTGGTCTGTGTTGCAGTATCTCACAGTGATTTCAGTTTTCTCGTCGGTTGTGCGTCTGTGCGTACGATTGTGGGCTTGATCCGCCACGGTTCCGGGTCGGTTTGGCGCCAAGACTGAATTTCGTCACAGCAACTCACAGCAACTCACAGCAACACTTTGATTCATTGTGATCAATGGCCTGACTCCGACTCAAGAAAGACCCACTAAACAGGCCACGGCTCCCCCCAGAATCGCCCCGATGATGACCTGAAACGGCGTATGTCCCAACAGCTCTTTGAGCTTTTCTTCGCTGATGTGGGGATCTTCCTGAAATAACTCCTCAACAATTTGATTGAGGACTTTCGCCTGCTTGCCCGCCGCCTGTCGCACACCGGCAGCGTCGTACATGACAATAAATGCGAACGTCATCGAAATGGCGAACGCGGAACTCTGCCAGCCCGACCCACGACCGATCGCGATCGCCAGCGCGGTTACAAGCGCTGAGTGAGAACTCGGCATACCGCCCGAGCCGAATAGGATACGAAAATCGAGCTGTTTACGCTGTGCCAAACTCACGAGCAGCTTCGCGAGTTGAGCGATAAAACAAGCCGCAAGTGCAACCATCAGCGGTTGGTTCCCGAAAATTGGCGCGAACTCTTGCATTCTGTCTCCTGGCTAATTCGAGAGGGTTAGGGGATACCAGTATCCACCTTAGTGATTGCGACTGCCGATAAAATCCGCGATCGCCTTGAGCGGCATGGCTCGATCGCCATAGGGTTCCAGCTCGGCCTTCGCTGCATCCAATAGCTCCGTAGCCCGACGCTTCGACTCCTCCAATCCCAGCAGGCTCGGATAGGTTGTTTTTTGCGCCGCTAAATCTTTACCGGCGGTTTTACCTAGCTCCTCTGATGAAGCCGTGATATCGAGAATATCGTCGATAATCTGGAATGCGAGACCAATATTACGAGCATAACGGCTCAAACGCGACGTATCGTCTGCATTTGCGCCCGCGATCGATCCGCCACAAACCACGCTCGCCTCTAGCAGTGCCGCCGTCTTGTGATTGTGAATAAAATTGAGCGTCTCGATCGGCACATTGCTTTTGCCCTCACATTCGAGATCCACAACCTGACCGCCCACCAGGCCCGCAGCACCCACCGCGCGACCCAAGCGCATCACCACATCGAGCAGCCGGTCTGCCGGTACATTTTTCGTCTGTAGCACGATGAACTCGAAGGCATAGGCCAGCAAGCCATCACCGGCCAGAATTGCGACATCATCGCCATATACCTTGTGATTCGTCAAGCGACCCCGACGGTAATCGTCATTATCCATCGCAGGCAGATCATCGTGGATCAGCGACATGGTATGCACCATCTCCAGAGCGCACGCCGTCGGCATTGCCATCTCGCGCGTGCCACCCATCATCTCGCAGGTCGCCAGACATAAGATTGGCCGCAAACGCTTGCCACCCGCCAGCAGCGAATAGCGCATCGACTCATAAATCTTTTCCGGGTAGATCACCGGTAGCGATCGATCCAGCGCGGCTTCGACTTCAGTCTTGCCTGCCTGTAAAAAAACTTGAAGATCGAACTCTTGCTGGGAAGACATAGGTTGAGCCACGTCGATCTCGTTCGTCAGTACCATTCCCGAATCCTTGCGTTGTAAACGTTTTAATACTATCGATAACGCGATGTCTGCTCGACTTGATCGAAACACACATCACAAAAAACTGTCATTAGGCTACCAGAACGATCTGGCCTCACTCAAAAATCCTACATCCTGTGGCGAGATCAAGCCTTTCGTCTTCACAAACCGGTTCGATCTTAGATCATCCGAAAACATTGCAGTACCCGGAATAAAAAAGCCTCCATCGATTGTGGAGGCTCTTTAAATGCTTTGTTAGCGTGAAGCCGGTTTAAGTGTTAGTTAAACCGGGCTTCAGCGTCGATACATCGCGAATTAGTCTAGCGGTGTCATGTCGAGAACAGCTTCGGTCTTGCGATCGATGCCTTTCTCAAAACCAGCAGCAGCAGCGCGAGCGCGGCCAGCGTGCCAGAGGTGACCCACCAGGAAGAAGAAGGCCATGATGAAGTGGAAACCAGCCAGCCAAGCACGGGGGTTAACGTAGTTAAAGCCTGAGTTCGGCTCAGTGATGATGCCACCCACCGAGTTGATCGAACCGTTCGGCGCGTGCGTCATGTACTCAGCCGCACGACGAATTTGCCACGGTTGGATGTCGTTCTTGAGCTTGTTGAGGTCAAGGCCATTCGGACCGCGTAGCGGCTCTAGCCAAGGACCACGGAAATCCCAGAAACGCATCGTTTCACCACCGAAGATGATCTCACCCGTCGGCGATCGCATCAGGTATTTACCCAGACCGGTCGGGCCTTGCGCCGAACCGATGTTTGCACCAAGTTTTTGGTCACGAGCGAGGAAGACGAAGGACTGAGCCTGCGATGCTTCCGCGTTGGTCGGGCCGTAGAACTCACTAGGGTAAACGGTGTTGTTAAACCAGATGAACGCCGAGCAGATGAACGCCATCAGCGATAGCGCACCAACGCTGTACGACAGGTAGGCTTCACCATTCCAGACGAACGCACGACGCGCCCAGCCAAACGGTTTGGTGAGAATGTGCCAGATACCGCCGCTAATGCAGAGAAGACCGACCCAAATGTGACCGCCGATAACATCTTCCATGTTGTCAACGCCACACAGCCAACCTTCGCCACCGAAGGGAGCCTTGAACAGGTAACCGAAGATAATTGCGGGGTTTAGCGTCGGATTGCTGATGATGCGCACATCACCGCCACCCGGAGCCCAGGTGTCATAGACACCGCCGACAAACATCGCCTTGATAACCAGCAGCAATGCACCGCAACCCAACAGGATGAGGTGGAAGCCGATGATGTTGGTCATCTGATTTTTATCTTTCCAGTCATAGCCAAAGAAAGACGAGTATTCTTCGAGGCGCTCAGGGCCACGAACAGCGTGGTAGATACCACCGAAGCCGAGAACCGCCGAAGAAATGAGGTGAAGGACACCAACCACGAAGTACGGGAAGGTATCAATCACTTCACCGCCGGGACCAATGCCCCAACCTTGAGAAGCCAAGTGCGGAATCAGGATCAGACCCTGTTCGTACATCGGCTTTTCGGGAACGAAGTGAGCGACTTCAAACAGGCACATTGCGCCTGCCCAGAAGACGATCAAACCTGCGTGAGCGACGTGAGCGCCCAGCAGTTTTCCAGACAGATTAATCAGGCGAGCATTACCAGACCACCAGGCAAAGCCGGTAGATTCTTGGTCGCGACCCGCACCAACAATCGCACCATTAAAGGGCGTTTCCACGGGGGCTAACCTCCATCGTTAATGTAGAAACTTTTCGATCGATGAGATCTTAAAAACGAGCTGCGTTCAGACACGTTACACGTTAGCTGAAAACGACCCGTGACGATCGATCTAGATCGTCGCGTATCCTTGGGGGTTTATGTGAATTAGTCGTTGTCCATGCAGGATTCCGACTAATTCAGATAGGCAGCGCTACAGCAGTGCAGTCCACAAAATCGTGCGTACCAGCACTGTTTTCAATGTCGCGAGTTACGACAATCTTAGAGCGCATTACCACGAGGAAGAACTTCCTCGGGGAACTCGAAGTTTTCGTGCGGCTGGTCAACCGGAGCCATCCAAGCGCGAATCCCTTCATTGAGCAGAATGTTCTTGGTATAGAACGTTTCAAACTCAGGGTCTTCCGCAGCCCGTAGCTCTTGGCTCACGAAGTCGTAGGCACGCAGGTTAAGAGCTAGACCGGTAATACCGATCGCGCTCATCCACAAACCCGTCACCGGCACAAACAGCATGAAGAAGTGCAACCAACGTTTGTTGGAGAAGGCAATCCCGAAGATTTGCGACCAAAAACGGTTCGCCGTCACCATCGAGTAGGTTTCTTCAGCTTGGGTCGGTTCAAACGCGCGGAAGGTGTTGCCTTGGGCGCCATCTTCAAACAGCGTGTTTTCCACGGTCGCACCGTGAATCGCACACAGCAGCGCACCGCCAAGAATGCCCGCAACGCCCATCATGTGGAACGGGTTCAGCGTCCAGTTGTGGAAGCCTTGCAGGAAAATGATGAAGCGGAAAATACCGGCGACACCGAAGCTCGGGCCGAAGAACCAGCTCGATTGACCCAGCGGGTAGAGCAGGA
>JAABST010000044.1 GCA_011390275.1 Geitlerinema sp. S16
AAGACGAATAAGGCCGCCAGACGCGCCGAATGCTTTTTGTATTTTTTCCATACAGAACCGTATTTCGTATTTCGTATTTCGTATAAGTCATGACCGACATTCCCGACCTAGCCCCGTGGCGATCGCTCCTCGCCAAAGCGCTACACCAAAACCGTAGCCTGGTCTACTCCCGCTACCTCCAGCTCGCCACCGTCACCGCCGATCGCAAACCCAGCAATCGCACTGTCGTCTTTCGCGGCTTTCTCAATCCCGGCAACCGCCTCCAGATCATCACTGATACCCGCAGCGAAAAAATCGCCCAGATCGCCGTCAATCCCCACGTCGAAGCCTGCTGGTATTTTCCCAAAACGCGCGTGCAGTTTCGCCTTGCGGGAACGATCGCGATCGTCACGTCCACCACAACGGATGAAACCCTGCAAGCCGCACGCCAGACCGTTTGGGGAAAACTTTCGGATAACGCCCGATCGGGATTTGCATGGCCGCAGCCCGGAGCCGATCGCGCCGATTGCGCCGACTCATCCGCCTTCGACGTCGAAACACCCGCACCAACGATGCCGCTCGACAAGTTTGCGCTACTCCTGCTCGAACCCGATCGCGTCGATCAACTTCAGCTACGCGGCAATCCACAGCAGCGCCAGATCTTTACGCGATCGGCCACCGGCTGGGAACAGCGCGAGGTCAATCCGTAATCAATTCAGGCAAGAATTTAGCATCAGCCGCTATTTCACTCCACCGAAGCGCCGACTACGATTTTGATAAGCAAATAAAGCACTGCGAAACGCCTCACGATCGAACTCCGGCCAGGGCGTTTCCGTCACGTAAATCTCGGCATAGGCAATCTGCCACAACAGAAAATTACTCACGCGCATCTCGCCGCTGGTGCGAATCATTAGATCCGGATCGCCCAGATGGGTTGTGTACAAATGCCGAGCGAATAGATCCGAGTCAATCTGGTCTGGCTCCAGCGTGCCGTCTTTGACCTGCTGGGCAATGGCACGACAGGCATCGACGATTTCTTGCCGTCCGCCGTAGTTGGTGGCGATCGTAAATTTCAGACCGGTATTATGGCGCGATCGATGCATCGAATCCGCGATCTCACGCTTGAGTTTTGCAGGCAAAACATCCAACTGACCGACAAATTGAATCTGAACTTTTTCGTCAATTAGATTCTGTAACTCTCTACGCAACACCCGCTCAAACAAAAGCATGAGGAAATTGACTTCCTCGCTGGGACGCGCCCAATTTTCCGTCGAAAATGCATAGACCGTCAGGGCTTCAATGCCCCAATCACTACAGTTACGCACAAGCCCCTTTAAAACATCGACGCCCCGTTGGTGTCCCATCGTGCGAGGCATTCCCCGACTGCGTGCCCAGCGACCGTTACCGTCCATGATGACCGCAACATGTTTGGGCAGTCGCTCACGATCGAGATCGGAGGGGAGCGCATTTAAAGTGATCGGCTCGATACTCATCTTTTCGTGCCCACTTTCTACCATAGACCGCTGTCAACCACGTATTCGACCGTAGGTATTCCTGAAATAGGTCGTTCGACCTTTGAATTGTACCTGTACATTGAGAGGTGTACGATTTGCAAACCGATCCGAGTTCTTAGAAGATCTCGAAAGCCGCGTGGGTACTATCGGTTGGGGGTCAATGCACACAAATTGTCGGGGATGGATTTAGAGATAATGCACAGCATTGTTATCATCCTCACGGGGTCGGCGATCGCCAGGACTCGTACAAACGCTACAAGCATTACACGGTGAACGATCCCCGAAGTGAACGGAGATGAGCAAATTCACCCCTAACGCATTAGCATATACATGTGAACGCCCTCCAAACACCACTTCAATCCCTAGAAGCCGGTACGTGGTTTAAAGCGATCTGCGGAGCTAGCTTTCAACACCTTCCGGCCATTCGCAGTTTGGCAATTGTCTACGCCTTAGCGGGTGCAGATTGTCTTGACGTTGCGGCGGATGCTGCTGTGATTGCGGCGACAAAGGATGGGTTGCGCGTGGCGGAGCATTTGCGGCATGAGTCGATCGCGCGTGGTTTTCCCAACACGCCGCCGCCGCTGCTGATGGCGAGTTTTAACGACGCCGAAGATCCACATTTTCGTAAAGCACAATTCGACCCGCTGTACTGTCCGCGAACCTGCCCGCGACCCTGTGAAAAAATTTGTCCAGCCGAGGCGATCAATTTTGAGCTGGGGGTGACGGGTAAGCCGTTGGGAGTGATTGATGCGCGGTGTTATGGCTGTGGCCGTTGCGTGCCGATTTGCCCGATCGGGGCGATCGAAACCCGTGCCTATGTGGCAACGCCCAAAAGTGTTGCGGCGACGATTGTGAATGGCATTGACGCGATCGAAATCCACACTCGTCCCGGATGTCTGCCCGATTTCTTGCGCCTATGGGAGTCCATTCGCCCCTGGATCAATCGGCTGCGTTTGATCTCGATTAGCTGCCCCGATAGCCGCGAACTGGATGCGATCGCCTACCTCCAAACGATCGCGGCGGAAATCACCCCGAACCTCAAGCCGGTTTTGATCTGGCAGGCCGATGGTCGTCCGATGAGTGGCGATGTGGGGAAAGGGGCGACGATGGCGACGATTCATTTTGGGCGCAAATTGATTGCGGCCAAACTTCCGGGCTTTGTCCAATTAGCAGGGGGAACGAACGATCGCAGCGTGATCAAACTCAAACAATCGGGACTCAACCTCGGCCAGGGAGGGATTGCCGGGATTGCCTACGGCAGTTTTGCGCGTCGCCAGTTGGCAGGCGTGCTTGAGGGTCTAGAAACATTTTCCGTTAACGATCGGCTCGAACAGCACCCCAAATTACTCTGGTCTGCGGTGCGTCTTGCCCGTGATTTAACGGTGCATTTAAAACCGGAGATCCGTCCTAACCTCGATCGCCCTCGATCAAAAACCTGTCCCGAATTCGATCGACCTCGATCACTTGAATTTCCCTAATGTCCGATCTTCCTTCTGTACCCATCCCTAACAACTTCGATCGATTGACCACCGAGCCAAATCTCATGCCGAACGCAGACTCTAATTTGACGAACAGTCCCGATGAACTCAATGTCGCAGTTTCGGACACGTTAGCGCAGCCCGATCGGCAACGTCAAGTGTCTGAAGAATTGCCAGTGGCGATCGACCATGAGTCGAATCCGGCCCAAATCGGGCGCGAAACCCTCGCCGTTTCTCCCACCGAAGCGCAGCGCAATGCGGAAGGAGATTCGCACATGCGGCGCTATGCCGACGATCTCGATCGCCTGATCGACATTTTGCCAGAGGATTTGCGTGATCCCCTACGATCACACGACCGCTATGGGGAACTAATCGAAATCGTCCTGGATTTGGGTCGCCAGCCCGAGGCTCGGTATCCCAATCAGGCCGAATATATCTGCGATCGATTAATTACCCGCCAAGATTTGCACAATTGCGTCGATCGCCTCGGCCATTTCGGCGGCGATAACCGCGCCGGTATCGAGCAAACCCTGCATCGCATCAGCGCCATTCGTAACCGCGCGGGCGACATCATTGGCCTGACCTGTCGCGTTGGCCGATCGGTGTTTGGGACGATCGCCCTGATTCGCGATCTCGTTGAAAGTGGCGAATCGATCCTGATGCTGGGACGTCCCGGTGTCGGGAAAACCACGGTGTTACGCGAAATTGCCCGCGTTTTAGCCGACGATCTCGGCAAGCGCGTCGTGATTATCGACACGTCGAACGAAATCGCCGGAGATGGCGACATTCCGCACCCGGCGATCGGGCGAGCGCGACGGATGCACGTATCGAAGCCGGAATTGCAGCACCAGGTGATGATCGAAGCGGTGGAAAACCACATGCCCGAAGTCATCGTGATCGATGAAATTGGCACGGAACTCGAAGCCCTCGCCGCCCGGACGATCGCCGAGCGTGGCGTCCAACTCGTCGGCACAGCTCACGGCAACCGCATCGAAAACCTGCTCAAAAACCCCACCCTTTCGGATCTCATCGGCGGCATCCAGTCCGTCACCCTGGGCGACGATGAAGCCCGACGACGCGGAACCCAAAAAACCGTCCTCGAACGCAAAGCTCCGCCCACCTTTAGCATGGCGGTCGAAATGTTGGAGCGCTATCGCTGGGTGGTACACGAGAACGTGGCGCAGATGGTCGATACCCTGCTGCGACGCGGCCAGCCTAACCCCCAGGTGCGCAGCTTCGATGCCAGCGGCTCTGTCAAAATTGAGCACGAGTTACCGATTAGCGCGGTTCCCGTTCCGCCCAACGCCACCGGTCGTCAGGGTTGGCGTGCGTCGGGCAAGATGCAGCCGTTGCAGCCGCTGGAGTCTGGGTCGAGTGCGGCGCTGTCGCTCGATAGTCGCCCGCGTGTCCGCAAGGCTCGCAATGATAGTTCGGTGATGCTGCCGCCAACCCCGGCGCAACAATTTGAGCGGATGCTGGATGTGTCGCTGCAAGCACGGACGACGGGGGAACTGCCGAGTGCTGAGGCGTTGCGAGACACGGAGGATGACGCGCCGCAGATTGTGCTGTATCCCTATGCGATTAGCTCGCACCAGTTGATTCAGGCGATCGAGCTGCTTGATCTGCCGATTCGACTGACGAAGGATCTCGATGAGGCCGATGCGGTGATTGCCCTGCGATCGCACCTCAAAAATCACGCCAAACTACGCCACATCGCCAAGGTGCGACAAATTCCGATTCATCCCATCAAAAGTAGCGGAATGCCGCAAATCACGCGGGCGCTCAAGCGCATCTTGAAGATGGACGATCCGGGAATGCCGGATGTGCCGGATCTTCAGCTTTTTTCGCGGGATGGTAATGATGACGAAATCGAAGCCTTGGAAGAAACACGGCTGGCGGTCGAGCAAATCGTGTTACCGAAGGGGCAACCCGTGGAGCTGTTACCCCGATCGCCCAAAGTTCGTAAAATGCAGCATGAACTGGTGGAGCACTACCGCCTGAAATCCGATAGTTTTGGCGATGAACCCAATCGTCGTCTGCGGATTTATCCGGCCTAGAGGCTGCTGACTGTAGGCTGCAATGATCATCAGGCGGTGTAGCCCGATATCGATGTTGATCGACCTTGATCGACCTTGATCGGCCTTGATCGGCATAATCTGCTTCTGTCCGTTTTGCCCAGTTGTTCGGACGTACCGACTGTCCGATAGGATTGAGGACGCGATCGTGCCCGATGGGTGGGGTCTATTTCGTTCGCCCGAATGACCAATCAAATTCCCCCAGCTCTTATGCTTCGTGACGCCAAACTGATCTTGCTGCTCGCGATTGGAACCCTGACGGTCATGGCGGGAGCCGTCATCGCGCCGAACCTCCCAAACCTGGTCGCCGACTTTCAGCTCGATCCCGAAATTGCCGGTATTCTCGTGGGAACCCACTTGATTACGGTGGCGCTATCGGTTCCATTTTTCGGCATTCTCGCCGATCGCTTCGGTGCGTTAACGGTTCTCATTCCATCCTTAATCGCCTACACCATCTTTGGCGCTGTGGGCGCGATCGTGCCGGGGTTTCGATCGCTCCTCGCCCTGCGAGCGCTCCTCGGCATTTCCACCGGCGGACTAACGGCCTCCAGCATGGGCTTGCTGGGCAAGTTTTATCACGGCGAAGCGCGACAGCAAGTGCTGGCCTACGCCTCCGGAGCGCTGGCGATCGCCAATATTTGCTATCCGCTCCTCGCCGGTCTACTCGGATCGATCGACTGGCGCTGGGCTTTTTGCTTATACGGTTTGGCCATACCGTTCGCCCTGGTTAGTCCCAAATTATTGAATCAGAGCGGCCCGCCCGGTTCGCCCGATTCGCACACTCATGCAAGCCTCGGCACGGACGGCCAACCTCAAACAGCCCAGTCCGTCCCCCTCCTTACCCTAATTACCGATCGTCAAATTTTTCCTATCCTGCTGGCGATGCTGGTCACCTGCGGCACAATTTACGTCACCTTTATCTACGTTCCGATCTACATGCGTGATGTCCTCGAAGCCACCACAGCTTCGATCGGCGCCGTCCTCGCCACCACAGCCCTCGGTTCCGGATTAATTGCGGCCTTTGGCGTGCGACGCTTAACCCAGACCTTCGGCAGTCTCACCACCATCATCGTCGCCTACGGACTCATGGCCGCGATGCTCGTCGCGTTTTCCTGCGTGACGACACTACCGCTGATGTTTCTCGTGGCGATCGTCTTTGGCTTGGCCTTTGGGACGATTATGCCCAGTTTGTACGGGCATCTATCGGAACGGACGCCGACCGAATTTCAGGCGACGATCCTGTCGATGGGAACAGGACTGGGATTTTTGGGGCAGTTTTTATCGCCGATCGTACTCGCGCCGATCGTGGCACATTACGGCGTGGTCAGCGCCTTCACCACTGCTGCGCTCTTCGCCCTCGGCACGGGCAGCTTTACGGCTTGGCTGCTCAGTCAAACCGTAACGTCCCCCCAAATCAATCGGCGCTTTAGCACAGCGCTAAAGCGCAACAACGATGACCGATAGGTTTCACACTTCCCGTCGAATCACGATCGGTTTAGGCTGGCTTAGCTGTAAATCGTCTTAATCCATTCCCATTCACGGGTTAAACCTTCAGCGAGGCTAACCTTTGGCGCATAGCCGATTCGCGTTTGTGCTTTGGTGGTGTCAGCGCTGGTGTGTCGGGCATCACCGCGCGATGGATCGAGCCAGTCAATTTTGATCGGCTTTTCGACGATCGTTTCCAGCAGCGCAATCACATCTTTCAGCACCACACGACTACCGCCGCCAATGTTAAACGCCTCGCCGATCGCTTCCGGACGCGATGCCGCCGCTAAATTGGCCGCCACCGCATCCGCCACAAAGGTGAAATCGCGCGTTTGCAGACCATCACCATAGATGGGAATCGCTTCATCATGCAGGATCGCTTTGAGAAACTTATGGAACGCCATGTCTGGACGTTGACGTGGGCCGTAGACCGTGAAGTAGCGCAAGGACGTTGTTGGGACGCCGTAGTTGACGTGGTAGAGCTGACACAGATGTTCAGCGGCGAGCTTCGTGACGCCATAGGGCGAAACGGGTTGCGGTAAGACGGTCTCCGAGGTCGGGAATGCCGCCGCATTGCCATAGACCGAAGAAGATGACGCATACACCAGTCGTTCTAGGGTTGAGCAGTCTTTCGCGGCTTCCAGCAACATTTGGGTTGCCGTAATATTGCGCTCGGTGTATAGCTCGAAGCTACGCCCCCAACTGGCTCGAACTCCGGCCTGGGCAGCTTGATGGAAGACGATCGAGACCCCCTCCAGCAGCGTCGATAAATCCAGCTCATTCAAACTATCTTCAACCAAACGAAACCGCTCATGTTCTAGATAGGGAGCAATATTGGCGCGTTTGAGCTGCGGATCATAATAATCATTAAATTGATCGATTCCGATGACAGTATCGCCCCGATCAAGCAGTGTCCCGACAAGATGCGAGCCGATAAACCCCGCAGCACCAGTAACGACAATCGTTTGCATGGGAATCATGCCGCTGCGATCAGCAACGGTCAACAAAAATAAGATTTCCTATCCACGATAGATCGATGTCTAGAACTTTGGCGATGATGTGAAGACAGTTTTTTCCATCGTTCAAGATTACTCAATTTTAATCAATCGCACTCTGTCAATTTACAGAGTTCATATGCAGGCAATATGCAGAGCGAGCGATATTATGCTTCAGCGTCTCGATCGCTCGGTGTCGCGTCTCCTGGCAGCAAGAGGGAAAGTTGAGATTGTTCTGCTGCTTGACGACAGGGGGCAAAGGAGAGCCGATGATCGGGAGTCACGCCGTATTGCTGGAGTGCCGATCGATGGGCTACCGTACCGTAACCTTTATTCTGAGCGAGATCGTAGGCGGGATAGCGATCGGCGATCGCGATGATCGCGCGATCGCGCCAGACTTTTGCCACAATGCTGGCCGCCCCGATGACTAAATCGCGGCGATCGCCCTGTACCACCGTGCATTGCGGGATGCCCAAGCGGGGAATGGCGCGATTGCCATCCACCGAACAAAGATCCGGAGATGGTTCAAGGGCTGCGATCGCGCGATGCATAGCCAGAAATGTCGCCTGAAGAATATTCAGGCGATCAATTTCGGCGACCGACGCCGTACCGATCTGAACATCAAGGGCAATCCTTGAAATATCAGCCGCGAGTTGCTCACGACGCCCCGAGGTCAGGGCTTTACTGTCCGTGACTCCGAGGCGACGTAGCTCTTGGAGACCCGCGTGATCGATCACCACTGCCGCCGCCGTGACCATCCCAAACAAAGCGCCGCGACCCACTTCATCGACCCCAGCAATGCGTAAAACCGTCATGGATCGCCACCGAAGCTAAATATCAATTCAGATCCGGTAGCTCTGTTAAATCCATGACCGCTTGACGACACCATCACGAGGTTACGGCACTTAGTGCGAACTCGCTGAAGAGCGGCGACGGCGACGACGGGGCGCTCGGGATTTTCCAGATCCTTTTCCGGCTCCAGTGGTAGCCAGTTCTGGCTCAGAAGCGCTGTCATCAGACGTCGATCGGGCTGTCTCTCGTTTTTTGACGATCAGAATATCCGAGGTCGAACGATCGTCACGTTTATTATCATCATGGCGATTGAATGCAGATAGCGAACGATGATCGCTGTCGTCATCGTCCTCCTCGCCGTCATCGCTCTCCTCATGATTAGGAATGAACAGTGTCTCCGCTTCAGCCTGATTAACGTTTCCATTGGCCGAAGGATGACCCGGCTCGATGATGTCTAGGGTAATTAACTTCGGGTTAATGACTTCACGATCGAGTTTGAGTAGCGGCGACAGTCCCATGAGGGCATAAACCTCTTGTTCCTCCACCGTCATCTCGACGGTCACAATCTCGGGGTCTGGAGCCGTCCGACTTTCATGATGATCGCGGGATTCGCGACTCCGCGATCGAATCGTTTTCTCGCTGACCACCTTCATGGGGGTCACGATATTCACAACCTCGGACGCTGCTTCCTCAACATCGTCCTCGTCATCATCATCGGACAAGAAATCAAACTCCTCTGGCTCCGATTCATCCTCAGCTAGAGTTCGGCTGCTACGTAAAATCGGAGCATCCTTCAGCGTGGGTTGCGGCAGGGTCTCGTCGAGGGATTTGGTGTCACCCACAAAGCGGCGACGACGACGACGGCGATTGCTTCGGCCTTCACCGAGTTCTTGATAGCTCGGATGGCTAATCAGATCTAACTCTTGGAGATCGTCATCGGCGTCGAGTTCGAGGTCATTGCTGACGATGACATCGCGAACCGGATCGGGTAGGGTTTTACGCGGTCTCAACTCAGAACGGCTGCTGGATTTACGATCGCTGATCGGTTCGTAATGCTGGCTCGGCTCTTCGCCAGGAAGATTAACGATATGTCCCAGACCACCGCACGCTTCACAGGGCAAGCTGAATAGCTCATAGATATTCTGTCCCTGACGTTTCCGCGTCAGTTCGACGAGGCCGAGTTCCGAGAGCTGGGCAATCTGCGGGCGCGATTTATCTTGGCTCAGTTCGCGCGTGAACTGTTCGAGGACTTGGAGCTGATCGCGGCGCGACTCCATATCGATAAAGTCGATGATGATCACCCCGGCCAGGTTACGCAGGCGCAACTGACGGGCGATTTCCGTCGCGGCTTCGCAGTTCGTCCACAGCACGGTTTCGCGTGCCGTCGCCGATCGCGTAAACGAACCGGAGTTCACATCAACCACCGTCAACGCTTCCGTCGGTTCAATGACGATATAACCACCGGAGGGCAAATCCACGCGAGGCTTGAGCGCTTCACGAATCGCTGCATTGACGCGGAAATAATCGAGGATTGGACGTTGTTCGCGGTGATGGTCGATCGACACACCCTGGGGCGGACGACCGCCTCCCCAGTTCATTAAGTGTTGCTTAACTCGTTTCGTTCCCGTCGGCGCATCAACGACGATGCGATTGACATCATCGGCGTACATATCCCGCAGCACGCGCTGCACAAAATCGTCATCGCGGTTCATCAAGGCCGGAGCGCGGGTTGTGCCGGTTTCCTCTTGAATGCTCTCCCACTGGCGCTGTAGCGATTCGAGATCTTCAATGATCGCCTCTTCGCTCACGCCTTCTGCTTCCGTTCGTACCAGCAAGCCCATGCCCGCTGGTTTAATCAAAATCGCTAAGGCTCTTAAGCGGTTGCGTTCGGCTTCTCGCGCCACACGACGCGACAAATGTACGCCCCGGCCAAAGGGCATCAACACGAGATAGCGACCGGGCAGGGTGACATTCCCCGTCAGGCGGGGGCCTTTATTCCCCGTCGGCTCTTTCATGATCTGCACCAACACTTTTTGTTGGGGCGCGACCAGTTCTGTAATACTCGACGCCGATCGTTTCAGGCGTAGCGGTCCGAGATCGGTGACGTGGATAAAACCGTTGCGCTCAGAGTCACCAATATTTACAAAAGCAGCATCAATACTGGGGAGGACGTTTTCGACCACCCCAAGATAAATATCACTAACCTGATGGTTGCCGGTGGCCACCACAAGCTCTTGAATTCGATCTTCTGAAAAAACCGCAGCGACGCGGTGCTGCTCTGCAATAACAATTTGCTTGGGCATTCAATTTCCTCAAAACTTTCAGAGTCGGGAAGTGAGGATGCGCCAGGAAATGCGGGGCTTCGATCGCGGGGAGAGAGACGACAGATCATTCGGTTCTGAAGTCGTAAGCAATACACCAAGAACGCTCAACTCGTGAGCTTAGGGGCGATCGAAATAGTGGGGATAATAAGGCGAAAGCAGGGGCTTTGACCTTCAAGACGCGGGTAAGCGCGGGTCGCACGGCGACATGAAATCCTAGGGTGCATCCCTGGCTGCAATTCAGAACTGGGCTGAACGAGCGACACGCTCAATTCTGAAGCAACACTTTCCGACGATGTGACGTGTAAACGAGCAAAACCCGGCAAAAACCAAACGTTAGGTGTTTTCTCTGGCTGCTCGTACCGTCGCGTTTCCTATCTCAAACTCGGGAAGACTCGTACGAAACCGTACTTTGAAGTGATCCTATCACGTTCGATGAATGTTTCAGCAAACTTACGGATGTCGATAGCGCTTCGTTAATATCCACCGCCAGAACATTGAATTGAAGCGCTTGACTAGGCATCGCCGTAATTGACGCTCTAGGGTCTGGAGTTAGCGACACATAATCTTGCGAATTTTTCAAGGTTCACACGAAAGTTCACACAATTTACGGATCTGATCCACCGGCCAGAATCACGACATCCAAGTTATTTATGACCCCGAAACACTCCAGCCCGTCCGCCAGTTTTCCGCCGTCTAATGCCCTCACCCTCAGCACGCTGAACGATCGCGATCGCCGCGCCCAACGTGCCGCGATCGCCACACGCTGGCTGCGCTGGCTGCTGCCCCTGTTGCTAACGCTAGAGGCGACCCTCGCGATCGCCTACCTCTGGAATATTGCCCAGGGTCACCCGATCGCCTGGATCGACTTCAATGCTCGGCAGACCCTACCATCGTGGCTCCAGGCCAGCCATATTCTGGCGCTGGCGGCAATTTGCGGCTGGCGGCTCCTGCGTAATGAATCTTCGACGCCATCGCGGTTGGTTCTACGCTTGTTGGTCTTCGTCTTGACCTTTGCCGCTGCGGATGAAATCTTCAAGATTCACCTGATGTCGCACGCGGAGGTGATCCGCCATGCCTTTTTTGGGGTGTATTTCGGGGCGATCGTGACGCTGCCGGTGTTATTTTGGCGCGATCTAAAGGCGGTTTGGCGAATCGATCGCGGATCGATCTTGCTCGCGACGGGCGGCCTCGGGGTGTTTTGTTTGGGGGTGTTTGCCTCGGAGTGGGTTCGGGATGTGGCGATCGCGCCGCTGTGGCCGCTGCTGAGTGATCGATCGGGCGGTGTGGAATACATACGGGCTGCGATCGAGGAACTGGGCGAACTCTGGGGCGAGACCTGCTTTTTACTCGCGGCGTTGCGCTTCCAGTGGGTCACCTCGGGTGCATCACGCCGCGATCGTTAGGCGCGGATATGCTCGTAAATGCCGACGTACTGCTCTGCCGGTTTCTTCCAGGAGTAATCGCAGGCCATCCCTTGCATGGCCAGTTTTTTAAACTCTTCAGGATAGATTGACCAGAGACCCAGCGCCCGATCGAGCGCGGATTCCAGCGCATTATTATCGGTTTCGTAGAAGACATAACCATTGCGCTGGTCTGGCTCGTGCGTCGTGTCGTAGTCGCGATCGAACACCGTATTCACCAAACCGCCCACCCCGCGCACCACCGGAACCGCACCATAGCGCAAGCCGATCGTCTGGGTCAGACCGCAAGGCTCATAGTTGCTCGGCACAACGATGATGTCCGCCGCTGCGTAAATTAAGTGCGCCAGCTCTTCGTTAAAACCTAGCTCGATGTGGCAGTCTGGATTCTCGTTCAGGTTGCATTTTTCATGCCAGAACCAGTCATTAATGCCCTGCTCTGTGGCCGACCCGAGGAGGACAAACTGACCGCCACGACCGAGGGCGTAGTACATCGCATGGTGAACGAGATGCACCCCTTTTTGATCGTCTAAGCGACCAATAAAGGCAACGATCGGCTTGTCATCGTCTGCGAGCAAGAGGCGATCGCGCAGGGCTTTCTTATTCGCGGCTTTGCCGCTGATGTCATCTTTGTTGTAGTTTTTGGCGATGTAGTGATCGGTATCGGGGTTCCAAACGCCGTACTCAATCCCGTTAAGGATGCCGCCAAACTTATCGTTATGGATTTCGAGGGTGTGGCCGAGACCGTAGCTAATGCCGGAATATCGTGCTTCCCAGGCGTGGTGCGGTGACACCGTATTGACGTGGTTGGAATAAACGATGCCGCCCTTCATATAGTTGAGCGCCAGGGGGTTGAAGTTATCCCGTAGGCGATCGTACTGGAAGTAATAGGATTCGCGATTCAGGCCGGTCGCCCAGAGGACATTCGCCCCGGCAACGCCTTGATGTTTGAAATTATGAATCGTGTAGCACACACGCTGACGATCCATGCCGTGCCACGCATACATCTCGTAGAGCATGACCGGGATTAGCCCCGTTTGCCAGTCGTGACAGTGGATAATATCGGGGCGTTTGTTGCTGACGAGGAGAAATTCGAGCGCCGCTTTACTAAAAAAGGCAAAGCGCATGTGATCATCGATCGCGCCGTAGTAATGGCCGCGATTAAAGAAATTATCGCCAGAATGCGGCTCGATGAAAAAACACACTCGTCCATGAACCCAGCCACAAAACACAGTGCAGGTCACGACGCCACCGAACCAAGGAACCTCTAAGCCTAAATACGCCTCGTGCAGACCCCAGATGTGGTCATAGCGCATGCAATCGTACTTCGGCAGGATCAGCTCAACGCAATGACCTTGGTTCTCTAGCTCGGTACTCAAGCCGTATACAACATCGCCTAGACCACCGGCTTTAATGACGGGAGCGCATTCCGAAGCGATTTGTACGATGTACATGCAAGTTCCTCACATCTCTAAAAAATCTTTAATCCGGCCTTATTCACTCAATGTGATACCACAAAATTTACATAGCTTTACGTTATGACAGTAAGCAAACCTATTTGTCGGTCATGCATGAGCACTTCGCGATCGCCGTGAATTCAATACACTGATGCAAGGCGATCGTACCGCTTTTGCTGCCAAAAGTATTGCCGTCTTACTGTCGCTTTTGCTATCACTCTTTCTGTTGCTATGTCTCTGTGATCCCCTCAATATTGCCTCTCTATTCCCTCGATCCCTATGAGTCCTTCCAGCATTCGTCCTGCCCAGATCACCAAAGTTTTACCCGAATCCATCGCCTTAGAAATTGGTTTTCAACCCGGCGATCGACTCGTTAAAATCAACGGTACAGCACCCCGCGATCTGATCGATTACCAATTTCTCTGTAGCGATGAAATCCTAGAGCTAGAAGTTCTCGACGCAGAGGGCGAAACTCATCTCGTCGAGATCGAGAAAGACTATGACATGGATCTCGGTCTTGAGTTCGAGTCGGCCATCTTTGACGGGCTGATCCAGTGCAACAATCGCTGTCCGTTTTGCTTCATCGACCAAAAGCCGCCGGGGATGCGCGACACCCTCTACCTCAAGGACGACGACTATCGCCTGAGCTTTCTCTACGGCTCCTACCTGACGCTCACAAACCTGCCACAACGGGAATGGACTCGCATTGAGCAAATGCGCCTCTCGCCCCTCTACGTCTCGGTTCACGCCACCGACCCGGACATCCGCACTCGCCTGCTAAAAAATCCCCGCGCGGCGGAAATTCTCGATCAGTTGGCCTGGTTTCAGGATCGTCGCTTGCAGATCCATGCCCAGGTCGTGGTTTGTCCGGGGATTAATGACGGGGAGCAGTTGACGCGGACGCTGACGGATTTGGCGCGGTTTGGGGGCGGGGAGATTCCGGCGGTGGCGTCGGCGGCGGTGGTTCCGGTGGGGCTGACGCGATTTCGTCCCGCTGATGATGAGCTGATGCCGGTGACGCCGGAGAAGGCGCGGGAAGTGATCGCCCAGGTGGAGGCGATGCAGGAAACGTTTCGGGCGTCGCTGGGTTCGACGTTTGCCTGGATTGCCGACGAGTGGTTTTTGATCGCGGGTCGCACGGTTCCGCCCCGATCGACCTATGCGGATTTTCCGCAGATTGATAACGGGGTGGGTTCGATCCGTCAATTTATCGAGCAGTTCGAGGAGTCCGCTGATCGCCTTTTGCCCGATCGCCTACCCGCTGCGGTCGCGACTCCCCGCCGTCTCACCTGGATCGTCGGCAATGCCGTGGAAGTCGCGTTTCAGACGGAAATTGTGCCGCATTTGAATGCCGTTGACGGGCTGACGATCGATCTGTTGCCGCTCAACAGCGACTTTTGGGGACAGGAGATCAGCGTCACGGGGGTGTTGACCGGGAGTGATGTGCGATCGGGACTGCGCGATCGGCTGGCCTCGGCGGGAGATTTAGGCGATGCGTTACTGATGCCGACGGTCATGCTCAAGTATGGAACATCGTCGTTTTTGGACGATGTGACCGTTGCTGAGATCGAGCAAGAGTTTGGCTTGCCGGTGCTATTGGCGTCGGGAACCGATGATTTGATTCATAATTGCCTCGGCCTGATGGATCACATTTCCAAGCGATCGGTACAGGTTCGCTAGTGGTTTCGTCGGGCATGGCTCACCATGACGGATACTTTTCGCTGGCATTGATCGTGGTGGGCATTGCCCACCCTACTTTCTACACCCATCCATTTAGGGGATCTCGGGAGGGTAGCCGTCGGACAACACTGTGCGCCGATCGAGTTTAGCGCCGACTAAATTAACGCCAAACGCCCGAAATAGCGTCGCTCCAAACAGGATCGCATCCTCAAACAACGCCTGATGCAACATCGCTCCCGTTAAATCGGTATTCGTCAAATCCGCTCCGGTTAAGTCAGCCCCGGTTAAATCTGCCCGCTGCAAGATCGCACCCCGTAGATCCGCGTTACGTAGATTCGCGCCACGCAAATTGCAGCGATGTAACCTCGAATCGCGCAGGCTAGCACAGCGTAAATCGGCCTTATAAAACTGGCTATCGCCAACTTCAGACGATTCGAGCTTGAGGCCGTGAAGCTGGCTGTAGGAAAAATTGGTGTAGGGCAAATAGGCTTCGGACAGATCGGCGTATTGCAAGCTGATGTCGTGTAGCTCAGTATCGAAGAGGTGTATGTACTTCATACAGACTCCATCAAAATGCCGCTCTCCACGTGCATATTCTGCGAGCAGTTGCACACTGTCGATGTCGCGAACGACAGGGTAATGGGACGGGCAAAGCTGATCTTTTGATGAATTCACGAGCTTTACGATCGTTATGCTCCAGGAGAAAGAGGTTGCGGGGTCTTGATTATAAACAGAGCATCTAGATAATGCTGTCTGCAATTCACATCGCTGGTTAATATAAGTTAATCGTTCGATCCCACCGGCAAAACGTCGCTTAATGTTTTCCTAAGCATATAAATTGTTGGCCGCATCTTGGATCACGGCAATACGTCAGGTGAAACGATGGCCGCAGAACTAACCTGAGTGCTACCGTTCACGGCGCATCTCGTCCCGGAATTTTCTCTTGTACTGATCGTGAATCATTCGTCTAAACTATCGATCGCCGAACACTATCACGATCGAACCAAGTACCACCCCGAGACGATCGGGCGCGGTGGTGCGACGATCGACTGGGATCGCCCGCCAGAGACGTTTAAGACCTATCAGATTGGCACCAAGATCGAGCTTCAGCCTTATTTAAGGCGTGAGTCGGACGATCTGGAGACAAGCGATCGTTTTTTGCGGCGGCTGTCGCGTTTGCTGTATCTCACCTATGGCGTCACGGCCAAAATGCAGGGCATGGGGTCACAGGTGTTCTACCTGCGGACGGCTCCTTCGGCTGGAGGGCTGTACCCCGCTGAAATTTACCTGATTTCGCGCGGGACGGACGATCTCCCGGCGGGGCTATATAACTATCAAGTCAAAACCCACAGTCTGCACCGTTTTTGGGATAGCGATGCGTGGCCGGGACTGCAAGCGGCGTGTATCTGGCATCCGGCGCTAGAAACAACGCGACTGGCGATCGTCACCACAGCAGTCTTTTTTCGATCCTTTTGGCGCTACCACGATCGCGCCTATCGCCGGATTTATCTCGATACCGGTCATCTGTTGGGCAATCTCGAACTGGCGAGTTCGCTGAATGATTATCGGGTTCACGCGATCGGCGGCTTTCGCGATCAGGCGCTGAACGATTTGCTCTATCTCGACGGTGAACGCGAAGGCGTCACCGCCGTTTTAGCCCTGGCCGATCGCTACGACCTCGCCCAGGATCTCCCCAGCTACGCCACAGCTCTACCGTCTGGGGTCGATACGGACTATCCCGAACTCGCCGAAGGCAGCCTCCTCGCCCATCTGCACCGAGCCAGCGAGATTGACACCGAGCCACGCTTGGGCTGGAAAACGATCGCGGCGAATTTACCCGCGATCGATAACACCGGCTACGATTTCCCGTTTTGCACGAAGGTCTCGACCGATACGCCGCCGATCGATTGGGGCATCGAAGCGGGCGACCTAGAGCGGAGTATCGTTAGCCGTCGATCGTGCCGCCGCTATAGCCCGAAGCCGATTTCGATCGGCGATCTCAAGGCCATTCTCGATTTTGCCTATCATCCCGAACGCTACCATCTCTGGGCGCTCGATCCAGCGCCGGACTATTTTGATCTGCCCAGTATCCGCACCTTCGTCGCCGTCAGCCACGTGGAGGATCTCGAAGCGGGCTGTTACTACTACGCACCGGAAGCGGACGAACTGCGGCAGATCCGCTTTAAAAATTTCCGCCGTGAGCTACATTTTCTGGCGCTGAATCAAGACCTCGCGCGGGATGCGGGCGCGGTGGTTTTCCATACGGCGGATCTGAGTCAGGCGATCGCTCGCTACGGCGATCGTGCTTACCGTTACTTACATCTCGATGCGGGACACCTGGGACAGCGGCTCAACCTAGCGGCGGTGGCGATCGGTCTCGGCGCGAGCGGGATTGCGGGCTTTTTCGATGATCACGTGAACGAAGTCTTGGGCATTCCCCCAGCGGAGGCGGTGCTATACCTCACGACGATCGGCCAGCCGTTTGGGCGTAATGATATTGAAGGCTAATCCAAATTTAATCGATCGTAAACGTAGGGCATCGCCCACCATCCCCCAAACGCTTTTACTATCACATCTTAAAGATCCACCAACAGCGCTAAATTGTCGCGATGGACGATCGTCGCGGGGCCGTTGTAGCCCAAGATCGTCTCAATTTCGCCCGATTGCCGTCCCGCGATTTGCGCCAGTTCCACACTGGTGTAGTTGACAATTCCCCGTGCGAAGGTTGCGCCGTGACAATCACATAGTTCCACCGCTTCCGACGACTGAAACTCACCATCGATCCGCACAATTCCTGCCGCTAGCAACGATTTCCCGCCCCGTCCGATCGCCGTCACCGCACCATCATCAAGATAAATACACCCTTGTGCCACTAGCCCATAGGCCAGCCAGCGTTTCCGCGCCGAGTCCGTCGAGGGTTCCGGATCGAAGCGTGTCCCGATCGCTTTGCCGTTGAGAATATCGATCGGGTTTTGCGGATTTTTGCTGGAGGTGATCACCGTCGTCACCCCGGCATCGGTGGCAATGCGAGCCGCTGTGAGCTTGGTTTGCATTCCGCCCGTTCCCCAACCGCTGCTACTGCTATCGGTGCGGATACTGGCTTCCAAGTGGGTCAGCTCTTCGCGGTTGGCGACGCGATCGATCGGTACGGCGTCGGGGTTGCGGGTCGGGTCGGCGGAGTAGAGCCGATCGACATCGGTGAGCAGGAGCAACCAATCCGCACCGATCGCACTGGCGACCAGGGCGCTGAGGGTGTCGTTGTCGCCAAATTTGAGTTCGTCATTGGCGATCGGGTCGTTTTCGTTAACGATCGGCACAATGCCCATATCCAGCAGTTCCGCGAGGGTATTGCAGGCGTTAACGTAGCTGGCGCGGCGTACCAGATCGCCACGGGTCAGCAAAACCTGGGCGATCGGCTGCTGAAGCGAGGTAAATAAATCATCGTAAATCCGCATCAGCCGACCCTGACCCACCGCCGCGACCGCCTGTTTCGTCACAATATTGCGCGGTCGTTCGGTCATGCCTAGGCGAGCGCAACCCACCCCCACCGCACCGGACGATACCAACACCACCCGATGACCGAGGCGACGCAAACTGCACACGGTTTCGACCAGGCTGGCGATCGTGGCGATCGCGAGGCTGCCGGTGTCGGGCTGGGTGAGGCTGGATGTGCCGATCTTGAGGACGACGGTTTGGGGCGTTCTCGTGGGGGAATCGTTTGCAGCATCAGGGTTGGGCGTGTTGGGTGGAGGCGGCGAGGTCATGTAAAAGTGGTGATACCGAAGACGGACGGATTTCGGTTCGATGGATTGGCTTTGAGGTTAACGATCATGATCACCGCAGGTCACAACAGCAGTGTTCCCAAATAACCCCATCAAGAACAATAAGCTGAGTATATTGCAGGTGTAAAATAGTTTGAACAGACTGATCTTGTCAGTACATCGCCCAAACTATAACCATGTCTAAGTCCTTGCTGTCTCTCTTGTTTGTCTCTGCAACTATAGCTTTAGTACTCAAATATTATTACAAGCGGCAAGAACGGCTTTTGATTGAACAGCGGATGAAAGAGAAAGCGATGAAGCGCAGCGCTGAAGCCGAAGAGTACATGCAACAATATCAAGCTCGCTTGCAATACTTAGAGCGACAAAGATACTTGAAAGCACATCCATTAAGTAAGCGTAATCAAGTAGATTTAAAAGATATTTCTAATGTTTCGGGTCGTGTTATTAGCGGGACGGCGAATGCTGTGGGTAATGTCGTTGTCGGTACTGCTAAAGCCGGTGGAGACCTTATTGTAGGTACAGCAAGGCTAGGAGGGAATATTCTGAAAGGCGCTGTGCGTCTTGCATTTTTTATGGGCTCAAATAATGAAAATAACAACGGCACTTATGTTGAGTCATATCGTCGCAAAGATGGAACGAAAGTCAGTGGACACTGGCGAAAGAGATAGTCGCTTCGTTTCTGGGTTAATTTCTGGCTGGCTCAACGAGTAGATTTCGCCAGATATCCCTTCGCCGATCGACACAGATCGACCAACTGGCAGCGATCGCAGGCGGGTTTACGCGCATCACAGACCGCCCGTCCGTGGTAAATCAAGCGAATCGACAGATTTTCCCAATCCGCCTGGGGAATTAAGGGCATCAGATCCCGTTCCACCTGTACCGGATTCGTGTGTTTCGTCAGTCCCAATCGATGACTCAATCGCTTGACATGGGTATCGACCGTAACACCCGCATTAATCCCAAAAGCGTGGGCGAGGACGACGTTGGCGGTTTTGCGGGCGACACCGGGTAGGGTGAGCAGTTCGTTCATGGTTTGCGGTACGTCGCCGCCGAACTCCTCGACAATTTTCTGACAGGCTCCTTGGATATTTTTGGCTTTGTTTCTAAAGAAGCCGGTTGATCGCACCAAGGTTTCGATCGCCTCTCGCGGTGCGCCTGCCAGGGCTGGAGCGTCGGGATATTGGCGAAACAGTTCCGGCGTTACCTTATTGACGCGCTCATCGGTACACTGCGCCGACAGGATCGTCGCGACCAAAAGTTGTACCGGCGTTTCATAGTCGAGGCTACAGGTGGCGTCGGGGTAGAGTTCGGTGAGACGGGCGAAGATTGCGGTGGCGCGTCGTTTTTTGGTGAGGCGTGGGGTGATGGATTTTGGGGCGGGCGATGGGGTTGTCATTTCGGCCAGGAGAAAAGGTGAGGCATCGGGATTATTGTGGCGGATGGGACGGAGATTGGCTGCCGTTGTGGGAGATCAGCCAAGATCGGTATCGTTGGGAATGTCGCCGATCGCCAGCATCACCCCGCAGCCCAGCACGATCGCGATCGCAGCCACCGGCGCGAGCCAGTTGCCCCAGCGAACATAGGGAGTCATGGTCGTGCGTGGCGTAATCGTGGCGCTGTGGATTTCGTAGTCGTTAATGCCGGATTTCCAGAGGGTGCGGCCATGATGATCAACGATCGCCGAGTAGCCGGTATTCGTCGCCCGCGCCATCGGTCGATCGAGTTCGATCGCTCGCATCACGTCCTGGGCGTGGTGCTGACTGGGCATGGTGTTCGCGTAGTGGGCATTATTCGCGGCACTGAGGGCAAATTGCGCTCCGTGGGCGACCTGACGCCGGAGAACTTCGGGAAAGGCCGATTCGTAGCAAATGGCGACGGCGGCGCGACCAAAGGGCGTATCGAAGATTTGATCGCGATCGCCAAACTCGATCCGGGCATCGAGGGGCGAGAGCAGATCGATCACTTCACCCAGAATCGAGCTAAAGGGAATGTATTCACCGAGGGGAACGAGGCGTACTTTGTCATAACGACTCAGGGTTTCTAGGGTTCCGCTGACGGTGAGCAGGCTATTGGTATAAACGCGCGGTGTGCCTTGAATCGTGCCGAGCCAAAGCGGAATGCCCCGATCAACGATCGCCTGACCGAGCAAACCCTCGGGACTATAGCCGTCACGCCGACCGCTCCAGAGCAGCGGTAACGCGGTCTCGGGCGTTAAGACCACATCGACAGTATGCGGCTCCTCGGTTAATGCCAGATAGCCATCGCGGTATTTCAGCAACGCCTGACGAATGCCACCGGGATAGAGCTTGATTTCGTTGGGAATATTGCCCTGGATCAGGCCAACGGTGAAGGGTTTGGCGGCAACATCGGCGGGTTGCGTTGTCCCGAGATCGCGATCGAGCATGACCCAGCCGAAACCGTGTAAGGCAACACAGAGGCCGATCGCACTCGCAAGATACGGCCAGCGTCGGCGCTCTCGCTTCGAGTCCGGTTCTTTTGATCGCCATCCCAAGGCCAGTAAGCCATTGACCGCGACGATCGCCGCACTGGTCACCGTCGGCCCCGACAGACGATCAAGCTGCAAGATCACCAGATTATGCGGACTTTGGGTTAACGATAACCACGGCCACCACAGCGCCCCTTGACTTAACAGCGTTTCGGCGATCGACCAGACACCGGCTCCCGCCAACACGAGCCACAGATCGGCCACAACGCCGGTCACTCGTCGCGCTGTCCACCGATCGAGCCAACGCATCGCGATCGCCCACAGCACGATCGGCGACGCGCCCACCAGCGTAATCGCCACCCAGCAGAACAACGCGATCGCGATACTTTGCAGCCACGGAACCCCCATCCAGGCCAGCGGATGAATCCCGGTGATCCAATGGAGCGTCAGGCCATCAAATCCCAGCCCCCAGATTAAGCCAACGATCGCCGCTGATGGTAAGCCGCCAAGCTGACCGTAACGGCGATCGGATCGCACCTGCCACCACAGCGGCACAAGCCCCACCCAGGCCAGCCACCACCAGCCAAACGGCTCGGCGGCAAGCCCCGTGAGTATTCCCCCTAAAAACGTTTGGATCAGCGTCCAGTACATATCCTGCTGACGTAATCGCTAGCGATCGTCCTCCGCCCGTTTACGCAGCTCATCGAGTAAACCCTGACCTCGCGAGGCCAAACGCGCTTTTCCCGCCGCCGCCCAGCGCTGCAAACTTTCGATCCGTTCCTGGGCGGTGCGAGCCAGCGGCACAATCTGACTGGCAGCTTCGACGATATCATCGGTCGTGAAATCGCGGTTTTGGCTAAAGCCGAGGTGCATCGCTTCGACGATCGCCTGTTCGATTTCCGCTCCGGAAAAGTCCGGCGTTTCGTAGGCCAGTCGATCGAGATTGTAGCGCTGGATCTCGTGAGGGCGAACCCGTTTGAGATGTACGGCGAAAATTTCCCGTCGCTCGCGATCGTCGGGCAAACCCACAAAGAAAATTTCGTCAAACCGACCTTTTCGCAAAATCTCCGGCGGAAGCTGCTGGATATCATTGGCCGTTGCAACCACAAACACCGGCGATGTTTTTTCCGCCATCCAGGTCACAAACGTTCCAAAGACACGGCTCGTCGTCCCAGCATCGCCCGAACTGCCAATCCCGGCGAAGGCTTTGTCGATTTCGTCAATCCAGAGAATGCAGGGCGATAGGGCTTCGGCTAGCTCGATCGTCTGGCGGGTGCGTGATTCCGACTCGCCCACTAGTCCGGCAAACAAACGTCCCACGTCCAAGCGCAACAGCGGCAAATTCCAATGGTGGGCGATCGCCTTTGCTGTCAGCGATTTTCCCGTGCCTTGAATACCGACCAGCAGCAATCCACGCGGATTCGGGAGGCCATACTGTCGCGCCTTATCGGAAAACGCACCGCCACGCCGGATCAGCCAATCCTTGAGATTATCCAGGCCGCCGATATCGGAAATGGCTTCGGTGGCGGGGTAAAACTCTAAGATTTGGGTTTGGCGGATTGTCTGCTGCTTTTCGCTGAGGACGAGCGGTACAACGTCTTCGTTTAACGTGCCAGCCAGGGCGATCGCCTTGCCCAGCACCCGCCGCACCCGTTCGAGTGATAATCCCTGGCACGATCGAATGATATCATCGCGCAAACTGGGTTCGAGTTTCGTACCCATCGCGCCCGCTAGCCGATCGACTTCGATCGCGATATCGTCCACCGTCGGCAAGCGAAAATCCAGCACGTTTAGCACTTCGCTCAGATCGCGTGGAATTTGGACGATCGGCGCGATGATCGCCACATTTTTGGGCTGAGATTTGAGCTTGCGGGCGAGGTTGCGGAGTTTGCGTGAGATGGCGATATCGTCAAGAAAGCGATGAAAATCTCGCAGGATGAAGATCGCGGGGGCATCTGCCGGTAGCTTTTCAAGTTGTTCGAGGGCTTGCAGCGGATTGCGTTTTGCGGCTCCGGCATCGTTGGCGTTGCCCTGGTAGCCATCGACAAAATCCCAGATGTAGATCGGTCGATCGCCACGTTTCTGAGCCACATCGCCGATCGCCTGTTCGATGCGCTCTTCCTCCAGCGTCGAGATATAAATTAACGGGTAACGCGCCCGCAGCAGTAGATCAAATTCGTCGGAAAAAGCCATGCGATCGTGATAGTCCAGAACAAAGGAATCGAGGGAAAGAATGAAGGCAATAGCGATCACTTGACTCGTCTAAGCGTCACGTCCAAATCAAGCATCAACTATCCGACGGTAACTTTCCCTGAAGTTGTTGCAGTGCCGACCACCGCCCATCGACCAAACCATTGGCAGTGGGTTTAATTTCAACCCCAGGACAGTCCGGGCGGCAGTGTTTCGGATGGGGCAAGGCCAAGCAAAGCTGCTGATAGAGCCACTCATCCACCTCGAAATAGCCCTGGGGATCGATCGACTCGACCAAATCTTCCATCGACACCTCGCGCTCGTCTTCAAAATCTTCCAGCCCAATTTGCTCATCGAGCCAAATCGGTTCCTGGGGCGTGATGCTGACGCGATCGTTATATTGCTGTAAACAGCGATCGCAGGTTAGCGTCACGATCGTCGAAACCTGTGCGGACACATCGAGATACGTCCCCTGATGCACAATCCGCACGACGCCCTTGATGGGCATCAGCGTTTCGAGATCGGGGAGTACCTCCTCAAATTCGATTTCGGTCGTGGCTGCGTGCTTTTTCAGCAGGTCGGGAATGTGAATCGGTTGCATGAGTGGTGGACAGTGGCAAACAGGGAAAAATAGTGACGAACAGGGGGGGCTAACAGGGGCAAAGCGCGACAAACCAGAGAAGCGATCGCAATTTGGGGTTAGTTTGGCTCAACCGTAGCGTCAACCTTCAAAGCGACGACTAATTTACGGTGCGGTTCTTGACCGTGGCTATGGTTCACCAAATCGGGATACTCACTCAGATAGTGATGCACCTCGCGGCGTTCGGCGGAGGTTAACCCGGCAAGTTCTGCCGATTGACCGCTTGATCGCACCCGCTCAACCACACCCAGCACCAATTCCTTCAGTTCAGCATCGCGCGTTTTGCGATAATCCCCGATCTCAAGGGTATAGGAGCATTGCAAATCCGGCTCCACCTCAAGGTTTAGCGTGGCATTTGCGAGATATTGCAGCGCGTCGAGGGCGTGTTCTTGCCGATCGCAGAGAGCCGCCGTAATCGCTTCGGTGCGCTCCACTGGCTCGATCGTCAGCCACGCTTCACCCTGGAGCATCGCCGTCGCAATCTTGGCCTCGATCGCGCCCAACTGCAACACCGACGCTAACCATTGCTGACCCCGTTCCAGGTGCGGAGAATGGTCGTCACCGTGCTGGCGTGTGTCCGTCATTTGGATGTGCCTCCCGTGAATCGCGCCGCGCGAAGGCGATCGCGCTTACCCTAACGACTTTAGTTGATTCGCGAGATCTTTGAGCGAAATTGCTATGACTCTAAGACTCAAAAACCCGCCAGAATCACAGCGTGATCGGGACGGGTTTGATGAGTTTACTGAACGTTAAAACAATTTTTTCGAGAGGGATTAAGCCTTAGCTTGCTTTGCTTTTCTTCGATTTTTTATGCTCGAAGGGCAGCGCATCACGGTTATCCTCACCGGCTTCTTTGGCCTGGGCATCGACGATCTTTTGCAAGTTCTCCGGCAGCGGCTCGCGCGACAGGATGAAGGTTTGCAAGGTTTGGAAAATGTTGGCGATCGTCATGTACATCAGCACCCCAGCCGGTAGCGGGAAGAACAGGAACATCCCCGAGAAAATAATCGGCGTGACTTTACCGATCGTTTCCTGTTGCGGATTCGCATTCGCCGTTTTACCTTGACCCGACAGCAACTGGTTGATGTAGAGCGTAATCCCGAAGGTCAAAACCATCGCGACGATATCCCAATGGATCACACCGTCTTCGCTACGAGCGCCGACCCGTCCGAGGGCTTCGATAAACAAAAATCCTTTGTCGGCGGCGAGGCCGTGGATCGTTCCTTCGATCGTCGCTTTACCGGGCTGTAACGCCTCAATTTTGCCGTCTTCGGTAATCGTCAGACGCTCCGAACCGCTCGTGACCTTCCACTCAGGACGCAGCTCGCTCGCCGTGCCGTAGTCCTCCACAGTGTTCAGCAGCGGCTGACCTTCGAGGGTTTGGAAATCGACTGAGGTTTTATCACCCACAATCAGGCGGTTACCTGCCGGTAGCAATGCTGCAACCTGAGTGTGAACGTTATCCGACAGATAAATATTCTTGGCTTCGCTGGCAAACACCTGCGGCTGAATCCGCTCGATTTGCTCTTGCGGAAAGATTTCAACTTCGAGGCTGTAGTTGATATCCGAGAACGGCGATCCTCGCAGGGTCGCAAACAGCGCGAAGAGTACCGGCATTTGCACCAGCACTGGCAAACAGCCCGCGAGAGGATTGCCGAACTCTTTGTAAAGTTCGCTCATTTCCGCCTGTTGACGTGCCGGGTCGTCCTTGTAGCGTTCCTGAACCTCTTTCACCCGCTTTTGCATTACGGGCTGCGCAACCCGCATCCGGCGCATGTTGCGAATCGATCCGGCACTGAGGGGATACAGTGCAAAGCGAATCACAAGTGTTAACGCCACGATCGCCAAGCCGTAGCTCGGCACAATCCCGTAGAACAAATCCAGGATCGGGATCATGACGTTATTGGACAAAAAGCCGATACCGAAATCCATGCGCCTCTAGTGCTAAATGCTGAATGCTATAACTCAAACTGGCACTCCCGTATTGGAAGTGACCAAAGCTCTGGAACGAAGACAAATTGTCAGTGATTCAGAGCTTCAATAAGTCAGGTCTACTCTACATGACGAAACGAACAACGCACAGTGTCGAAACCGTACTCACGAGGTACGGCGACCCATGTTGGTTCCACCACGGTACGGCGTCAGAATAAACGTAGAACTGACGAAGTCGGCTCACATAAGGCGAGACCTTGAGGTTTTACGGAACACCTCAAACCAAACAACCGGCTCTATCCACGCAACAAGCAGCTTAGGCGTTGACCGAGCGAGTGGCTTGTTGCGCTTTGGCGGGGATGCGTTCTTGGATGTAGGCTTCAATCTCACGGAAGTTGGGCAACGATCGCATCTCAAGGCGGCTACCATCAACCAACGTCAAGACCATATCGCCCCACAGACCCAGACCACGCGGCACGGTGACGATCGCGGCCACTTCTTTGTAGATAATTTCGGTGCGATCGTTGCCACGCCAGCCACCGGTAACGGAAATGCGGCGACTCGTGATGCGAAAGCGCAGCCAGATCGCCCGAATGACCGCACCAAACGTTAATGGCAGACCAACCAGCGAAAAACCGATCAGAATATTGATGATCAGATCACCAACATGTGGCCCACCTTCATAAAAAACCTCTTCACGAATCCCCATAACCCACCTCAGCTTTTGTTACTAATTGTTTCAATTCTGACAGAAATTGAGACCAATTGCATTCGCAAGCAGCGGGATGGACGATCGTGATCACATCGAATCCGGGAGAGACGTGAGGGAGCAGTTGCCGCCATACAGCGCGAATCTGACGTTTGATCCGGTTGCGTACAACGGCACGCTTACTAACTTTTCGGCTAACGGAAATACCGATCCGTGTGGCCGCGATCGCAGAATCGCTCTCAGCCAGAGCCAAACGACTATCACGGCGATCGTGTACGCGAAGGCTCAGAAATGAGCCGCGCACTCGCCGACTACGCTGGTAGACGGTATTAAAATCATTGCGATGGCGCAATCGGTGATGACGAGGTAGCACGAACGGCTCGCGTAAAGCTGACGGAACTATACCGACAGACGAGCGCGGCCTTTACGACGGCGAGAGCTGATGACACGGCGACCATTTTTGGTGCGGAGCCGAACGCGAAAACCGGATACACGTTTGCGCTTGCGGCTAGTGCCGTGCAGTGTACGCTGAGGCATGATGATTTCTCCCGTTAGGAATGGGCTAACAAATTAGCGAACTGAAAGGTAGGACGTAAAGCAGAGCAACAGACAAGCGAAGGTTAGAGAACACGAAGGCTTGCTCTTGCCAAGTAAAAGTCGCGATTCTACATGGTAGCAAAAGAACTCGAATCCATTGCATCGGATTGCAAGCTCACCCGGAATCAACCTAGATTTGCGGGTCTTGATGACCCGTTCATGCGTCGTCTCATTCTCGAAGTCAAATCTAGATGGATTAACCGTTGCCAATCCCAATCACCCACGTGCCCAGATAACGGGCAAGGGGCAAGTCGCCAGGGCTGAACACGCGGCAATTAAAGAAGTACATACCGCCAAAGCGGGGATTCTCAACGTTAGACAGGACGATTTCAACCTTGTTCCCCGCTGGTACGGGTTCTTTCGGGAAAATATCGAGGACGTGATTCTCAGAATCCCAAATCACCGCTTCGACTTCAACGTCTTCGTAATCCCCCCCCTCATCAACTCGGATACGAATCGGCTGGCGACGCAGGCGACGATCGGGATCTAGCTCCGTATCAAACTCGCCATCGTAATAGTCGGGATACTCGATCGAGAACTGCGAGACCGCAAAGGTCATTTTCTTCGAGGGGATGCGCAGACGATAGCGATCGCGCGGATGGCCATTAGTGCCGTAATCGAGCGAGAAATTTAGGTTGTTTCCTTCACCAGGGCCACCAAAGATGACGAATCCCTGAGCGTTAGCCTTGGGTAAGGAAGCCCCCAATAATGCTGTTGTGGCAAGGGTCACAGAGGCTAATGCAGCGGTGAGAGTTCGGTTCATAGTGTAAGGAGTCGTACGAAGTTCAGCGAGCAGAGAAATAGGCAGGTGAAGCGAGGCGCAGTGTTTATGATTGTTTACCAAAAGCGTAAATAAATCTATCAAAACCGACATTTTGTGTCATCTGTGATTTTCTACATGCTTTGGATTTGGCTAGGCCGATCGAGAAACTGTGATGAATTGGTGATCAATAAAAGCGTATATACATATAACGTTGCAAATCTTTGCCATTCAAGTTGTCGTACTGAGCAAAGGTAGAAAACCAGTCATAACCTTTGGGTAAAAGACTGTTCGTAATATTGATATTTTCGAGTTTTGGCAATGCTTCATATTTCTGAAATTTTTAAGCAATCAAAAGCAATCAAAACTTTACGTTGTGAAAAGTAATAGCTCTCATGGATGCACTAGGATCTGAGGTGCGTAGAAGCATGAACGTGTTTTGTAAACCATTAGGATGAAGGGTCTAAAATTGATGCTATTTCGATCAAGGCCGTCATTGGTTGCAAGCTCGAACGTTGGTCTCTCCGTTCGTCCATTGACGGGCACTAGTCTATGAAAGTTGCAGTCGCTAAAGAAATTGAAGCTGGTGAAAATCGCGTTGCTCTCATCCCCGATGTTGTTGCTCGCTTAGTCAAGCAGGGGTTTGAAATTTGCGTTGAATCAGGAGCGGGAAATCGCGCCTATTTTACGGATAAAGAGTATGAAAACGCGGGTGCGACGATCATCCACGATACTGATCGCTTATGGTCAGACGCGGATGCGATCGTCAAAGTGGCACCCCCGACCCTCCGCGAAGTGGATCAGATGCGATCGGGCAGTATCACCATTGGTTTTTGCAATCCCCTCGGTGAGCCGACGATCATCGCTCGCATGGCGGAGCGTGGCGTAACGGCGTTTGCGATCGAGCTGATTCCCCGCACCAGCCGCGCCCAAAGCATGGATGCGCTGTCGTCTCAGGCCGGTTTGGCAGGCTATAAGGCTACCTTGATCGCCGCTGCCGCACTGCCGAAGTTTTTCCCGATGCTAACCACGGCGGCGGGAACCATCCGACCGGCGAAGGTTTTGGTCGTGGGAGCAGGGGTGGCGGGTTTGCAGGCGATCGCCACGAGTCGTCGTCTCGGCGCGGTAGTCGAAGCCTTTGATATTCGTCCGGCGGTGAAAGAGGAGGTGCAAAGCCTCGGTGCGAAGTTCGTTGAGGTGACACTGGAAGAAGAAACCGTCGCAGCGGGCGGTTATGCGCGGGAAATTTCCGCCGCCTCGAAACAGCGAACCCAGGAAGTTCTCGCGGATCATGTGGCGCAATCCGATGTGGTGATCACGACGGCGCAGGTTCCGGGCAAGGTTGCGCCGCGCATCGTGACCGATGGCATGGTGGCGCAGATGAAACCGGGATCGGTGGTGGTCGATTTGGCGGCCAATCAGGGCGGTAACTGTGAAGGGTCGGAGCCTGGACGTACGATCGTCCGTCATGGCGTCACGATTATCGGCGCGGAAAATCTGCCGTCATCGATGCCGATTCATGCGAGCCAGATGTACGCCAAAAATATCGCCACTCTCTTGGCTTTAGGGCTAGGTAAAGACGGTCAATTTAACTTGAATTTTGACGACGATATTATCGACAGCGCTTGCATTACCCACGCGGGTGAGATTCGCAATGAACGGGTTCGATCGCTGTTGGATTCCATGACTCAGGGATCGGTCACCAAGTAATTAATCGGTGCGATATGCGTAAAATTCAACGCCGAAATCAACGAATTTTTCAATGATCATGCCCTCGATTATGCCGATTGATTTGGTCTCAGATTTAATCTCAAATTTGACCATCTGACGAAGGCTTCGGCTCCATACCTGATTTGTAGTTTGTCATGTTCTTGGTTTGAAGAACTTCCTATGAACGATCCAACGATTGCGGCTCTATTTATCTTCGTTCTCGCGTCCTTTGCGGGCTTTGAAGTGATCAATAAAGTGCCGCCGACACTTCATACCCCTCTCATGTCTGGTGCAAATGCGATTTCGGGGATCGCTGTCCTTGGCGCGATCGTGATCGCAGGCGATCGCGAACCCACGGTCACGATGATCCTCGGGGCGATCGCGATCGTCCTGGCCACGATTAATGTCGTCGGTGGCTTCCTCGTCACCGATCGGATGCTGCAAATGTTCAAGAAAAAAGAGGTTAAAGCATGAGTGGTATTACATCGACGATCGCATCGACTATTGCATCGACCGACTTGAGTAACGTCATTACCAATGGCATTCAAGTCGGCTATCTAATCTCAGCTTGCCTATTTTTTGTCGGGATTAAGCGTCTCGGATCGCCTGCGACGGCGCGACAGGGCAATCTCATCTCTTCGGTGGCGATGCTCCTGGCGATCGTCGTCACCCTGCTCGATCTGAATGTCGTCAACTATGTCACCATTCTGGGCTGCATTGCGATCGGCTCGGCGATCGGTGCGGTGATGGCGCAGCGGGTCGAAATGACCGAAATGCCGCAGCTTGTGGGTCTGTTCAATGGACTCGGCGGTGCGGCGTCGGCACTGGTGGCGATCGGCGAACTTTGGCGTTACTTCGGTACGGCCAACAGCCCCGACACCGGTGGCATGATTTCGATTTTGCTCGGTGTGTTAATCGGTGGTGTGACACTATCGGGTTCACTGATTGCGTTTGCCAAACTCCAGGGTATGATCTCCGGTGCGCCGGTGACGTTCCCGTTCCAGCAAGCCTTTAACGCGGCATTGCTGATGAGTTTTTTGATTGGTGGTGGCCTGCTGTTAAGTGGTGGCCTGAATCAATCGATGTTTCTCGGCACGATCGCCATTTCGCTCCTGCTGGGTGTGATGTTCGTCCTGCCGATCGGTGGTGGCGATATGCCGGTGGTCATTTCGCTGCTGAACTCGCTATCGGGTCTGGCTGCCAGTGCCGCCGGTTTCGTGGTCGGTAACAGCATGTTGATTATCGCCGGGGCGCTCGTCGGTGCGTCGGGGATCATCCTGACCGTGATCATGTGTAAGGGCATGAACCGATCGCTCACGAACGTTTTATTCGCGGCCTTTGGCTCGGGCGAAACGGCCACGAGCGGTGGTGCGACGGGTGGCAGCATGAGCGGCCAGTCGGTGAAAACGGTTGATCCCGAAGAAGGCGCGATGATGTTGGGTTATGCCCGATCGGTCGTGATCGTTCCGGGTTACGGCATGGCTGTGGCGCAAGCGCAGCACGCGGTGCGAGAACTTTCGGATCAGCTCGAACGGCTCGGCGTGGAGGTGCGCTACGCGATTCACCCCGTGGCGGGACGGATGCCGGGACACATGAATGTGTTACTCGCGGAGGCGAATGTGCCTTATGATCGGCTCTACGATATGGAGGATATTAATCCGCAGTTCGAGACGACCGATGTGGCTTTGGTGATCGGCGCGAATGATGTGGTTAACCCGGCGGCACGCACGGCCAAGGACAGCCCGATTTACGGAATGCCGATTCTCGAAGCCGATCGCGCCAAGCATACGATCGTGATTAAGCGATCGCTCGGTACGGGTTTTGCGGGCGTCGAAAATGAGCTGTTTTACGGCGATAAGACGATGATGATGTTCGGCGGCGCGAAGGACATGCTGACGAAACTTGTCGCGGAAGTCAAAGAGCTTTAGATTCGCAAAAACTTTTTTAGAACGAGACCTCATGATAATTCTTATCATGAGGTCTCTTTTTTCTTCAGGATCAAAATGTGCGTGTTCGACACATCCTCAGCACCAGGACAAAAGTTAGTTATACGAAATCCGCTTGTGCATAATCTTAGATCGTTGCTCTATATGGACACCGCACTATTTGCTTCGCAAAGGCTACGCCAACGACTCCGCTCAGTGCTCATAGGTGTTTTTGTCTTTTTCCCATACAGAACCAGATTTCGTATCAAATGGGTTAAGAAAATCATAAAAAAGCGACGTTGTGTGATGACAGCGCCGCTTTTTTATGTGTCGATGAAAGGAAATTCTTGTGTCTAGAACCTAACGATGGGGTTAGCTATCCGTACCGTTCAACAAATCTTGGATAAACTGCACAGACGTCGGACTCGGGAAAAACACGACCTGTGAGAGGGTATCTCCGAGACCTGTATCTAGCTCTTCGCGAATGCTTTGCCATACGGGGCTAGGCGTTCCCGATTCAATTAAATTATCCAACTCTAGAGTTAGCAGCGACTCAACGCGATCGAGCGGGGTATTGCCTGCTAGCTCGTTATCTTGGAGACGCAAGGCGATCGAGGCTGCCAGGGGATTATTCTCACCCTGACTCAAAATTGCTAGCACTTCCGGTATCATCATCTCCGGCAAGCTCGGAATTAGGGTTTCATCTACCGGGGTTTCGTTAGTACCGGCAACGATCTGATCGAGTTGTTCAAGAGTTTCGAGAACCTGCATCGTTTGTAAGACGCGCTCAAGACGTAACACCTCGTACTGCACCGAGTTTTGGAACGTTTCACCGTCTCCGAAGTTGGTAATTAGACGATCGAGACTACTTTTGTCGAAAAAGACCGGAATGACCGATTCGTCATTTTGCTCGATCGTCATGTAGCCGCCATTCACCCGCGATGTTGCGAAAAAGAGCGGCACACCGTCAAACCGTTCCATATTAATGTTCTGCGACGCAAACACATCCGCCGCCTGCTGAAGCTGCTGACGCGATGGCACATAGGCAAACTCCATCGGGTCTTCATGAGCGATGTGATTATCACGATCGGCTTCATAGATTTCAGCCAAGGTCAAAACAGACACTTGCACCTGACCGAGTAGTTCTGGCTGACGCTCTTGGAGCGAAGTCACGAAGGCTTGGGCATCATTCGGATCAAGAAACACGCCGCCAATTTCTTGATTCGAGCCGTCGGCGAGCGGTACAGACGTGACGATCGGTGATCCATCTGCATTCGTAACGGTAAAGACCGGGATTTGCAGTAATTTCGGGCAGAAACGACTAACGGAAGAGTTGGGATCGGCTGAATTTTGCGATGCGCAAATCGACGGAATCATCGATGTGGTATTCGTTGTCTCAGGAGCCTCTTGGGCGATCGCGCCCGTACCGTACAGTCCTAAGCTAATGATCGCCGCGCTCGCGATCGAGCTAAAAATAGAACTAATCCGGTTAATACGCTGCATATGGACTTCCAAACAAATCATGACAGGACTTTTAAAGACGGTCGTGTTTCTAGCTCAGTTCCCCTCGCCAAAATGGGAAGATTTCCCAAAGTTATTCAAGGCTTAAAACGCTGCATTTTGATAGCGTTTACAGTTAGCATTCGACATTAATATCGCTCACCACAAGGTAGAGCCTTGATCGAATTCATTAGCTAATCATGCTCACGCCAACCGTTATCACCAGTAAGTACCGGATAGCAGAAGCAAAGAGCTGATCTCAGCGAAGCAGGACGATCTTGATGATCCTTAAGGATTCTGCGCTGCCGCTCCACTCGGGCGTGAGTTCGCCATGAATGTGACCTCCTCCACTGCGCCCGGTGCTCCCAGGGGCGCTTTTTCATCGCCGCCGTTCACTGTCACCATAATCGCTCCGGCGTTGCCCGCAACCACGGTGATTTCACGATCCGCTGACCAAGCTTGCTTGCCTTCAGATAACGTACCTTCAAAGGCGACTTCACCATCCGCTAACACCTGCAACCAAGACTCAGAGGTGACGGTCAACTCGATGCTAACGGGGCCTTCTTTTTTCTGAGCGTCGGGAGATTCTGCCTTTTTGGGTTCGTCTGGCTTGGCGGTTGCGGTGTTGGGCGTGGCTGCTGTCTTCGCCGCTGCGGTGGGTTTATCCGCCACTGGCGCAGCGGGAGCGGCTGTCGGTGCGGAGGGCTGGCCGTTGGGATCGGACGCCACTTCGGTTTCGCCATCAACGAGATCCGCGCTCGGTTGCTGCATCCGATCGAAGGACAGTGAGATTCCGGTTACAGCCGCGACGACCAAAATGACGTAAGCAAGATACAGGTGAAAGGGGCGCAGTTGCGCTGCGGGGGTCTTGCGCCAACCGCTGAAACGGGGAGTTGGATCAATGCCGGTCGGGAATTTTTCGCTGTACTCGCGTCCATTGAGTCCCACAGCATCGGCAAAACGACGGAGTAGCCCTTGGGTGTAAACAGCTTCGGGTAAAACAGTGATGTTACCGGATTCGATCGCAGCCAGAAGACGCAAGGGGATGCGCGTATCCGTCGCGATTTGCTCAAGCGTTAGTTGAGCTTCTTGGCGACGATCGCGGAGATGTGCGCCCATCTCGGTCAAGACTTCGGTTTGGTGGCGTGCAAGGTCGGGACCGGAGCTAGACATAGCGCTTAGGCTTCCTACTGACTGCAATGTGAAGGAACATGTAGTGATTCTAGCCGGGTTTGTCATCTTCGCAAACCTATTCGACCAAATTCGCTGTGACGAGGATCATAGACAAACGTCTCGTAGCTAGTTTTTTATTTCTCTATTGTGCTGATATGCACCGGAAGAACACAGTTACTGAGGCTTGTTTGTTAGGGGCTGTCATCAATTAAGTTTCTAGCGCTTACCCAGCAAGGGTTACAGCCCCTAGTTTTTTTGTTGGGTCGGGCGTTCAACAGCTTGCCCGATAAGGGTTCTACGATTAATTGATGACACGCCCTAGATCAGTCTGGAGTTGGTCGATCTCTATAAGGGTTAAGTGACGGTATTCACCGGGTTCGAGCGTCTGTCCGGTCGAAGTGTGCAACTCGATCATGCCGATCGAGCAACGATGTAAGTCAATTACCGGATGCCCTAGCTGGGTGGCAACGCGACGAATCTGGCGGTTCCGTCCTTCGGTTAGGACAATCTCTAATTCGGTTTGAGGCTGGCCATGATGCTGCTGCACCTGGATGATGTCCACCTGGG
>JAABST010000045.1 GCA_011390275.1 Geitlerinema sp. S16
TAGACCAGACGAGTACAGCCCAACGTTCGCCGCAACAGATTTTCTTGCTCGGCGGTTGGGTAGAAACGGTATCGGTACGCTCGTTGAGTCATACTTAAATTTTAGCGCATACACTGTAAAGCCGTCCTAAAAGGACGGGGTTTTAGACCCATTCTTCTGATAAACCGTCCACTGTTACCCGGACGGTTAGGAGGCGGCGCAATCAAGATTGTCCTAATCCCTCTTCTGTCACTCTCCGATTTGATAACGAGTCTGCGTTATTAAATGGGAAAGTGACAAAAGAGGGATAATCTTTACTGGATCTTGTTCTATTTCCTGTACTAAAAACAAAAAAATAACACAAGCAACGATGGATTAACTATCGGTCTCTTTGTAAAGTCGAACCGCTATAGTTCGCACAAACCCAAAGGTTTCGACCACGCTTTTTCGCCTCGTAGAGTGCTTGATCCGCGCTACTGATTACCGCTTCGGGCGTACGTTCACGAGTGGGAATGCAGCTTGCGACCCCAAGGCTAACCGAGACAAAGACCGCCGCGCTTTTTGCATAGTGATGGACGATCTCCAGATTCCAGATGGCTTGACGAATCGCTTCAGCAACGATGATGGCTCCACTAATATCCGTTTCTGGTAGCAGGACAATAAACTCCTCGCCACCGTAGCGAGCCAGTAAATCGGTCGGACGTCCCAACTGTTTTAAGGCGGTTTGGGCGATTTGAATTAGGCATTCATCTCCCGCCGGGTGACCATAGGTGTCGTTATATTGTTTGAAGTGATCCACATCAAAGAGAATCAACGAGAGTGGCATGTGCGATCGAGTCAGGCGCTGCCATTCTTGCACCAGCGTATCGTCAAAATGGCGACGGTTCGCAATCTTGGTGAGGCCGTCGAGTTCGCTGAGTTCTTTCAGGCGGGTATTGGCATGAATCAGAGCGATGTTTGTGGCGGTTAAGTTCTGTGATTGTTGATTGAGCCGATCCATTAGCTCGGCGTGTTGGATACCGATCGCCAATTGTCCCGCGACCTCGTGTAGTAAATCGGCTTCATCGATGCGCCATTCTCGCTGATTCGTACAGGCATGAGCCACCAGTAGCCCCCAAACCGTGGGGGGATGCTTGGGATATTCCTGAACGATCGCCGCCACCATCTGGGATTGAATACCCATGGCCTTGGGATCTCCCAAGCTCGCAATTAAGCACAGCCGCCAGTTTTCTGGTGTCACCTCGGACGCAACAGAATCGATGTTGTTCATGGTCGGTACAATCCAGGTGCGCTCAGACTGTAGGAAAAAGCTACGGCACGCTTCCGGAATGAAGTACTGGTGTTGGCGGAGGTTGGACGGGACAGGATAGCCAGAAATTGCGGCTTCCCAAGCGATTTGCGCGTATTGATTGGCTGAAAAGCGATAAATTACCACGCGATCGGCTTGCAAACTCCGCTGGACGCCCGTTACAGCACTCGCAAGGATACGATCGAGATCCAAACTCTCGCGAATATGCTGAGAAATCAAACGTAGCGTATACTCCCGCGAGGCTTGGGACACCAACGCTCGCTGGGCACGTTTGACCGTCGTGACATCGTGAAAAATAACCAGTAGCGATTGCACCGTGCCAATGATGTCAGTTTCCGGGATCAGGTGTGCCTGTAGCGCCTGGTCATCACCGAAGGCAACATAGTCGGTCTCTAGGGTTTGCTTGCGCCCGGTGACGAAGGCACGATCGAACATAATCTCCCACTGTTTGCCCCACGTTTGAAACAGATCGATATCTGTATAAGACTGCTCAAGAATCTGGTCAGCCGAACAGTCCCACCACTGCATGAGCGTGGCATTCACGTAAAGAATATGTCCGGCTCGATCGAACCGAGCAATCCCGTCCGGCGAGTAGCTGATCGCGGCTTTAAATTCTGCAACGCGAGAACGAATATGCATATCCGAATCGCTAAAGACATCGAAATTGCTGTCATCCGTCCCCATGGCAAACAAAGAGAGGTAGTAATGGCTGGCATGAATCGCTTGTGAGTCGGGGTCATGCGGCTCTCTCTCCGAGAGGGGTGCTGTGGGCGGATCGATCGCAATTCCCACCCGCATCGAGCAAATATCCTCATTACGGGTCTTAAGTAGGGTCGGCATCATCGTCGGCACTCCCGTAACCTCAACCCGTGCAAACGCCGGATCGAGCTTCCGCGCCGCTTGCCGACCCCATAACTCTTGAAGCGAACACCCTAAAGGATCAACTCCCTCCGCAAACTGACTCCGGTAAGCATCATTCACCGCATAAACACGCTTACCGGAGTCCAGCACCAACATGGCAAATGGCAGCTTCTGAATCGTTGATACCTTGTCCTGTTTGAGGTCTGACAGAGGGCGTACCGATGGATGCCGCACGAGAGGTTTTATATGCATTGACGGAGAGTGCTTTGGTGGCAAGACTTTGGTGGCGCGATCCGCTGAAGATTCATCCCCTGGCAAGTCGTTTTGGCGGTCATAATCGCCCGGAATACCGACAGATGCCATTCCCTCACACAACATCACCAGATGACAATGTGGTGCAACCCCAGCGACAAAGTGCCAAAGAATCGATCGTTCGGTGTTTTGTGTATCGATCGCGACCCACGAACCTTGACCCCGTCCTTGCTCGCGAGCCACAGTCCAATCATGCTCATAATTGACGCCTTGCCACCCTTTAAATAAGGCTTGATTTTCAAGCTCTTGCGCCGAGTTTTGCAATAGATGAATTACCGCGCTACTAGCTGCAAGACAGCGCCACCAATCATCCACAATCGCAATTGCTTCTATCGTGATTTCCAGCAAGCTCATCAATGAAGCGGGAATTTTCTTGAGCATTGGAGATCTCCATTCTCATTTTCACGAAGCTTTACACAGTTATTCTTAAATCAAGAGCTGGCATTCTTCTTGATCGAAATTAATTTGAACAGAGTACTACACAAGCTGAAATTTTGTAAAAAAGGGGGTGGAGCGAATTTTAAAATATCAATTGAGGCACAACTATCGTCGTTTTACATATTAACACAACAAAAAAGATCACGTATTTATATGCAGATATATATAGTATGTGCACGTATTTTTTGAACCAAGAAGCAATTAAGAACACATTCGTATTGACAAGAACACCTTTATTCTTTACAAATCTCAAATAAACTATGCTTTTTGTGATATTTTCTTCCGCAATGGCTTTGTAATTAATTTCTGTTTTTTATAATAGTATTTTTCTTGAATTTTCTTGCTATCGCTTGTTGTTTAAATCACACTTTTTTGATTTTTAGCTATGTTTTGATATTATATTGCGTGAATAATCGAGGATTTTTGGTTAAAAAGTAATGTTTTTCGATTTTTCAAAAGTGAAGATTTCTTGTTATTTTGACAAATTGACAGTATTAAGTTTGAAAGATTTTGGTATTTTATTCTTGTTACTAAACTCACTCATAAGCAATTTATCTTCTTTCGTGATTTGAGTGGATCGTCGAATAAAATTAGGAAGATGAGTCTTTTTATCTATCAGAACTTACGCAGAAATCCGACTTCTGAACGAGTCATCGTCGTTCTAGCTTTCAGGACAATGTGAGAAGTCGGATCTCTAACCGACGCGTAAGTCCTGTCTAACGTGAGTTCGGGTTAAGCAAATTAGCTGAGATCTAGATGCTGTAAGGTTTCCCTTGAGTCTGACCATGCCCTCATCCCCCAGCCCCTTCTCCCCTTTTGGGAGAAGGGGAGCCAGATTTAAAGCTCAAAGTCCCTCTCCCGCTCTGGGAGAGGGATTTAGGGAGAGGGAAAAGCCCTGAACGCAAAGGTTTCTTATCCCGAACTTACGTTATCTATGTCGCATTGGTCTTGCCGATCGCGCAGTGTTTTGTGAAAAATTCACTGAATATTTTCAAGACTTAGGCCTCGATGGGGGTAAGGCTAGTCGTAAAGCCTTGGACTGTATTTGCTATATTCAGTGTCCATTCGTCCTGCATCGAGCCACGGATCTCGCAGCTCCTTCCACCTGTCAAATCGCTTCAACCCTCCCGGTCATTCCCTATGAGTTCCCTTTTCTCCGACCGCCTCGATCACCGCCTCGATCGCCTTCAACAGCACCTCCTGAGCCTGCAACACGAGGATGGCTACTGGTGGGCCAATCTCGAATCGAATGTGACGATGACCGCCGAGGCGATTTTGCTTTACACCGTCTGGGGGATCGCCGATCGGCTACCGCTGGCGAAGGCAGAGCAGTATCTACGCAACGAGCAGCGGGATCATGGTGGTTGGGAACTGTATTACGGGGATGGCGGCGAGTTGAGTGTGTCGATCGAGGCGTATCTGGCGCTGCGTTTGTTGGGGGTGGCGATCGACGATCCCGCCTTGGAACGCGCCCGCGACTTTATCCTCGATCGGGGCGGGATCACGCGATCGCGCATCTTTACCAAGTTTCACCTGGCGCTAATCGGCTGCTATGACTGGAGCGGTTTGCCGTCGATCCCCGCTTGGGTGATGTTGCTGCCGGACGGTAACGACGTGTTCAGCATCTACGACCTGTCGAGCTGGGCGCGGGGCAGTACCGTGCCGCTGATCGTGGTGTTCGATCGCAAGCCCGTTTACATCGTCGATCCGATCATCACGCTGAACGAGCTGTACGCCGAGGGGATCGCCAATGCTCGCTTTGAGCTGCCCCGTGATCCCGACGCTGACCCCTTCGATTTTGCCAATCTCAACACCGCGTTTACAGCGCTCGATGACGGCTTTAAGCTGGGCGAACGGTTGGGGCTGGTTCCGTTTCGTGAGGAGGGGTTACGCAAGGCTGAACAGTGGATTCTCGAACGGCAGGAAGCAACCGGGGATTGGGGCGGCATTATTCCGGCGATGCTGAATTCGATGCTGGCGCTTCGAGTGTTGGGCTATACGATCGATGATCCCGAGGTGGTTCGCGGGTTTGCGGCGCTCGATCGCTTCTCGGTACAAACGGACGAAACGTACTGGATGCAGCCCTGCATTTCGCCAGTGTGGGATACGGCCTGGGTCGTGCGGGCGCTGGTGGAGTTGGGTCTGGATCGTGACGCGCCGGAGCTGCTCAAAGCCGGTCAGTGGTTGGTGGATCAGCAAATTCTGGACTATGGCGATTGGGCGGTGAAAAATCCGGACGCGCTGCCCGGTGGTTGGGCGTTTGAATTTGACAATCGCTTCTATCCCGATCTCGATGATTCGGCAGTGGTGGCGATGGCGATCGACAAGGTGACACTACCGGATGCGGCGCAAAAGCAGGCGGCGATCCGACGCGGGATCGATTGGATGATGTCGATGCAGTGTCGCGGTGGCGGCTGGGCGGCCTTTGATCTGGATAACGATAAAGACTGGCTCAACGAGTTGCCCTATAGCGACCTCAAAGCCTCGATCGATCCCCCCACCGCTGACGTCACCGCCCGCGTTCTCGAACTGGTCGGCGAACTCACCGAACTGACCGACACGCCCGACGCCTACAGCGCGACCCTCGATCGGGATCACGATCGCATCGATGCTGCCCTCGACTACTTACTCAGCGAACAGGAAAGCGACGGGAGCTGGTTCGGGCGCTGGGGTGTGAACTACATCTACGGCACGAGTGGCGTGCTGTCGGCGCTGACCTACTTTGATCGATCGGCGGATATTCGTGAGGCGATCGGGCGGGGTGCGCTGTGGCTGATCGAGGTGCAAAACGAGGATGGCGGCTGGGGCGAATCCTGTGCGAGTTATACCGATCCCAGCGTCAAAGGCCAGGGCGTGAGTACCCCGTCCCAAACCGCCTGGGCAATGATTGGCCTGTTGGCAGCGGCGCCGACCCTGGCCGGACGAGAACACGCCACGATCGAACGGGGCGTGGAATATTTGCTCGAAACCCAGCGCGAGGATGGATCGTGGTATGAGGAGGAATTTACGGGGACGGGTTTCCCCTGCCATTTTTATCTGAGCTATCGTTACTACCCGCTCTATTTCCCGGCGATCGCCCTGGCACGCTACCGCGCGACCTGCGAGGCGGCAGCGGCACAGACCCAGACGACCGCCTAGGGCTGGAATTGATACCAACGATCGGGATAAATGGCGGCAAGTTTTAAGATATAATGCGAAACTCGAAGAGACTTTTTATATCTAACTTCAAAAAATCTGATTTAACCCATCGATTTTTTGTTCAGCCATACATTCATTACCGGGAGCGCCCCCATGATTGCCCTCAAAGTATCGGTTTACGTTGTCGTTTCGATCTTCGTCGCGATTTTCGTCTTTGGTTTCCTGTCGAGCGATCCGTCGCGTAACCCCGGTCGCCAAGACGCCGAGTAGGCAACGTCTCGTATGTGGTTGCGATCGATCCCATATTACGACGACCCAAACGATCAACTTCAACTCGATCTTTCGGGGAATGGTTCTACCAATCCCCGTTTTTATTGGGGTTGCGTGGCGTTAATGCCTGATGTTTTCGGCACGTTGTTATCGATTTTCGCCGATAGGATGTCGGTGAAACGTAGCAAAGCGCCCCCCAAACCGCTACTGTTTGTCTGTGTCTGGAGCCGATCGCGATCGGATCTACTGCCGTCCGCGTCTCCGCTCGTTGTTGCCGCACCGCCAACCCTATGACCATTCCGGTTTCCCCACCCCCAGATCCACCGGCTTTGATTCGTCTTGAACGAACCGAAGAGCGATCGGCTGGGCATCTGCAACAACCTTCGATCGTGGCTGATAAGGCGATGATTGAAACCGAACCATCGCCAGATCCAAATGCTTTCGCAGCCAGTATGTCCGGCCTCGTTGTCGATCGTGAGCGATTCATCCCCTCGCCTGCCTCTGAGATCGCTCAAGCGCGAGACGCGATCGCCGTTGAACCGACGGAAGGCGAACCGACGGAAGGCGAATCGGCAGCAGGTGAACCGGTAGAGACTGAACCGACAGAACTCATTCAGACCGAGCCGATCGCGGCAGAGACACAAGACGCAGAGACAATATCCGATGCCGAAACGCGCGATCCCGAGCCGATCGCGCAGACTCGACCCAACCCAGACAACACGACTCCAGCTTCAAGTGGGGACTCCTTCAGCATTGATGCTGATGGGCTATTGATTGATCCCACCGACTCTACCGACTCTACTGACTCCACCGGTTCCACCGACGCCACCGTCACAGCGCCGAATGAATCGCCGAATGAATCGCCGAATTCCGACGAAGCAGAGGACATTAACGGTAGCAATCTGCAAGAACCGCTGCGGCTCTCAACCCCAATCGAAGTGACCGCCGATCGGCAAACCTTTGATCGCGATCGGCAGATTTTTAGCGCGATCGGTAACGCCACCATGCGTTACGCCAGCGGACTGCTCGAAGCTGATCGGATTCAAGTCAATCTGCTGACCCGCATGGCACGTGCCGAGGGGAATGTCGCCCTGACGCGCACCGACGGCAGCATCATGCGCGGCGATAAAATCCGCTACAACTTCGCCCAGGATCTCGGCACGATCGAGAATGCCAACGGTGATATCACCACGACCCCTGCCAACGCCGAAGATCCCCGCCGCACGATCGCCGTCCCGCCCACCACCCTGCTCCCCGTCCCGATCGGCACGCGCTACGTCGCCGACGCCCCCCAAAGCGATCGCTTTATCGAAGAACAGCCCCGTGATGTTTACTCTCCCGGCGGGTTTAACTTTCGCCTGGGGGCAGGACGTGAATTTCAGGCGGCACAGCAGCTAGGCGGCGCTGGAACGCTGACGCGCTTTCGCTTTGATGCACAGTCGATCGATTTCACCCCGAACGGCTGGACGGGTAACGATGTGCGAATCACCACCGATGTATTTTCGCCACCCGAATCTGAGCTACGCGCCGATCGCATTGTCTTTACCCCACTCGATCCCCTGCGCGATGAAATCCTGATGACCCGCCCGCGCTTGGTCTTTGATGATAGTTTTTCAATTCCGGTTCTGAAGCGGCGCTACATTCTGGATCGCAGCGATCGCGAACCGCCGATCGTTCAAATTGGCTTTGATCAGCGCGATCGGGACGGTCTGTATATTCAGCGTAAGTTTGAAATTTTTAATCGCTATGGCGTGAGATTTGAGATTGCGCCGCAGTTTTATGTCCAGCGAGCCTTCACTTCTAGCGACAGTGGCGGGCTGGCCAATTTTGGCTTTACCACCCAGCTCACAGCACGGATCAACGATCGCACCAGCCTCGCCGCCGAAAGCAGCCTGACCGATCTCGACTTCAGCAATCTTGAACTGGAAGACAGCCTCCGTGCCAGCGTCCGCCTAACCCGTCTTGTTCTGGGAGACCACCGCCTCACGGGAGAATACACCTTCCGTAACCGCCAATTTAACGGCTCGCTGGGATTTCGGACGGTGCATACCAGTCTCGGCCTGGTGTTGAATTCACCGCCGATTGCGATCGGTAACACCGGTATCGTACTGAACTATCAGACCGGTATCAACCGCGTCAATGCGGATACCGATGAAGCCGAACTACTCAAGCCGATACGCGACACCAACCGCGTCACGCTGATGCGCTATCAGAGCAGCTTCTCGCTCGATCGTGGCTGGAATTTGTGGGTCGGTGACGCTTTACCAGCCACAGCAGAGGAAGGCTTGCGCTATGCCCCCGTTCCGGTCGTGCCCTACGTTCGGTTTTTTACGGGCGTTCGTGGCATTGCCGGTTTTTATAGCAACGGTGCATCGGAGACTTCATTACAGGGAACGATCGGAGTCCAGGCGCAGTTTGGCCATTTCTCGAAGCCGTTTCTTGACTACACCTCGGTGTTTGTTCGCTACTCCGATTCGCTTCTTTCCGGTCAGTCGCCGTTTCAGTTCGATCGCGTCGCCGACCAGCGTATTTTTAGCTTTGGCATTTTGCAGCAGATTATCGGCCCGCTGCGCTTCGGCTTCCAAACGGCCATCAATCTCGACAACAACGACACCATCAGCACCGACTACATTCTCGAATACAGTCGCCGCACCTACGGCATTATCCTATCGATCAATCCCCAGCGAGAGTCCGGCGCTCTACAACTGCGGATTAATGATTTTGACTGGAACGGCAACGCCGGAGCGTTCAGCAATCGTGAAACCTGTCAGGGAATCCGCGATCTGGTCTGTGATTAAGTCTTTGGGTGTTGTGAATGTTTTTGATCGTTTCGCGATCCAGCCACAACATCACGCTCACGTTTAAATCGTCATCGGTGCATCGATATAAATCGTCGGTTCATTCGTGGTGAATGCGAGATCATGACGAGCCAGGACGGTGGCAATTTGATCGTTCGCAACACTCAGCAAGCGCTTGCGGAAGTCGAGAGAATTTTCGTGTGATCCGAGAATAAAGAAGACCAGTCGCGCCTGTGTCTTGCCGTCGGGTCGATCCTCGATCGCAACGTTAGTATTCGCCGCATCGATACCGAGCAGGCTTGCGGTACTGTTTTTGGCTTCGCGCACCACCAGGGCGCGTTCGTGGGGCTTGAGGATTTTCTCAAAATCAAGCTGCAACATGACCACCACTTTTTTACCGCGTGAAATATTCTCAATTTCAGTTGTGACCAGGATCGAGTTTGGGTACACAAACAGCGTATTTTTCGCCAAGGCACGAACGCGAGTTGACCGAAATCCGATCGCTTCAACTTTGCCCAGTTCGCCATTGGTCATACGAATATAGTCACCGGGAACAAACGGGCGATCGAGATACAGCACGATCGCACTCAACAGTTGCTCGACAATCCGCTGAGCCGCCAGGGTAATACCCCCACCAATCAGACCCAGACCGGCGATCGCCGTAATCAGATTGAGGCCGCGCATTTGCGCAAACGTTAACGCAGCCAGGACACCGATCGTAATATTGGCCGCCATCTCGACCGCCAACAGCACCTCATCGGCTAGTCTCAGCCGCTTAATCAGCGACAGGCCGTAAAACTGAAGCAATTGGTGAATCAGCCGCGATACTAGCCATGCAAAGGAAATGGTGACGCCGAGATCGAGTAGTGGCCGCGAAAATTCGTAGAGTTCGTCATAACGCTTGAGCCAAATCCAAATCCAGGACACCAGGATAAACGTCACGGCGATCCTAATCGCAGACTCGATCGGCATTGCCACTTCGCTGTATATCTGATCGCCGCGACGCGGGGCAATCCGACGAAATACGAGACGCAAGATACTTGGAGCTAAACGCCCGAGGAGTAACGCCAACATCAGCACACACGAAAACACGAGCCAGCGGATCACAGTTAAGTTTTGGAGAGAATCTGGCAGAGTCTCTGTGAGCATATTGGTGATTGACATAGATCTCTGAGGGGTGATCCGCGACGTTTAAAGTGGGGGATTAAGTGACAATGAACGGCGATCGGCTACAGCGAGATCGGCGCGTCAATATAGGTCGGAGCCTCTGAGATCGCAAAGTCGATACCATAATCGATTAGCGTCTGACTAATGTTTTGACGTGCAATTTCGAGCAATTGACGGCGCAAATCCATCGACATTTCACCCGATCCCAAAATGAAGAGTGTGACTTGAACCTGGAGTGGAATCGTCTCAGCGGTCTGCTCCGAGAACGCGACGCTGGTGCTACGTGGATCAATACCGAAGATATCGCTCGTCGCGTTAAAAATCACCCGCTCGATTAGCGCCCGCTCAGTTTCCGGTATGGGAGAGAATAAATCGATATACATCGTTGCCATGAGCTTTTTGGCATCGCTGTAGTTTTCCAGTTGTTCGCTCGTTAAGACGTTATTCGGGACGACCATGACCGTACCTTTCCCCGACACGCGAATTTTCGTCGATCGCAACCCGATCGACTCAACCCGACCAAACGTCTTGTCCGGCAGTGAGATGTAGTCATCGACAATAAATGGCCTATCAAGGTACAGCACCACCCCCCCTACAATCTGTTCCAGGGTTTTTTGCGCGGCAAAGGCAACCGCAAGGCCACCGACGCCCAAGCTGGTCAGTAGCCCGATCGCATTCAGTTCATGAGTCTCGGCAAATAACAGGGCAATAATAGCCACGATCACAGCATTGCCGATCAGTTTAGCCACCACCAGCAGTTCGCCATTCGTCGTCGGGTTCGGCTCTGTGGCGACACCGACTAACACCGTCTCAAACCAGTTCGCAAATGCCTGCATCAGCAGCCAGCCCACCAGCACCGACAGCGTGAGCGCCAAACAGAACTCGATCATGCCGAGCCACCATGGCAGACCGGAGGCAAAACCGTACCAGCGCAGCCCTAGATCCGCGATCGTCAGCCCGATCGCAGCACTAACCGCCCGCTCGCGATCGCGAATCAGCGATCCGAGGGACAGAGACAAGGGGGATGGCTCTACCCGATCCAGCACGCGAGCGAGCTTAGTCGGCACAACCCAGATTATGAAACCTAAAGCAAACAGTCCACTACAGGCAATCAAAATACTCGGCCAGAATGCCCCACTTTTCGGGATGGCATTACGCACATCCAGCATGAAATCCAGCGCAAAGTATAGGTCTGGCGATCGAGAATGAACGCCCAGCGAACGAAAATTCAAAAGCAAATCCTCCAAAAAAGTCTAAATCGAGATATATGACAATAGTCAGGAAATATAACGAAGCTTGCCAGCCTGTCATTACTTTCAACAACATCCCTGGCCTGACTGATTATCCTTGCGCTCTATGCAGCACACGCCCTGTTTAAGTTTTCAACAGCTCTAAATCTCATTGACTTAATGCTATCACAGTACGCCGCATCAACGAAGTGAGATAACCCTTTCCGGCGTTCTCAACAGGCTCAACACGTTCTTACTCCATACCATCTCAGCCCGTCAGCTACGTGCCAATGCACAATACAGATTTAACCGATTAGAACGATAAACCCATGTATTTGGTTGGGGTATCCGAACCAAAGCGAACGTATTACAGAACACCATTTACGATAAGGATTCATCAAAAATGTGACGTAATACACCAATTATAGAAAACCTCACTATCCAAAAGATTCAAACTGATCCTTAACGTGCATTCCAAGAGCTTCAAAGCCTTATATCAAGGTTAATCCGCGATATTGGCTCAATCAAAAATTCAAACGAAGTTTAAGACCAAAAGCGTTCACAAATCTGAGCCATGACCGTCGGCTCTTTCTTTTTGCACGAAACAAAAAAAGATGTTAAGATTTGTTCATTAGATTTTCTTTAGAATCTCAAAACTTCAAGTAGCCTTCCTCGTTATGACTCTTAATGCATTGGTCTTTCAACCTCAAGAACTGTTTGACGGAATTGCAGGCCCTCGAATTCGTCATCAGGTTGTTCAGTGTCTCTCACAAAATCCAGATGCGATTTTGATTGACTTTACAAATGTCAAATTTATTGACAGCATAGGGCTTGGGGCGCTTGTTGGATCTCTTAAAGAGGTGCATGACTCAGGCAAAAGACTCTACCTCTGCTCGCTCTGTGAACAAGCCAAAGAAATGTTTAAGCTGACCTCGATGGAGCAGGTCTTTACGATCTTTCCCGATCGTCAGAGCTTTGAGCGCAGTATTCTCGATCAGCGGACTTCCAAGCGTCAGCAAATTGCCGTACAGCAGGCGGCATAATGTGTGTTTATTAGATATTTAGTTCCGACTTTACTCGTGCAGTCCCTACCATTCAGAGGAATGGTAGGGATTATTCTTTATAGGCACAAACTATCTTTAAGATATGTCTTTTAAGCAATATGCTTTAAATGAAGTTAAGTAAAGTATTTTAAGTTAAAGTTTAGATGAGACAAGATTTAAATCAATAACAGATTTAAGGTTGAGTACTCCTAATAATAAAACTGAGTGCTCTGCAAAAGATATTTCTATAGATTGATAGCTTATAGCTCTTTAACAGATCAAGATCGTGATTATGCTGAGTAGAGACTCATCGGCTATCACATCAGTCAATTAGATATAACGAGTTGGATTATTAGAAACACATTAATCTAGAATTAACAAAACTTGATTATATTTCGATATATTAAAATATTGTTAAATCTTGAATACGGCGATTGTAAAGTATCCAAAATTACTAACATTTTAGTCTAAACAAATGACACTCTCTGGAGGTAATGGTCTTCCTTTTGAACAGCTTCTTGGCTGTATGCACCGCTATGACTCTTCATGCATTTATCTTTCAACCCCAGAAAATACTGGATGGAATTGAAGGATCGCGCCTTCGATTCCAGATTATTCGCTGTCTACAGCAAAACCCAGATGTAATTTTGATTAATTTTGCAAACGTCACGTTTATGGACAGCATTGGGCTTGGATCGCTAGTGGGAGCACTCAAGCATGTTCATGACTCAGGAAAACAGCTTTACCTCTGTTCGATTTGTGAGCAAGTTGAAGCCATGTTTCGACTGACTTCAATGGATAAAGTCTTTACAATTTTTCCGGATTATCATTCCTTTGAGCGAGATATTCTTGATTTACGGCGGCTAGAACATCTGCCCACGATCGGGAAACAAGCGTCATGATTGTATGTACCAAACGTTAAGCCGGTTCTCTATCCACCCTCTATCAACGAAAATCTCCACTGTTCAGAGAAATGGTGGAGATTTTTGGTGTGTGGGCAATATGGAACTCATTGGACTGACGCATTGATCGGCGAGAATCACGCGAGAGTGTAGGGTATTGTCCACCCCAACAGATTTCGGCGGTTTGCATAGGTTTTGATTCAATTCGCCATTTCAAATGAATTCAAGCGCAAGGGTACAATACTGTTCGCTTCAATTGCTCTTCGTTGAAGCACCCACGACCTTTTTTTGAGATACATTCATCGTGGAATCGTTACTCAGACTCTCCCGCACGATCGATCGACTCACTGAATCGATCGGCAAACTCATGCTTTGGCTTGTCCTGGCAATGGTTGCCGTCGGTGCTTGGAACGCGATCGGCCGTTATCTCGGACAGGCGATCGGGCAAAATCTTAGCTCAAATGCCCTGATTGAAACCCAGTGGTATCTATTTAGCCTGGTGTTTTTATTTAGTGCAGGCTATACGCTCAAGCATGGCGAACACGTCCGTATGGACATGTTTTACAACACCTGGTCACCCAAACGAAAAGCGATCGCCGATACGATCGGCGGCCTACTTTTCCTGATTCCCTTTAGCGTGTTGATGCTGTGGTTTGCCTGGAAGCCCGTCTCAAACTCCTGGCGCATCGGCGAAGTTTCCCCTGATCCCGGTGGTTTGCCGCGCTATCCGCTCAAGGCCATGATCCTGGTGTGCTTTGTGCTGCTGATCATTCAGGGCATTTCCGAGACGATCAAAAATCTGGCGATCGTTACCGGCGATCGCACTCCGCCCGATTTGATCGCCCGCGAAGTCGGCGAAGTCGGCCAATCACCCCGTCCTCTTTCTAACCCCAACCAACCTAACGGAGATCGCGAATCGTGACAGAGTGGCTCGGAGTCTTAATGTTTGCCGGGGCGCTCGGCCTGCTGTTGTTGGGCTATCCGGTGGCGTTTACCCTTGGCGGAACGGCGATCGTTTTTAGCGCGATCGGTGTCGCGACGGGGAGTTTTAACGCGAGTCTTTGGGGATCGATGCCGCTCCAAATCTTCAGCACGATGTCAAATTACACGCTGCTGGCGATTCCCTATTTCATCTTTATGGGGGCCATGCTGGAAAAGTCGGGCATTGCCGAACGCTTGCTAGAGACGATCGGCATTTTGTTTGGTCGGATTCGGGGCGGTTTGGCGCTGGCGGTGATTTTCGTCGGGGCGCTGCTGGCGGCGACGACGGGAGTGGTGGCCGCGACGGTGGTGGCGATGGGGTTGATTTCGCTGCCGATTATGCTGCGCTACGGCTACGATCGCGGGCTGGCCACCGGCACGATCGCCGCGTCGGGAACCCTAGGGCAAATCATCCCGCCCAGTGTTGTTTTAGTGGTGTTAGCCGATCAACTGGGGGTTTCGGTCGGCGATCTGTTTATTGGTTCGCTATTGCCAGGTTTGCTGATGACAGCAGCCTTTGCCGTGCATGTGATTATCACGGCGATCCTGCGCCCCGAGGCTGCGCCCGCTTTGCCGTCTGAGGTCTGCGATATGCCTGTCGGAGCGCTGGCCACACGGATTATGCAAGCGATGGTTCCACCGCTTGTTCTCATTTTGCTGGTGCTGGGCAGCATCTTTTTTGGAATTACCACCCCCACCGAGGCCGGTGCTGTGGGGAGTGTGGGCGCGATCGTCCTCGCCGCATTTAACCACCAGTTGAATTGGAAAGCGCTGCGCCAGGTGTGTGATGCGACCCTGCGGATTTCGACGATGGTGGTATTTATCTTGCTGGGTTCGACGGCTTTTAGTCTGGTGTTTCGCGGGCTGCGCGGCGAGCAGGTGGTGACGAATCTGCTGCTGAATTTACCGGGAGGCTCGATCGGCTTTTTGGTGTTCAGTATGGCGGTGGTGTTTTTCCTGGGCTTCTTTATTGATTTCTTTCAGATCGCTTTTATTATCGTGCCGCTGTTTGCACCGATCGCGCAGCAGTACAGCATGGATTTGGTCTGGTATGGCGTCGTGATCGGAACCAATTTACAAACCTCCTTTTTAACTCCACCGTTTGGCTTTGCGCTGTTCTATCTGCGGGGAATCGCACCGCCTGAGGTGACGACGGGAGATATCTATCGCGGGGTCATTCCGTTCGTGATTGTGCAACTGCTGGTGTTGGTGGCGATTATTGTCTTTCCGGCGATCGTGAATTTTTTACCCTCGTTAATGGCCGTCCCGGTAGCCTAACGCCGGTATCACTCGGTTCTCACCGATCAGGGCGGTAAGTCTTGACATGATTAAAGTCGAATCACAATAAAACCGACCGTAACAGCACGCTCAAAGCGTAGGTTACGGTCGGTTTTTCTATTCTCGATTTACACCGAGGTCAATCTATTGGGGAATGGCCAATCGATTAAATATCGTCGTCGTCGAGGATGGCCGAGGAACCGAGACCGTCCGCATTGGAATCATCAAGCAGTAGCTCTGAGCTGTCGCTGATGCTGCCGCTGAGGTTGTAGCTACGAGCGGTGCGATCGTCGAGGATCACATCCTTCAGGGTGTCATCATCCAGCGTGGTTGGCTCCACATCGTTGCCGGAATAGTTCAGGTCTTCGTAAGCATTGAAGCCTGTACCTGCCGGGATCAAGCGACCGATAATCACGTTTTCCTTGAGGCCACGCAGCCAGTCCGATTTACCCTCGATCGCCGCTTCGGTCAGCACCCGCGTCGTTTCTTGGAAACTCGCCGCACTGATGAAGCTGTCGGTGTTGAGACTCGCCTTCGTGATACCGAGCAGCATCGGCATGTACTGCGCCGGAGCCGCACCGGTAATCGACATAGCATCATTGACCTGTTCCACCTGGCGCAGCTCGATCAGCTCGCCCGGTAGCATGGTCGTATCACCACCATCTTCGATCTTCACCTTCGAGGTCATCTGACGGACGATCACTTCGATGTGTTTATCCGAAATGTCGATGCCCTGGGATTGGTAGACGTTTTGAACTTCGTTGACCAGGAAGGTTTGAACATTTCGGAAGGCCGTGAGCGCTGCTTCATAACAGCCATTCGGCAGAAGATATTCAAACCAGACCTCAAGGATCTCGTGGGGATTCGACGGCCCATCGGTCATCGGTTCACCCACTTTCAGATGCTGGCCATCGACGATCGTCAGGTTTTTACTGATCCCGATCGGGTACTCGCTCAGAGTTCCATCGGCTTCGACGATATGCACTTCGCTGACATCGCCGTTGTCGTCGTGCATAATTTGCGCGGTTCCCGGACGACGGGTCAGGACACAGGCTTCTTTCGGCTTACGCGCTTCGAGTAGCTCTTCAATCCGGGGTAGACCCTGGATGATATCGCCCGTTTTCGCCCGTTCAAAGACGAGCAGCACCAGGTTGTCACCCCGTTGGACAAGACCGCCATCTTCCACGTGCAGAATTGCGCCCGATGACACGCGGTACGGACGTGCGGCTCGCAGCTCGATCGTTTTGTCGTTGATCGACAGAACTTGCGCGGACTCTTCGAGCAGAGTTCCCTTCGCCAGTTCGGTACCGCTTACCAGCAGTTCACCCACTTTACAGGTCGGTTTGCTCTCCGCTTCCACAACTTGGCGATCGTTGTCGGTCACCACCAGCACACGGCGGGTGGCTTCGTCTTCTTTGCGAATCCCGCGAATGAGACCGTTATTTTTACAGCGGATTTCCGTACGAGCGACGATCGCACCAGGATCAATTTGATCCCCATCGGAAACCAGCAGGCGAGTGGTCGTATGATGGCCGCCGAGCGGGTCTACAGCAACGGAATCGCGACGGATCGTGAGCGACTCGATCACAACCAGTTGCAGGCGTTTGATCGCTGGATCATGGTCATCGGGGACTAGCTCGATGTCGGCTTCGAGCTGACGGGTATCCTCGCGATCGATATCTAAAATGAGCTGCGTACGAACCAGCTCTAGACCATCCACCGATTTCACGCGCTCGCCGTCTTTATAGGGCAACAGGCGCTGAATCGGTTTTAAGCCAATACCAAAGGCATTGTCTTGATCATCGGCGGGACGCTGAACCGGAACCGGCGGCTCGTCAGGAACCACAAATTCGTAGATCGGACGCAGTAAAATCCCGAGTCCTTCCGGCGTTTCGATCGGCTCGCAAACGCAAGTATCTTGAGCGACGATTCCTGGTGCGAGTTCTTCACCTGGTTGAATCAGGCGATCGGGATCGCCATCGATCATCACCGGCTCGTCGAGCAAGTGGAAAATTCCAGGCTTGATCGAAATCTCGCGCAGAATGTCATTTTTCTGGATAACTTCGACGATGCCGCTGTTTTGGCAGAAGATATCCTTGACAACCTCGGTTCCCGCTTCGACGTACTCGCCGTTTTCCACTTCCAGCAGCGAGATATCTTTGTTAATTTCGTGGGTTTCTTCGGGAATCCAGAGCATGGTTCCGCCTTTGACGATCTCGAAACCGACTTTGGCATTACCCTTCGTCCGTTTGACTTCGATATCGCCGTAGCGCAGCAGGCCACCGGTCGGCGTGCGGTAGGTTTCATCTACCAATTCCGCCACAATCTGACCGTCGCGGACTTTCGTTCCCGGCGTTGCCATCAAGGTAAATTCGGGGCCGTCCGACGTTTGAATCACAAAGTGATCGCGACCGTGGCTGCTCACTTCCTTCACCTGTGCCGAATCGAGACGCACCGAAGCGGTCATGATTTCGACCTCTTTGGGAATCGAATCGATCGCCAGCGAACTATCCGAGACCTCGCCACCGCTATAGCCTTCCGGCAAACGCACCACACCACCGCTCTCGGACGGCGTTTCGGTCACGGCCAGCGTGTCGCCTTCTTTGACGGTGTCACCGTTCTTCACGATCGGCTCGCTACCCGGCGGCAGGTTATACACCTCACCCGACAGCACCCAGAGCAGACCGCCGCGTCCTGCGGTCATCGTGGTGTTGCCTTGGCGGTCTTGTTTTTCCTCAGCGACGAGGCCATCAAATTTGATTTCGCCCGACAGATCGCTGGTCACGTCTTTGGCCGCTTTTTCCGTGTTCTTCTTCGTGGTTGCCGATCCGACGGGAACCTCCGCAAAGAACTGGTTTTGAGCAATTCCCGTCCCGTCAGGAACCATCAGGGTGGTTCCGTTGGGTAACTGCAAGCTGTAAGCCTTGCCCTTGCCCGTGGGGGCAATCTCGACTGATCCGGTTTGCTCCACGATGAAGGCTTCTTCACCGTGGCGTGTGCGGTAGGGACGAACGCGCAGATCCTTGGAATAATTTACCGTCGCGTCAAACTTCGATCGCTCCGGACGGGCGACCTCACCCGTAAACACCCCGCCCGTGTGGAATGTCCGCATCGTGAGCTGCGTACCGGGTTCGCCGATACTTTGCGCAGCGATAATCCCGACCGCTTCACCAAGATCAACCAGCTTACCGTGAGCCAGACTCCAGCCGTAGCAGTGCTGACAGACGCTGCGTGCCGCTTCGCAGGTGAGCGGCGATCGCACCATAATTTCTTCGATGCCCGACTTGTCGATCGCCGCTGCAATATCGATATCCACGGCTTGGTTACGCTTGGCAACGACCGTACCATCGGGCGCGATCGCGTCTGCCGCAATCACCCGACCAAACAGCCGATCGCCCAAGGTGATCGCCACTCGCTCACCGCTCTTCATCGCCTTCATCGGGATGCTGCGCTCGGTGCCGCAGTCAAACTCACGGACGATCGTATCCTGGGATACGTCCACCAGACGACGGGTGAGATACCCCGAATCCGCCGTCCGCAGCGCCGTATCAACCAGGCCTTTCCGCGCACCGTAGGACGAAATGATGTACTCGGTAACCGTTAGCCCTTCGCGGAAGTTCGTTTTAATCGGTAAGTCAATGATTTCCCCCTGCGGGTTAGCCATCAGACCCCGCATCCCGACGAGCTGACGCACCTGGGAGATATTACCCCGCGCTCCAGAGAACGCCATCATATAAACCGAGTTCAGCGGATCGTCTTTGCGGAAGTTAGCGACCACTTCGTCCTTGAGTTCCTCGGAGGTGGTACTCCAGGTATCGATCACCTTCTGGAAACGCTCCACTTCGGTAATCTCACCGCGCGTGTAGCGTGCTTCCGTGACGTCGATTTCTTCTTGGGCGGCAGCGAGCAATTGTTTCTTGACCGGCGGAATTTTCAAGTCTTCCACACTGATCGAGACCCCGGCGCGGGTGGCGTAGCGGAAGCCGAGTTCTTTAAGCCGATCGGCGACCTTTGCCGTTTTGGATGTGCCGTGGCTGACATAAGACCAAGCCACGAGAGAACGCAGTTGCTTTTTATCGACGACGCGATTGTGAAAGATCATGATTGCTCGCTAGCAGGGATGAAGAGGGCTCGGGGGGACGATCGGCAAGGGCCGATCGCGATCGATCCGGGTGTGGGCGATCAAACCCGATCGATACAAGTGAATCTAGGCTTCGAGGACTTCGCGAATCGCTTGGTTGTAGATGACGCGACCCGCAGTTGTCCGCACGTACTGCGACAGCACGTTGCCATCGGCATCCAGGCGGCGGCGGCTAAAGGTGCGATGTTCCCAGCGGCTGCCATCCTCCATCGTTTCTTCTTTGATCAGGTCATCGTCAAAACCACAGTCGATCGTATCGTCCGGCGCTAAACGCACCCATAGGTAGGAATGCAGATGAACGACACCTTGCTCAAACGCCGTAATCGCATCAACCAAACTGCCGAAGGTTTGCTCCATGTGGCGATCGTCCTGTTGAACCTTAGGATTTTCCGCCGTCAGATAGTAGCAACCCAAGACCATATCTTGGCTCGGCGTGACGATCGGGCGACCGGTCGCCGGAGACAGGATATTATTCGAGGCCAGCATCAGCAGACGCGCCTCGGCCTGAGCTTCGATGGAAAGCGGCACGTGTACCGCCATTTGGTCACCGTCAAAGTCAGCGTTAAACGCCGGACAGACCAGCGGGTGAAGCTGAATGGCGCGACCATCGACCAAAATCGGCTCAAAGGCTTGAATCCCGAGACGGTGAAGCGTCGGCGCACGGTTTAGCATCACCGGGTGACCTTCGATCACCTCTTCGAGGACTTCCCAGATATTCGGGTCGTTGCGCGAAATCAGCTTCTTCGCGGCCTTGATGTTATTCACCAAACCCTGATGAATCAGGCGATGGATCACAAACGGCTGGAACAGCTCGATCGCCATCTCGCGCGGCAAACCGCACTGGTGAATCTGCAAATTCGGGCCGACAACGATAACGCTACGACCAGAGTAGTCCACCCGTTTACCGAGCAAGTTTTGACGGAAACGGCCTTGTTTCCCTTCAATAATGTCGCTGAGGGATTTCAGCGGACGATTATTCGCACCGACCACCGTCCGACCCCGGCGACCGTTATCGATCAGCGCATCGACGGCCTCTTGCAACATCCGTTTTTCGTTCCGGATGATAATCTCCGGTGCAAGGATTTCTTGCAGACGTGCCAGACGGTTGTTGCGGTTGATTACGCGGCGGTAGAGATCGTTCAGGTCACTGGTGGCAAAACGGCCACCGTCGAGCTGCACCATCGGACGCAAATCTGGCGGAATCACCGGGATTGCATCGAGGATCATCCACTCCGGACGCGATCCCGTCGCCACGAAGTTATCCACCACCCGCAGACGCTTGATCAGCTTGGCGCGTTTTTGGCCTTTCGAGTTCGCAATGTCTTCACGCAGCTTTTCGGCCACGTCTTCCAATTGCAAATCCTGGAGCAAGCGCTGAATTGCCTCAGCACCGATGCCAACTTCAACGCCTTCCAACTGCGAATCTTCGTCATAGAGCTGATCCTCAATCTCGATCCACTGATCTTCGAGGAGGAGTTGCTTGTACGCCAAGTTGTCGGCGTTGCCCGCATCTAGGACAACGTAGGCATTGAAGTAAACGATTTGCTCTACATCACGCAGCGGCATGTCGAGCAAAATCGCCATGTAGCTCGGGATGCCCTTGAGATACCAGACGTGGGTCACAGGAGCCGCAAGCTTGATGTAGCCCATGCGGTGACGACGCACCCGCGATTCGGTTACTTCAACGCCACAACGTTCGCAAACAATACCCCGGTGGCGGACACGCTTATATTTACCGCAATGGCACTCCCAGTCTTTGGCGGGGCCAAAGATTTTTTCACAGAACAGCCCGTCCATTTCCGGCTTCAGCGTCCGGTAGTTAATGGTTTCAGGCTTGGTGACTTCACCGACAATCTGACCGTTGGGCAGGGTGCGCTCACCCCAGATACGAATGCGTTCGGGTGAGGCGATCGCGATTTTGACGTAATCGAAGCGCTGTTCGACTTTGGGCATGACTTCTCCTTAATCTCTACAAACCGGGGAATATTGGGGGCAAGCCTGGGGTGAAAAAAGTCCACCCACAGAGCTTAAGCGACGCGATTTTTCGCTATTCGTCGTCTTCGGTACTAACGGTGGCTGCCAGCGATTCGTAGGTAGGGCGTGACGGCGATCGACGGTTCGAGACATCAGCCATCAGATCGACTTCGACATCCCGGCTGCCGCCTTCCTCGTCGGTATCGACCTTATGCACGGCAATATCCAGGCAGAGCGATTGCAGCTCGCGCATCAAGACCTTGAACGATTCCGGTGTACCCGGACGCGGAATCGCCTTGCCTTTGACGATCGCATTGAGCGCTTCATTCCGTCCCTGCATATCGTCTGACTTAACCGTCAGCAGCTCTTGCAGCGTATAGGCCGCACCAAACGCTTCGAGCGCCCAGACTTCCATCTCCCCAAAGCGCTGTCCACCCTGTTGGGCTTTACCGCCGAGAGGTTGCTGTGTCACCAGCGAGTATGGGCCAGTAGAACGGGCGTGAATCTTGTCATCGACCAAGTGAACCAGCTTCAGCATGTAGGCTTTACCGACCGTGACCGGACGATCGAACGGTTCACCGGTACGACCGTCATAGACCTGAATCTTGCCGCAGTCCTCGGGATCGTAGAGCCAGTCACTACCGGTCTTAATCTTGGCTTGCTCGATTTTGCTGTTAATCGTCTCGCGCGATTTTTCCAGGCCATGCATTTCATCGAACGGCACGATTTTAAAGCGGACGTTGAGGTTATCCGCCGCCCAGGCCAGCAAGCACTCATAGATTTGACCGACGTTCATCCGCGACGGCACACCCAGCGGGTTGAGCACGATATCGAGGGGCGTTCCGTCAGGCAAATACGGCATGTCTTCTTTCGGCAAGATGCGCGAAATGATGCCTTTGTTGCCGTGACGACCGGCCATTTTATCGCCGACCTGAATCTTGCGTTTTTGCGCCACGTAAACGCGAACGACCATGTTTGCGCCAGGGGGAAGCTCATCACCCTGTTCACGGGTGAAGACACGCACATCGACGACGCGACCTTTTTCACCGTTCGGAACGCGGAGGGAGTTATCGCGCACATCACGGGCTTTTTCCCCGAAAATGGCTCGCAGCAACTTCTCTTCCGGCGGCTGATCCGACTCACCCTTCGGCGTGACTTTACCGACGAGAATATCGCCCGATTCGACCCAGGCACCGATGTGAATGATGCCGGTTTCGTCCAAGTGACGGAGAGATTCTTCACCGACGTTGGGAATTTCGCGGGTGATTTCCTCGGGGCCGAGCTTGGTTTGTCGCGCTTCGATTTCGTATTTTTCGACGTGAATACTGGTATAAACGTCTTCGCAAACGAGGCGCTCGCTGATCAGGATCGCATCCTCGTAGTTGTAGCCTTCCCAGGGCATGTAGGCGACAAGAATATTTTGACCGAGGGCGAGTTCTCCGCCTTCGGTGGCGCTACCGTCGGCCATGACTTGACCGGCCACGACTTCATCGCCTTCAAAGACGATCGGACGTTGGTTTAAGCAGGTGTCTTGGTTCGATCGATGGTATTTCTGCAACTCGTGCTCAATTTCGCGCGGGTTGGGATCATCGTCGGTCGGGTCAGGCTTGACGCGAATCCGTTCGGCATCGACGTAGCTGACGGTTCCGTTGGTGCGGCTGACGATAACCATCCCCGAGTCACGGGCGGCTTGGGCTTCGAGTCCCGTTCCCACGAGCGGACGCTCGGGACGCAACAGCGGCACGGCTTGGCGCTGCATGTTCGATCCCATCAGGGCGCGGTTCGCATCGTCGTGCTCGATGAACGGAATCAGCGAGGTTGCCACCGAGATGATCTGTACCGGCGAAACGGCGACAAAGTCCACCTGATCCGGGGTCGTCTCAGTGAAATCCTGACGGTAACGCACGGGAACCGAGTCGCCTTGAATGTAGCCGTCGGCATCGCAGGTGATATCGCCCGGAGCCACGCGGAGATCGTCTTCTTCGTCGGCGGTCATGTAGACCGATTCGAGATCGCGACGAACCAGGCCATTTTCAACGCGATAGTACGGCGTTTCGATGAAGCCGAAGGAGTTAACGCGGGCGTGGGTGGCGAGCGAACCAATCAGACCGGCGTTCGGGCCTTCCGGCGTCTCGATCGGGCAGATGCGACCATAGTGCGAGGGGTGAATATCGCGGACGGCAAAACCGGCACGCTCACGGGTTAAACCACCCGGACCCAGCGCCGAGAGACGACGTTTGTGGGTCAGCTCTGCCAGCGGGTTGGTTTGATCCATAAACTGCGAGAGCTGGCTGGACCCAAAGAATTCTTTGATCGCGGCGACTAGCGGCTTCGGGTTCACCAGCGAAGCCGGAGTTAGCGTATGAGCATCGCTGACCGTCATCCGCTCTTTGATGATGCGTTCGAGGCGGTTGAGACCGACGCGCACCTGGTTTTGCAGCAATTCGCCGACCGATCGCACGCGACGGTTACCCAAGTGGTCGATGTCATCAATTTGACCCAGATCAAATTCGAGATCGATCAGGTAATTGATCGCCGACATAATGTCTTCCGGCGTCAGGGTGCGAATCGTGTCGGGAACGTTCAGACGCAGCTTCTTGTTGAGCTTGTAGCGACCGACGCGACCGAGATCGTAGCGTTTCGGGTCAAAGAAGCGCGATTCGAGCAGGGCTTGACCGCCTGCAACCGTCGGCGGTTCGCCCGGTCGCAGCTTGCGGTACAGTTCCATCAACGCTTCGTCTTCGGTGAACTGACCTTCTTTCTCGATCGTCTTATAAAAGAAGTCGTAGTGACGGATTTGATCCTGGATCTCTGCGTCGGTCAGACCGATCGCCTTCAGCAAGACCTGTGCCGACAGTTTGCGGGTTTTGTCGATGCGCACCCAGACCATGCCGTTTTTGTCGGTCTCGAACTTCAGCCACGCGCCCCGGTTCGGGATCAGCGAGGCATTGTATGTCCGACGCCCGTTTTTATCGGTTTCGGATTTGTAATACACACCCGGCGATCGCACGATCTGGTTAACGATGACGCGCTCGGCCCCGTTAATGATGAACGTACCGCGATCGGTCATCAACGGCAGATCGCCGATAAAGACTTCCTGCTCCTTAATTTCGCCCGTTTCTTTGTCGATCAGCCGCGTCGGGACATACATTTGCACGGCGTAAGTACTGTCACGCCGCTTGGCTTCATCGACGTTATACTTCGGCTCTTTAAGTTTGTATTTCTTGCCGACGAAATGCAGCTCAAGCTTTCCCGTGTAGTCGGTGATCGGCGAAAAACTATCGAGTTCCTCGATCAAACCTTCCTCAAGAAACCAGCGAAAGCTCGATCGCTGAATTTCAACGAGGTCGGGCATTTGAAACGAAGGGGCAGCAGAGGTCTGGGTCGTCATAAGTCCTTCAGTTATGCGAAAGATGGAAATACGGGGACGCTGGGCGGACGATGGAGTCTACCGGTCACGTGAGAGCGATTTCCCGAATGAAAGCAGTGGGAAACGGAACAATCAAGCCATGGATATCGGGGCGAAGATGCCTATAAGATACGGAGAAATTGGCTGCCATTCACGATAAAGCGCCCGCGATCGCGAGCGATTCGGGCGAGCATCGAGACAACCGCAAGGCCATACTGCCCACTTAAAGCAACAGGATTACGATTAGATTGGGAGCGAACTCGGCTGAGGCAGCTTGAAGCAGTGCAAAGCATTCTCCGCTGTCTGGCGTGCCAGATCATCCAAACTAAGGCCACGAATTTCAGCGACTCGTTCGGCGACGCTGCGGACAAAGGCCGGTTCGTTACGTTTGCCACGATGGGGAACGGGCGCCAAAAATGGACAGTCTGTTTCAATGAGCAACCGATCATCGGGAACGACCGCGACTGATTCGCGCACGGCCTCGGCGGTCTTAAACGTAACGATGCCGCTGAAGCTAACGAAAAAATCGAGTTCGACAAATGCCTTTACCTCATCCGCTGTTCCCGCCCAACAGTGCATCACACAGCGCGGCAGACCTTGGAGGCGCTCCCGAACGTCGTGCAGCACGCGCACCATGTCACTGGCAGCGTCGCGGCAGTGAATGATAACGGGCTTATCCAATGTTTTGGCAATCTCAAGCTGGCGCTCAAACGCGGCGATTTGCCGCGATCGATTATCCGCCTTGAAAAAGTCCAAGCCCGTTTCACCAATGGCAACGACCCGATCGTCAGATCGAGCCAGTCGCTCAATCTCATCCCCTAAAGCCTCAGTCCAAAGCTCTGTGCTTAGAGGATGTAGCCCGACCGCTAAAAACAACTCCGGGCAACGATCGGCGATCGCCTGCATCGCCGAAAACTCAGAAGGTTCGACGCAAGAATGTATCAAGCGTTCAACTCCAGCATGACGCCAACGATCACGAACAGCGTCGAGATCATCGGAGAAAGAGTCAAAGTTGAGATGAACGTGAGTGTCGATCAGTAGCATCAAGTGCAAACAAAGGCCAGGTAAGCAAAATCGTCGAGATCAAGCGGACAGCAGATGTCGGATTCGCGCCTTGAGCCTAGGCCGATGCGGATTCTGCTTGCTTGAGCAGCTTGGAAATGCGAGCTTTCTTACGAGCGCCGTTGTTGGTGTGGAGCACACCACCTTTCACGGCTTTATCGATCTTGCTGAACACCGCAGACATGGTGACTTTGACCGCCGCCTCTGTCTCTGTGCTTGGAGCTGCCGCGTGTGCCTCAATGGCCGCGATATAGTTTTTTGTTAATGTCTTAACCGCAGACTTATACGACTTATTGCGCAGACGATTTCGTTCTGCGATCTGAACTCGTTTAATTGCGGACTTTATGTTTGCCACCGAATATTCCCCTGTATACCTTTTAGCTGTTGTACGCCTAAGAGCGAAGGTTTACTACCAGACATACTAATATATCACCTTCAATACCGAAAGTCGCGCGGTGTAAAAAACCGCGTTAAGCTTGGTTGATAGATTGATCACATGATCACAGATATTAGTTACACCGTAGGGTCGATCGCTGGTTTTGCCGCTGCACGTGTATGTGTTTCCGGGCATAGCCATCAGCGATTATGCACGCTTGTTTTGTCACCGTGCGTCCCGACTAGAGACTTAGTGGAGGCTGCTCGAACCCATGCTGCGAATCGTCACCGATCGAACCGAGGCAGAATCGGAATTACAACGCATTGCTGATCGTACCCACGATGCCAGTATTGTCCATAAAGAGGCGACGGTGAGCGAAGTGCTGCAAACCGTTCGCCGCCAGGGAGATCGAGCGTTGCTCGATTACACCCGAGAATTTGATGGTTGTGAGCTGACCCACGAGTCTCTGCGCGTGAGCGGTGCGGATCTCGATGCGGCCTATCAGCAGGTTCCAAAGGAACTGCTCGATGCCATCCGACTGGCGGCTCAGCAAATTGAAGCATTTCATCGGCAGCGTATCCCCAAGAGCTGGGTGCAGTTTGGCGATGATGGGATTGTGCTGGGCAAGCGTTATACGCCGGTTGATCGGGCGGGTTTGTACGTTCCGGGCGGTCGTGCGTCCTATCCCAGTACGGTACTGATGAATGCAATTCCGGCAAAGGTGGCGGGTGTGCCGCGTATTGTGATGGTGACGCCGCCCGGTCGAGAGGGGGGAGCGATCGCGCCGTCGGTGCTGGTGGCAGCTCAGGAAGCGGGGATCGAGGAGATTTATCGGATCGGCGGTTCCCAGGCGATCGCGGCGCTGGCCTACGGCACGGAGACGATCCCGAAGGTGGATGTGATCACCGGGCCGGGGAATATCTACGTGACGCTGGCGAAAAAGCTGGTCTATGGCACGGTGGGGATCGATTCGCTGGCGGGACCTTCGGAGGTGCTGACGATCGCCGATCATCGAGCGAATCCGTCTCACGTGGCAGCGGATCTGCTGGCTCAGGCCGAGCATGATCCGATGGCGGCTGCCATTTTGGTCACGACCAGCGCCGATTTGGCGCAACAGGTCGTCACTGAAGTTACGGCTCAACTGCGGGATCATCCGCGCCGTGAGCTAACCGAAAAGTCGATCGCGCATTATGGCCTGATTGCCGTGGTCGAATCGCTGGAGGCGGCGATCGAACTCTCCAATCAATTTGCGCCGGAACACCTCGAACTCGAAGTCGAAGCGCCGTGGGAACTGCTCGATCAGATTCGTCATGCGGGCGCGATTTTCCTCGGATCGTCCACCCCCGAAGCGGTGGGCGACTATCTGGCGGGGCCAAATCACACCCTACCGACCTCAGGCGCGGCGCGGTATGCATCGGCTCTGGGGGTTGAAACTTTTGTGAAACATTCGAGCGTGATTCATTACACGCCCAAAGCGCTGAAATCTCTCGGCGGCGCGATTCAGACCCTAGCTCAGGCGGAGGGGCTGCACTCTCACGGCGAATCGGTACGCCTGCGCACGGATGATGATACCTAACGGCTTGATTTCGGCTTGATTGCGATTCACGGACAAACTCACATGTGACCCGCGTGCGACTCAATAACCACGCTCGCGGGAAACTTGATCGCGATTCGCAATGTCTCTACGATGACCCCTGCCTGACACCTAGCCCGGTGAATGGCGAGGGTAAGCCGGATCGATCGCCGTGACGATCTCCACAATGGCCTCGGCGAGCCGTACGCAGTTTCGCCCCTCATTTTTGGCACGGTAGAGCGCGTCATCGGCGACCCGCAACAGTTCACGGCGATCGCGACCGCACTCTGGAAATACCGAGACCCCAAACGAAGCGGTAACCTGATCGATCGCTCGTCCATCTTTGCTGAGGCTAAGGGCTGCGATCTGCTCTCGGAGCTGTTCTGCCCGGTGATAGACCACCGCCGCCGATGCGTCTGGCAAGATTGCCATCAGTTCTTCGCCCCCGTAGCGACAGGCGATATCGGATTGACGCAGTGCTTTGGGCAACAATTGCGCCACCTCGCGTAGGACGAGATCGCCGATCGCATGACCATAGCGATCGTTGAAGTTTTTAAAGTGATCGATATCGATCATGATGATGCCCAGGCTGGTGGTCTGAACCTGAGCTTTGTAGAGCAGGCGCTCTAGCGAATCCTCCATGTAGCGCCGGTTGAACAGTCCCGTTAAGGGGTCGCGTGTACTTTGCAGCTCTAAGCTGGCGCGTAGAAGTATGTTGGTGACCGACAGGGCTAAATGTTCGGCGATCGTGTGTGCAAGCCGACGCTTCGCCTTGCTCAGTGCTTGGGGGTCAGGAGACCAAATGTGCAGCAGACCTAGGCTTTTTCCCTGGGCGCTAAGGGGAATGCAAAGAGATACGCCGATCGCGTCTCCCTGGCTGATGTGCTGACAAAACAGACCTTGCTTTTGTCGGTCTACACAATGATCATTACTGCGCCGCAATGCCCAGCAATCCTGCCGATCAAACGTCATGGCCGAGGCGGGCGGCTGATCTCCCCAGGTGGCAATACACGTGAGCTGTTCAGCGAGCTGTTCGTTTTCTTCAACTTCATAGACTCCCCCCGAACAATCGCTAAACAGATCCGGCATGATTGCGGCAACGACGTTATAGGCATCGTGTGCGGTCTTACTCGCCTGTAGGTATTCGTTGATTTGTCCCAGCTTGAGCATGTCTTGGTTACGCGAATCGAGAACCGTGATTTTTTGCTGCAATTCATCATTCGCTTCTTTGAGTCTGTTCTCGATGAATTTGTTTTTTGTGATGTCGCGGAACGTCACGGCAAGGCCATCGCCCAGCTTTACGGCGGTCAGTTGGAGCCACACGGGGGGATTGGTCTCGTCGTAGCAGATTTCGGTTTCAAACAAATCGCCCTGCTCGACCACAGAGACATAGGACGCAAACAAACCGTTTTTGTTGTGTTCCGGCATCTCTTGTAGGAGATATTGACCCACCCGGTCATGCTTGAAGCGAGGGGTCAAGCGTTTGATAGCAGCATTCGAGACGAGCCACTGAAAATCAATAATCTGATCGCTATCGGGATCACGCACACTTTGGAAGGCGATGATGCCGTCGATCGAGCTGTTCAACACACCGTCAAGCAGCATCTTCGATTGTTGTAGTTCGGTCTGCATCCGCGATCGTTCCGTGATGTCCTGGGCGATCGCCACGAAGCCAAAAATTTGCTGATTGTCACCATAGATCGGCGCAATTTCCAAGCTGATGCAAAGGGTCGTGCCGTCATACCGTTGAAGTCTCCACTCGTAAGGCTCTGGACGATCCTGAACGCAGCAGAGCGCTAAACATTCAAATAGTGAGGGAGGAGACCCCGTTGGCGATCGCACTGTTTCCAAGCGTGCATAGCGTCGTTGTATCTCGGTGCTAAGGAAAAAGCGATCAAGGGAAAACTGTTGGAGATCCATCTCATCCGGACAGCCGAGGAGCGTTCGGGCTCCGACGTTAGCCAGTTGAATTGTGCCATCGGACGCTGTGGACAAAATCGCCACATCACAGGCAGAGTCGAACACCGCTTGCAGCTTGGCGCCGAGCGTGGCGAGTTCAATTTTGCTCTCATGACTGGTCGTGATATCGGTTTGGATGCCAATGTAATGTGTCACCGCGCCGGAGTCGTTCTGCACCGGTGAAATGGTTAGCTCGTTCCAAAACATCGTGCCGTTGTTGCGATAGTTACGTAACGTGACACGGCAGCCCCGTTCCTCAGCGATCGCGTGGCGCAAGGTTTGCAAACCGGGCTGATCGCGATCGTCTCCCTGTAAAAAACGACAGTTTCGCCCGATCGCCTCGTACTCTGAATAGCCCGTCGTCGCTTCAAAGCCGGAATTGACGTAGACGATCGGGTTATTCACATTCGTCGCATCCGTGATGATGACACCATTGGCGGACGCATTAATCGCGCGTTCAAGCAGTTTCTGCCAAACTTTGGCTCGGCGCTCTTCGGTCGTATCGCGGATCACAACCGCAAATCCGCGTATCGCTCCCCCTGCGTCACAGAGCGCTGACGTCGTCACGTCCGTCCAGATTGACCGGCCTGACTGATGCTTGCGTGCGCCTTCCCCTTCATAGCGTCCGTTGATCCGAGCCTGGTCAAGTTCTTGCTGGGGCTGGTTCGTTTTGATTGCGATCGCACCAAAGAGAAGGGCGTAGGGTTGGCCGATCGCCTCGGCTTCAGTGTAGCCATGAATGCGCTCGGCTCCGGTATTCCAACTGGCGATCGTACCGTCCAAATTCAGCTCAAAAATGCCGTAGTTACTCACCCCATCAAGCAGTAAGCCCAACCGTGTTTCCGTCTCGATTCGCGCAGCTTCGGACAGCTCTAAAGCCGTAATATCCTGGGCAACCCAAGCGATACAGTCCAGGTCTACCACTGGCGAAATCCGGGCATAAAACCAGCGTGTCTGTCCATCAACCTCAAGTTGATACTTAACGCTCGCTCCCATTTTCATTTTGATCGCCTGTCGAATCGTTTCCGTATAGGGCAACATTCGCTCTGAATCGCAAAACATCTCAACAGTTTGCGTAAAGATATCCGTCTCCTCGCCATAGAGCAGTTGAGGACTCGTTGGCGCTATCCGAATCACATTGAGCTGCTCGTCAAGCATGAGAACAACCTCAGTCATGGCCTCAAAAAAAGCTCGCACCTCTGTTTCTGATGTACGCCACTTTTCAACGAGTAGTTGATATTCCTGAATTTGTTGCTCCAGCGCCAGATTTGCCTCGGCCAGGTTTTTGGCCCGTTCCGTCATCCGAGATTCAAGTTGTTCGTCTAGGCTCCGCATTTTGCCTTCGACACGCCAGCGCTCTTGTAGCTCAATTTCCAGTTGATCAAACAAATTGGCCTGCTCGATCGCCAGACTAAAAATGGGCGAAAGGCGTTCGATCCAGGGTAAATGCTTGGTTTGCCAAGGCTTGGCCTCCGCGCAACGATGCACCGCGAGAACCCCCCAGGGTTGATCCGCAACAACCAGCACAACGGCCAAAATTGAGCGAACCTCAATCTGGATTAAGCATTGCGGTGCGCTCGACGAGAGATCGGCAGGTTGAATATCGTCAGGTTGAACATCGTCGATCGCGAGAACAGGCGGCCAGCTTGCAGGACTAAAAAAAGCATCGTCTAACGTGGCCATATCGAGATCCCAGCGCGATGCTGAAACGGATAGAGCTGCAAACGCAGCGCTGGGGTCAAGATGTTCAGCCTCAGACCTGAACTGATGCACAATCACGCGATCGCCACCCAGTAGATCGCGAATCCCATCAATCCCCAATTGGAGCGCGGTCACAAGGCTCGATGATGCTTGCAAGCTACGGGCAATGTTGACAAACAGTTCTTCAAGGGCATTGTGCTGATCAAGTTCTCGTCGATAGAGATCAGCTTGCTGCCTTTGACGCTTGATTTCAGCCTGAACCGCTTGGCGATCGGCATGAAGCGTCGAGATCTCCCAACGATCAAATGATCGCCAACCCTCAGGGCCGATCAAACCGCAGGGCTGATGATCCGCATCGAGCAGGATGACATAGTGATTGTCGTCGCCGTGATCGCGATGCTCGTCGGCTTGCCATTGAGCGTCGATCGAAGGTGTTGCGATCGCGTCGGTATCAGCCTCATGCGATGGATGAGCTGGAAAACGATAGCGTCGCAGATCCTCAAAGGTGGCGATCGTCTGGTGAGGCAAAGTGACGACCCGAGACTGCATAACATTCGCGACACATCGAGTTTTGCGCTCCTGAGTCGTCTCCGAAGCCAGATCATCCCGATACAACGCATAGAGTAAATCCCGCTCTGTTACCACCCCTAAACACTGTCCGTTGTCCCAAACGATCGCCTCCACCACCTGTTCATTACGAAAAAGAGACAGAGCCTCAAAAATATCTAGATCGGCCTCAATCAAACGGCACGATCGATGAATTACCTCCGGCAGGATTGCTTTTTTTGTGTGACCTAAATGATGAGACATAACCCTCTCTGGAGGCAAACCGTTAAACCGCTAAGGGATTCCATAACATATGGGCGATCATACTGTCTGTCATTGAATATTTTTGGCAAGTTTAGGGAATGAATCACCGTTTCTACTATGCAAGGTGACGATACCTAAAAAGTCAAAACTCCACGATTAATGTATGCAAATAAGTAGATCAAGGTAATTAATGGACACTCAGTAACCCAAGTTAATTAATGGATACTATAGCGTAACAAAAGACTCCAACTTGTCTACAACTAAATTGATTGAGTTACGTGATTTAAGTCATATTAATTTTTGGAACTACTTAATCACAGTAAACGGATATTTTTGAGACGTGATAAGCGATAAGCAATCAGCTCATTATTCGAGGTGAGACTGTTGCTTCAGTACAGATAAAATCCAGTGATTGATCCCATTCTTGAAGGGGTAATTGATCACAATAGGCAAAAGAAAAAATAATTCCAATTGTGACGATCGTCTGTCGTTCCATCTTTGCAAGGAAGCGATCATAAAATCCGCCGCCATATCCCAATCGCCCGCCCGCGCGATCGCAGGCGATCGCCGGAACAAGAATCAGGTCAACTTTTGATAGATTAACGCATGGCCAATCTGGCGCTGGTTCACGAATGCCATACGCACCCGTAACCCAAGATGATCCAGGCTGATATTGATGCCAGATCAGCTCCTTTTCGACGCAGCGAGAAAACCCCCATTGCTTCGTCAATGGCTCGCGAGCGATGGATGCATCATCTGTCACCGATCGATCCGCAAAGCAATACAACGAACTGAGATCGGGTTCCTGACGAAAGCTCGTGAATGCCAAAACGGATTGTGCCTGTTGAAATTCCGGCATGACGCGCAAATTCTGACAAATCTTTTGGCTATCGCGATGCCAATTAACAGGATCGAGCTGTTGGCGTTGTTGTAAAAAATGACGACGAATTTGAGTTTTTTGCGTGTTAATTGAATTAAACATAAATGGGCTAATTTCTAATTCATTCGGTAATGACTTATTCTCATGCTAGGGATACTGGGACTCCGCTACATTTTAAACTTATACAGTCGAAAACGATTTTAATTGACTATGATGATAGTCATGTTTTTTGACGACCAACTCCCAATTCAAAACCGGAATGAATATCTTGATAGTTGACGATGAAATTGCATTGCTCGAAGCGTTGCAGCAGACGATCGCCAGCGAAGGCCATCAGGTTGATATCGCCGCCAATGGCGGAGATGGTCGCGATTTAGCCGCCTCTCGTCACTATGACTTACTGATACTGGATTGGATGTTGCCGGGATGTAGTGGCCTGGAACTCTGTAAACAGCTTCGTGTTCAGGGAGACCGTACACCCGTTCTCTTTTTAACCGCAAAAGATACCCTTGACGATCGCGTTATGGGTCTCGATGCGGGAGCGGATGACTATATCGTCAAGCCATTCGAGCTACGGGAACTCCTCGCGCGAGTACGAGCCTTGTTGCGGCGATCGCAGCCGGTCGCACCCTCGATGTCATCGACGGAACCGTCCCGGCCTCCGATCAACCCTGAAATCGAACTCGATCGCTCCTCACGTCTAGCCTATCGAAATCACCGTGCGATCGAACTCTCCGAAAAAGAAACCGACTTGCTCGTCTACTTTCTCGAAAATCGCGGCCAGATGCTCTCGCATCAGCAAATCTATACAGCCCTATGGGGAAGCGAGAATTCGCCGAATAGCAATGTTCTGGCTGCGCTTATTCGGCTGCTACGACGAAAAATCACGCTCAAACACGAAGACCAGCTTATACACACGGTGTATGGCAAAGGATATCGCTTTGGGAGCAAACTCGATCGCAGCTATAGCCCAGAGCCAACAGGTTTGGAGCGCTAACGCATCATCATCATAATGTTTTCATACATCGCCTCCACCCTCGCAAAAATCAAGTCACGATGCCGTCAAGCGATCGCGTATCCCAACCCATCGCAAAAGACGTCAACTATTATCAGTTCATGAGCTAAACGGATGATAGTTGAGGACTAACCTACACTGGAGAACCTACACTGGAGAGATGTTGCGCCTAGTGCTGGATTCATAGCAGTTTGGCATTTGAGCGAAGGTGTTTTCCCAGTTTTTGGGCGGCTCAAATCTATATAGATTTAGGATATTCACCGCTTAGAGCCTGCTATCCCGGCTAGGGGCTGTCATCAATTAAATTTGTAGCCTTTATTCAGCAAGGGTTTCAGCCCCTTTTGTTTTTTGTTGGGTCGGGCGTTCAACAGCTTACCCCGTA
>JAABST010000046.1 GCA_011390275.1 Geitlerinema sp. S16
CTGTTCTACAAAGGCCGAAAATTTAACTTCGACGTTAACCAAATCCGTCTCCCCAACGGCGTCATCGGCGACTGGGAATGCATCCGTCACCCCGGTGGTGCTTTGGCCGTCCCCGTCACCGACGACGGCAAACTCGTCCTCGTACGGCAATATCGCTTCGCCGTCGAAGGCCGCATCCTCGAATTTCCCGCCGGAACCGTCGAACCGGGCGAAGATCCGGCGAGTACCGTCGATCGCGAAATCGCAGAAGAAACCGGCTACAGCGCCAGCGAGTGGACACACCTCGGCGACTTTATCCTCGCTCCGGGCTACTCCGACGAAATCATCTACGCCTACCTCGCCCGTGGCCTAACAAAACTCGAAACCCCACCCGACCAAGACGACGACGAAGATATCGAAGTCATATTAATGACCCCCGCCGAACTCGAAGCCGCAATCTTGGCTGGAGAACCCGTCGATGCCAAATCGATCTCTAGCTTTTTGCTCGCCAAACCCCACCTATCGGCCTAATTGCCATTCGGCATCTCTCGGTTCTCTGACGCACCGGGAAACCCGAAGCAAAACCGACCTAGCCAAGAGACGATCGAGCCGCTATCCTGGTGAAACTATTACTCTTTGTGAAGCAGATATGACGGCTACGGCAGAACGTATTCAGTACGACGTCAAAGACATTGGACTTGCGCCCCTGGGCAAACAGCGCATCGAATGGGCAGGCCGCGAAATGCCCGTGCTCAAACTGATCCGCGATCGGTTTGCGGCAGAAAAGCCCCTCGCTGGCGTGCGTCTGATCGCGTGCTGCCACGTCACCACCGAAACGGCTAACCTGGCGATCGCCCTCAAAGCCGCTGGAGCCGAATCGCTGCTGATCGCCAGCAACCCGCTTTCGACCCAAGATGACGTCGCCGCCAGCCTCGTCGTCGATTACGGCATCCCCGTTTACGCCATCAAAGGCGAAGACGCCGAAACCTACAAGCGCCACGTCAACACCGCGCTTGATTTCCGCCCGAACGTCATCATCGATGATGGCTGCGATGTGGTCGCAACCTTGCTGCAAGAGCGCCAAGACCAACTGCCCGAAATCATTGGCATCAACGAAGAAACCACCACCGGAATCGTTCGCCTCCAAGCGATGCTAAACGACGGCGTGTTGACCTTCCCGGCGATGAACGTCAACGACGCTGACACGAAGCACTTCTTCGATAACCGCTACGGAACCGGCCAATCGACCCTTGATGGCGTTATCCGTGCGACCAACGTTTTGCTTGCTGGTAAAACGATGGTTGTTGCCGGTTACGGTTGGTGCGGCAAGGGCGTCGCGATGCGCGGTCGCGGCCTGGGTTCCAACGTGATCGTCACCGAAATTGACCCGGTTCGTGCGATCGAAGCCGCAATGGACGGTTTCCGCGTCATGACGATGGCCGAAGCTGCGCCCCAAGGCGATATCTTCATCACCGTCACCGGCAACAAGCACGTCATCCGTCGCGAGCACTTCGAGGCGATGAAAGACGGCGCAATGGTCGCCAACTCCGGTCACTTCGACATCGAAATCGACCTCAAAGCTCTGGCATCTCTATCGTCGGATGTCAGCACCGTGCGCCCGTTCACCCAGGAATACAAGCTCGCCGATAAGTCGATCATCGTCCTCGGTGAAGGTCGCCTGATTAACCTGGCCGCTGCTGAAGGTCACCCCAGCGCCGTGATGGATATGAGTTTCGCTAACCAAGCGCTGGCCTGCGAATATCTCGTCAAAAACAAAGGCACGCTGGAACCGGGTATTCACTCGATCCCGGCTGACATCGATCGCGAGATCGCCGCACTCAAGCTCAAAGCAATGGGCATTAACCTTGAGGAGCTGACGCCGGAGCAAACCGAGTACATCAACTCCTGGAAGTCGGGTACATAATCAATGGCTGACCCTCAGCTTTGATGAGAGCTGTTGAGAAGTCGAACTTTTTTAAAAAATTCGACTTCTGGTTTCGCACTCACGATTTCAGATAAAAAAGCTCACGATCGAACATCAACGATCGCGAGCTTTTTTGTGGCAACGTCAGAAAAAATGTATCGATGGCAAATACACATTAACAACGACATTCATTAGTTACGGCAAGGTTCAATATTCTCGAAATTGGAACTGTACCCGCCGGAAATGTAGCCCGGTGTTGGTTGGTCGATCGCAATCCAGTAGCGCCCCGTAGCATCCAAAACCGGATCGGTATCGGATGCCACCAATACATTGCGACCCTCCGCAACCCCGCCGACCCGTTCGGACTCCTCACTCGGGCGCGATCGAATAGACAAGCCCTCAGGTTCCACTACCTCTTGACAGTAGGTATAGAGCGGATTACTCACGGACATCGGAGTCATGTTGCTCTGGCCGGGATAGGGAACGCGGGTCGGGTTGATCGCGTTGGGTGTGTAGATAGGATTTGGACAGTTGCGGAGAGTGCTGTAGGTATCATCATCTGCCGGACGATTGGCGATAAAACCACTGGCTGGCTCGGTGATTTCAATCCAGTAATAGCCGTAGGGGCCAAAAATCGATCGCCAGTTGTCAGCGAGGGTGACCCGTTCGCTCGGAACTAGGATATCAACCGCATCCGCATCGACACTGGCCTCTTCGCGCACGACGAGTAAATCAGGTCTGGCATTGGCATCCACGAGACGACAGGTATCGTCGTTGGCACGATTTGCCCGTACCGGATTCGCTATCAGCCACGGAACGAGCAAGGTTCCGAGAGCTAAAATCCCAGCCATACGGGATGCCTGTTGACAAGGTGGGCGTCGCAAATTTGAAAGCATGGTGAATGGGTAATAGTTCTGAAATAGTTCTGAAACAGGTTAAATCATCGTTAGGGTATTGCTCGTAATCCTAATTGCTGGCCACCCTGTATTGCGTCTCAATCCTAGCGAACTGGTCTTAGATTTAGGTTTTGGCAATTTGATTTCACGAAACCACACAGACTCATTCAAGCGAGTGATTGACGTTGGCGATCGCCATTTGATTTGAACCTGGAGTATCTAGACACACCCACTTTCAACATGAATATTCCTAAAGATACATATCGCTCCGTAACATTTTGATATTACCAGTATCGATTCTCGCTATTAGTACCAGAGATTTTGTCCCATGCCTAACATACGGTTCGGTCGGGGCGGAAAGCTCGCAATTTCTAGCTGAAAGCTGCCACCTATAATGAGGTCTAAGCGGCAGTCGGCGAGATCGCTCAGCTTTGTGCTGACGATCGTCTGACTCTCTCGGTTTCATCCCCTGTTTTATCCCCACCTCTGGACCCGTCATGCTCGACGCCCTAATCATTCTTTCGTTTATCTTTGCTGGAGCCGGAATCGGCTTTTACAGCAGCGATTTTCTGCCGGATACCGCCCTCGCCCAAGTGAGCAACCTGGAAGCACTCCGCTGGGTTATCTCTGGCTTTGGCGCACTGCTTGGCGGCGCGGTCGGCATTGCCATGCAGGTTAGCTATCGGCGCGTCGAGCAAAATATTCGCCAGATGCCGCTAGAGGTTTTGATCACGCGATCGGTGGGGTTGATGTTGGGGCTGTTGGTGGTGAACTTAATGCTCGCGCCGCTGTTTCTGGTTCCCATTCCCAAGGATTTTTCGTTTATTAAACCGCTGATTGCCATCATGGGCAGTTTGATGTTTGCCTTTCTCGGGATTGCCCTGGCCGATACCCACGGACGCGCCTTTTTGCGGTTGATCAATCCCAACGGGATTGACTCGCTGATGGTGGCCGAGGGTACGCTACAGCCGACGCGGGCGAAGCTGGTGGATACGAGCTGCATTATCGACGGACGGATCGCGAGCTTGATTGAAACGGGTTTTCTCGAAGGGTCAATTTTAATTCCACAATTTGTGCTGAATGAGCTGCAACAGGTGGCGGATTCCTCGAACGATCGCAAGCGGATTCGCGGACGGCGCGGTCTCGATATTCTCAACCAGATGCAGGAAGATTTCCCCGATCGCATCAAAATTCACCCCGCCGACTACGTCGATCTGACCGAAGTGGACACGAAGCTGGTACGCCTTGCCTCAGAAATTAACGCAATGCTGCTCACCAACGATTTCAACCTGAGCAAGGTGGCGACGCTGCAAAAGGTCACGGTGCTGAATGTCAATGATTTAGCGCAGGCGGTGCGGTTGTCCTACGTTCCCGGCGATGCGATCGATCTCAAAATCGTCAAGCTCGGCAAGGAAGCATCCCAAGGGGTGGGCTATCTCGATGACGGCACGATGGTCGTGGTTGAGGAAGCGGCGGAATCACTGGGGACGGAGCTACGGGTGATTGTGACCAGTGCGCTGCAAACTTCGGCGGGACGGATGATTTTCGCGAAGCTACCGGCGTCTGTGATGGCGTAGGTGATTGAGTTGGTGATGGGTGAACGCTGGGCGAGGGTCTAAGCTCGCCCATGTTACAAAATCTGTTTTTGGCCTGGTTTATGCCCCGATCGCCGAAAGTAAAACCACCGCATAGGCCGAAATGCCTTCCTCGCGTCCCTCTGGCCCTAACTTTTCATTCGTCGTCGCCTTAACTCCCACACAGTCCGGATCAAGACCGATCGCGGCTCCAAGCCGATCGCGCATCGCATTAATGTGCGGCTTGAGCTTCGGACGTTCCGCCACAATCACCGAATCAATATTGACCACCTGCCAACCGCGATCGCGCACCAACTGATTCACGCTTTTCAACAGGACAATACTGTCCGCTCCTTTCCACTGATCATCCGTTGGCGGGAAATAGTGGCCGATATCCCCCAACGCCAGCGCCCCGAGCATGGCATCCATAATCGCGTGGGTCAGCACATCAGCATCGCTATGACCGAGCAAGCCGAGTTCATGTTCGATCGTGATCCCCCCGAGAATCAGCGGGCGATCGCGTCCAAGACAGTGGATATCATAACCATTACCAATGCGTAAATTCATGGGCAGATGCGGAGAGACCGTCTATCAATTTGTCGCTCTCTACTATCGCCCGAATCTTGACGGAGGCGATCGTCTTGAAGCTCGCCGAAGCGTTGAAAGCTACGGAATTGTCTAGGAAGCGGACGTGTAGGCCGATTCGCAACTCGGTTGGTACACCGCCGCGATCGCCTCTTGGGGTTGCGGGCTGGGGTGAGTCTGCGTAAAAATAGGCGGCCAGATGATCGGGCTTGCGGTTTCGCGATCGCCCGAGTTCACGGATGCCGTTACCGGCTGACGAAACCGTCGCTTCAGCTCATTTTCAGAACGCACCGGCTCCAGACAATCCAGCGCATCGGGCGCATCGGGCGCATTCAAAAACTCGACAAACGTAAACCAAGAATGAATATTCGGAGCCAGCCGAATTAACTTCACCAAAATGGCATCACTCATCCACCAAATCAGCGGACAGTGGAACACTTTGCGTAATTCCTCGCGCACGGTGTCGGCACTCGATAACAACGTGTCGATGTGGCTCACCCCTTCAAAGCCTGAAATGGCGATCGCGCCCGATTCGGAGTTTTGAAACGTGAAGGGTTTGGGGTCGTGAATTTTGCCGTTACGATCGGCGAGATCGAAGGAAATCGAAGAAAACATCAGCTCGGCGTTCGGCTGAAGCGAGACCGTGTAGAGCGGAAAAGCTGCGCAGTGTTCGAGATCGTAGAGCGCTCTCTTGCGAATCTTGGGTGAGTTGCAATGCGCCAAGATCAAGGAAAATTGCCCCTGCCCCCACTCGATCGCTTGGGTCAGCTCGCATAGGGAACTCTGGTAGCTGGAGTTAACGTCTTGATCAACAACAGACATAGGGCGTTATCGTTTGCTTCAGTTTAACAACGTGAATTAGATGCAATCGGGCGATCAGTTGATCACCACAAGACGAGAAAAACCAACATTATCAGTGGCTTGCCTTTACAGGCTTAACCCCACACAAACCGGAATATTCATTAATAGCTTCAGATTTATATTCGATTGTAAACCGTAATATTACGGTTTCTATGAGCATTGTAGTTGATGCATCGCGGCTCACCCCTACATTTGGAAGCGATGGAGACGCCAGCACGACTAAATTTCGTAGTGGTTGGACTGCTGTAGCGCACGCAGGCATCTTGGCTGTTCTGTAGATTTCGACCTGCGTTTTGCGACCCCGAGGGAAAGGTCGATTTTGATGGTTAATCCTGCGTCGCGATCGGTAACCTGCTTCTCGAATTGTTAACCGAGACTCAGTCGATGAAAGCCTTTAACTACAATAGATGTAGACATTAATTCTATCTAGATCATCGACGTTCTAGGGACTCGATGTCTTCAATCGACACCAGATCGACACCTTAAAAAACGGTAGAGATACGTGAATCATGACTTTTTGTTACGACATGATCACGTTATCAAACTAGACAATAGTCGCTGGTCAGCGATATGAGTGCGTTTGATCCACACAAGCGTGATTATGCAAGCCGGATCAAGCCATGTCCGTAATTTAACTGGGGCGTAACGAACGATGACGAACTTTAGCAAGATTCTGGTCGCGGTCGATGATTCCGACTCGGCGATGCGCGTATTCGATCGCGCACTCAACCTGGCACAACAAAATGGTGCTAGCCTCGTCATTTTCCACGGTATGAATGTTCAAAGCATTACCGAGGCCATGCCGCTAATGGGAACCGGCATTGGTATCGATCTCGCCAGCAGCAAGGCCATCTTCGAGTTTCAGCAAAAGCAGTTTCAGGAACACACCCATCAACTGAAAGCGTCGTTGGCAAAACTGGCCGAACGTGCGGCGGAACGCAATGTCGTTGCGGAGACGGCCTATCGAATTGGCGATCCGGGAACGTGGATTTGCGAGCTGGCGCGATCGACGGCGAGCGATTTGATCGTCATGGGACGGCGCGGGTTTGGTGGTCTCAAAGAGGTGTTGCTCGGTAGCGTCAGTAATTATGTGATGCACCAGGCGCATTGCTCGGTCATGGTTGTCCAGGGGACTCCTAGCCCTGACCCAAAAGCGGACGACACAGTAAGCTAGCTGTTAAGTCAGGATGGATTTAATCGACGTCGGGATTCTCGATGCGGTATTCGATATTTTCAAAGGTTTGTAGCAACAACCGTTTGGCCTGAAGTTTCCAGCCTGCGCGTTGAATCGCGATCGCGGCTGCGCCACCGCCCAGCATCGCAATAAAGTCCAAGGGTTGCGATAGCGAAATCCCGAATAATAAGCCCAGTCCTGCGATGCCCCAAAACGGCAGGGCTGCGCTTTGGCGTTGGGATTCTAGGATTTTTTGCCATACGTTCCCCGCCGCCATTTCGGCGCTAAGCTGTGCCTGAATGGCTTCTTGCTCTTTGCGCGAGACCGAAAGGCCAATTTTGCGGCGCAGTTTTTCGATTTTACGAGCCGTTGTGCTGTATTCGGTTAACTCGTCTTCTGCCAGCAGCAGCAAGCGTTCGTATTGAGACATGTCGTTTCGATCGGCGCGATGGATTGCTGACGATCGCGGCAACATTAGCGATCGTGGTTAGCCCCTTAGTGTACGCGATTGCGATCGCGCCTAATCGACGATCGCCCCGTTGGCCACGAGCTGATGACTCAGCGCTACCGTTAATCCCTTAGCGAAACGCAGATCGCACCCGTTGACGATCGTTGCGTTCCAGGTCGTTTGATTGAGGGTGGCTCCGCTGAGATTGGCATCAGTGAGATCGGCGTAGCTGAAGTTGGCGAAAATCAGGTCTGCATCGCGCAATGTTGCCCCTCGTAGGCTGGCGTGATGAAGCTGCGCCCGAATGAGATTGACGCCTGCCAAGTCTAAACCGGATAGATCCATGCCGCGTAGGTCTGGAAATTTGACGCGATCGGGATGGGTGATAAAGCGGGCAACGCCGGTGATATTGGCGGGAGTATGGGTCAGGTGTGCAAGCAAAGGGGCATAACGTCCGAGGCCAAGGTTACGGAGCCAGCGGTGGCGATCGTCGGGCGTGGCGTTGAGAAAGGCGATCGGGTCGGTGATGTCAATATCAATCCGGGTTGTGGAGTCGGTCAAGGGGCTGGTGGTCAGCTCAAATTGATCGGACATGGGTTGAGTGAGAGGAGTCGCTTTGGAGGGAAGAAGTGAGGAAGAAAAAGTGAGACCAGAAACGCTGGAAAAGGGACGTTAGAAAACACATTTACGGGCAATCGCGGATCGTCGAGCGCTGGGTTTCAGGGTCGATCGCGAGCATGTAGCCACGATTACCAATGCTGTCTTCGATTTCGTGCCAAAGATGAACATCACCATCAACACCGGCCTGGTTTGCGTTCAGCAGAGCCACTTGCTCGCGATCGAACAGTAATGTGATCTGATTGCTGTCGGTTTGAGTCGTTTGAGTCGTTTGGGTGGAACGGGTCGAATTTACAGATCTGTGCTGTGCGCGATCGGATACTAATTGGCGTTGATCGTCGGTCACAATCGGTCGAACATAAAGCCTGAGTTCGGCGGTGTCATGGGTGTGATCGATCGCAATCACGCGGCAGGTGTCCCCGACGCGATCGCCGACATGCTGGGCGGTGCTAGGCGTTTGGAGATTCCAGATCATCAGAGTGAGACTCGCGATCGCAATTCGTCGGGACAACATAAATAGGTGAGAGATGTTGATTGATGAGTGATTGGATGGGTAGCGAATTTAGGCTGATCTACGATGAATCGGTGATTGATCGCTGGGGACGTGTGAGGGAGTTCTTCAATGGGCATGACGCGATCGCCTTAACCCAATGGGTCTACAGCGCTAGAATAGTTCTCAACATCCGTGGTGCGGCTGCGCTGACTCCGGTGTGATCGATTCGATCGATTAAGCTATTGACCACCCGATCGTCTAACTGTTGATTGAAATTATGGCTGAAGACACAAGCAAAGAGCCAACCGCAACTCCCGCTAAGGCTGCCGCAAAACCCAAGAAAGAGAAACCGCCAGCGGTCGAAGACAAGCCGTTTGCTGACTTCATGCACCAAGACTATCTCCCAGCACTGAAAACGGCTCTGGAAGAACACGGCATCGAGGATCTCGAACTCACCTTTGAAAAGCAGCGCGTTCCACTGCTCGGCCCTGGTAATGAATGTTGGCAGACGATCGGCACGTGGAGCGGTGGCACACGACGATTTAACATCTACTTCCCCAAAGCGGATATCAAGGGGCCGCGTGCATTTTCCTGTGTCGCCAATGGCACACGCCCCAGCACGATCGAACCGTTCTTGATGGATGAACGTCGCATTACCCTAGATTTACTGGTCTACGGTGCGCTCAAGCGGCTGAAAGCGCAAAAATGGATCGATCGAAATTAACAAGTTTTGAGTCAGTCCTGATAAACACCCAAAAACGAAAGGCATAACAACTTGTGCCTTTCGTTTTTAGGTTCAAAGCAAAGAAGCAGAACCGGTGTCTAGGATTTATACTGACGCGCCCGATCGGCGATCGCACCATCCAGCGGCGTTTGTAAAGCGGCAGCAGCGGCAAGTTCTGCCTCACGCTCGGCAGCTTCACGATCGAGCTGATCGAGCGTATTCCACACCTCGCGTAGCAAACGATCCAATTCCGTACGCGCCACAGCCGAAACGGCAAAGATCGTCTCAGTTCCTGACTGGGCTTGCAGTTCTGCCATCAGCGCATTCAGCTCGTCTTCATCGCGATCGCACGCATCCATCTTGTTCAACGCGACAATCTGCGGACGCAAATCGAGACCGTGACCGTAGGCCGAAAGCTCGCCCTGAATGGTTTGATAATCGGCGATCGGATCGTCTGCCGTGACATCCACTAAATGCAACAGCAGGCGAGTACGTTCGATGTGTCGCAGAAAATCATGACCCAGACCCGCACCCGTGTGCGCCCCCTCGATCAGACCAGGAATATCCGCGAACACCGTACCATCGCCTGTCGGTTTACGGACAACGCCGAGATTCGGGATCAGCGTGGTGAATGGATAATCAGCAATCTTGGGCTTCGCGGCTGAAACCGATGAAATCAGCGTTGATTTGCCCGCATTCGGTAAGCCGATAATTCCCACCTCCGCCAAAAGTTTCAATTCAAGCCGAAGCTCACGCAGCCGACCCGGTGCGCCCTCTTGGCTATACTCTGGAGCGCGGTTGCGATTGCTCAGATAGTGCCGATTACCGTTGCCTCCCTTGCCACCTTCTGCCGCACACGCCGTTTGTCCATCCGTGATCAAATCACAGACCACTTCATTCGTTGCAAGATCGTAGGCGATCGTCCCGCAGGGAACCTCTAAGATCAAATCCTCGCCGGATGCACCCGTACAATTTTTTGATCCGCCCCGTTTGCCGTCATCAGCTTTAATCACTCGCTTGTACTTAAAATCAAGCAGCGTTTGCAGCCGATCGGTTGCCCGAAAAATCACCGAACCACCATGACCGCCATCGCCACCGGCAGGCCCGCCCGCTGGGACATACTTCTCACGACGCCATGCCGTGATGCCGTCACCGCCCTTACCACCTTCAACTTCAATTTCAACGCGATCAATAAACTGCATAATCTTCCTGCTAACCTGCGATCGATAACGATCAAAAACCTGGGATCAATACCCAGCAACACACTCAAATCTAGCGTTTCAAACGCTAGCGTCAGACACTTTAAATACTACAAAAAATATTACGAAACCAACGCTAGAGACTCATCCAAAATTTGCTGTCAAACCATCTGCCATAAGACAGATTAGGCCGATCTGACCCTCGGATCAAATCGACCTAATCAAGCATCCACACCACATTCACCATAGCGGTATCCTGTCCAACTCTGATTAGAGCAGACCCACGGAGTGCAGGGGGCCAACTCCCGCAATGAGTTCCGCGAGTAGCGCGAGAAAACCGACCATGGCTAGGCGGCCATTCCATTTTTCGGCATTGGTCGTCAAACCCCACTCCCAGCGTTCGGGTGGGTAGAACTTTGTTTTTTCCGGCGGACGCACCGCAGCGCTGAACGGTACGCTCGGGCTATTGAGCGCTTCGATCGACATTTCCGCGAGATCGTTAATAAAACCGGGGTGGACGTTGAGGGCTGGAACTCGATGAAAATGTTTGATGCCGTTTTCTTCCGCAATTTCGCGGTATTCCATATCAATCTCCTGGAGCGTTTCAATATGCTCGGAGACAAAACTAATCGGCACAACCACAAGCGTCTCTACCTTACGATTCGCCAAATCGACGATCGCATCCTCGGTGTAGGGTTTGAGCCATTCGATCGGGCCAACCCGGCTTTGATAGGCCAAGGTGTGATCATTGGGGCGATTCAGCGTTTTCATGATGCCTGCGGTACAGGCTTCGATTTCCTTCTGATACGGGTCGCCCGCTTCTTCGACATAGCTGACGGGAACTCCGTGAGCGCTGAAGAAAATGTGAGCGCTGTTGGGTTCAGCGAGCTTATCGAGTTCAGTCGCAATCAGGTCGGTCATCGCACCAAGATAACCAGGTCGCTCGTACCAGGACGGAATCACCGTGTAGTTAATGCGCTTGAGGTAGGGATCATCATTCCACAGCTCCTCTAGCAAACGGAAGCTCGAACCGCTGGTGCTGATGGAAAACTGAGGGTATAGGGGGAGAATGACGAGCTGCTCGATCGCATCGGCGCGAATCTGGTTGATCGCCTCCTCCGTGAAGGGATGCCAGTAACGCATTCCGATGTAGACCTTGGCATCGCACCCCTTGCTCTGCAAGCTGGCCTCTAGAGCCTCCGCTTGCTCCTCGGTAATCGATCGCAGGGGCGAACCACCGCCGATCTCTTTATAGTTATCTTCAGACTTCTTTGAGCGCAGGGTTGAAATCAGCCACGCCAGCGGCTTTTGTAGAAGCGGGATCGGCAGGCGAATGATTTCGGGGTCAGAAAACAAGTTGTAGAGGAAGGGACGCACGTCCTCAAGTTTGTCTGGCCCTCCGAGGTTGAGCAATAAGACGCCAACACGACCCATAACAGCTACACGTTTTTATTTTTTTAGATTTGTAAGCAATATTAACAGTTGCATTGCGGTCGAACAAGGTCAAAAAGTGAGAATTACTCTCGATTAGCAGGCCGATCTCGGTAACGTATTTAACGTTATATGACAATATTTATAACGAATCGTTCGATTAGCTTGACAAAATTTACCTGACACTAAATCGCTCAAAATTAGGTGTAGCAAGCAGCCCAAGGATCGCGATTGGCCACGATTTTAGGGCTTCGAGTCTTGATGTTATGACCGTAACGATGGTCGTCAGGCTCGGTGAGTGATTGTCAACTAATCGCGACGTAAGTGGCGACGAATCCCCTCCGGCGGGGCAATATCCGAGGGGAGAATCGCACGCTGAATAGCCATGCGTTGCTTCAGTTCATTAGCGGAGGGGGGCGGCGGTGCGTCATCGGCGGGATGCTGGATCGGCTCGATCGCATCGGAGATCAAACTCATGCCGACTAGGGTTCCGGCGACCACGGTTCCATAGGCCAGGTAGCGCGACAGCGGATCGGCGACCGTTTGTGGACTCGCAGCGATCGGGGTCGCAGCGATCGGCTGGGCGCTGGTCGGGGGAGCCGAGACGATCGGGAGTTCGCTGGTTAACCCGTCAGGTATGCCGGTCGCGAGCCGAAACCCGTCTAGACCGAGTACATTTCCCCAGATTCGGATGGTTCCCCAGAGGTAGCTCGGATTGGTGGGGAGTAGGTCGAGCTGTCCGGATTCAAAGGCTTGCAGATGCTGAAGGGGGATCTTGGTCAGATGATGAAGTTGGATGAGGGAAAAACGACAGCTTTGGCGTCGGGCTCGCAGTTGGCGTCCGATCGTCTGAAGATAGACTTGTTGGCGCGTTGAAAGCAGGTCGCGATTGCTGGCTTTGGGGGGCTGAGTTTTTGAGGCCGATCGCGCTTTGGGGCGTGGCGGCAGGGGAAGCGGGGGGTGGCGTCGAGTGGTGGTGGTTGGCATGGCAGAAGGCCGCTGGCGTAGTTGCTTGAGGGTCATCCGAATGGCATGACGGGCGATCGTCTGGGCGGCGCGTTGGGTTGTGTTGGCATCGCGATCGGGGGTCACGGCAAGCAAATGCATGACATCTCGATACGTGGCACTCTGGAACAACTCACGTGTAATCTCCGCCAGAAGGGTCTGTACTTCACCTTCGGTGAGATTTTTTTGTGAATGCGCTGAATGTGCTGAATTTGCTGAGTGCGCTGAATTCGATGAAAGTGTGGCGGTCGAAACGGAGGAAACCATAGCGCAAGACCCAAGACATCGGCTTATCTCTCTTTTCACGCTCTGGAAAAATCGATCCGGACATTCGGATATTCGCGAAGTCATTCGCTACGGATCTTAATGACAGCCCCTAGGCCAAATCGCCGTGAATCGGTAGCTCGATCGTCAACGTACATCCTTCATTGGGGACAGACTCGCAGGTTAGCTCACCCTCATGAGTCTCGACGATAATTTGATAGCTGACGGATAATCCCAGACCTGTGCCTTTACCCGGTGGTTTGGTCGTAAAAAAGGGGTCGAAAATCCGTGGCTGGTGTTCCGGCAAAATGCCGATGCCATTATCGCGGACGGCGATCGAGATGTAATCCGAATCGAGGCGAGCCGTCGTGATGGTGATTTTTGGGTCGATGTCCGTCCGGTTTGCTAAGGCATCGATCGCATTCGTGAGCAAGTTGATGAAGACTTGGTTGAGCGCGGCGGGGTAGCAGTGAATGGGCGGCAGGTCAGCATAGTTTCGTTCCACAATAATTTCACGGTGGAGGTCGGCAGCTTCCAGCCGGTGACGGAGGAGCAAAATGACGCTGTCGATGCCGCTATGAATATCGATCGTTTTACTCTCTGCTTCGTCGTGCCGTGAAAACGTACGTAGGGATTGAACAATTTGACGAATTCGCGTTGTGCCATTGTGCATCGACGAAACAAGGCGAGGTAAATCCTGACGGATAAAATCCAGCTCTAGCTCCTCGATCTCTTTCGCGAGGGGATTAACGGTATCCGAGAACTGGGCTTGATACGCCTCGATTACGGCCATCAGGTCTTCGGTGTAATCGCGAATGTAGCTAATGTTGCCGTAGATGAAGTTAACGGGATTATTAATTTCGTGGGCAATTCCAGCCACGAGCTGACCTAGACTCGCCATTTTTTCACTTTGAATGAGCTGCGTCTGAGTTTTTTGCAGGGTTCTTAGGGTTGTGGCCAGCTTGCGGGTTTTGATTTGGGTTTGTTCCAGCAGGTCGGCATGGTCGAGCGCATTCCCGATCGAGAGACCAAATTGCTGTAGGAGTTCGCGAGTTCGGAAGGATGCGGGGTGAGGCGTGTGATAGCAGGCGACCAGGACGCCCCACGACAGTTCCGAGCAGAAAATCGGAGCCACAGCAATTGAACGTACGTCAAAGCTCTGGAGCTGTTCGATTAGGGTACATTCGAGGGCTGAGGATAAGTCAAAGCGACACTTAAAAGCGGTGGCTTCTGAGGTATTTTCTGTGATTAAGAATGCAACGCCGGGTTGTTCTGGACTCGCCAAAACGGGGGAATCATTTTCATTTCCGAGCGCTTCTGCGACGAAATGCCCGCTCAGAGATGCCTCAAACTGAACAACCATCACACGATCGAGATTGAGGTAGGCCAATACCTCACGCACGGCAGCTTGGAGAATATCGGAACAGTTGAGGCTGTGGCGAATCCGCTCGATCGCGCGAATGAAAAGACGGTAATCCTGACTCTTTGGGATTTCTAAATCAGCCGCAAGATGTTCTGCGATATGTCCATCTTGCAGCAGCGCTTGTATCTGATGAAAGGTTGCTTCATCACGACAACGTCCCCTTAATTCTTGGAGCCATTCAGCATCGATCATAGGTGACTAGGTGGTGTCTGTCAGTGAATGAAAGATTGTACATGGCCTCCCAACGTGGCCTTCAAGGTAAAGGCTTGAGGAAACCCTGTTTCTCATTTCAGATCAAACGTCTTGACTAGTGATGTGACGATCTGATGGGAACGCTTCATAGGATAACCCCCAGGCGTAAGACTTGGTGCTGTTACTGATATGGGCAATCTCAAAGACAATGCTTGGTGTCCGTGCCATTTTGCCGGAGGCGTTAGTCCTGCGGCAACATTGTAAGGCGGCAAACGGGAAGTGAGATCGACACCTTGCACCGCTTAAAATTCGGTATCCACAGCTTCAAAAGCGGGACAATAGCCTTCTGGACTGACCCGCCGATCGCTGAGGGGCGAAAGGGGATTGCGACATTGCTGGCCGCGACAATAGACGCAATTGGCACAGCAGGATGCCTCAAGGGAAATGCCCTGGCGTTTATTATCGAGCAATTCGCTGGGGAGCATTCCGCGAATCAGGAGATCTTCGCCCTGCCAACGCAGTTCCACAATGCCGGTATCCGCCAGTTTTTGCCAGCGGAGATCCGCTTGAATTTCGGCGGGAAGTGAAACGATCGCCTGATTTCGATGTTCATTCACCTCGCCTTCATAACGTGCAATCGGTAAAGGAACCTGAAGTCCAGCGTTCGAGTGGAGGGGAAACGCGAGTAAGCGGTGTGCTTTGGGGCAATGCACCTGGTAGCGATCGTAGAGTTCGTTGAGATTACTGAGGTCGGCGAGATAGTTGAGGGAGCCGTTGATCAAAACAAGGTGTTGCGGACGTAGATTGTGGACGAGCTGGGCGGTTCCAGCGCTATCGCAATGCTCGCTGAGGTGGTAGGTCTCGCGGGAGATGTGGCTGGGAAGGTCGGTAAGCGAGAGATTGTGTAGATTCGGCAGGAAGACAACGGGATCAAGTTGGGGCAGTAGGTATGGCGTGAGATCGGTCGTTGCGTCAATTAAAATCAGACGCGGTGCGGGAGTGTTGCCAATTTGATCGATCGCCTCAAGACGATGGACGCGCGGACGGATGCGATCGTCCCAAAATAAGGGCTGATGGCGTGCGAAATTTTGTACCGCTGGGGGAAATGTCTCCAGCAGTTCGAGATATAGATCGCAAACTGCTGCGATCGATTGATCCACCCAAATATCGAGATCGCGCCCAGTGAAATGATGATGCGCTCGAAACATGGCGAGCAGTTCCTGCGCCAGTCCGAGGGTTGGCACGGGTAGCAAAATCGTCGGCTTTCGTTCAAACCAGCGTTCGATCTGGGCGGCGATTTGGTTTTCTTGCGATCGCCGTCGATCGTAGCGAGCCGTACCGTAGCGACCGGTAATGATCGCCACATCTGGACGAGACCCATGCAGGGCTTCAAGATCCAGCCCGGAGGTCATGCGCGAATTCGACAGGAGAACATCCCCGGAGTAGGTCAGACGCAGGCGCTTCGTGCCGGTATAGGTCAATTGGGTGACCGCAGCACCGGGGAGATGACCGGCGGGGATCAGCTCCAGCCAAAGATTCGGGGCAATTTCGATCGGGCTTTGCCATGCCAGCGTACGCGGCTGTGGTGGACATCGTTGTCCAGGCCAGTTCAGCGGCAGCAGCTTGGCGGTAACATCGCTGGCATAGATCGGACGGTTGGGCAGCGCGAGCTGAAGCGATCGCAGTCCACGGGCATGATCGCGATGGGCATGGCTACAGACGATCGCGTTGATCGGTCGCCCTTCCGTCATGCCCACCAATACCGGGTGCGGATCTTCGAGGCCACAGTCGAGCAAAATGCCGTAGGGGCCAATTTTGACCCATAGGCACACGCCTTCGTCAGCGTGACCAACGGCATAGGGGTAGCACTCGATTTCCATAGCGGTAGTTATATCGAAATTATGATCGCAGGGCTGGCGATCGGCTTAAACCCAACTCAGGTCAGACAGGTAAAACTCAAACACGGTTTAAGCAAGACTCAAACCTAACCCGAATTAAAATGACCAGAAATAATCAACGAGGCGGCGTTCAAACGTATCCGGGATTGGCCAGGTGGATTCGCGATCGGCCTCCTGTTGAGCAAAGAATACGGAGGTTTGAACAAACGCATTCTGATCGGTGAGTGCGTCGTCAGCAAGATCGATCGTATTGGCATTGGTCGCATCGGCATCAAGAGGCTCGCCGAGCACGCGCCGCTCCACCCGGTTTGGAATTCCGAAGTTGTAGGCAATATGTCCACGTCCGGCAATGACGACGATTTGCCGATCCGGGTTCGCTTGGTAGGCGGTGGCGATCACCTCGGCGATCGTCTCGTCCCACAGCACCTGCGCGGCAAAAAACCGCTCAAAGCCCGTGTCTTCAGGATTTTCAGCAACGATATCAGCCGTCCCCGTTGGATTGCCCTGAAATTCTGAATCGGTAAAAGGTTTCGTCACCGATTTACTGTCTTTAGCGTCTTGATTCTCGTCCTCCTGGCCTGATGGATCGTCCGATCGAAAACCCATGTGCATTTGAAACAGTTCGTACAGGGCGTTGCGATAGTCTTCATCGTCCAGCCGAATGTCCGCAATAGGCGGCACATAGCGAAAATCATCGCCGCTCAGTCCGGCCAGCCCTTCCGCTGCAACCTTTCGGGTTAGCTCAACGGGAGCGTTCGCCGCAATCACCGGAATACCCGTCTTACGGGCAAAGCGCAAAATCGGCGCGTATAGTTCCCAAGGGTAGCCCCAGCGGGTTTCGTATTCCGTACGATCGATCAGCTCTGCCTCGTCAATTTCACCGGCTAAATAGGCATCGATCGCCCCTTGAAATGGCCGCTGGAACATCTCCATCGCGATCGTCAGCTTGGGATTGCGGGCTTGTAGTTCGCGGATGATTTCGAGCTGTGCCTGATGGTCGTAGGCGCGATCATGATATTCCCCGAGGTAAATCACATTGGCCTCGGCAAGGCGATCGAGTAACGCGGTGCGGGTGAGTGGCGCGATGTATTCCGGCGGGCGGAAATCAGTTGGTACATTGGGCGTCGCTTCGGAACGTGCGATCGAGCCACTGAGAATGATCCCCAGCATGAGCGAAGCAGCGAAGCCCCAGCGGGTCAAACGACGCGAGGTTAGCCAAGATGACGAGGTGATGTCAGAGCGCAAACTGGATAAAACGGGCATGGTTGTTTGACGGATCAGAGCAAATGCAGTTGAGCGCACGTTAACAAACCTCCAGAACATTGATCGTGTAAGTAGCCCCTAGAAGTGAGACCTTGAGACGTTTGAGGTTTCCAAAACCTCAAACGTCTGGAGTTGCTGTGTATTTTCATAAGCCGCCTTAAGACAGGCATCAGGTCACTGATCCCCGTCAAGTCGTTTATTGGTAGGGAAATGGGCGAGATCGGGTGATCGTCCCGTCCGCCGCCTGCGACCAGCGCAATAGTCGATAGGCCGATCCCGGCGTCGTATCCCAGAACGGTAAACCGATCGCCCGTCGTGGCGCGTGGGACACCAGATCGATCGCCCGCTCTAGATCGCACAGCCCCCAACGCACAAGATTATCCGCACCATCCAGCAGAGGGCGCGTCGTCCCCGACAGCGTCCCGTCCCGTAGGCGAGCCGTCCCCTCCGTAACAATGATTTCGCGCTCATCCCAGGGATAAATCCCGTCCGGCAAGCCCAGGGGCGAGAGGGCATCACTGACCAAAAATAGGTTCGTGGGATCGGCGTTGAGGAGAATTTGCAACATGGTGGCGCACACATGCTGACCGTCGGCGATGAAACCAGAATAGACCCGCGAATCGACGATCGCCGCCCCCAATAAACCCGGATCGCGATGGTGCAATCCCGGCATGGCGTTAAAGGCATGGGTCACCATCGTCGCTCCCCGCTCAAAAGCTTGCTTCGCCTGATCCGCCGTGGCGAGGGAATGACCGAGGCTCACGACAATGCCACGATCACGCAGAGCGGCGATCGTCTCGCCCGTCGGGTCAAGTTCGGGCGCGAGGGTGACGATTTTCACGAGATCGGCCTGATCCCCGAGATCGCTGAGATTGCCAAACACGCGATCGAGATCAGCCAGCGTCAGCGGCAAAAGAAAGTCTTCGGGGTGAGCGCCCCGTTTGACGGGGTTGAGGAACGGGCCTTCGAGGTGAACGCCGACGATCTGAGCCGTCGGGGTGTCGCTGGGGGTTTGGGCTTGTCGTTGTTGAAATGCCGCGAACACCGCCAGCGATCGCTGAATATTCTCGATCGAAGTCGTGACGATCGTCGGCGCAAACCCATCGACGCCCGCGTCCCACAAGGTGCGGCAAATGTCGTCGAGTCGCCCCAAATCCGACATCTGCACCTCAGGGAACGCCAATCCCAACGCGCCATTAATCTGCAAATCAAGCCCACCGGGCGCAATCCAATCGCCCGCAACATCAATCAGTGAGTCGGGTAGCTGCTCAAACATTGCCATCGAAATCGGCGCGGTGGCGACCTGGTGATCATCGATCACGATCGCCTGAAGTCCGCTCATCCCGGCTACGCGGGCGTTAATAATCGTCAGAGTCATAGGAAAATGAGGCGATGATCGCGCATGTTCGTTGAATTCGGCCAATTCGGCCAATTTGGCCACGAATTAGGCCGCTCGCGATCGCACTAGACGTAAGTGTATCGAGTTGCCTCTGCTTTCACGCAGCGGATTTCACAATGTCATCTTTATCGGGAGTGGTCATAACATTTCGTGATTGCCCCTATTTCAGCCTAGTATCCAGCGATCCCTGATCTTGCTTTATCGAGTTAAACCATGAGTGAAACTTCCGCTTCTCCCATCGTCGGCGTCATTATGGGGAGCGATTCTGACCTGCCCACAATGCAGGCTGCAATCGAAATTCTTGAAACATTTAATATTCCTCACGAAGTGGCGATCGTTTCCGCTCACCGTACCCCCGATCGTATGGTTGACTATGCCAAAACAGCTCGTGATCGCGGCTTGCAAATTATTATCGCCGGAGCCGGAGGCGCAGCTCATCTGCCCGGTATGGTTGCCGCCCTCACCGTCCTCCCCGTTATCGGCGTCCCTGTGCAAACCCGCACTCTCAGCGGTCTTGACTCCCTATACTCGATCGTCCAGATGCCGCGCGGCATCCCCGTCGCCACCGTCGCGATCGGCAACGCACAAAATGCAGGTCTACTGGCCGCACAAATTCTGGGCAGTCGAGATCATGATCTTGGCGATCGTCTAGAAACCTATCGAAACGACTTGAAAGTCGCGGTAGAAACCAAACAAACTCGTCTTCAAACTATTGGTTCACGCGCCTATCTCGATAGTCAAACTTAAAACATCAGACACATCTAAGCCCTGAATTCACAACATTTATGTTGCGCGAGAAATTTCAACACGAGAGCTAACCCAATCTAGCCCGATTTACTTTGAAGCGTAGAATCTTTCGCTGGACGATGAAGTGTTACTTCCTCTCATCAGAACATCCGTAACATCCGTCAAAAAAATCTCAGAAAAATTAACACGGAGACCGGTTCTCAACCCTACTCTGTGAGTTGATTGTATCTCGTGATACAGAATGAAGTTGGATAACTTGGTGGAATCATCGTGTTTTAAATTAACTGCTCGTTAAGCGCCCCATAGCGACCTGTGATTGCTTAAACCACAATCGCGATCGAGCCGCTGAAATAATTCCGTGTTTTCATCGCTCGATACACACGGGACAACGCAACGACGAGCCAAACTACCGCAACCGATCTTCGCTCCTGTTACTCACCTAACTGAGGTTGACCCGTTTCTAAAAAACGGTTTGCATCCACAGCCTCATCCGAGATTGCGATAGTTTTTTACCCACGACAACCTCCCTGGATCTGGATCTAGATAATGACAGCTAAGCTAGCGCTCCATCAACGAGTGCGACGACGTGCTCGCTCGCAAGCAGTATCGGTAGTTGGTAAGTTCGGCTCGCTGCTCAAGCGTGTACCGATTTACTGGCTCGCTGCTATTCCTCTTACTGCCGTAATTCTCGGCATTTGGGACCTCGCGGCAACTGCCGCCGATCCCCAAGGTATCGAAATCCCTGAAACGCTTGATGCCGACTACGTCCAAGGTATACTCAACACCGTTTGGATTTTGGTCGCTTCTGTCCTGGTTATCTTTATGAACGCTGGCTTCGCAATGCTCGAAGCCGGGTTCTGTCGCCAGAAGAATGCCGTCAACATTCTGTCGAAAAACCTGATCGTCTTTGCACTAGCAATGATGGCTTACTGGGCTTTTGGTTTTTCGTTCATGTACGGAACCGGCGGTAATGGCTTCATCGGCGCGGGTGGATTTTTCCTCTCTAGTGGTGACCCTGCAACCTACGGCCTTGACCCGTTCCCGGCTGGCCTACCGATTTCGGTATCCTTCCTGTTCCAAGTTGCTTTCGCGGCTACCGCAGCAACGATCGTCTCCGGTGCTGTTGCAGAACGCATCAAATACGACGCCTTCATCATCTTCAGCTTGCTGCTGGTCGGTATTTCTTACCCCATCACCGGTCACTGGACATGGGCGGGTGGCTGGCTCTCTGAGCTAGGCTTTACCGATTTCGCAGGCTCGACGATCGTTCACTCCGTGGGTGCTTGGGCCGCTCTTGTTGGTGCAGCAATTCTCGGCCCTCGTATCGGTAAATATGACGAAGAGGGCAACGCTCGCGCCATCCCCGGACACAACATGAGTATTGCGACTCTAGGTTGCTTAATCCTGTGGATTGGCTGGATGGGATTTAACCCCGGTTCTCAATTGGCTGCGGATTCGGCGATTTCCTACATTGCTGTCACCACCAACCTGGCTGGTGCTGCTGGCGGTGTGACCGGAACCTTCACGGCTTGGGCCAAGGACGGCAAACCGGATCTCTCCATGAGCATTAACGGTATCCTTGCTGGCCTGGTCGGTGTCACCGCAGGCTGTCATGCAATGCCTTACTGGGCAGCAGCTCTAACCGGCGCGATCGCTGGTATCTTGGTTGTTTTTGCGGTCGGATTCTTTGACAACGTTCTCAAAATCGATGACCCAGTTGGTGCGCTTTCGGTGCACGGTGTCTGCGGTATCTGGGGAACCCTGGCCGTCGGTATCTTCGGCGGTGGCAATATCGTTCATCAAATCATCGGTATTGCTTCGATCGGTGGTTTCACCGTGTTGTTCAGCTTCATTGCTTGGTATGCCATCAGCTTCGCGCTGGGCGGTATCCGTGTCCATGAAGAAGAAGAGATGAAAGGTCTCGATATTAGTGAACACGGCATGGAAGCGTACAGCGGTTTCGTCAAAGATACGGCTTCGCGCTAACGGTTTTGGTCAGTACTTGGGTGAGTGTTTTGGTTTAATACGTCACTGAGTCTGAACGAAGCCTGAGAGTTACATCTCAGCCAAGCCCGCATTTTCTCCCTGTGAGAAGATGCGGGCTTACTTTTTGTCAGTCTAGACCCGTGGTTCAGTTGATTAGCTTGCCTCGATCGGACAAAGATTCGGCCAATTTTGACCGCGATCTGACATCACCGATCGCACCGATCGCAATCCTACAGACCTCACCAGTGTTAGGCTAGAACGCCTATCGATAATTTGCGTTTATTTGCATTTTATTGGCATTTATTGGCGCGGTTTCCCCCGCTCAAACTCCGCACAATTAAGCAAGCTCCCAATAATTTCCCATGACCTCAGATCGAACCGTTCACGTGATTGGTGCTGGCCTCGCCGGAACCGAAGCCGCATGGCAGGCCGCCCAAGCGGGTGCAAACGTGGTGCTGTACGAAATGCGCCCGGTAAAACAGTCACCAGCTCACCATTCGGAAGATGTGGCGGAACTGGTCTGTAGTAATTCCTTTGGAGCCAAAGCCGCCGATCGCGCAGCCGGTTTGCTCCACGAGGAAATGCGGCGCTTGGGATCGATCGTCATTGGCAAAGCCGATGAACATGAAGTTCCGGCGGGGGGAGCCTTGGCCGTCGATCGCGAATTTTTTAGCCGCGATCTCACCACCGCTCTAGAGCAACATCCCAACATCGATTTTCGTCGCGAGGAAGTGACCGCGATCCCTGACACCAGCAACGGCGATCTTGTCGTGCTAACGACCGGCCCACTCACCAGCGAAGCGCTAACCGACGACCTTCAGCGGTTTACCGGCATGGCGTACATGAGCTTTTTTGATGCAGCCAGCCCGATCGTGGTCGGTGACTCGATCGATTTTGACGTGGCGTTTCGTGCCTCGCGCTACGACAAGGGCGACGCGGACTACATCAATTGCCCGATGGATAAAGAGCAGTATTTACGGTTTTATACGGAGCTGTGCGCGGCGGAACAAGCCGAGGTCAAGGACTTTGAGCGGGAAGAAGCGAAGTTTTTTGAGGCGTGTTTGCCGATCGAGGAGATGGCGCAGCGCGGTGAAGATACGATGCGCTACGGCCCCCTGAAGCCGGTGGGTCTGACCGATCGGCGTGGTGAGGACGATCGCAAATTTTACGCCGTTGTCCAATTGCGCCAGGAAGATAAAGCCGGTCAGCTCTGGAATATGGTCGGTTTCCAAACCAATTTGCGTTGGGGCGAGCAAAAGCGCGTATTTCAACTGATCCCCGGCTTGGAAAATGCCGAATTCGTCCGCATGGGGGTGATGCATCGCAACACATTCATTAACTCGCCCCAGCTCATGCAGCCCACTCTACAATTTAAGGCCAACGGGTCGATTTTGGCGGCGGGTCAGCTAACGGGGACGGAAGGCTACACCGCAGCAGCGGCGGGTGGCTTGCTGGCCGGACTGAATGCGGGACGCCTCGCCACGGGCTTAGAGCCGCTGACGATGCCGACTACCACGATGATGGGGGCGCTGTTTGATTTCATCACGTCTGCATCGCCGAAGCATTTTCAACCAATGCCGCCGAATTTTGGCATTATTCCGGTGTTAGAGGGCAAAAAGATTCGCAATAAACGTGAGCGTTACGGGCTATATCGCGATCGATCGTTTACTGATCTTGCGCAGTGGGCAACTCAGCTTCGCCCTGCGGTTCTGGTGTCTTGAGGCGCATCTAGGCCAGAGCAAGACTGAAATGACGCAAAATCGTTATCTAAGCAGAGAGTGACAAAAGAGGTCGAATTCCTGGCTTCAAGCTTCGGCTAATCCCCCTGCCCCAACTTCGATCGCAGCTCATCCTTAATCCGCGCCAAAATCGAATCCTCATCCAGCGTCTCCAAAATCCGCCCGACCACCGCCTTCGGGCCATGCTCCCCCCAGGATGCGCCATTCTCGAAATAGCGTTTCGCGACCCGACCGATCGCGTAGGTTGCCACCCCAGCGGCTCCCGCCTGGGCGATCGCCACCGACACATAGCCCCCCAACGCCAGCCCGCCCGTCACCGGAACCGCCGCCCCGAGCAACCCCTTTAGCCCACTCAAACCCAACATCGCCAACAGCTCGCTTGCCCCGATACCGCCCATGCCGATCGCGATCGTCTTCAGTAGATTGATCGCGCCGGTTTCGGTGAGCGGGATGCCGTAAAGCTTCGAGAGGGAGACGAGCATGAGGATATCGAAGGCTGCTGCGCCGAGGAGATCGAGCGCCGTGACGGGGTTCAGCGCGATCGCCAGGGCTTTGGCGATCGTGGATTGCCAGATTAGGCGCTCGGCCTCGCGATCGCGGAGCTGCATTTTGCGCTGAACCAGGCGATCGTTCGCCACGTCGGCAAAGAGCAGACTGTTGAGCGCGACGAGCGATTTACCTTCGCGGTGCAAAATATCGAGAATTTTGAGCTTGAGGTCATCCACCCGAGGTGTTCCCGGCTGAAGCTCGACGCCGACGCTGCCGTCTTCGCGCTGGACACCGCGAGCGACAAGGGGCGAGGCGGCGGTCATGACGATTTGATCGGGAGAGAGCAGGTCTCGCACGCGCCGATCGCGGACTTGGGCGTAGATGGCTTGGCGATCGGCTTCGGGGTAGCGATCGACTTTGTTAAACACGAGGAGGATCGGCTTGCCCGCCTCGCGAATATCGGCAAGGGCGTCGAATTCTAGCTGGGTCAGGTCGCCGGAAATCACGAACAAAATGAGATCCGATCGGCGGGCGATCCGCTGGGCGAGTTCGGCGCGATCGCGCCCGTCGATTTCATCCAGCCCCGGCGTATCCACCAGCTCGATCCGCGACTGCCCCAATCCCGGCAGCGACACCCGCACCGTTGCGTCATCGCCGATCTGTGGCTGCCACTCCACCCGCTGCGTCACCTGCGTCACCCCGTGTAGCGGCCCTGTTTCAAAAATGCGCTGTCCGACCAAAGCATTGAGCAGCGACGATTTACCGCGTCCGACCATGCCAAAGACGGCAAGCTGAACGGTGGCGGTTTCGAGCTTATTGAGGGTGTCTTCGAGTCCGGCGATCTCGGCTTCGAGGCCGGAACGCTCGCGATCGCTGAGGTCAATTTTGGCGACGAGATCGCGTAGGGCTTGCTGGGCTTGGCGATAATTGAGATCAGCCTGAATGTCGTCAAAGCTGTAAATGGCCGCGTCAAAGTCGCGATCGACCTCGCGATTCAGGTCGCGGGAATCCGAGTCTTTGGGGCGGTCGGGGTCGGGTAATGATTCGGGATCAGGGAAGGGGCGATCGGTCATCGAAATAGGCGATCGGCTCAGCGGCGATCGGCGTCAGGGAGACGAAATCATCCAACATTCAGACGAAAAATAACGGCAAAAACAACGGCGTGAGCGCGGCTCGAACCCAAGGCTCGTGCGTGCCCACACCGCAATTCAAGCTGACACCAATCTAATCGAATTAGTCGAAGTAAAACAGGGTGACGATTTTACGGAGATCCTCCGCTTCGCGACAGGTTTCGAGCAGCGTTCGGCTGTCGTGAAAGGCAAAACAAATGAGCTGCTGGCAGCGCTCAATGATTTCGGAGTTACACAGGGCGCTGGATTCTGCTAGGGAGAGTTCGTTTCGCTCTGGATGTTCGACGAGGTGCATCACGTTTTCAAGCTGCGATCGCGATTCGTCGGGCTGGCGATCGAGACTTTGGGGCAAAATCACCGTGAGCTGATTGGCATCGGCCTGCATCGCTCCACGAATGGCGGCTGAGTTCGTCCCCGTGGCCCCGGACGTGATCAAACGATTGCCACCGAGGACAAGCGCGTAGCTCATCATTTCGATTAATTTCTGATGCGTGATCGGTACGTGGCGCGAGCCAAGAATCGCAATGCGTTTTGATCCAGACTGCTGGATTGCAGCCAGTTCCTGCAAAAAAACGTCAACTTTATCGGTGGTGTCGGTGGTAGGATTCAAAGACTCAACGCGCTCGAAAAAACGACGTAGGTATTTTAACAGCTCGATCCGTAACGTACGCATCAGCCTTAAGCAACAGCAAGACCGATGCTGTGCGTTAAGGCCGAAATTAGCACGAATGGGACGCGATACGAAGCGATGGAATGGAGGGGGCGTATCCGCGTATTTGCGGATGAGTGAACGTACTAGGACGTGTCATCAATTAATCGAAGACCCCCTATCGGGGAAGCTGTCGATCGCCTGACCCAATAGAAAGATAGTGGCTGTAACCCTTGCTGGGTAAGCGCTATAAATTTAATTGATAACAGATCCTAGTTCGCTTGCAAACAGGCCAGCAGTCGATCGAGATCGAAATGCTCGGCCAGAAGTTGCTTGATGAATTGCACTTTGATCGGTTCTTGGAGGCGCATCTGCCCAAACATGCCGTCAATGCGCTCGATCGTCGTTAAGGTATCGAGATCGACCGAGAGGACGGGGATGCCGACCTCTTCCGCGCGTTCGAGGACAAGCGGCGGCGGGGCGAGGCGGTGACCGGTCAAAATGAGACAGTGGGTCGCCGTTTCAAGCGCTGCAAGCTGGATATCCGATCGGTCTCCCCCGGTAATAATGGCCGAATTTCGGACATTCTGGAAATATTTGATCGCGGAGTTGACGCTCATGGCTCCGACTTGCAGGGTTTCGACCATCAAGTCGAGACGGTCTTCCCCGAAGAGGATTTCGGCATCGAGTTTGCGCACAATTTCAGCGACGCTGATGCTGCTAAGCAGCGGGCTGAGGGGGATTGTACCAAGGACGGCGATCTCTCGCGCTTCGAGGAATGGAATCACGCAGGATTGCATATCGTCCATCGCCTCGATCGGCACATCATTAATTACAACACCAATGAGGCGGCGACCCAGGGTCGTTTGAGCTGCGAGGATCGAATCAACGAATGTGCTGGAGCGATACCGCACCACGAGCAAGACGGGTGCGTCGAGTTTTTCCGCTAATTGCGCCGTTGACACATCAAAGAGCGCACCTTCAACGAGACTACCCGCACCTTCGAGTAACACGAGATCGCTTCCGGCGGCGGTTTCGGTGGCAATGCGATCGGCATAGTTGCTGGTATCCTCGCCGCACAAGCGCTTACGGATGGTGCTGGCATTCAGGTTGATGCTGGTTTGCAAAACGCGATCGGCGCTTAGATCCAGGTGATCAATGAGAAAAGCAACATCCTCATCTTCAGTACCGTCAGAGGCTTCGTCGAAACAGGTTCCGATCGGTTTTCCGTAGGTGAAACTGATGTCACGGGCTTGGAGCTGGCTGGCTAGCCCCAAGATTGTGGCGGTTTTTCCGCTGTACGGCTCGCTCGAACCAATCAAAAGACACTTCGTCAATGTGGGCACGCTTCCCTCCTAGCTAAGACGGTTTCGGGGTCGTACGGGCTGTACGGGGTATGGTAAATGTTGAAAATTCCGGGCGATGCACTGTTTTAGATAAACGAGCGCATCGCTTCTAATCATCCATGCTGAGGAGCTTTCTGTAAAAGCTTTTGGAGAAATCAGCGATGCGATGTTTTTGAAAGACGATTAGCACTTCAATGAGGTAGTTAATAAACTCATAGTTAGCCATCGTTGTTTCGTAGGTCAGGTCGGCGTTGTTGTCGAACTGAACTCGGCAGCGCATAGGGTCTGCGGGCAAACTCGAAACATTCCAGGTCGTGATAAACGGTACATTTTTGCCGCCTTCGATGTTGCGCTCCCCTTCCAGGTTACCGCGATCGTAGAGGCTAATCGCGAGGGGCAAGGCGTTTCGTTGGTTGGAGGTTTTGTAGTAAGGCATGTAAACCATGACTTTACCCTTGGGGGCGGGCTGAAGGCTCCGGATCGCAGAAGACATATACTTTTTTTCTCATTGAGAATTCTTCATCCTAACTTATCGAAATTCTTTTGGATTCGTCGCAATGGTCGCAATTAATTTAGAGATCGAAGATTGCTGACGATCGCCAGTCTTAAAAATTGCGATCAATCACGATCGCTTCAAGCCGATAAGCCAGACTGTTTTTTCATCCTCCAGGGCGTTGCGTGTTCGTGCGACACTAAATGACCAGGACATCGTGTCGTTTTACTCTGGCGGGGAAATATCGTCTAACCCTCGTCTGGAATTGACCCGATCGTCCAAATGTGCCATCACATCTACCGGCGGCTGGGATGGACTCAACGAGAGATGAACATGATGCTTTCCAACAACCAAGCCACGCGCGACGTAAAACCCCTCATCGAAACCCTGGTCGGCCAACGTTTGGTCGAAAATGCTGCGGAGATATTCCCCGATCTGTCGGCTGGTATCGATCGCGATCAACCGGAGACTCTCTCCCCTGAGTCTGACGCTCCCCTGGATCATTTACTGAATTCGTTTGCGGGCTATCGTGGCCGCAGGCTCAAAGCGGCGCTGCTCCTGGCGACGGTGTGGATCGTGACGGGATCGCTACATTTTGTGAGCTGGGGGATCGGCGTTGGGGCGATCGGGGCGATCGTCTTGGGTGTACATGGATTTCGCGCGATCGCGACCCCTCAACCGTCTTCGCGGCGCAACCTGCCGATCCGATCCGCTTCGGATTCCGAACCAGCCCCAGACGCAGACTCAGCCCCAGCCCCAGCTCCAAACGCTGATCGTCTCTGGCCAAGTGTGGCTCTGCTGGTCGCCGCGAAGGATGAAGCCAGCGTCATCGGTGAGACGATCGAAAAGCTGTGTGCGCTGAATTTTCCGGGCGATCGCTACGAAGTCTGGGCGATCAATGACAACAGCAGCGACGACACGGGAGCCGTACTCGATCGATTAGCGCCGCAGTACGACCATCTCCACGTTGTCCATCGTGGCCGCGAGGCCAGCGGCGGCAAATCCGGCGCACTCAATCTAGCGCTGCAACAGATTCGCACCGATGTGATCGGTGTATTCGATGCCGACGCGCGGGTTGATCCCGACTTTTTACAGCAGGTTTTGCCGCTGTTCGATCGCCCGGAAATTGGCGCGGTGCAGGTGCGCAAAGCGATCGTTAACGCTGATGAAAATGCCTGGACGAAGGGACAGGCGATCGAAATGGTACTCGATGCCTATCTTCAAGGGCAGCGCCACGCCCTCGGCGGTATCGGCGAACTGCGCGGCAACGGTCAGTTTGTGCGCCGCGATGCGCTTTCGCGCTGTGGCTACTTTAATGAAGTGACGATTACCGACGATCTCGACCTGAGTTTGCGGCTGCATCTCGACGGCTGGGATGTGCGCTGCACCACCTGGCCAGCGGTTTACGAAGAAGGCGTGACCGATGCGATCGCCCTGTGGCATCAGCGATCGCGCTGGGCGGAAGGCGGCTATCAGCGCTACATGGACTACTGGCGGTTGCTGACGAGCGATCGCCTCAGTCCGATGAAGCGCCTTGATCTGGTGATTTTCGTCGGCGCTCAATATCTACTACCGGCGGCAGCGATCCCCGACGCGATCGGCGCGATCGCCCTGGGACATCTTCCCGTCTGGCTACCGATTACGCTGATGTCAGCGGTCTTAACCCTGTCCTGGATTAGCTGCGGTTTGCGTCGCGTCGCAATCGAACAGGGACAAACGTTATCCTGGCTGTCTGCCTTGGGACAAGCGATTCGCGGCACAATTTATATGCTGCACTGGATTGTGGTGATGGCGGCAACAACGACACGCATGGCCTTTCGCCCGAAGCGCTTGAAGTGGGTGAAGACGGTACACCGAGGCGCGTAGGCGATCGCATATATTCGTCTAATCGTCACAGCGATCAATTCAACACAGGTTTCAGATCAGAGTTCAACCCAATATGACCGATTCAGATCGATCGTCTAATTCATCCAAATCATCTCAATCTGGAGATCGCGCTGCGAAGCGATCGCCGAGTTCATCGCGATCGGGCAACCCCAAGGCCAAAGCAAAATCGAAAAAGTATCGCCCCGCCTTTGCCAGCAAATTCGGAGCCGCCAAGAAACCCAAACCCGCAAAGCTAAAACTCCAAACCTCCGAGACCGTATCGGATGTGGCCTCGAACTCAGATCGAGCCAAACCCAAGACCGCAGAGCCGCGAACGGATCGCACGGATCGCACTAACTCGCCCAATTCGCTCACCCCAGAGCAATTCGAGCGTCGGTTTAATGCCGGAAATCGAGCCGCTGAGAACAAGGCCAAAAAAGCCAGAAAAAGCGGTCATCAGGCGCGTAAACGCTTCGGTCAGCATTGGCTCACCAGCGATCGCGTCTTAAACGAAATCATCGCAGCGGCCAACCTAAAACCGAGCGATCGCATCCTCGAAATTGGCCCCGGTAAAGGCATCCTCACCCAGCGCTTGCTCGAACGAACAGAATCCGTCGTCGCGGTCGAACTCGATCGCGATCTCTGCGATCCCCTGGTGACCAAATTTGGCGAACGTGATAACTTTCTGCTGCTTCAGGGCGATTTTCTCGCGCTTGATGTTGACGCGCTAACCGCCAACTTTGCCGATCACTTTCACGGTCAAACCAAAGTCGTCGCCAATATCCCCTACAACATCACCGGTCCGATCCTCGAAAAACTTCTCGGCACGATCGCGCATCCTAACCTCACGCCCTTTCAGGAGATCGTCCTTCTCGTCCAAAAAGAAGTCGCCGATCGGCTCAGTGCCGTCGCGGGAACGAAGGCATTCGGGGCGCTGTCGGTGCGGGTGCAGTACCTCGCCGATTGCGAGCTAGTTTGTCACGTCCCGGCCACGTCTTTTAAGCCACCGCCAAAGGTGGAATCTGCCGTGATTCGCCTGATTCCGCGTCCGATCGTCACCCCCGCCAACGACCCGAAACACCTCGCTAGTATCGTCAAAGTCGGTTTTGCCAACAAGCGCAAAATGTTGCGGAACAATCTCGGCAATATCATTGATCGCGATCGGCTGATGGCGACGTTTGAACAATTGGCGATCGACCCCGAAGCCCGCGCGGAACAACTGGATACACCCGTTTGGATCGCTCTGAGTAATGCGCTAAATGCTGCAAACTCGCATCCCGCTGAATGAAAGCTGAATGAAAAACGCGAGTTTTTGAGCCATATAAGGGGTGACGATCGGATCTTGATGTGCTATGCTGACCAAGCACTTCGGGCGATTAGCTCAGTTGGTAGAGCGCCTGCCTTACAAGCAGGATGTCACTGGTTCGAGTCCAGTATCGCCCATACATTCAGCCCTGTTTAGGACGCCGTAAGAAAAACGTACGTACTGAATTAGGACACACTTAGGCCATGCTTTCGGTTCAATTTATCGAGAGTGTGGTTTTTTGTTGTGGCAAGAAAAAAAGTACGGGTAGAATCGCGTAACGGGTATCTATCGCTTCGATTCTCCTATCTTGGTGAACAGTACCGGCAAGCATTAGGATTGACTGACGACGCGCTAGGCTATTCCATTGCAAACGAGAAAGCGGCAACAGTCGAAAAGCTGATATAGCATAAGCCGATTGTATTAGGACACTCTCGTCTAAGTTGAAAACCGCACTTCGACTCCGCTCAGTGCTCTCAGCTTTTTTTATACGTCCTAACCAAATCGTTTTTTGCTATAGCATTAGGAACTTTTGACCCTGAAACATTAAAAGAGTATCACTCACAATTCAAAGCGAAAGAAAACAAGCTAAGTAAGGAGGCAACGAAAGTATTAACCCTAAAAGTTTGGGAATATTACAAAACCAATAAAACGAGCCTACAGGAGACAACCCTAAAGGGACATTATGCAATGGTAGACAAGGCTCTGGAGTTGTTTCCAGGGTTAATACCAAGCGAGTTTATCGAGCGTTGCAGTAAACACTACGCTGTTACGTCTCGATATCAAATATTTCGGGCTATCAATACAGCCTTCAATTATTATTCAAAGCATTCAGGAGATAAATTAAATATCGACTCGTACAAGGTTGCAGCTAGCGAAAACGGGTCACTACGTCTGAAGTCAGCACGAAGTAAGCAAGCTTTTACAGGTGATGAAGCTAGCTCTATTCTATGCGCTTTCGAGTCTGGAAAGTATGCCAACCCTGGCTACGAAGATAACGATACTTACTACCGTCGTTTTGCAGCTTTCTTGTTCGCTACGGGATGCCGTCCTGAGGATGCTATCGCAGTCCAAAAAACAGACTTAAATGATGGATTTATCACATTTAATAAAGCGTACAGTAAGGGATGTTTGAAAACTACAAAAAACGAGGATTCCCGACAATTCAAAGCTAGTGACATGCTTATTCGGCTGTTTGATGATATTCCATCAAATAGTCTAAATCTCGTATTTCCAAGCTTAACAGGTACGTATATTAATCTAAATACTTGGCGTACACGATACTGGACACGAATCATCAAGGGGTTAGTCGATGACGGTTTAGTCTCTCGTTACTTACCGCCTTACCATTGTCGTCATACTTTCATCAGTCATCAAAAAAGTTTAGGTGTTCCTGACGTACACATTGCGTCATGGGTTGAAACTTCTGAATTAATGATTGCAAAGCATTACAGCTCAAAAATTGATAATTCTGTAATCCCGATAGAATATTAATTGATATATAGCAGAAACCGATTGTATTAGGACACTCTCATTCAAGCTAAAAACCGCACTTCGACTCCGCTCAGTGCTCTTCAGTTTTTTTTGATACGTCCTAACCAAATCGTTTTTTGCTATATCTCAGAAATCCACTGGATTAATCCAGTGGATAAATGAGAACACCAAAAAAGAGAGCGTCTACTCATGTAGCAGTAAAAAGCTAGCGAGTAGTATGTTCTCTTTTTTGTTTGGAGCTACGCAAAAATACTTAGACACCGATAATCGTACTGTTTTCTATGGGTTTACCTCGCTAAGTGAAACATTCTCGAACTGTGTAGCTTCTAAAGCTTGTTTCTCTATTTCAGCCTCGACACCACTCTCGAAATTCCAGTCTGAGCCATCCTCAGGATTTTTACTCTGTAATCTTGCTTTTAACTCAATTGAATTATCTGCAATCTCTTTTGATTCCTCACTGATAGAAAGCACCTCGCTAGTGACCGAACTGAAGCTAGATACAATTTCTTCACCCTTTTCAAGTCGTGCCACGAATTTATTATCAAAGTTTGGATTTTCACTCATCCAAGGAAATACTTTCTCAGGCAATAGACCAAACCGCATTAAGCTATTCCCTATTTTTGCGCTGTAGCTAGCCGCTACCTCGACACCTGAAATAATTGAATCAGAAATAGAGCGAAACGAGCCTAGAACGTTTGCAGCGCTCGTATAAATCGTACTAAATCTGTTCCAGCGCGTTCTTAGCGCCGCGTACGAATCAATCCCTATTCGCTGAATTATTGCGCGTTCTATTCGACCTCCAATTAATTCGCCCGTGCTTATTTGATTTCCCTCGCTATCTTTTAATTCCTTGCCCATAATTTGAATTACGGTGTCAGAGATATCAAGCATCGATTCTACGATATCTCGTGATAGAAATGTCGCGTTATGCAGTGTCGTGACCATATTTACAATATTGATGATACGGTCGCTAACAAGCCATTTAAAGCCGTTTGTGACGCCTGTACCGATAGTTGTTACCGGGAGCATCTCATTAATGCAATGAGTATAAATGCGGATGGACAGGGAATGGAGAATAGAGGGGTAGAAAGAGGTAA
>JAABST010000047.1 GCA_011390275.1 Geitlerinema sp. S16
TGTTCTGTACTCCATTGGCCTTCTAACTTTCTTTAGCGTCTCTCTCTGTTCTAACTTATTCGTGCAAGAGGTCTAATGACTCGATCAGTTTGTGAGACCTAATCCTGTTGCTTACCCCAAATACAAAAAAGTACTGAGTTTGTCGTTGGCGTAGCCTTGGCAAAGCAAAAAGTGTGGTTCTCGCTAGAGGCGACTATCTTAGGGTCTCGATCCCAGATTTAGTATGGGACGAATCCTCGGTGAGATTGATCTAGGTTGATTTATTCGATGGGCGAACTGACGCTAAAACCGCTGCGCTGTTGATCGATAGGCAAACCTGGATCGTTAAGTTCGATCGTTAACGATTCGATCTCGATTTCGTTGGGGCGCTGACGACGTGATTGCATACTGAACAAAAACGGTAGCGGCTCGACGGCGGATGCGGGTTCAGTTCGGTAGTTCAACTCATCGAGATATAGATCGTCGGCGCTCATGCTGGTGTAGTCCGCATCGTAATCGTTTTCTGCGGGAGCGGTTTGGGCGAAGGCGCTGCGGTTGATGGCAAGAATTGTCGTAACCGCGATCGTCATCAATAGGGCAAGCCGTTGAAGTTGGAGCATGGCGCTTATGCTGAAAAGCAAAGGGTTTGGAGCGGTGCGCGAGTGGTGCGTGAAGGGTGAGTGAAGGCTCAAGTCCGAAGCCTTGAGTTTTAGAACGTTCTGGACTGCAAAAAATTTGGAACTGCAAACCCAGTTCACCTCTATCCTAGTCAGCAAATTCGAGAAACTCCAAAGTTTTTGCGTTAAAGAATAAAAAGATATGTTGAGGTGTACTGAAATGTAGACTTTTGCCGTAAATATACTGACGATCGAAGCATTAAGCGCAATATTGAAGTTAGTTATGCTTCAATTTCAGGGTGTGATCTCAAAAGACTAAACAAGCTGCACACTGATATCACCAGAACCCAATGATGAATCCCGTTTCTTCGCTGTTCACCCCACCCTTATTCACCCTAGCATCTCAGTTGGGTTCGATTCTGTTGGGGAGGCTTGAGGTGGATCGATCGCTGGTTATGACGCTGGGAATCAGTGGAGTGATGTTCGGTGGGCTAGGCGCGATCGCGCCGACGGCGATCGCTCAGGTGATCCCGAGTTCAGATCAAACCCAGGTTCGACCCAATCCAGAAATGGGGACAACGTTTGAAATCATCGGTGGATCGGTATCGAGTGACGGGGCGAATCTTTTCCATGATTTCCAAACATTTGATCTGAATCAGGGTGAGGTTGCAAATTTTGCGACCGCGTCATCGATCGAGCATATTCTTTCAACGATTAGCGGTGGCAATCCGTCGCTGATTGATGGGTTATTGCGTGTGACGGGTTCGCAGGCGGATTTGTATTTGCTCAATCCAGCGGGGCTGATTTTTGGCGAACATGCACACGTGGATGTCCCCGGATCGTTTTGGGCGATGACGGCGGATCGCGTGGCCTTTGGCGATCGCGAGCTGAATGTATTTGCGAGCAATGACTATGGGACGTTAATCGGTGCGCCGACAGGCTTTGGGTTTAGCGCGATCGCCCCGGCAGCGATCGCCAATTTTGCCGCGATCAACACCCCTGGTGGCAGCGTCGGTCTAGTTGGCGGCACGGTGGCGAGTACCGGCAGCTTGACGGCCAATGACGCCGTGCGGATCGTGACCGTTCCCGGTTCGCACTGGCTGCGGCTGGACGTTCCCGGCCAAATTCTCGGGTTGGAATTTGACCCGATGGCGATCGAAACTTTGGCGAATGCCAATACAGCGATTACGCCGCGATCGCTCAGTGATCTACTCGTCGGAACCACCACCACCGCGAGCCAGTTAACGGTGGCCGCCGATGGTACGGTGTCGCTGGTTGGGGCGAGCGAGGAGGAAACCTTAGCGATTGAGTCCGGGGATGTTGCGATCGCCGCCAGCACGATCGCCGCCGACAACGTGCAGCTCAACGCCGATCGGAACCTGATTGCTACCACCACCACGATTAACGCCGGAACCACCGCCGCCCTCATCGCCAACGACACCACCACCATTCGCGATAGCGCTACCACACCGTTTCGCCTCAGTAGCAGCAATAGCACGCTCATTCAAGGCGATCGTGATGTCGATATTTTTACGCTGAATTTTGTTGAACCGGCGTTTCAGATTGGCGGCAATTTATTCCTGGTCAGCAACGGCGCGATTTCCGGCGATGCCCGGTTTATTAGCGGGGGATCGATCGCCTTTCTCGACACGTCCGGGATGCCTGGAACATTTATCAGCCGGTTTGACCCGATTTTGCGAGCCTCGGGCGATGTGTTTTTCGATACCTACTCGGGCGCATCGCTCAAGCTTGAAGCTGGGGGTGGCATTGTCGGCAGCAATATCGATATTTTGCGCCCTGACCTTCGCCTCATCAATGATCCAGACCCCGATGCAGCCCTGCTGTCGTCCGAAGCGACCCTGATTTTACGGGCTGAAACAAGCCTTTCTGGAACCAATAGCGACATCGATCTGTTGCAATTTGGCTTTTCACCTGGCCGCACCACCATCACGGAGGGAATTTCCGTCGGTTCAATCACGACGGCAGGAGGCCCCGTCCTGATTTCGGCGACGAATGATATTACCCTGGGTCGCATTCGTACGAGCGGTGGTGATGTGGAGGTGGTCAGTCAAGCGGCGGGGCTGTTCTTGCCGGAGGGTATCGATACGAGCGATACAAGTACGAGCAGTACGGGGAGCGGTACGGGGGGGGATGTTAATCTCACGGCCAGTGAAGACATGACGGGTCTCGGCGCGATCAACACCAGTGGACAACTTCAGGGCGGTAACGTGGTGTTGACCTCCACCAACGGTCTGTTAAGCTTCAACACCACCGGAACTGCCATCACGACCCAGGCGATCGCGGGAACTGGGGGGAATGTCACCCTCGATTTTGCCGAGAGTCTGACGGTTCCGTCGATCATGACCCAAGGTTTGACCACCGGAGGAAACATCACCCTGAACGCCGATCAGATCACCTTCGATACGGCCAATATCTTTCCCCTGCTCAATGCTACCAGTAGCCAAGGCACGGGCGGAACGGTGACGATCACAGCGAACGGTGTCAATGTGACATCCCCCCTGACTAGCACAAGTCGTAATCCACTGATTCGGGTCAGCGGCGACCAGCAGGGCGGCACGATCGATATCCAAAGCAGTCGCGGTCTGGATCTCGGTAGCGCGTTGCTTGATGCAACGTCCGCCAACGGGACGGGTGGCCTGATCACTCTGGAGATTGGCTTTACCGATGGTGCAGAACCCATTCGGATTGGTGAGCTACGGGCGTCGGGTTTTACGGGCGGTCAGGTGGCGATCGACCTGGGAACAGGGAGCCTAGAGCCGGACGCCAGCAACACCAGCGGCATTGTGATCGATGTACGCGGCCTTAACGGGGTCGGCGGATCGGTTGACCTCAGCGTCCCCGATAATATTGCGGTGGAAACCATTCAGGCGACGGGGACGGCGGGCGGTGGCCGTGTGACGATCGCCACGTCAGCGGGTGGGTACACCGGTAATACGATTAATGCCAGTGCCACCACCAGCGGAGCCGGTGGATCGATCACGATTAATGTTGGGTTTGGCATTGAGTTGCTTGGCAATCTCGTGGCAGACGGAATTACCAGCGGCGGTACGATCACCCTGACCAGTCTTGGGGCGATCGAGGCGCAGCAACTCTCCGCGCGAGCCAGCCTCGGCAGTGGTGGCCGCGTTAGTTTAGGCAGTCAAACCGATATCACCGTGGGATCGATCGATGTTCAAGGTGGTGATAGTGGCGCAGGGGGAAGCGTCGCGATTAATTCGTTAACGCTTCAGTTGTTTGATATTTTGACCGATCGCAACGGCCAAATCGCCAGCATTAGCGCTGCCGGTGGCACGGGTTCCGGCTCGATTCAAATTGATAACGGCGCGATTACGGCAGGTGTCCCGTTCACGATCGGCAGTTTAATCGACGAAAACGGATCGGCGGGCGTACTGACAACGGGGGGCGACACCCTGCCTCTTGGGACGATTGTGGCTGAAGCGCTTTTGCTCGACACGATTCGGATTAACCAAACCACCCCAACGCCGACCCCAACACCGACTCCATCTCCAACACCAACCCCATCTCCAACACCAACACCAACTCCAACACCAACGCCGACCCCATCTCCAACACCAACACCAACACCAACGCCGACCCCATCTCCAACACCAACCCCAACCCCATCTCCAACACCAACTCTAGGACAACGAACCGATATTGAGGATCAACAAATTGCGATCGATCTCACTCGATCCATTCCCAGCGAAACGTTTGAGCCGCGTACGCTTCAAGCCAGCGATCGCTCAGTTTCGCTATGGCGATCGCAGGTCGATCAGCTCCTAGATTCCGGCCAAATTTACAAAGCGCTGGCATTGCTTGACGCTCAGACGAGCAACGAATTTATCAAATATCTCGAACTCGGCGATACGGCGGCAACCAGCGCCACTGTCGCCGAGGACAACATCAGCATTGAAGCGATCCAACTCGCCCAAGCCGAACTGCTCGCCGCTCAAAACGCCACGGGAACGACCCCGGCGATGGTCTACATCTTCGCCGAACTCAACCGCCTATCGATCATCGTTGTTCCAACCAAGGGTCAACCGATCTATCATTCCGTCGATGTGGATCGCGAAACCCTAGAAGCCGCTACCAATAACTTTCAAAGTACCTTGCTCAATGCGCGTCTACGCCGTAGTGATGCCCACCTGACCCCAGCCCGCCAGCTCTACGACTGGCTGATCGCCCCCATGCGCGACGACCTCACTCGCCTCGGCATTGATACCCTGATTTTCTCGCTCGATCGCGGCTTTCGCGGCCTGCCGATCGCCGCGCTTTACGACGGCGATCGCTACCTCATCGAAGACTTCGCCATCGGTTTAATTCCCAGCATCAGCCTCGTGGATTTCACACCCAGCAACCTTCGTGAGGCTCCCGTCCTGGCGATGGGTTCCTCGGAATTTACCGATCTGAGCGCCCTGCCTGCTGTCCCGTTTGAAGTAGACTTCATCACCAACCTCGGCAGCGGGCGCAGCTTCCTCAACGATGAATTCACCTTAAAAAATGTGATCGACCAGCGTGAGGACTATCCCGCACCGATTTTGCACCTCGCGACCCACGCCGAATTTAGCGCTGGAGAATTATCAAACTCGTATATTCAGCTTTGGGATCGCAAACTCAGCCTCGATCGCATCCGCGAACTCAGCCTCAATGATCCGGCGGTCGAAATGATGGTGCTGAGTGCCTGCCGCACGGCGATCGGTAGCGATGATGCCGAGCTTGGATTTGCCGGAATGGCCGTGAAATCGGGGGTGAAATCCGTGGTGGCGAGCCTTTGGTACGTCAGCGACGCGGGAACGTTGGGCTTGATGAGCCAATTTTATGATGCGATTCAGACCGCGCCGACCCGAGCCTTTGCCCTCCGTGACGCTCAACTCGCGATGTTGCGCGGTGAAGTCACCGTACAAGACGGGCAGCTTTTGACCACACGGGGATCGATCGACGTTCCCGCCAATCTCAACTTGGGAACCAGTGATTTTTCAGATCCCTACTATTGGGCGGCATTCACGATGATCGGAAGTCCTTGGTAGGCTAAAGGGACGATCTTTTGGATTTTGGCACGGCTTCGCGTCTGGCCGGAGATCTTGATCACACCCGATCGCGTTTTGCCTCTTTGCCTCGACTCAACTCCATGAATGCATTGCTCTCTACCCTGGCGCTGGCCTACCGGACGATCCTGCGCAACCCGCAGTATCGCGGCTGGGTTATCCTCGGGTCGCTGATCTATCTCATCAGTCCGCTGGATCTCTCGCCGGATATTGTGCCGATCCTCGGGCAAATTGACGATGTGGCGCTGATGGCGCTGCTGTTTTCGGAGCTGTCGAAAATGGTGGCCGAGTCGGTGCGCGATCGATCGTTATTTGCCGGTTTTCGTCGCGATACTGCCAACACTGCCGAGACCGCAGGATCGACCCGCTCGACCCCGAACCCGGCGGCGTCCTCTGCGGATGCCAACTATACGCAAACGATCGACGTTGAGGCGACGATCGTTGATCGCCCCAACCGTTCGTGATCTCAGCTTAAAGGAAGCGCGATCGCCGAGCCTTTCAAGCCAAAAATAAGCGACAAGCTGTAGTACAATCTGCCGAACGATAGCGCCTCAGATAGGATTCGAACCTATGACCCTCCGCTTAGAAGGCGGATGCTGCTATCCACTGAGCTACTGAGGCTAAATATTCATGCTAAACGACATTAGCAAAAAAATTGGACTTCGTTACCGGCTGTGGGTTGCTATTTGTGCTTTCTTTAGGATCACGCTGTGCGAATTGAATAATGACGAGGCGATCGCGATTCCGATCGCGCAACTATTTTGCTTGCTCGCGACGAACCTCCTAGCGCAAGGACGATCGACGATCGGAATGACTAAACGAGTTTGAGGCGACACCGATCGCGATAAATCTGTGCGGCGCGATCGCCGGGAGCTTTGGCTAAACACCGCTCAAACCCCATCTGCGCCGCCTCAAAGTTGGCCTGATAAAAATCAATCACGGCTTGTTCAAAGGTGGGCTTCATTTCATATTTTTGCGATCGCAACTCCGACGGATCGCCATCGAACACCTCGAAAATCGAGACCGCTTCGGACTTGCCGCGCATGGTCACATGGTCGATCGTCCGCAGGCAGTACACCGCCGGATCTTGCAGATTGGCGACCACATTGTGAGTGATCAGTAGCGGCGTACCGTAGACCTTGGTAAGTCCTTCTAGGCGCGAGGTGAGATTGACGGTATCGCCGACGACGGTGCTATCCATGCGTAGGGTTCCGCCCACCGTACCGAGCATCAACGAGCCGGTGTTGATTCCGATGCCGATCGCGATCAGTTCGAGGGACTGCTGGCTACGCGCTTCGTTATACACCGCGAGCCGCCTGAGCATCGCGATCGCCGCTTGCAGCCCATCGTCTGCCGAATTGGGAAACAGCGCCATGATCGCATCGCCGATGTACTTATCGATGAACCCGTCGAACTCGGCGATCACCGGCTCCATTTGCGAGAGGTAGTCGTTAATGAAGCGAAAATTTTCGGCGGGCGTCATCCCTTCGCTCAGTCGCGTGAAGCCGCGAATATCGGCAAAAACGATCGTCATCTCGCGCTCAACGCTATCGCCGAGTTCGACATCGACAATGCTGTCTTTTTGGAGGAACCGTAAAAACTCGCGCGGCACGAAGCGCCCGTAAGCCGAGCCGATTTTCGACAAATTGAGATGGGTATTAATGCGGGCGAGCAGTTCTTTTTTGCGAATCGGTTTGGTGAGGTAGTCGTTCGCGCCCACGCTCAAGCCTTCGACGATATCTTCGACCTGATTTTTGGCGGTGATCAGCACGATCGGCAACTGGGTCGCGGTGTAGGTCTCGCGCAAAATGTTGCACACTTCATACCCCGTTAACTTGGGCATCATCACGTCAAGCAGCACCAAATCCGGTGGATCGTCGGCGTCGATCGCCGCGATCGCCTCGCGTCCATCCGCCGCCGTGGTAATCCGGTAGCCCTCCACCGATAAATGATTCAGTAGCACCTGTTGATTGATCGGTTCATCATCCACCACGAGGATATGAAAGCGTGCTGCTACTGCAATCTGATTGTGGCCGGGGGCGCTGATATCGTCATCGAGGCCGATCGCCCGTTCAAAGTCGGTGAGCGTATCGGCGATCGCGAGCGGGGTCGCGGGCGATGTCGCCGCCGCGATCGTGGCGGTCTCTGCGATCGGCAGCGTAAAGCAAAACTGGGAGCCGCTCCCCGGTACAGAGTTAACCGACAGCGTTCCACCGTGCAGCTCGACGAATTCTTTCGCGAGGGTCAACCCCAGCCCGGTTCCGCCATATTCGCGAGCGGTTGATCCGTCGGCTTGCTCAAAGTAGCCAAAAATGCGGGTTTGTTGCTCGGCGGTGATGCCGATGCCGGTGTCCGTGATGGTAATGGCGAGCTGTCGGTTTGGTTGAGATGGCTGGGATGGATCGGGGTGAGTGGAATGGATCTCGTCAGGATTGCCAGGTTCTCCAAGATTGCTAGGACTATCAAGATGATCGCGATCGCCAAGATAGTCGAGACGGTCGAGACGGTCGAGATCCTTGGCGGCGCTAGGATCGCGATCATCGTTGCGATCATCGTGGGAATCACGGCTAGCATCGGCGTTTTCAGACAGAGACATCACCGCTGCCGTACTGGGCAAAATCGCCGCCGTCACGCCAATAAAGCCTTGGTCGGTGAATTTAATCGCGTTGCCGATCAGGTTGTAGAGAATTTGCTGAAGCCGGTTTTCGTCCGCATAGACCAGGGGAATATCCAGCGAAATGGCGTCGATGAGTTCGATCGGTTTACGATGCAGTTGGGGCGCACAAAAGGCGAAAACCACTTCGACCGCTTCACGAATGCCCACGGGTTGCTGTTGAAGCTGGATCTCGTTGTAGCGCAGCTTGGAGAAATCGAGCAGGTCATTCACGAGGGTCGCGAGCCGGTAGCTGCTGCGAACAATCAGGTCAAGGTTCTGACGTTGGGGCGGGGTGAGGTCGCCCGCCGCACCGTCAAGCATCGACTCGGCAATGCCGATCGTGCCATTGAGCGGGGTGCGTAACTCGTGGGAGGTGTTGGCGAGAAATTCATCCTTGAGCCGATCGAGCCGCTGAAGTTCAGCATTGAGGTTTCCCATTTCGGCATTGCGCTGTTCCAGGGTGCGAAACGACGTTTGGAGTTGCCTCGACATGTGCGTAAAACTCGTGGCCAGCCGGGTGACTTCTTTAGAACGAGGCTCCGGAATTTGGGACGATGTCCATTGCCCTTGGGCGAGTTGCTCGGCGACCTCACTGAGCTGACGTACTGGGGTTGTGACCCAACGCACGATCAGCACCCCGAACCCGATCGCGCCGATCGCGGCCACCGCACACAGCGAGATCGTTAGGCGACGACTGGCGTTAATTTCGGCCATAAAGTCGGACTCCGGCACGATCGTGATGATCGTCCAGTCCAAGCCGCGCCCGTCCCGAAACGGTGTCGCCCGTACATGCATGGCATCACCATTCACGCGGTACACCACGGATTGAGGTTGCGTAATCCGGTCAAAACTGCCAAATTCGGCCTTGAGTTGCCGCGCTACGCTGGCGATCGCCGGATTACTACTATCCGTGAAGGAGATGCGCTCTCCAGCTTCGTCCGCAACGCTCTCGCCCGTGGAAATCGCCACCAGGTCGCCCGACGGCTCAATGATTACCGCAAAGCCGCTTTTGCCGATCGTCAATGCATCTAAAAATTTGCTGACGTTGGACAGTTGCAGCGTCGAGGCCAACACACCGAGTAGTTTGTCATCCTCGTCATAGAGCGGGATTGCGGGTGCAATTTGCAGCACTCCCAGATGAGCCGAGGTGAAAATCGGGCTCCAGGTCGGGCGTCCGCGCTGGACGGCGGCGAGATACCACGGGCGATCGAGCGGGGTGTAAGGACTCGAACTCTCTTGGCGGATATGCTGCCCCTCGCGATCGAGCTGGTAAACCACACGCAGCGGAGCCGTGCGTGCATCACGTATTTTGCTAACCATCCCCCCCGGCAGATTTTGCACCCCAATAAACTGACCGTCCGCACGCCCAAAAAAGAGGTAATCCACCGCCGTATAGAACTGAAGCTGGGAGAAAAAATGCTGTTCGAGGGCGGTGAAATTCTGGGGGTCGAGAATGTCGGTGGTGATCGCGATGCCGTTGGCCTGCAAAATCAGGTGCGGCATCTTGAGGTAGTTATCAATATGCGATTCGATTTTGTCGTTGACCTGGACTGTCAGCTCATTGATCGCTTCTCGAACGGCATAGCGGCTGCTGCGCGATGCGAGCCAACCGGTCAAGCTCACCGCCCCGATAATCTGCAAGACAAAGGGAACAACAAGGATCGAGTTGAGCGATAGTGGCCGCCAGCGTCGAGTCAGTCGATCAAGAGACATAAAGACAGCGAATCGGGCGATTCGAGACGGTAGAGATGCGGTGAAAATCGTGTGCGATAGCCGCCCGCAACGTACGATTCATCCGCTTGTAAATCTCGATTATAGAGGTGGCACAAAGCCCAAAGACCCCAAAAAACATTTTTTGAGTTTTTTGGCGAGATCCGCTGAGACCTGGATCGGCGCGATCGCGATCGATGTCCATTCCACTGGGCGGATCGGGATCAACGCACCGATCGGGCAGGTTGGGTTAAACCTTGGCGTGGGGGTACATGGACGAGAGCGGCGATCCGTCGTCACTGTTGGGGGAAAGTGAGCGGCTAGAATAAACCTGGTGCTAACCGAGCGATCGGCTCGACTTCGGGGAACCGTGACCCAAGACTTTCACATTTCCATAACGCCCGTTGGCGATCGCGACTATCTGGTTCGCACCGAGCGCGTCGAACCCGGTGTTCCCCTCGCCGAAGAGCAGGTCACGTGGCCGGTGGATCGCTGGTTACGCCATGCGCGATCGCTGATGCAAGATCCGCTGATCCAAATGCTACAGATCGGGGAAGCACCCAACCTGGATGATGGCGGCGATTTAGTCGATTTAGCCGAAAATCCCAGTTCAGGACGCGAATATTTAGAGGGTGATCCCCTGGCCAATCGATCGTCACGATCGGCTCAGGATCTCGTGTCGTTGGGCAAAGAGCTGTTCAACGCTTTGTTTTGCGATAGTTTGCGCGATAGCTGGATGATGGCTCAGGCGATCGCCCAACACCGTCAAACGCCGCTCCGGTTGCGGCTCGGCATCAAAGGCGAACCGCTCAACCGCCTGCCCTGGGAAGTCCTCCACGATCTCGACCAGCCCCTCGCTGCCGGGACAAACATCCTCTTTTCGCGCTACCGTCCGAGCAGCCTCTATGGCCCCTTGCCCGCTGCCCTAGCCGCCGATGAGCCGATCCGCATTTTGATGGTGATCGCCACCCCAAATGATCAAGTGGAGCTTGCCCTGGTTCAGGAAACGCGGGATCTTCTCGCCGAACTCAAGCACTCCCAAACGGCCATGCAGATCACGCTGCTGGAACACCCCGATCGCCAAACCCTGACCCAGGCGCTTGAACACGGCAACTATCAGATTTTTCACTATGCGGGTCACAGCATTTCGGGGCGGCACGGCGGCGCGGTGTCCCTCGTGAGCGAAAAAACTGGGCTAACGGAAATGCTGTCGGGCGAAGATCTGGCCGGACTGTTGAGCAATAACGGGATTCGGCTCGCCATTTTTAACTCCTGTCGCGGGGCGCATCGCGATCACGATGCGGAACTGGGCGGCGCGAGCAACTTGGCCGAAGCGTCGATCGATCGGCGTATCCCGGCGGTGCTAGCGATGGCGGAACGTATTCCCGACGATGTTGCCCTCAGCTTAACGCGGCTGTTTTATCGCAATCTGAGTCAGGGCGTGGCGATCGATCTCAGCCTCAGCCGAGCCAGACAGGGCTTAATTTCGAGCTTCGGATCGCGCCAACTGTATTGGGCGTTGCCGGTGTTTTATCTCCATCCCGAATTTGACGGGCATCTGATGGGGGCTGCACCCCGTGAGCAGGCCACGTGGCAAGGCATACCCGATCATCAGTTTCCCGTGCTGACCACGATCGACCTTATCGAGTCGCGCGATGTAGACATAATTGGCGACTTGGAGTCTGAGCCGGAGTCTGAGCCAGAATCTGAGCCAGAATCTGAGTCTAATTCGAGGTCTAATGCGGGATCTCATTCGGGTTCGATCGCCCAATCGCCAGTCCCCTCGGCGGCCAACCCGACGGCGAGAACCAACGACATTGAGCCGGATCTGCTCCCCGATTTATTACCCGACGATCAATTACTCGATGGCTTAACCGAGACCTCGATCGCCATGCCGATCGATGAACGCATTACACTGCCCGACCCCGAAAATCCCACGGGTCACGACGGCCAAAATCGTCAAGATTCTCGCGATCGTCGTCACTCTCCCCCCAACCATCAGCAAGCGTCGCCCAGCTCTCGATCCGCGATCTCTCCAGACACCTCCGATCAATCCAGATCACCGGATCGCCACCACCTATCGCGATCACAACATCAACCCAACCGCCGGTCACTTCAGCCAACCCCCAAGCTTGTCATCGGCGCGAGCATCATCGTCGCCCTTATCGGCTTTGGCGGGTGGCAAAGTCTCCGATCGACAATGCGCGATCCGTTCCCCGCGATTGAGACCGCACCCAACGGCGTCGAAAATTCGCCCCCCACGGCGGCCAATCTGGAGGCTCGTGTTGCCCAAGCCAGCACCGCGATCGCCCGTGGCGACTGGATGACGGCCTTGCCGATCGTCGAGCAGCTCCTCGATCTCGGTTCCGTCGAGCGTGCGGGATCGCTATTGGCGTTGATCCCAGTGGAAGCGCTCGATCGCGGCGATGTGCAATTTCTCAAAGGTCGCTGGGCATGGCAAACGCGCGTCGCCGGTCAGCTCGATGCCAGCTATGACGATGCGTGGCGCTACTGGACGGCGGCGGTGGAACGTCAGCCCGACAATTTGCTATATCGCGCGGCCTTGGGCTGGGCGTACTACGCTGACGATCGCCTCGATGACGCCGATCGCGTGTGGCGCGACGCGATCGCGCTGCTGGATTCCCCATCTGATGCGGCGAATCTTAGCGTCGCCGGTTCGAGTCTCGATCGCCAAACTGTTGAACTCTCGCTCCAAGCCGGTCTTGCCCTCGCCCTAGATCGACGTGATCGCAGTGAGGCCGCGATCGCCCTGCGTGATCTCATCCTGACTCAGGATTCTCTAGCGCTCCAGCCGCAACAGCTCGCCCAAAACTGGCTCTGGACGGCGGAGGCGATCGGGCAATGGCAAACCCTGCTGATGCGTCGTCCTGCGATCGGTACACCCGCCACGATCGACCCTTCACCGTAGCCCCGGCGATCCGGTTTCGCTTACGTTCGCCAGATCTTCAGACCTTCAGACCCACACGATCACGATCAATTCAGATATCCTTGGGCGTCAGTTTACTGGGGATCGACTCTGATCGAATGTGACTCCCCGGCGGCAGCTCTCGGAGTTCGCGCGTTTTCAGCACAATGATGTACTCATAAAACGCCTGCAACATGCACCACGCAAACCCCGCACGACCATCCCAAATCCCGCCCAAACCGAAATACATGTAAAGAAAACGAATCGCAGGACGAAACGGCAAACGCAGCGACAAGCCTTTCAGCGCATGGCGGCGCTTGACCTCCGACTCCCCAAAAAACATTTGCTTCCAGAGAATTCGCCCGGATTCCAGTTGACGCAGCGTTTCGATCGCCTCGTCACTGGAGTAGCGATTGTGTTTATCCAGCCAGCGACTCAGCCCCTTGCCCGCCGTATAGTGCGGATAGGTTTCCTTCAAAAAGCCCGTCGTTCCAGTGCAGACCTCGCGCTCCGTATGGCCATAATCGTCAAACCACACCGATCCCTTGCGAAACAGCCGCAACTGATAGCGCGGGTATTGCGTGCTGTGGCGAATCCAGCGATTCATAAACATCACCCGTTCCGCCACAAAGTAACTTTCATGCTCCCCAGCTCTAGCGGCTTGGACACACTCCGCGAATAGATCCGGGGTCATCCGCTCATCCGCTTCGAGAATATACACCCAGTCATATTTCGTTTCCACCTGCTCCAACATCCACGTGCGCTGCTTGCCGTGGCTCTCGAATGCGTGGGGAATGACACGCACGGGATAGCGTTCGGCAATCTCGACCGTCCGATCGCAACTCAGGGAATCCACCACGATAATGTCATCCGACAGCATGGCCGATTCGATGCACTCTGCAATATCGATTTCTTCGTTATAGGTCAGGATATAAATCGAAAACATTGCGGTTCCTCCAGGTATCTCCTATCTCCACTCCCGACAAAAACAGCTTCAATCGGGGGACAAAATCCATCAATCGAAGCTGCTTTGGCAAAGGTTGTTTATTCGTGTTCGTCGTGTCTTAAGCCAGACCGTTTAACCCGATGCACGATCGTGGGTAGACGATCGCGGGACGACGAATGACACTATTAGCGACGGGGGCGCATCATACCCTTCAGCCCTGCCCAACTGATCACGATGTAGCCGACCGCTAGCAGCAGGCTGCTCAGACCGACACGAATCGCCGACTTGCCCGCCTCACGACCGACCTGGCGCGTCTGCGTTTCTTGCTGTTCGCGCACACGACCCATCACTTGCTCAGGAATATTAGCGACACGCTCCTCAAAGAAATCATCGAGAGCTTGGGGATTGGTTTTCGCCTCTTCCAGCACGGCCTTAATTTCATCAGGCGTATCGGGGCTATCGATCACAGCTTGCAGACGATCGGGATTTTCGAGCAGGCTTTTAAACTGCGCTTTCGCATCGACCTGTTGCTGTTCGAGTTGAGTTTGGAACTCTTCCGTTCCGAGCTGTGCATTGAAATTACTTTCGACTCGACGAGCTTCCGCCTCGATCGAAGCCAGTCTCTCTTGGCTCGCCGAGCGTACATCGTTCAGATGCATCGGCGTCAACAGCAGGAAGAACAGACCCAGAGCCGCCGAGAGCACCAAGCCCCAGAAGGGAAGGTACTGCCACTTTTTCGTAACGCTACCGCCACGTCCCTCGTCGGTGTCCATCTTGTAGCCCGTAAACATCAGACCGATACCGATCATCGGGATAATGCCGCGATCGACAAACGTCGAAGCCAGGCTGATGCGCCACGCCACATCGAGCGGCTGATAGGGGATCGGTAGAATGATGTAGTCGAGCAGCGACGAAACAATGAGAATAATACCAACCGTCTTGAGGCTTAGAGCCGCCAGCGACGATCGCTTCTTGGAAGTTTGCATAACAAATTATCGAAACTGAAGTTTAAACCGGGAGAGGCGCTTGTCAGATGCCATGTGTCCGATGCAGACTGACTTTAAAGTACGAGAATATTGGGATTTTCGGTAGTCTCCGTAACGATCCGATCGTATTTTTCATGTTGTAACCCGTCTCTCCGGAGAGTTGACTTGCTAGGATCTTCGCTTAGGGCAGGTTACATTTACGAATCCTACGAATTTACGGTACTCCCGGCTCAAGGAGCCTGCATGATTCGTAAATTGTTGTTCCATCGCTGTCCCATCACTGTACTGGAGATGCTAACCGTATTTCTACTGGGTTTTGTGAGTGCGATGAGTATTGAAACAAGTATTAATAACGTTTTTTTGACGTTATTTGGGCCATCGAGTCGTGATCGAGGTTGGCTTGTGAGTTTATTTTATGAATTTGTTTTGTGAATTTGGCTATGCCTCAAGACTATCGCCCTCAGGTCAACCGTGTTCTACTGTTTGTGCTTTTTTTGAATGTTGTTGTCCTGGTCATCAAAGCCTTACTGGGCTGGCGTAGTGGCTCCCTCAGTCTGATGGCGGATGCGCTCCACAGTGTGACCGATAGCGCCAACAACGTCCTCGGCTTAATTGCAATGTCATTTTCGTCGCCGCAGCCCGATCGCGACCATCCCTACGGTCACCACAAATACGAAGCCATCGGCGCGTTGGGCGTCGCGGCTTTCCTCGGGGTTGCCTGTCTGGAAATTCTCCAGAGTGCATTCGATCGCATTCTTTTTGGCGCACGTATTCCCGAAATTGAGCCGTTCATGCTCTGGTGGATGCTAATCGTGGTCGGGATTAATATCTTTGTCGCATTTTATGAGCGTCGGATTGGCGTGAAACTGGGCAGCAAAATTTTAATTGCTGACGCGCACCACACGATGAGCGATATCTGGATCACGCTGACCGTCATCGGTGGCTCGATCGGCGTTTACTTTGGCTACGGCTGGCTCGATCTGGTATTGGCGTTTCCCGTTGCCATCTTGGTCTTTCGCAGCGGTTGGGACGTGCTGCGGGAAAATCTGCCCTGGCTGGTGGACGAAATGGCGATCGCGCCGGAAGCCATCCATGCAGTCGTGATGCAGGTTTCAGGTGTGCTCAACTGCCATGACATCGCCTCACGCGGGTTAATTGGCCGTCAAGTGTTTATTGATATGCACCTAATCGTTGACGCGAACGATCTCCGTAAAGCTCACGCGATTACGGAAGCTGTCGAAGCACAGCTCGAAGCCCGCTACAGCCCTGTGCGCGTGACGATTCATGTGGAGCCTCCGTCCTATGAGTCCGATCAAATCAGCTACGGGCCGTCTTGATCCCCTGATCCCCTGATCCCCAAACTTATCGAACCTCAGGACAGGAAGCCAGCTCCCGATCGCCGATCAGTCGTCACCTGTCCGTATTCGAGGGTGATCACTCGATCAGCGAGATCGAAATAGCGATCGTCGTGGGTAATCGCGATCGTGGTTTTGCCCTGGCGCTTGAGTTCGGGCAGGACTTCCCGATAAAACAGATCTTTAAAGTTGGGATCTTGATCCGCCGCCCATTCATCAAAGAGGTAAATGGGGCGATCTTCGAGAAAGGCGGTCAGCAAAGCAAGGCGTTTACGTTGGCCTTGGGATAGAGCCGTGGTGGAGAGTTGGCCGCCGTGGATCTGCACTTTGCGATCGAGCTGAAGTTTGGCGATGTAATCCTGAGCGAGCTGATCGAGTTCGGGGCGATCGAGGCCGAGCAGCCGTTCAAAAATATAAAAGTCGGCGAAAATGGCGGCGAAATGCTGACGATACCAGTCCCGATCGGCGTCTAAAATAATTCGCTGATCGATCGCAATCTCGCCGTGATCCGGCGTGTAGAGACCGGTTATCAGTTTGGCGAGGGTCGATTTGCCGCTACCGTTGCCGCCGATGATGAAGATAATTTCGCCCGGTGTGAGGGTCAGGTTGATCGGTCCGAGGGTGAACGGGCGATCGTCGCTGTCGCTGTGGTAGGTGTGGCTGACGTTGCGGAGTTCGAGGCGCTGCCAGTGGCGATCGATGGCGGGCTGGTCGGGATCAGGGGGGATCGCTGGGGACGATCGCGGCGATCGGCTCATGTCCGCGTAGGCCGAGAGCGACAGACCGAGCTGATCTATTTTTTGTAGGGCGACATTGGCTTGACTGAAGATGGGCAGCTTGGCGACGAGTTTTTCGAGCGGCAGCATGAGATAGGTGAAAATCACGATGTAGCTCGACATCGTTGTCGGCGGCACGGTCATGATGTTCGGCAGGAAAAAGAGAATAAATCCCATCACCAGCACAAAAATAAATTTGCCCCAACTGCTCGTCACGGTGATGTAAATCAGACCGCGTTCACTTTGGCGACGAAAGCGATCGGCGCTGCCGTACAAATCCTGATCGACAAAGGCACGGCGGCGTTTTGTGTGTAGCTTGAGTTCCTTAAAACCTGCGGCGATCGTCCGAAAATGGGCATAGAGCTGATCCTGCTCATTGCGCGATCGCGTCAGCCAATATTTCCCCTTGCGAATCAGGACGATACAGCTCCCCATCGCGACCACCATCAGCGCTACGACCATCAGCAACACCTGCCACGACAGCACCGCGATATAGCCAAAACAGCCCACCACCACGGCGATATCAATGCAGATCAGCGGCAGGGTCGAGATCGCCTTCGAGATCATTTGCACGTCGTCGGTCAGCGTCGCCAGTAAACGCGGTGCGCCCAGGATTTCGATGCGTTGTAAGTCCGATCGCAGAATTTGACGCGCCAAATGGAGCCGCAGATTGAGGACGGCGGTTTGCGAGAGGCGAATCAGCGAAATTTGGGAGACGATCGCGGCGATCGGGGCAATCACGCCCAAAATCACGAAATACGGCACACCGATCGTGACTTGACCGGGTTCTGCCGTGATCGCGCGACCGATTAAGGCCAGCAGTCCGGCGCTACTGCCACCGCTGATCAGTCCAGCAACGATCGAAAGGGCGAGCAGCCGCCAGGAGGCTTGAAGCAGAAAAGACAGTAGGGTCATGAACGGTCAGGATTGAAGGTTGGCGGTTAGGGGGCGGGTAATGTTGATCGGATGCGGATGAGAGCGATCGGCAGAGTCGTGGGGTAAATTGTAAATTTACGACAGGCTCTAAAACTGCGATTAAACTTTTCGACGCGGCGCGATAGATCGTTGATAATACGTAAATCTACGGTTAACTCGATCGAGCTTACGTCTCACAGCGCTTCGTTTAACCTGAAATCTAAAGTCTGTGCCTGAATGTCCCTAATGCACGATCATTGAATGTAACCACACACTTGCGAAATACCTACCGATCCCTGCACTCTGACCCGTTGCCAGACCCGGTGAAGCATCTTTTTCTGTCCTGTTTTTACTACCGTTAGCATTCCGAAATTTCATGGTCGATATCCTCGGTCAACGCTGTCCGCTGCATATTTTGATTGCGGAAGATAACCAACTCAATTGGCGAATTCTTCAGCGCATTTTAAAGAAGCTCGGATATGACTCTAAGGTTGTAGAAAATGGCCTCGATGCCGTCGATGCGACGGAAGCAGCACTCGCAGAAGCGCGACCGTACGATCTCATTTTGATGGATATCCAGATGCCAAAAATGGACGGCATTATGGCTACTCAGGAAATTTTTAGCCGTTTGCCGATCGAACAACAGCCCCAGGTGGTGATTGTGACGGCCAATGCGACGCCCGAATATATCGAAATTTGCAGAAGGATCGGCACGCATGGCCTCGTCACAAAGCCGATCGACAAGCAGCGCATTGCCGACACCCTGGAGCGCTGCTATCAGGACGCACACAAGAACTCGTAGAGAGCAGGATATTTAAGACGAAGACACGAAAACATCAAGACATCACGCGATCGCCTCAAGTTTATCTTTAGGTGATCGCGTGATCTGAAACAGGCACAGAATCGAGTTGGGCTTATCTTCCAGTTCCTAGCCCTTAGCCCTTAGCCCTTAGCCCTTAGCCCACAAGATGCTGACGCACCGTCAGGACGAGATTATCCGTCCAGTGGTTGACGAGTTCATCGGTTTCCGCTTCGACCATGACACGGATTAGCGGCTCGGTTCCGGAGGCACGCACCAGAACGCGACCCTGATCGCCCATGTCAGCTTCGGCGTGAGCGATCGCCAGTTGGAGCGGCTCGCAGCTTTCCCAGTTGGCACGGCGATCGCGATCTTCGATACGGATATTTTCGAGCGACTGGGGATAGGTCTTGAAGCTCGCATCGACTAAATCCGCCAAGCGCTGACCGCTGTTACGCACCAGCGCGGCGAGATGGAGCGCCGTCATCAGGCCGTCACCGCTGACACCGTAATGACTGCAAATCACGTGGCCGGACTGCTCACCGCCCAGCGCTGCGCCGGTTTCCATCATTGCTGCATGAACGTAGCGATCGCCCACAGATGTCCGCAGCAGCGTCCCGCCCTGGGCTTGCCATGCCCGCTCAAATCCGAGGTTCGCCATCACGGTCGAGACGATCGTGTCGTCCGGTAACTGATCGGCTTGACGGAGCTGTTGACCCCAGAGATAGAGGATATAGTCGCCGTCAATTTCGCGGCCTTGGCAATCGACCGCGAGGACGCGATCGGCGTCGCCATCAAAGGCAAATCCGAGATCGGCACTGTGAGCGTGGACGGCTTCGGCGAGTAAATCGAGATGGGTTGAACCGCAGTTGACATTAATGCGATCGCCATCGGGCTGATCGTGGAGGCAAATCGTGGTCGCGCCCAGATCGCGGAACACCTGCGGCGCGATGTGCGCGGCGGCTCCCCAGGCGAGATCGAGGACGATTTTCATCCCGGCCAAGTCCAGCCGCTTCGAGGCGATCGGCCCCACCAAAGATTGGGCATAGCTTAGGGTGAGTTCGTGACGATTGTGGTGGCGTCCCCAGCCGCTGGCGCGATCGCTCACGTCGTCGTAGCCCAACTGACCGCGAATGCCCGCCTCGATCTGCGCTTGGGCGGTCGGTGAGAGCTTCGTACCGTCCGCACCAAAAAATTTAATGCCGTTATCCGGCGGTGGGTTGTGGCTTGCGGAAATCATCACGCCACCGATCGCGCCGCTCGAAGACGCCGTCAGGTAGGCCACGCAGGGCGTCGGGCACAGCCCCAAATCCCACACCTCCAGACCCGCCGCCGTGAGTCCCGCCGAGAGCGCCATCGCCAACATGCTGCTCGAATGGCGCGAGTCCTGACCGATGATAACAACGCCGCCTTGACCGTGAGGATCGAGCGCCCGCCCCGCCCAGAGACCGGCTTGCAGGGCAAGTGGAGCCGTCAGGATTTCGCCCACCCGTCCACGAATGCCGTCCGTGCCGAATAGTTTGGTCTGAGGCAAAGCGATCGCGCATTGACCTAGGGGCAGGTCGGTGGTGGGGTTCACTAATTTCGTTTGGCGTTCTAGGACAGACTCTCGAACAGACATAGGACTTAACCTCGTAGGACTCACTCCAATTCACACATCAGGAGAATAGCATCGACTTGGGTTGGGTGATGCGTCGCGTCTCAGTCAACTGCGATCGCGTCAAGTAAACGTTACCGATCGTCAATATCCAATATCCTCGATTCGCCTCCCCGCGCGATCGCTCTATATTCAATTCAACGCTTCCGACTAAAATCGAGATCGACCTTACTACATCCTTTATATTTCTGCCCATGGCCAAATCAACGAACGGAAAAACCCAGCCCGCTGCCAATAGCGATGGTTTTAAGATCATCAGCGATAATCGCAAAGCTCGCTTTCAGTATGAAATTCTCGATACCTACGAAGCCGGAATCGAACTCCTCGGCACTGAGGTGAAATCGATCCGTCAGGGCAAAGTCAACCTCGGCGATGGCTACGCGCTCATTCGCGATGGTGAAGTGTGGCTGCTGAATACTCACGTTTCCCCTTGGGAAACGGCGGGCGAATTTTTTAATCATGATCCGCGCCGATCGCGCAAACTCTTGATGCGTCGTGATGAAATTCGCCGACTGATCGGTAAAGTTGAAGAAAAAGGCTTAACGCTCGTACCATTAAAAATGTATTTCAAACGCGGTTGGGTCAAAGTGACGATCGGCCTAGGACGCGGTAAAAATCTACATGACAAGCGCGAATCGCTGAAGCAAAAGCAGGATAAACGCGACGTGGCGCGAGAACTAAAAAACTATTAAGTCGCTCACAATAATAAGTAGTAACCTCAGACTTTTAAGGTTTTAAAAACCTCAAAGGTCTCGTTCCCTGTGATTCATTCACTTTTGGGCTTGGGCGACTGATACGAAATCCGGTTCTGTATGAGAAAAAGACAAAAACACCTATGAGCACTGAGCGGAGTCGTTGGCGTAGCCTTTGCGAAGCAAATAGTGCGGTGTCCATATAGAGCAACGATCTAAGATTATGCACAAGCGGATTTCGTATGAGATGTCACTTTCGCATTGACTTAAGAGCACAAAAATCCCACAAACGTCAGCTTCACAAGACGCTTGTAGGATAGAACGCGAAACCAAACCAATGAAATTAACGTTGTGAAAACCGTAGGGAAAAGCGTTTTAGGGTTTAGCCAATGACTGGGTGTAAATCTCAGTGAAGGATTGCGCCAGGGAGATAGCAACCGTTGTGCTGAGGCTCAGCCGCTCATAAAATTTGTAGCTATCGAGATCGACTGTTTTCGCTTCAAGCTTAATCGAGACTGGAATCGAAGACCGCAGAATTTTATCTTGGAATGAGTTGGTCATGAGTTCAAATCTCTCATTAGAGCGAAATGCTAGCTTGCTTAGCTCTAATCATGCCACGGTTGCCCAGATTATTCTGTGAAATGCATCGGTCTAAGACGTGATTAAAATCAGTAAAATCACTGATGTATGTCCGCTAAAATTGCGATCGTCATCACCAACCATCTAAGATCTCAATCACAGCTTGAAGCGTCGGGATCAGCCGTTATCAAACGAACGTGAAGACTCGATCAATAGGGTGAAATTTGTCAGCTTAGGAGCGAAAATTGTGGGCTGATCCCCACGGTATCGTGTGTGGCTCTAGCCGATCGCGGCATAAGTCCTGATAGGCTTAATGTCTAAAGCCGATTCGCCAATTTAAGTTTTATTTTACGTTTTGCGGAAAGGGAGTCTAGGCGCGATCGGCTGCACACGCGACGGAGACCCCAAGCAGACCCAGGAATCAATCGTGATCGTTGTTTTTCTCAATCTCAAAGGAGGCTGCGGCAAAAGTACCAGCGCCGTTCACCTGAGTCGTTACCTGCTCAAACGCAATAAACAGGTGGTTCTCCTGGATGCAGACCCGCAACAAACCTCGATCGACTGGATTGATAGCCTTCAGCCTGCAATTCCTCGCCCGGAATGCCGCCGTGTGACGCAGCCCAAGGCGCTACAGACACAGCTCCATGACTGCCTCAATCGCTTTGATGTGACGATCGTGGATAGTCCACCGGGGATTGGCCGACTTCAGCGTATTTTGTTGCTGTTTGCGGATGTGGTGATGATTCCGGTGCAGCCCGGTATTCCCGATTTACGTGCCACGCCGAAGCTTTTGGAGGCCGTGCGTCTGGCGCGGGGTGCGCGTCGCAATTTTGAGCCGAGTGCGGCGCTACCGGCGATCGGCAAGCCGGAGTTTAAGGCGTTTACGTTTCTGGTGCGGACGGTGCCAAATACGTTGCTGGTGGATAAGGCGCGGATGCTGCTGCGCGATCGCGACGATGCGCATTTTCTCGAAGCCGATATTCCCCAGCGCCAAATTTTAGCGGACGCAATGGGGATCGGGGCAACGGTGTTTGATGTGAATACGCGACCGGCACGGCAGGCGGCGGAGTCGTACCGGCGCTTGTTTGAATTGGCAGGGCTGTAGGGTTTGTTGGGTTTGTCGGATTTGTTGGGTTTACGGTTCGCGGCGAAATTATCGTAATCCGACGTGAATTAAACCAGGAAACGCCCCGGACTATAGCGCCGATCGGGATCAAATTGATCAGCGAGATCGTTCATGACCGATCGCGCGTTGCCACGATAGCCCCAGAGATCGAAGGTCTGGTTGATCGCGGCCTGTTTTAGGGCGATCGGTGCGCCTAACACGCTGAGAAAACCGCCATTTTCGTCGCAAAACTGACGCCATTTCGCAATCCGACTACCGCCCTGATCCTGGCGAATCATGGCGCGTCCTAGCCCGCTTTGATAGTGAACGATCGCCGTCGCGCTGGCCTTAAACAGACGATCGGCGGTCAGCAACGCCTCGATCGCCGCCGTCGATCGCGTCCCAAATTTCACGCTACAGCCATTGGGCTGTGTGCATTGGTCGATATGGGCGCGGCTTTGCATCCAATATTCGGCCTCTTCCTCGGCGCTGTAAGTCGTGGCGATCGCGCCGCACTGTTGGGCGAACTCGATCGCGCGATCGCTTTGTTCTGTAATGCTTTCAGCCACGGTTTGAAAGCGCAACGCGAGACCGATCCCCGTGCCGAGATACATCGATTTCATCAGGGACGGGCTAACGAGATCGAAGGCAGTCGGCGTTAGGGAGGACGCGGCGATCGCGCGGCCTAACCGGTCAATGGCCTCGGGTTTGCCGTGAAGCATCAAGGTTTGAGAGGCCGCCGGAATTGGGTACAGGCGAAAGGTGAGCTGCGTGATCATGCCCAACGTCCCGTAGGAACCCGTGAACAGTTTCATCAGGTCATACCCGGCGACATTTTTAACCACGCGCCCGCCCGCTTTGGCGATCGCGCCGTCGTGTCGCACAAACTGAACGCCGATGAGCCGATCGCGCACGCCGCCGTAACGCTGACGCAAGCTGCCCGTATCCGCCGTCGCGACGATGCCGCCGATCGTCGCCGTCTGCGGCAGGGTGGGATCAAGCGCCAACTGCTGACCCTTGCGCTCGATTAGCGCGTTAATCGCCGAGAGCGTCACGCCCGCTTCCACCGTGAGCGTCAAATCGCCCTCGGCAAATTCCACCACGCGATCGAGTCCCGCCGTCGAAATCGCCAGATCGACGCCACGCACGAGACCGCCCCAGTGCAGCTTACTCCCGTTGCCGAAGGGCAGAACACGCCAGTCGCGATCGTGAGCGACTCGCGCCACGTTCGCTAACTCGTCCTGCGTTTGGGGATAGGCGATCGCGCTGGGATATTCACCGGGATAACAGCTCGCGGTGAGACGGCGACGCAGATCCGAACTCTGGCCGAGTTCATCCCAGGTAAGCACTTTTAGACCAGTCAGATCGGGGCAGGCGGTGGCGAGAGTGGCGGCAATATCCATCTAGAGCAATTTCTCCAGGCCGTAGACGAGGCTTTTGAGTTCGGTGACTTTGCGGACGGCGAGCAGCACACCGGGCATATAGCAAGCGCGATCGCTGGTGTCGTGACGCAGGGTATAAATTTGACCGGGAGCGCCGAAGATGACTTCTTGGTGGGCGATCAGGCCGGGGAGGCGAATGCTGTGAATGCGGATATCGCCATCGCCGATCGCGCCGCGTGCGCGGTCAAGAATTTCTGACTCGTCAACCTTTGGCTCGTTAAAGGTTTTACCCAGTTCACCAATTAACTGGGCGGTTTTGATCGCCGTACCGCTCGGGGCGTCGGCCTTGCGATCGTGGTGCAGCTCGATGATTTCCACGTGGTCGAAATACTGCGCTGCTCGAACGGCGGCCTGCTGCATCAGCACGACGCCGATCGCGAAGTTGGGAATAATCGCACAGCCAGTACTGGCCTTGTCGGCAAATTCGGCCAGATCGGCGATCTGCGCTTCACTCAGCCCCGTCGTACCGACCACCGGACGCACACCGTAGGCGATCGCCGATCGGACATTTTCGTAAACACAGCTCGGATGGGTAAAGTCCACCATCACGCCCTGTTGTTGCTCTTGGGTCGCGACGACCAGCGTACTTTGCAGGTCGGCCAGGATCGGCACTTCGAGCGGGCCGCATCCGGCGATCTCGCCGATATCTTGGCCGAGTAGTTCGGGATTGGCGTCGATCGCGCCGACGAGCATCATGTCATCGGCAGCCGCGATCGCCTTGACGGTTTCGCGGCCCATTTTGCCAGCAGCACCGTTAACAACGACGGGAATCGGGGATGTGGGAGCAGTCATGAATGGCTGGGGATGGGTAAGTATAAAGGGATTAAGTGAGCGTTGAGTAGGGTGGGCATTGCCCACCATGACGGATACTGATTCGCTAGTTGATCGTGATGGGCATTGCCCACCCTACTGATGCTTGATTGAAACCTTACTGAGATAGCTCGGTGTTAATTTCGTTGAGCGGTTCACGCAGGATCAGCTCCTCGGATTCGTCGCGCGGCAACAAATTGAACACTTCGCGGAATTTATCATCGATCGTTTCAAACGGAACGTTACCGGTCACGTTGAGGACGATATTACCCTCGCGATCGAACAGAACCGTTTTCGGCACAAGCTGATCGTTGTAGGTGGCCGGATCAGTGGGTTCGCCGCTGCCTTCGAGGGGGAGGCTATCAATATTGATGGGAATAATGCTGGTGTAGCGACCGTAGAACCCTTGTAAACGCGACACCTTCGAGGCGAAGAGTTTGCAATCTTTGCTGTCTTCGAGGTAAAGCACGAGCAGCGACGGGCGACCCTGGGCGATCGACTCGGCGATCGTCTGTTTTGGCGGTACGAGCGATCCGTTTCCGGCGTAGAGCGCAAAGATGTTGCCATCAAAGCTGTCATCGTTGGCGCTGGCGGCGACGGGTGTGCTGGTTGAAAGCCAGAGTAAACCGATCGACAGCACTAGGGCGAGAGCAACCCGTAAACGGGACAGAGAAACGAACAGAGATTGGAGAAAACGCTTGACCATGCCGAGATCTAAAACCGCGTCAAAACGCGCAGATATAAGGTTATGAAACTTTGAATTTGTCTGTACTAGATTAACAGTGGACAGCACCGGGAATCGCAATGATCGCCCTGCGATCGTTCCGCGATCGCCCTGTAATTGACCAAAACCACGGCCACAAATCATCACTCACTACATCGGCAGCTCTGCCATTCCCCAGCGTCGCCACACGTCGATCGAACCATCAGCGCTACCGCTGACCAAAACCCGACCGTCATCGCTCACCGCCACCGACATCACCGCGTCTCGACTGCCCGAAAGCGTACTGATCGCCTGTCCCGTCGGGATATGCCACAGCCGCACCGTTCCATCGGAGCTGCCGCTGATCAGGGTCTCGCCGTCTGGATGTGCCGCCAAGGCTGTAACGGAACTGTTATGACCCGTCAGTTTGTGGAGCCGCTCGCCGGTTTCCACATCCCAGATGCGAATCGTGCGATCGCGATTGGCGTCGATCAAGGCCATCCCGTCGCGGCTAAAAGTCACCGCGTTAATCGGATCGGCACTATCTGCGAGCGTGTTCACCAATTCCAGCTCGCCCGTATTGCCATCGACCGACCAGAGTTTGATCGTACCGTCGGCGCTGGCGCTGGCGAGCAATTTACCGGTGGGATCAAAGGCGATCGCATCCACGCGGCCACTGTGAGCCAGTTGTGACCCGCAGGCACTGACCGAGACTTTGCGACGCTTGGGCGTGATTCGCACATCCCAAATGGCGATCGTGCGGTCAAACCAGCCGCTGGCGATAAAGCGACCGTTCGGACTGACGGCCAGCGATCGCACCGATCCCGCGACGCCTGAGTCATCGACCAAGGTTTCCAGCAACGCCTGGGTATCGAGATCCCAAATTTTGATCGTTCGATCCCAACTGCCGCTCACTAGCCAGCCTTGACTACGACTGAGGGCGATCGCGCAAACCGGGCTGCTGTGTTCCGACAGGACATTTAGGGATTCACCGCTTTGGAGATCCCAGAGCTGAATCGTGCGATCGAAGCTGGCGCTGATTAACATTTCGCCCGTGGGATCGATCGCCAGGTCGCTGACCCAATCGCCGTGATCGGTGAGGGTCGAAATACGCTGCCAGTCTTGGGGCGGAACGCTGGGATTTGAGGGAAGATCGGGCGGATTCGCTGGGACGGTATCTGTATCGATCGCCGGTAAATTGATCCCGGCGGGGCTGGGCTGATGATTTGAGTTGGGCTGAGTTGTGGGGCTAGGAGTCGTGAGGGCAAACGAAACGGGCGTCGTACCGGTTCGGGTGAGTTCGATCAGCGGGTCGGTCGGCGAATTGGTTGGTGAATGAGTTGGCTCGATCGCATCCTGATCGAGGTCAAACGGCGGGATCGCATTGGGCGCAGGTTCCGGATCAATCAGCGGCGATGCATTGGGCGAAAATAGCTCGATCGTGGGTCGCTTGGTTTGCGATGGAAATTCGGTCGCGGGTGCTTCGAGCTGATCGCGAGTATCACGGATGGTCGTTTCATCCTCCGACATCCGCTCCACCACCGAATCAGGATTCGAGATCATCTCTGAAACCGAGTCGCGATCGGTCGTTTCGTCCGTCAAAATATCGGCATCAAAAATCCCATCATCAATCTCACCAACAATCCCATCCGCAACTTCATCCGCGAACGCCGAATTTAAGCCGTGGGCTGGAGTCGCGAGATTTTTGGGGGTTGGAGATGTTGTGGAGGGGGAGGCGATCGAGTTGGTGGCAAAGGTGGCCGCAAACCCACTGGCAGCGGTAAAACTTGGCGTCTCTAGGAGCGATGGATCGTCGTCAAGCTGATGGTTTGACTCGTGCTGTGACGCCGAGTCCGGGTCGAAGGCCGAGTCCAACCCCGACTCAGTCCGAGCGGCAAACTGTTCGAGCGGCAAGGTAATCGTGCGGCGTTCTAGGGTATCTCGCTGACGTTCAGTCTCAAAAATTTGGTCAAGGACTTCCCCGGCAAAATCGGTTTTAAGATTGGGGTCGTTGGCCTGATTCTGAACCTGTAAATGATCGAGATCGTCAAAATCACCGCTCAGATCATCGAGGCTATCGCTCTGGACGTGGCGCGTCACATCGATCGGCATACTGTGGGCGAGACGATCGTTCATCAGGCCGAAATCGCGACGAATTTGAGCGATCGCCGCTTCGATTTCGTCCACCCGCTGCGGTAACGGCGAATCGTTGAGATAGTCGATCGTTGCCGCGAGTGACTCGTAAACGTGGCGGTGTTGTTCTTGCAGACTGACAATTTCCTGATACACCAGACGAAAATCATCGAGGTCGCGAATCCGTGTTTGGCTATCGCTGGTGTGTTGCGCGAGCTGGTGAAGCTGCTGGAGGCGAAGCTGGCTTTGGGTTGGGCTTTCGGTTTGATGGCGTTCCGCCACCTGGCGAAGGCGCTGCTCGATCGCGACGAGATCCTGGCTTAACTGTTGTTGCACCCGCACCACTGCGCCCATTGCTCGCTGATGGGTCACCACCTCAATCCGGCGACGATTGGCTAGATTCAACAACAACGACAGCGATAGCGGCACGCCCGCATAGGCAAACTGCATTGAGGTACTGGCAACCACCGTTCCCACGGCAGAACTCACCCAACAGATATATTCTGCGAGTTGAAGTTGATTTTGCCGCTGAGGTCTGCGTGGTCTGGTATTCGCGCCCATTATGTTTGTGTTGGCGTTAGCATCCCGAACTGTCTCAATAACCCTAGCAAACTTCGATCGCTGTAATGATCTGTCGGCGGTAAAGAACGCCTTTTTTCTGGGTATTTTGTTCAGAGTTGATCCTTAACCCTGCTCAACGCTCCCTACTATTCTGTGTAATTTATCTGCGTAAATTCTGCGTAAATTCAATGAAATACACCAATTTGGATCAAATTCAGGCAACGGGTGTGTCGCACAATCCGAGTATCCGTAAACAGGTCATGCTGGGCAATGGTGACCTAAAAAACCTGACAAATTTTTCACAGGCACGGTTTGCGCCGGGGGATGTGGCAGCGGCGCACTCCCATGCGGATATGAGCGAGGTATTTTTTGTGGAGTCGGGGTCGGGGAATATTTGTGTGGACGGGGTAGATATGGCGCTGGAATCCGGGGTCTGTGTGGCGATCGCGCCCCATGAGGTGCATGAAGTGAGCAATACGGGCGAGGTGGATCTCGTGTTGACCTATTTTGGGATTCGCGTCTAGGGTGAATGCCGTCTGAAGCGATCGGGCGATCGGGCGACGTTACAATCGCCACAACCATAAGCTGGTACTGAGCAATTGCAATACTAATTCTCCTAAGCTGAGATCACTTCGCTGTGTTTGCCTGATAGTTTTTGTGAACTGGTGCGAGGTCGAGAAAATGATTGAGAAGGAAGCCCGTTGCTTAAGTAGCCCAAGGTAAATACTCGTTGTTGCACTTCAGCACTTTCGACAGGGCTAAAGCCTAGCAGCGTTTCTACAATGAGACCGAAACAGACGTTTTATTCTCTTGATCTACTTAGTTCGCGGCACAGGAACATCCCTCTTTGGTCGCTCCCTGAGTTCTCCTGTGATGAATAGCCAATGAATTTACGACTCCTCCCTTCTTCACTAACCCTAAAATAGCCGAATTCAGCCGATTTCTGTTGCGATTTGTAAATCTACGTCTTGCTAGGACAAAAACGATTCATTTTGTCCGTAAATATGACTAATTTCAGAAATAAGTTCTAATGAAAGCCTAGAATATTAAAGGCTGTAGATTAAGTCATCTTTTTGATAAATATCTTGATGAGTTTCTACATTGCTGGCTATTTCTTACTACGCTTGTAAAGCAAGCGAAACACTTATGTTGGTTTCTGTTGTGAAGCGCTCTCTCTCTATTGCTCTTCTGTCGGTTCTCTCTAGCCTGGGTATCGCCGCTACGGCCAAAGCTAACAACTACGCTTACCCCGACTTCTTCACCTGTCGCGAAGTTAATGGTGTATTCACCACCTTCGCCGTCAAGGGAGAAAAGGAGTTTCAAATTATCCGCTGGACTTCTGGGTTTGGTGCTGCCGCAGGCTACACGCCTCAACAACGTTGTCAAGAGGTTTCCAACCGTTTCGATCGCTCTGTTCGGGATGGTTCATTGCGCTACCTGACCCACGGCACAATGAACAACTATCCCGTGATCTGCACGGCATCTTCCCAAGGCGGAGCCTGTGAGAATCTAATTTTTACACTTCCCTACAATGAGGGTTATCGTGCGGCTCAAACCCTGCGCGAACTGGGTGATGTGGCTCGTGGTGCTTCGGGTGCGTTGTCTCAAAATCCCATTCGCTTTACGCCAGAGGATATTGTTTCGGAAGCAAGCAATGGCAATCTTTACGTTGACTTTGGCTTGTTCCTCAATCTAACGATGAATGCACCTCAATATTAATGATTAGTAGGATACTTATTTCTCATAGAGAATCCTAACGAAACTAGTGTTCTTATGAGCATTGAGAAGTCAGACTTTTGAAAAAAGTCTGACTTCTGTTTCTGAATGCAATTTCATGTAGCACAAGCTTCTAGCTTGATCTCGTATAAGCAGGATGCTTGTGTTACATGTATTTTGAGCAATTTGTGTGAAGCTATTGATATGAATCTTGTATTACAACCGATCGCGTGAAGCCTTCGTTTGAAGTAAACAGGCGAAACCAAAATAAATCACAATATAAACAACGAGCATTGACCAGTTGAGCCAGAGATTCTCCCAAGATGTTGTGTAGGCTTCTAAGGAAATTGGGCTACTCGCTTGAGCGGTTTCTTGAAAAATGGACGGAACCCCCACACTAGAGGGTGCTTCCGCGTTTAAATCCAGGGGGATCGCGTAAGCAGCAACCGACCAGCGGCTAATAGAAAGCCAAGATAAAACCTTAGAGGCTCCTTCTACCTTAAACAGCACACCCGAGAGAACGATTTGGGCGATCGTGGTCAGCAACATTAAGTTACTCGCCTGCTCGGAGTTTTTTGAGGCGGTGGAAATTAAAAAACCTAAGCTTAACGCGGCAACAATCGTCAAAATAGTCGTCAGCAAAAGATTGATCGCCCAAGGTAGCAAGCTAGAATCTGGTGATTTGAAAACAACGAGTACTAACATTGCAATCAAAAAGGCTTGAGCGATCGCGATCGCGGATTTTATTGTTAGCTTAGAAGCGATGTAGGCGATCGGGTTCAATCCATAAAGTCGTTCATCTTGATATTTAATTTGGGATTTAACAATTTCTTGAGACGAAAAAAGTAAACCGAGCAGAATATTAATGCAAGTTAAAATAAAAACAACTTTTAAAGCCGGAGGAAAAGCCGTTGTTGATTCTTCTGGAATCAGTGCTTCATGATTGTTGACCACAACTCTTAGCAACAAAACGGTCAAAGGACCCGCCGCTAAGGAGGCAATAAAGCTGGTTTTTGAGGCATAAATCAATCGCCAATATCGACTGGCTTGAGTAAAAAAATGAATGACGAAGGTTTGAATAACACTTTGCATTGGACAAAACTATAAAATTCTAAATATGAAAGCTTAAGAACTACGCCACAATTTTTCGTTGCTGGTGAAGCTCGGTATAAATTTCTTCGATTTCGGTCACACCATATTTGGCTTTGACCTCCTCGGGTGTTGCGACGATATCAAGGTTCCCACCCCAGGTAATTAACGCGACTTGATCCGATCGCTCGGCGATAAACGGCGAGTGCGTCACAACCACAACAGTTTTGCCTTGATCCGCGAGTTGTCGTAATACCTTGAAAATTTCCTTTTCAAGACCCGGATCGAGTGCCGAAGTGGGTTCATCCAGAAAAATCCCTTGGGAGTTTGTTAGCAAGGCTGCCGCGATACTCACTCGCTTTTTTTCACCGCCACTTAGTTGTCGGATAAAATCCTGTTCTCGACCCTTTAGATCGACGCTGGGCAGAGCGATCGTCTGAATGCGATCGCGAATTTCTTGGGGTTTGGTATCGGGGGGCAGACGTAAGCGAGCGGTATAGGTTAATGATTGTTCGATCGTCAGGGATTCTTCTAAAATATCGGCTTGGGGAACATAGCCGATCGAGGCTTGCGCAAGATTATAGCGACCATGAACGGGACGATCGTTAATCCGGACGACGCCTTGTTTGCGGGGCAACAGTCCGAGCAACGATTTCATCGACGTGGATTTTCCCGCACCACTTGGGCCAATAAAGGCCGTAATTCCCGGCTCAATTTCGATCTTGGGACATTTAACGAGTTGTTTTTCCGGTTTGAGTTTTGCACCAAACCACTGTGCTAACCCCGGTTGTGTGGTCGCAAAACAGAGAATATTACGAGCATCAATGCGTAAGCTATCTTGATCGTTGAAGAGTTCTTCGAGAATGGCGTCACGATAGGTTAGAACGGTTGAGCCAATCTGAATGACATCGCCATTTTTCAGGCGATGCGATGCACGCAGGAGTTGGGGCTGTTTATGTTGGGCATCGCTGATCAGAGTTCCGTTTGTGCTGTTGTTATCCGTGAGTTGATAGGTGTCCACACCGACACGTTCGATCGTGGCATGAACACGGGACACCAACGGACTATTCAGCGCGACATCACAGTCCCCGGCCTCGCGTCCGAGGGTTACTTGATCGGGGCGTTGGCTTAGATCGATGTGCAGTCGAGCGTTTTTCCCTTTTTGGAGTTGGGTGTCAGAGGTAGCAAAGGCGAGGGTGATGCAGTTGAGGGGATTTTGTCCGATCGTCAGGCGATCGCCACCGTGTACCAGGTGATAACCCTCTGTGAGGCTGACGCGCTTACGATCGATAAAGAGACCGTTGGTACTCCCGCTCCACGTCTGAGTCTGCTCGTCAAATTCACCGTCAAAAATCCGATAGGTGTCGCCCTCTTGACGCAGGGTTGCTTGATGGCCACTGACGGATGCCCAAAGGGGATCGTTTTCGGGAACGGTGATGTCTGCCCACTGAGCATCCCGACCAATGCGATGTTCGGGTTCCGTCAAATCAAAACCGATCGTTTGTCCTTGATAGTTCAGACGGAGCTTGAGCATCGCGATAAAAGATCGAGTGAATATCGTGGATATATTGAGTCAGGCCGGTGGAACGTCGCTCGATCGTTGGTCTCGAATGTTTGCCATCCATCGATTGTCTATGAGCGCGAAAACACCATCGGAGCAATCAACCATCCGCCACGATTCATGGCCGCAATTGCAATTCATCGACGAACTTTATTGACAAGCTCCCCAAGCCACATCCGCGCAGGAGGGCAAACTTGAGGCGGGTGGAGCGGCTGGAGCGGGTTCGGGTGCTACGTATGGAAGCGGATCATACTGCTCGGGTGTGTATACAGGCTGCTCGGGTGTGTATACAGGCTGCTCGGGTGTGTATACAGGCTGCTCGGGTGGATAGTATGGCTCCGGTGCATATACGGAGGCCGGATTGCTTGCGGGGGGAACGTAGGATGGTTCAGGGTTGCTTGCGGGTGCTGCGGCGGGTTTCGGTGTGGAGTTCGTGGGTGGTGTGGTGGCCGGGGTTG
>JAABST010000048.1 GCA_011390275.1 Geitlerinema sp. S16
CCTACAACATCGTTGCAGCTCACGGCTACTTCGGTCGCCTGATCTTCCAATACGCTTCGTTCAACAACAGCCGCTCGCTGCACTTCTTCCTGGGTGCATGGCCGGTAATCGGCATCTGGTTCACCGCCCTCGGCGTTTCGACGATGGCGTTCAACCTGAACGGTTTCAACTTCAACCAGTCGGTTTTGGATAGCCAAGGCCGCGTAATCAACACCTGGGCTGACGTGCTGAACCGCGCAAGCCTCGGTATGGAAGTGATGCACGAGCGTAACGCTCACAACTTCCCGCTTGACCTGGCTGCTGGTGAATCTGCACCGGTTGCTGTCCAAGCTCCTGCTATCAACGGCTAGATTGATTCTGCTCTGAGATACATCAATCGAAAAGCGCCCCCGGCTTAACCGCTGGGGGCGCTTTTTTGTTTTCTCTGATTCAGATAGAACAACCATAGGTCTGAATGAGAGGGAGTTTGATGTTTGATGTTTGGTGCGTAAAATAAGTCATTGTACGATCGCTCGTTTTTTAGTGTTTAGGTTATGACTCCAGCCCTGTCCAAAATCGGCCAACAGATGTCCAACCTCACGGGAGTGCGGGCGATCATGCAGGACATTATTGAAACGTTACGCAGCGGTCAAGGGCGCGATTTTATTAACCTGAGTGCTGGAAATCCGGTGATTTTGCCGGAAATTGAACAGCTATGGCGCGACTGTACTCAGGAATTGCTCGATAGCTCCGAGTATGGCGAGGTGGTGTGTCGTTACGGGTCGAGTCAGGGGTATCAGCCGCTAATTGAGGCCGTTGTGCGCGATTTTAATCAGCGTTATGGCTTGAACCTGACCGATCGCAATGTTCTGATCAGTTCCGGGTCGCAATCCCTGTATTTCTTTGGCGCGAATGCCTTTGGCGGCTACACGGCCAGCGGCCAAATGAAGCGCATTGTGTTGCCGTTGAGTCCGGACTATACCGGTTACGGCGGTGTGAGTTTAGTACCGGAAGCGGTGGTCGCCTATAAACCGATGCTTGATGTTGATGAGATCCATCACCGGTTTAAATATCGCCCAGACTTTAGCCAGCTTGAAATTGGTGAAGATACCGGCTGTGTGATTTTCTCGCGTCCGTGTAACCCAACGGGAAATGTGCTGACCGATGAGGAGGTCGCCAAGATCACGAGTCTGGCGGCGGCCTATGATGTTCCGGTCATGATTGATTCGGCCTATGCGCCACCATTTCCAGCGCTAAACTTTACGGAGATGACGCCGCAATTTGGCGGTAACATTTTGCACTGTCTAAGTCTCTCGAAGGCGGGACTACCGGGCGAACGGATCGGGATTGCGATCGGCGAGGCATCGTTAATTAGCGTTTTACAGTCATTTCAGACAAATCTCTGTATTCACTCGTCGCGCTATGGACAGGCGATCGCCGCGCGGGCGCTTGACTCAGGGCGGCTTGCGGATCTGTCTACCTCGGTCATCCGTCCTCACTATCAGGCTAAATTTGCAGTCCTGGCCGAGGCGCTGGAAGCATCCATGTCGCCTAATTTGCCGTATTATCTCCATGCCGGTGAGGGAGCGATTTTCGCCTGGTTGTGGTTTCAGGATTTGCCGATCAGCGATCGCGAGCTATACCAACTCATCAAAGAAGTTGGCGTTATTGTTGTTCCCGGCGAGCCATTCTTTCCCGGCTTGCGCGAAGATTGGGATCATAAACATCAGTGTTTGCGGATCAGTCTCACGGCAACAGCTTCGGAGCTTGCCATTGCCATGGAGCGGATCGCGACCGTCGTGGCGCAGGTCTATCGTTAGGTCAGAACAAACCCGCAGCGCAGGCGTCTCGTCTGTTCTGGCGTGTAATCTTCCTGCTTGAGTATGTTGCCAATTTTTCGGTGCTGGGCATAACGTCATGAAACAGGGCTTAACCTCATCTCGGGTCGCGGCTCTTGGCTCGATGCTATTGCTGGCGATCGTGGCAATCGGCTTCGATGTTGTGCAAACAAAGCGAGTCCGCGATCAGTATCGCCGGGAAGTTCTCCAGAATCTCGGCACGATGCGCACGTCGATGACCTCTATTTTGAACGAGCCGGTCAACATGGCTACGTCGGTGGCTTTAGCGATCGCCGCCCAAGATCAGCTCACCCCAACTGAATTTCAAACCCTGGTCGCTGGATTCATTGAGCCGTATCGCGATGTCATCGGTCTTGATTTGTTTGATGGCCTCTCACAACAACAGAGCTATCGCAGAGCAGAAAATCTTGACCTTCCATCTATCACCAAGATTCCGGATCAGCCAACCGCCATACCGATCGTCAAACCCGGCGGTGATGGATATTGGTTACAGATCGTGGCACCCGTTAAAGTCGATCCAGCCACGGCCACACGAGCTGTAATGCTTGTGGCTGATTTACAGCTTGTGATCGATCGCAGCAAATTCGCGCAAAATTTTGCGAATTTTGACTACCTGCTCCAAGATCCCCAAAATTCCAAGACTCGTGAACTCCCCTTGATTGGACAGGCGGATGTCTTTACCCAGCGTCCCGTGTCCGGCGACATCCAGTTTGGCAATCAAGTCTGGCAGCTTTCTGCCATCCCCAAATCCGGTTGGGACATTGTCCCGGAATCACGCTCTCTGACCCGTTTCCTGAGTCTCTTGCTGATCTTCGGAACCGGCAGCATTGTTTGGCTGGTGCTGGAAATGCCGCGCTGGCAGCAAACCGCAATCCGTCGTGCGGTGGCGGATCTAAAGCATCGTGAACAGCACTACCGATCGATTGTCGAAAAAGCCAATACGATCATTATTCGCTTGTCCGAAAGCGGTACGATCGAGCTGTTTAACCAATGTGCCTACAATATTTTCGGGCTAAATGCCCAAACCGCCATTGGGCAAGACATGGCCTCGGTGTTGATGGCTCCAGATCGCGCCTATCTCCTAAAGGAAAGCTTGCGTAACAGCTTGCGTAACGGCTATGACGATCGCGAAATTGACTGCGTGCGGGGGAGCGGCGAGACCGCCTGGATTGCCTGGAATTTTAAAGCGTTGCGCGATCGGGATGGTCAGACCATAGGCGTGATCGCAACGGGTCTCGATGTGACCCAACGCCGCCAACGTGAACAGGCGCTGCAATCCTCGGAAGCCCAGCTCAACCGCCTGATCCAGGCCATGAACGATGCTATCTTTGTCATCGATCGATCAGGGACGTACAGACAGGTTGCAACCACCCGTACGAACCTTGTCGATGATCCCGAAGAACTCATCGGCAAGACCGTGATCGAAGTCCTGGGCGATGAATTTGGGGTGCATGTTCTGTCCCGACTGCAAACCTGCATTGATCACGATCAAACCCTCGAATTTGAATACAGCGCCACGATCAATCATCAAGACCGTCGGCTCGATGCGATGGCTTCGCCGTTGGGCGATGGTCTCGCGGTTTTGGTTGTGCGTGATGTGAGCCAACGTCACAGCGCCGAAGATGAGTTGCGCCAAGCGAAGGCGGAACTGGAAGCGCGTGTGGCCGCACGCGCCGGTGAAATCCACGACGCGAACAAAAATTTGCAGCGCGAAGTGGTCGAGCGGATGCAAATTGAAGATGCGCTGCGACAAAGTGAGGAACGTGAGCGCGAAAAGGCAACCCAGCTCGAAACCACGATCCAAGAGCTAAAACGCACCCAAGCGCAGTTAATCCAGACCGAAAAAATGTCGAGCCTCGGGCAGCTCGCAGCCGGGATGGCGCATGAAATTAATAATCCGGTTAATTTTATCCACGGCAACATTCGCCCCATTCGTGACTATACGAACGATTTGCTGGAACTGATTGAGTTATTTCATCAGGAATATCCCGATTCCACGGACACGATCGAGGATTTTATCGACGAAATTGACTTTGAATTTTTGCGTGAGGATCTCAATAAAGCCTTAGATTCGATGCAGTCCGGCACCGAGCGTATTCGCAGCATTATCAAATCCCTCCAAAATTTCGCTCGCTTAGATGAGACGGGAATGAAACGTGTCAATCTGCTCGAAGGTCTGAATAGTTCGCTCGCCATGTTGCGTAGCCGCTTTAAGAGCAACTCGAAACGACCCCAAATTGAGGTTGTAAGTGAGTTGAACAAGCTGCCGCCCGTGATGTGCTACCCCAGCCAAATTAATCAGGTCATCATTAATTTGATCGATAACGCGATCGATGCGCTCGAAGAGCGATATGCCGCTCAAATTCTGACATCTTCAGACCCCCCACAAATCACGATCCGCACTCAGGTGCTCGATGACGATCTGGTTTGTATTTCAATTGCAGACAATGCCGACGGTATGCCCCCAGAGGTGGTCGAACGTATTTTCAATCCATTTTTCACGACGAAACCGGTGGGTCAAGGAACGGGACTGGGACTATCGGTTGCGTATCAGACTATTCATGAAAATCATGATGGTCAGCTTCTCTGCCATTCGATCGCTGGCAAAGGCACAGAATTTCAAATTGTGTTGCCGATCGTCAATCGGGAAAAGACGCGAATCCAGCAATCTGTGGATTCGGCTCCAAACACAGCTTCAAATACAGCCCCACATACAGGGGAAACGATCGACGAATAGTGGGGTTTCGCATTCGCTTGCGAACTTACGTTGGCGACACTGGCGAAGCAATGCTTAACGTCGCCGATCGCGGATTGATCGTCGCGATCGCCCCGCACGGCAACGCTGCATTTTCCCCATCATGACCAAATGGTAAATCCATCAAAATGGGTACACCCAAATCTCCGAGACGATCGCGCATCAACTCCTCCACGCTAAAGCTGGGATAACCCGCCGGAACCTCCGCCTGACTAAACCGCCCCAGGAGAATTCCGCGCACTCCAGCAAACGCCCCCATCGATCGCCACTGCGTCAACAACCGATCGAGCCGATACGGCGCTTCGCCCACATCTTCAAATGCGACGATCGCCCCTGTAAAATCCGGCTGATGGGGCGTCCCCAGTAAACTCGTTCCCACCGCCAAATTCGCTGGACATAGCCAGCCCGTGATGACTGAATCACCTGAATCACCCACCGAATTTGCCAGCATCCGCCCCGACAGCGGCACGATCGCCCGACCCTCCACTAGATCAAACAGCCGTTGCCGCGATCGATCCGGCTCATCCGCCAGCGTCGTCAGCACCGCCCCGTGAACGCTCCCGACTCCCGCCCGCGCCAAGCTCCACAGCAAACTTGTAATATCGGAAAAGCCGATCAACCACTTGGGCGACGCGCGATCGGCCTCGCTCCACTCAAAATCTTCCAGTAAGCGCGTCCCACCATAGCCGCCTCGCAAACACAAAATCCCTTTCACATCTGGGTCACGCCACGCGGCACGCAATCGCGCCCGCCGATCGGCATCCGTCCCCGCCAAATACCCATGACGATCGTCCAACCCCTGCGGACAAACCACGTCATAGCCGCGCGATCGCCACAGCGCGACGCCCTGCTCAAAGGATGCCGTTTCACGCAAACAACCGCTGGGCGCAATCACCATCAGGCGATCGCCGGGTTGTAACGCAGGCGGAAAGCGTTTTCCGGTCGGTAATGGTGCGGGGGGAAAGTCGGGCATCGGCCTAGGAGTGAACGATAATCGAACAAAATGAGCGAAACGAGCGAGACGCCATTCGTGCGAATAGACTACATCACGATGTACGACCTGCCCGATCGGGCGCGGTGGCCACGGACACAGCTCGGGATGTGTCAGGCTGGATCGGCGATCGCCTCGGGTCTGTCGGATCTCGACTGTGGCGCAAATTTTATCGGAAATTTGACCACGTCACCGTTTGTCAAACCGCTGACTCGCCTGAAATGGTCGTTTTATCATCACATCCTGCGCCAGGATTACTACCGTTGGGCGGAACCGGCGATCGTTCGGGGCTATGGCCGTCAGGTGTCGCGCCGCTTGCGATCGAGTTCCGGCGATGTCGCCCTGTGCGTCGAAAATGCCCTGCCGATCGCCACCGTGCGTAGCCCCAAGCCGATCGTCCTGTGGACAGATGCGCCTCTGGTGGCCTTAATCGGTTTGTATCCTTATATGAGTAACCTGTGTGGCGAAACCCGATCGAACATTCGTCGCTGGGAAGCGATGGCCTTCGATCGCTGCGAGCTAATTTGCTTTAGTTCGGACTGGGCAGCGGACATCGCGCGGCGGGAATATCCCCGATCGGCGCACAAAATCGCCGTGATTCCCTGGGGAGCCAATCTCGATGATGTCCCCAATTTAGCGACGGTACAAACTGCGATCCAACACCGCAGTCAGGACACCCTAGAACTTTTATTCCTCGGCAAAGAATGGGAACGCAAAGGGGGATCGCTCTCGCTAGAGATTGTGGCGGCACTGCGCGATCGTGCGATTCCGGTACGCCTCACCGTGATCGGCTCCACGCCAACCATCCCCCCCGATCTAGCTCCCCACGTCCGTCTGCTCGGCTATCTCCACAAAACCAACGCCACCGATCGCGATCGCCTCCAGCAAGCCCTACTCACGTCCCATTGTCTGCTACTCCCCACCCAAGCCGAAACCTATGGGCATGTGTTTTGCGAAGCGGCGGCGTTTGGCCTCCCCGCGATCGCCACACGGATCGGCGGAATTCCGACGATCATTCGTAACGGGAAGAGTGGATATCTCTTTGAGCCGGGGACAACGGTAGATCAATATGTCACGACGATCGCGGCACTCTGGCACGATCGCGAACAATACCAGACGATCGCATATCAGGCACGCAATGAATTTGAAACGCGCTTGAACTGGGCGATCGCCTGTGAACACATGCGCGATCGGCTCGATCGCTTAGTCTGACAGGATTTACGCAAAGCGGACTTGTCTCATGCTTAAGTCAGATCACCATAGATATTCGACCCAAGAGTCCATGCCCGTATCATACGAAATCCGTTTCTGTATGGGAAAAATAAAAAATGCCTATGAGCACTGAGCGGAGTCGTTGGCGTAGCCTTTGCGAAGCAAATAGTGCGGTGTCCAGCTAGAGCGACGATCTAAGATTATGCACAAGCGGATTTCGTATCAAATGGTTTATAAGAAATCGAAACATAATAAAGCCCTATCTCTTTTATGAGATAGGGCTTTGACCGAATGGTAAGCAAATAGAGCGCTCTAACCAAGAGGCGTGTCCATTCGCATAAGATACACGACGCTATCAGCTAGAACAACCGTGAAAACTATGCGTCGTTGCGGCGGCGAAGCTTCAGAGCAGCAGCACCGATCGCCATCAAACCGATGACTGAAGCCGGTTCAGGGACATCTTTCACGTCCACAATCTTGGCCGACACCACGAAGTCTTGATAATCTAAGTCTTGACCATTGCCACCATCATCAAAACCAATCCAGACACCCTCGCCCATCAGCAGCGCTAGTCCATCCGTGTAGGACGCTGCGTTAGCAAAGCTCTCGCCATCCGCTAGCGGAAAGATGTCATTTTCAAACACGGACTGTGAAGCAAAGATGGCTCGTTGCTGACCACCGGTATTTTCTGAGCTGGTCGAGGAAGCTAGACCAATAGCACTCGGAGAAAGACGGAACGAGTAGAGAACGTCCTTATCAAACGTGTACTGCGCCGTACATACTGACACGGCTGCTGCTGCACTATCCGGATCACAAGTGCCCTTCCATTTCAGCGCTGATGATTTAAAGCCATCGTCTGCATTATCAATTTCTTCTAGCAGAACAGAACTAAAGCCACCCTGAAAAGCACTCAGGCTCGATTCAAACTTACCGTGGCTGACTTGAAACGTGAATTCGAGCGTGGTGTCTTTGTCAAAGCTAATACCGCTAGTACCGAAGGAAGCGGCTTGGGCGTTGGGAGCGATCGCTAGGGCAGCAGCGCTGAAGAGTCCGAGAGCGGCGAGGTTACGAGTGAAATTCATGGTGTGCGTATATCTGGATGATTTTGCTTACGTGTCTCGGTCTGTATTTCCTTGACACTTTCAGTATAAGTGTAAGTTCTGAGGTCGCAAGACTATTAGGCACAGCTTTACAGACTCTTCATGATCAACACTTAAAAAAGCTCGATTTATCGTTCGAGTTTAAAGCCAAGATGAAGACAATGTCGGAAAAAGTGATGTCCAAGTATTTCTGAGAGTCCCACTATTTTTTCTCCAGAAGAGCTTGTAACAGCACCTTTAACGAGCGCTACAGGCGGTTTAATTGGTCATTTAAGTTAATGCTAGATTCTTTTCCGGAAAAAGGTTCAAACAAACTGTAGAGTTACGGGCTTCGCCTTTTCTATAGGCTGATCCATCAGAGCTTCAAGCTTTCGTTTTGTAAATTGAACCATACGGATACTCAAGTTTGCGGTGGCCGTCAGGCCAAATTTGCTGTACCTAAATGAAACAGAGGTACTAATTTATAGGGAGATTTTGTCAAGGCGATAGTAGCCACCCTATTAATTGTCATATTGGTATTTGAGTTTCGGATTTAATATTCGTTTAAACCTCGTGCGAATTATTACGAACAAAGTCCGCAGAGAGAATTTTAGTCTAGTTATTTATACGCAAAAACTGATCTCGGACTTCTGGATTGAGAATACGATCGGACGTAAATAGGTGGCTTAATTATTAGCGTTCGCCTTAAAAAAAACGCGCTAAGTCTCTGATGGTTCAAGCAACGATCGTAGGTTCAAGGATTGCGTCAGTTCAGTCTTTGCGTGATCGTGCGGATGGCTTGTATGTGATCATCTGTGTATACACTGATAGGAAGCGGAGAAGGGTCAACGAAAAGAAAGAGACAGTATCGTGCAATACAGACCAAGTTTGACCCACCTCTGCGAGATCGGATTGATCGATAACGCGCAAAACCGGTCTCATACCAAGTCTGAGATGTGTACCCCAAGAGCGTCGCTCTAGGGCGTGTCATCAATGAATCGCGGAGAATCGCAGAGTGCGACGAAGAGTATGGGCAAGGGTCGCCGAGTCTGTCCCGTTCCTCGCTCAATCTTGCCAAGGTTTTGCAGTCTTAAGCCGATCGCGCTATCCCTTCGTGACGTAATCCACTAACTGCAATAGGCGCTGACGTAGGGTTGTGAGACCAAAGCCCTCAACGGCTGAAATAAATGCGGCCTGGGGATATTCCTCTTTCGCCCGCTCTAATGCCTTGCTACTGACCCGATCGACCTTGTTAAACACCAGCAAAATCGGCCCCGGAATTGTTGGCATCTGCGACAAAATCCCCATGACGGACTGGATCTGCCCGATCCAGGCGGGATGGGAGAGATCCACGACGTGCAGCAACGCATCGGCTTCGGTGACCTCTTCGAGCGTGGCGCGGAAAGCATCGACGAGGGCGGGCGGTAGGTCGTGGATGAAGCCGACGGTGTCGGTGAGGAGCAATTGGCGGGGCAAGATCGCGTCGTCGTCGGTGATGCCGACACGGCGGGTGGTGGGGTCGAGGGTGGCGAAGAGTTGGTCGGCGGCGTAGATGTCGGAGTTGGAGAGAGTGTTAAGCAGGGTGGATTTTCCGGCGTTGGTATAGCCGACGAGGGCGATCGCGGGGACTTCGTTGGCTTGGCGTTTTTGGCGGAGGCGCGATCGGTGAGCTTGGAGCTGGGTGACTTCCTGCTGGAGCCGCGAGATCCGTCGCTGGATGGCTCGCCGCTCGGTTTCCAGTTTGGTTTCGCCAGGGCCGCGTGTGCCGATGCCGCCGCCTTGTCGGGACATCGCCTGACCGCGTCCGACCAAGCGCGGCAACATATATTCCAACTGCGCCAGTTCGACCTGGAGCTTACCGGCTCCGGACTGGGCGCGTTGGGCAAAGATATCGAGAATCACTTCGGTGCGATCGACGACGCGCACACCGCAGGCGCGTTCGAGGCTGCGTTCCTGAGCGGGAGACAAATCCCGCGCAACGACAACCAAATTAGCGCCAACATTTTGCGTCAGCATCGCCAGTTCGTCCACCTTGCCTGCGCCGAAGACGGTTTGGGGGTGGGGGCGCGATCGCTTTTGCCGCAGGGTTTGCAGGACAGTGCCGCCTGCCGTATCGACTAAGCGCCCCGCTTCGGCCAGATCGTCTTCAAATTGTTGCGTTGTAATGTCGTCGGTTTTGAGTCCCACGAGCAAGACTCGATCGCGATCGTCATCGACCTGCTGAGCGACAAATTCGCGCTCAAATTCGGCCTCCAGCGACTCGACCATCTCGATAAAGTCATCATCTTCGAGCGCTTCGAGATCCGGCAATGTGGCGATCGACCAGCTTGCGGCCTCGGTATTTGGTACAAGATGGGCGATATACACCTGCTTGACGTAGCCCGTATCACCACCGCCACGACGGCGGAAGCCTTCCCCCGTAACCGTCATCACCACCATCGCATCAAGGCGCTGCATCGCCATCGAGGTCAAGGATTCGGTTCCGGGTTCGCCCGGTTTGAGCTGGGAGGTGATGCAGCGAATGCCGCTGAGGCGGGCGGAGCCGTAGCGGGGTAGCTCGTTCAGGGGGATTTGGGTTTGGCGAGGTGTGCCGACGCCGACGCGGATGACGCGACCGCGCCGATCGAGATAGACCGAAACGGCTTGACTAATATCGGTGGAAATCGCGGCAACCCGCTGGGCAAATTCTGGTGTGGTGAGGCGATCGCCAGGAATTCGCTGTTGATACAGCCGCTGAAGCTGTTTCATTTGGTTGGGCTTGAGCCCTTTGAGATTGCCGTAAATGGGATTGGACACGTATAGCCGACGAGAGAATAGCAGATATTTGTAGAACCCTAAGCCTAGCGCTGTTCGCTGCGATTGGTGCTGAACCGCAGGGGGATTGCATTAATTTTTAATGCCTAGGGCGATCAGGATCGCGACGAATCTGACCTGTAAACCGATATCTACAGACCGACGAGAGAGGTCTGAGACTTGACCGGTTTAGGGGAGAGTCTCAGGGAAGAGTAAAAGAAGATGCCATATTTAAACCGAAGGGAGCCATTGAAGTGCTAAAACTGGATAAGTTTTTGCCTATACGTATAAATACGGTCTTATGCCCAGGTTTGGCGTAATGAACAAGCGCCGATCGAGTCGTTTTCAATCTATCCAGCTCATGAGCCAGATCGTGGGGGGAATTGCTTTGATCTGGGGTGGGGCGGTCGCGGGGTGGGCGTCGCCGGTTCGATCGCAAATTGTGCCGGATGGGAGTTTGGGAACGATCATCGATGACCGTGCGTTAGAGACGACAGGCATGATCTCGATTCAGGCGGGATCGGTGAGCGGCGCAAATCTATTTCATAGTTTTCAAGATTTTTCGATCCCGATCGGCGTGACGGCAGAGTTTGAAGCGATCGACGGAATTGATCGCATTGTAGGTCGCGTTACCGGCTCGGAGATTTCCCAGATTAACGGAACCTTGCGATCGCCCGTGAGCTTGTTTTTGATCAATCCCAACGGCATTATCTTTGGCGAAACCGCCGCGATCGACGTTACCGGCGCTTTTTATGCCACCACTGCCGACACCCTCGAATTCGCCGACGGCCTCACGTTTACAGCGCAGCTTGATTCAGGCACATCGCTCTTAAGTCTCAGCATTCCGATCGGCCTGGGCTTTGGCACGATCGCCGGTCGCGATGGCGGCAATACCGGCACGATCGTCAACCGTTCCCAAACGATCGGCGTTGGCCTCGATGGTAACCCCGCCCCGGTGGGATTGAATGCCACGCCGACACAAACCATCGGCTTGATCGGCGGCAATGTTGCGATCGAGAGCGGAGTCGTCACGGCGATCGATGGGCAAATTGAGATAATCGCAATGCGTGACGGTTTATGGTCGCTGGGTTCAGGGTCGGCCTCTGAGGGGGCGATCGGTGGATCGGTGGCGATCAATGGGGGCGTGCTGAATACATCGGGGCTGAGTGGTGGTGGTGTGCGGCTGTTTGGCGCGGATATTGGGCTGACCAATGGGGCGGGGGTTTATGCGGATACGTTTGGTGAGTTCACTGGCGGGGGAATTGTGGCCAGTGGCGATCGGTTGGCCAGCTTTGGTGAATCGTTTATGAGCGCAAGCAACTTTGGCAGCGGCACGAATGCCGGGATTCGTTTTAACTTCGATGAGGCGATCGCGATCGATGGCATTGGCCCTTATCTCACCGTGGGCAAACTTTTAACGAATACTTTTGAGGTGAGCGATCGCCTCGGTGGTCTCTATGCTCTGGTCGCCAACACCGGCGATGGCGGCGATATCCACCTCAACGCCCCGACCATTAGCCTCACGAACGGCGCATCTGTCTTTACCACCGTGGTCGGTTTCGGACAGGGCGGCGATATTGCGATCAATGCGCCGGATACCCTGCTCGCTGCTGGCGGAACTTTTGTCCTGACCTCCACCGTCGCTCCGGGTAGGGCGGGAGATATGCAGATCGAAGCGGGAACGCTGCTCAGTATCGGCGGTGGTGTGTTCAATACTTCGCCGAGCGGTGAATTTAGCGGCGATGGGGGAGATTTTTCGGTGCGAGCTGATCGAATTGAAGTGCGAGATACAGCGGCGGGGTCACCGATCCCCGGTGGTATTTTAGCGACAACCCTCGGATCGGGAAATGCGGGAAATTTAACGATCGACACCGGCTCACTCCTGCTCGATGGTGGTGGTCAAGTCTCCGTATCATCCTCGGGAGCAGGGCGGGGCGGCGATCTTACCCTACGCGCTGAAACGATCGAGATCGGAGAGCCAACACCCGATGGACGCTTTCTGTCGGGCATTTTTGCCTCATCGGGTTTACTCACGGTCAACGGCACGCGGGGCGACGCCTCATCCGGATCGATCAACATTACCGCGCAACAGTTGATCATCCGCGATGGTGGTCAAATTTCTGCCGCGATCGGCAATGCGGGATCGGCGGGTGGTGTACGGTTAACGATCTCGGAGTTCATCGATCTCAGCGGTCTGGGAACCAATATTGACCCCAGCGTGGAAGCGGTGTCGTTTGGTATCATTGGTGACGGTATTATTCCCACCGCGATCGAGGCAAACACCAGCAGCGCGGGCAATGCGGGCAATGTGTCGATCAGCACCGATCGGCTGCGAATTCGCGATGGGGCAGAGATTGGCGTGCGGGGAACGAGTACGGGGAATGCCGGAGATTTATCGATCGCGGCTCGTCAGATTGAGCTGACGAATACAGGCGATATTACGGTGGCAACAGCCTCGGGTCAGGGGGGAAATGCGACACTGTCCGGCGAGCGGCTGGTCATTCGCGATCGCTCCTTTGTGACGGCAACGGCGGGCGGCAATGGCGACGGCGGTAACCTACGTCTCGATTTTTCCGAGGCGATCATCGGACTCAATCAAAGTACAATTCGCGCCGATGCCAATTTTGGCAATGGCGGCCAAATTTCCATCCAAACGCCCGGTCTATTTCTCTCGCTCGATAGCAGTCTCTCGGCGAGTTCTAATTTTGGTCAATCTGGCTCGATCGCCATTCGTAGCCCCAACCTCGATCCCGGCACATCTTTGGTGGATCTGACCACGGAAACCGCGAGCCCCGACGCCCTGATTCTCGACCCCTGTCAAACCCGATCAGCTAATCGCTTTATTGTCAGCGGTCGTGGTGGATTTGCGGCGACTCCAATGGATGCCAATAGCCTCCCGTATCCCCTTCGTCTGGTCGGCATCAGCGACTATCAGCCCGCGAGTCAACTGGCCAATCAGCCCGATCGCAACCTCGCTGATCCGCCGTTAGCCGTGACACGCCCCGATCGCCACGTTGCCCATTCCGCTCATTCCGCTCATTTCGCCGAATCCTCGATTCAGGAAGCTCAAAGTTTTTATCAGGATATCGACGGGCGGGTTAAATTGACGATCGCGCCACACGACACCGAAACCGCACTCCAGGCACAGAGTGCAATCTGTACGATCGAGGTTAAAACAGAGTCATAGGTTGCGATATTCATCCGTCTAAATAATTTAATAATCTAGCAATCTAAAAAACACGACTTAACAATTCAATTCTTGAGCGTTTCCCCATGCTGTATCAACAGACTCAAACCGGCATTGTGATTCTCATTGCCTTCGTCTTCGCGATCGCCCTTACGATTGCCATCTCGATCATGGCGCCCATCCGCTTACCGCTCGGCGCTTACCTCGCAATGATCACGATCATGCTCCTCGCGCTGACCATTTTTAGCCGCCTAACCGTTCGGGTCACTGATAAAAATGTTGAAGCTCACTTTGGTTTAGGTTTATTTACGCGTCAATTTTCCCTGATCGAAATCGACGCGATCGAGTGCGTTCGCAACCCCTGGTACTACGGCTGGGGAATCCGCTTAACGCCAGAAGGCTGGATGTATAACGTTTCGGGGCTTGATGCCGTACAGCTTCAGCTCGCGTCTGGAAAACGGTTTCGCATCGGTACCGACGAACCCCAACAGCTCAAGTCAGCCATCGATCGCGCAATCACTGCGATAACGGACTGAAATCACAGCACAATCAGACCCCCCCTTTTAGAATTAAGCCTAAATTGAGCCTAATTAATATTGATCTCCGACTGAAACATCAGGGGTTTCAGCGATCTTCCATCATGACATTTTTAAATTCCGATTCGTCCGACCATTCTGATCGCGCATCTGCATCCCAAGCCTTTCTCGATGCTCTCGCATCACTGGATGAAACCTTTGGTGATTCAGGCTCGCTCGATTTAGCCCCCGAACCCTCTTTGCCGAATCTGATCCTCTCTTCACAACCATCGCGCTTGTCACGAGAGTTAATCTCGGGTTCCGATCAACCGTTAGAACAGTAGAACCCGAGAACACCGACATTTCCCTCAAACGTGACTTCGATTAACCCGTCCACAGAACGCCTGATCAAACGCGGCGACGGCTGGCAAATTGGCTGGGATTCCGGGGCGTCGGAGTTTTGCGGCTTAGTTGGTACCGATCGCTGGGCGTTTGAGCTGACGCGATCGGAACTGGACGATTTTTGTCGGCTGGTGCAGCAGCTCGCCGAAACGCTGCGGGCGATCGCGGCGGAACTTATGGACGAAGAGCGGATCGCCTGTGAGGCGGAAACCGAAACGCTGTGGCTCGAAGCGGAAGGCTTTCCCGATCGCTATACGCTTCATCTAATTTTGCACACCGGGCGGCGCTGCGAAGCCCACTGGGACGAGATCGCAGCCCGCGAATTAACGGTAGCAGCCCGCACAATTAGCGTATTCTCCAGCGCGGTTTAGTCCTGCCATTAACCTTTAAATGACACGATTCACCACCGTCCACACTCGACGATCCGATCGCACCTGGGGAACCGTCACCCGCTTAAATCCTGTAATAAATGGACGCCCTTCGATGTCCCAATACAGCGGACTGAGCCGATCGGCAATGTCGCGTAATGCCCGCACCTCTTGCGCTAGCTCGATCGCGATTTCGTTAATCCGCTCGGCGTGGCGTTGGGCTTCGAGTTTTCCCTGCTCGATTTCGGCGCGTTGCTGGTCTTCGCGTGAATCGGCCAGCGCCAACAGCCCCGCCTGTTTTTCCAGCAGTTGCGCTTCGAGCGCCGCGATCGCATCGTCGATGCCCTTCAACTCGGCGGATTGCTCGATCGTCAATCGCGCCCGATCGCGGCAGGCTTGGACGATCTCATCCGGCCGATCGCTGGTTTGTACGGGTAGGATTACTTTGCAGAGGTTAGCCCGTTCGGTTTGGAGCGATCGGATGTAATCGCGTAGTTCCTGAATATCCGTCTGAGGGCTAGGGCTAGGCATAGGGCGCTGAAGGTCGCGATTCGAGGGATCGCCTGTGTTAAGGTGCAGTCTTCATTCACTCTAATCGCGAAGGCTGCGAGCCTGCAAGCAACTGGCGGGACACCTGTCTACATCAACTTTTGCATGGTTGTCAATGCGACCCTGCCCAAGTTTCGATCGACATTTGGCAAATCTCCTGCATTCGCGAACCTGCCGCATTCCAGCTCAAACGCGATCGATAGGCCTGAAACGAATCGCGGGCGAGTTGGCGATAGGTCTCGGGATGGTCGAAGAGCTGCTGGAGTCTGTGACTGCACTCGACGGCGAAGTTCTGGCGAACAAAGGTGTAGCCGTTGATCGATTCTTGGACGATCGTTGGGATGCCGTCCACACGGGACGCGAAAACCGGAACGCCGAACGAATTCGCTTCGCAGAGGACATTACCGTAGGTTTCGGATTCTGAGGGGAGGAGTAAAGCGTGGGCTTCGGTTAGGTGTTTTTGGAGCCGATCGCGACCTTTGGAGGTGAAGCGATCGAGAAAGCCAAGGGAGTTCACACCGGGGGGCAGCGGGGTGTTTTCGGGAATTCGTGCGCCGATAATCGTCAGTTCCGTCTTGATGCCCCGTGCCTGGAGACGCCGCACGACATCGAGGACAATCGCGCCGCCTTTGCGCTCCCAATCCACGCCGATAAAAAGCAAACGTAGACGATCGTCCGGGCGGGCGAGGATATCGCGCTCGATTTCGGCTTCACTGCGATCGGCGGCATTATTCGCGCCGTAGGGGACGACACTGACGCGATCGGCGGCAAATCCGAACGTTTTAATAGCGTTATCCGCCGCCCACTGGGACGGGAAGACCAGGTGCTGGCAGCGACGAATCGACTGTCGATCGAACCAGCGCAGGCCAAATTGAGATTCTTGGCAAAGGCCGCTGTAGTCGCCGTAGCGACCGATGAGGGGATCAAACAGGTTCGTCGCCCATAGGATAATTGGCTGGGGGATGTCGAGGTGGGCGACGAGGGTAGTATCGGAGCTGATCACGAGATCGATGTTGGATGCTGCGACGCGAGGGGCGATCTGAGCGGCGAGGATACGACTGAGGTGGGGCGTTGCCCAGTGGATGTAACGCTGTTTTAAGAGTTGGTAAACCCGTCGTTTGAGGTTGACGAGGCGCGATCGACGGGCGGATAGGGGATATTCTAAATTGCAGATATACTCCAGTTCGGCGAAGTCTTCGAGACTTTTGGCTTTGTGATAATTGGTGGAAATAAAGCCGAATTCTGATCTCGGCCAACTGTCAGGGTTTTGCAGGTCGAAATAGTTTAAGAAAGCGATTTTCATAATGGCGTCCTTGAGCGCGGCAACGAGTTACGGTCGGCGGTTCCGTCCTGATGAAGTGCGGGCGCTCTGAAGTTCTATCGTGCGGATACATCAATAGCTTATGCCGGACATCTCTATTTTTTTCCTGCCCACGCCCTCCTGTCTTGACCCAGAACCGGCGTTACGATCAGTCTTGGCGAGCGAGTTTCAGGATTGGGAATTGTGGGTTCCCGAGACGATCGCGGCGGCAAGCTGGCTGCAAGATCCCCGTGTGCGATCGTGGATCTGGCCAGAATTGAGCCGCGCGATTGATACGGGAGCTGCGTTCGATTTGCACGCTGCGATGCTTGCGGGAGTGAAACAGTCGCAGGGGCGCTATCTGGCCTGGATCGAAGCGCGTCACTGCTGGTCGCCGACGAAGCTGGGTACGCAGTATGCGGCGATCGAGGCCGCGCCGGACGCGGCGATCGTCTGGAGCGGTGTTACAGACGCGATCGCCTCAATCGCGGGGGCAGAGGTTGATCGCCATCCCAGTCAAGCGTGCGACGCCCAAGGCGATCCAATCTCGGCAGATTTAGCCCTGCGGCTCGCGGGCGTGGACGTTTTGGAAGGGTGGTCGAATGCGCTGGTGCGCCGATCGTGCTGTGAGACGTTGCCGCCCGACGGGACACAGGTCGATTTGCCGGTCACCCCCGAGACGCTAACGCTGGCGAGTGTGGATTGGTTTGGGCGTCTGGCGATCGGACAGTCGGCGATCGGACAGTCAGCGATCGGACAGTCAGCGATCGGACAATCGGCGATCGCGATCAAGGCGCGAGACATCCTAGAGATCGCGCCCCTGTCGAACCGTCACTGGAATGACTTACAGGCGCGGACGCTGCTTTCCGATCGCATTCTGGCGCGGCAAATCGATCGGCTCCAGCGGAAAACTGGCGAAACGTTATTCGAGGACTGGCAGGCCAAGGCACGGAGCAATCGCCAAAAGTTACTGGTGGCAGACGCGATCGATCAGCTCTATGCCGTCGGTCAAGCCGGGAAGGTCGGCACCACGGCGGCCATCGGACGGGACGGCTCGACGGATGATTTGCCAGACAGTGCGGGAGAACATGACGCGATCGCCGCGATCGAAGCTTTGTCGGCATACCTCCATCAGGGGCTGCGATCGCTCCGCAACAATCCTGATCGTCACGCCCTCGCGGCTCTACACGACGCTACGATCCGCGCGATCGCCCTACACAACCCCGCCGCGACCAGCCTCGATATCGGCTTACGACCGCCCAATCCGGCGCCTCAGTGGCGGGCGGCGCTGGCACACGACCCCATCCCCAATCTATCGATCGGTGTCCCCGTCTACAACGGCGAAGCGACGATCGCCGCGACTTTGGATTCGATTTTGGCGCAAACGTACGTCGATTTCGAGTTGATCGTCATCGATGATGGTTCGACCGATCGCACGGCGGACATCGTCGCTCGCTTCGACGATCCGCGCTTGCGATTGCTGCGGTTTGAAAATGCAGGACTGGCCGCTAGCCGCAATCGCGCGATCGCGGCGGCACGCGGTCGCTATCTCTCGTTTATCGATGCTGATGACCTCTGGACGCCTGAGAAGCTCGCCGACCAGTATCGCGCCCTGGAAAACGCACCGCGTGCCGCCGTCGCCTACAGCTTCACGGACTACATCGATGCGGCGGGACATTGGCTGCGATCGGGAAGTCACATCACCCTCAACGGCGACGCCTTGGGGCATTTGCTCCTGACGGATTTTCTCGAAAATGGATCGAATGCCCTGATTCGGCGTGCAGCTTGTCACAACGTCAATGGCTTTGATGAAAGCTTGCTTGCGGCTGAAGATTGGGACTTCTTTTTAAAGCTCGCGGCTCGCTATCCGTTTGTGTGTGTACCGAAGCCCCAGATTCTCTATCGCTTGACCGACTCCGCGATGTCGTTTGATATCGAGCGACAGGAACGATCGTGCTTGACGGTACTCGATCGCGCCTTTGAGTCCGCCCCCGAACCGTTTCGACGTCTGAAATCCCAGAGCCACAGCAATCTCTACCAATACCTCGCCTACCGCGCTCTCAAAGCCTCACCGACCCCAGACAACCGACAGATCGCCCTGCGCTGTCTCCGCACGGCGATCGCCATCATGCCCCAGGCCAAATTGCACGGCGATCGCTGTGGGGATTTCCTGGCCGCCTGTGAGCTGTATGCAAATGACGATCGCGCTGCGCTGCCGCCAACCTTTCAACCGGCTGACCTCTTCGAGCTAACCGACTCTAGCCCCTATCCCCTCGTCTCGGTGATCATCCCCGCCTACAACGGCGCGAAAACGATCGTCGAGACGATCGCCAGCGTTCAAGCGCAAACCCTGCGCGACTGGGAGATTATTTTGATCGATGATGGGTCAACGGACGAGACGGCGGCGATCGTCGAGGCGATCGGCGATCCACGGATTCAGGTGTATCGCTATCCCAATGCGGGGCAGGGCGAAAGCCGCAACCGGGGCGCCTGCCACGCCACGGGCGAATTTTTCGCGTTTCTCGATGCGGATGATCTGTGGTCATCGGACAAGCTCGAACGGATGGTCAAGGCGATCGGCGAAAACCCCAAAGCAGCGGTGGCCTACAGTTGGATTGACCATATTGACGAAGACGGGCGCTTCATGGCGCGGGGTTGCGATTACACGCGGCAGGGCTATGTGTACGACAAGTTATTGCTGAGTGATTTCATTGCGGGCGGTTCAAACCTGATGCTGTGGCGCGGGGCGTTTGGCATGGTGGGCGGTTTTAATCCAGATTTGCCACCCGCCGAGGATCGCGATATGTGGCTACGATTGGCCGAAAAATTTCACTTTGTGGCGATCGAGGCTCCCCTGCTGAAATATCGCCAAGTGCCGCAATCTCAATCGGCCAACGTCACGCGCATGGAGCGATCGCAGCGTCGCGTCATCGAAGCGGCTTTCGATCGTGCCCCGGACAATTTTCCCTTTACAAAACTGCCCGAACTCCTGCCCTACTACAAGCGCCAGGTTCTTGCCAACAGTTACAAATATCTGACGTTTAAACAGCTCGATGCGCCCGTCAATCAAGACTCAGCCCGTATCGCGCTACAGCTCTTTCAAGTCGTACTCGACAACGAACCGACCCTAATCCAACAACATCGCCGTTTCATCGTCAAACTCTGGCTACGCATTTGGCTCGCGACGTTACTGCCGCCGCCGATCATGGCTCGATTGTTTCAGCGATTTCGCACCTTCCACCGCCTACATCGCGATCTTCTGGGCTATACCCGTATGAGCCTGCGCGATCTGCTGCCGGAGGATTTACGACAGCGCTATGCGAAGCTGACCGACGGCTAAGTTCTCGGATCGGGTCTGTGTCCTTGCGAGGCAGCGGAATTTTTCGCGCCCTATAACCAAGATCTAGAGACGTTGCTCGATCGCAAATTTAACTGGTGAGAGCGTGAATCATGTCGATGGGGAAAACGACTGAGTTAAGCTAGGAGCCGTATTCGCGATCGCGCGATCGCGATTAATACCGCAATAACTGCCGCCATCGCGCCACCAACTAACTAGGTCGAACCCTCCGCGAGCTTATGGGTGTTTTAACGTATCTCGGACCCTACGAAGTCGCCGTCAACGCGCCGACCGTCCTGTCTGGAACCTACCGACCGGCGGAAATCGCTAAGGTCACCGCCTCGATCGAGGACAAATACGGCCTTGCCGTGACTCATCGTCCCACTCAAGCAGCGTGGGAAATTCAGCTTGGGCGCGGTCTCAGCCAGGCGGGAGTGCGATGGATTCGGCTGCGGGGTCTCGACGTCAACGGAAAAATCGTCGAGGAATCGAAAATTTATCTCACGGTCAGCAGCACGCCACCGATCGCGGTGGATTCCGGCACGATCGAAATCCAGGCCACCACCTGGTTTAAAGCTGCGCCGACGAACTCCAGCGATCTCGACGATAACCAGCGCGTGCGAATCAGTGCCGGAACCAGCCTCACCATCCGTCGCTACGCCCTGAACGGCAACCACATCGCCGTTGAACTGCAAAATCGTCTCTCGCCCGTCGGCACGTTTGGCTATATCTACGAGCCTCACGCCCAGCTAACCATCGGTGGCCTGCCGTTGGTGTTCGACGATCGCCGCCTGCCGGAACTAGGCGCCAATCAAACCATGATGTGGGTCAACCGCGACACACTGATCAAGCTCAAGCCCGACAGTTCCGCCGTGCTGTCCCCGCTACAAAAGGCAAAACTGACCGGCGGCCAGGTGTTTTTCATCAGTGGCTATGCGCCGGTACGCAATCATTTTCGGGTGACTCTGGCCGCCGGGATGGAGATTCCGCAGTTTGGTAATGCGGGCTACGTCTATGCGCCCCACGTCAAAATCAAGCGGGGGAATCAGTGGATTGCCTACGATACCAAGGCCACCACATTAACTATGCTGCGATCGAGCGCCTTTAAAAAGCGTCCCGTTGATTCGTCCCTGCTGGCTGAAAACGAAGTTGCGACCCTGGCGGCGTGGCGGGTGTATGGGGTGAGCAGCTACGCGATCGAAGCCGGACATCTCAAAGCCTCGCTGACGGAAGAATTTCCCGGCTTCGGCAACACTGGCTATGTCTTTCTCAACCACGTCAAACTCAACCGCGCGGGAGAGGATATCCGCCTCCTGCCCACCCTCAGCTACACCGGCCCTTCGGAAGTCCTCGCGAAACAGCCGACTACCCTCACCGGCGAATTTAACCCCGCCGAAGTCAAAACCATCACCCTCAGCGCTGAGGGTAAATATCCTCTGCCGATCACGCTGAATACCGCGATCGGCTCCTGGGAAACCAAGCTAAACCAAGGGTTTCACGATGCCGGACTGCGTTGGTTACGCCTGAATGCCACCAATGCCCAGGGCAAGGCCGTCGATAGCCAGGTGATTTACATTACGGTCAGCGACACAACCGCGATCGCACCGGGCGATCTCTCTCTGGAAATCCTCCAAACCACCGTGTTTAAGGTTGCGCCCGTCGATGCCGCAGACCTGACGATCGAGCAAAAAATCGACCTCAAACCCGGTCAAACCCTACCCGTTCGTAACTATGGCCTCGTCGATGGTCACCTCAAACTTCGCCTCAACACCTCCATTACCCCCGTCGGCGATTTTGGCTACATCTTTGAAGACCACGCCCGCCTGAAAAAAGGCAACAGCGTCCTTCATTTTGACCTCGAAGACGTACCCGACACCCCCATTAGCGGTCAAATGGTTGTCCGTGAAACCACGTTTTTCAAAGTCAGCCCCGTCGATTCCGGCAGCTTAAACACCAATCAGAAAGTACGCCTGTTCCAAGGTCAAACCTTTGGCTTACTCGGCTACGCTTCCACCTCGGGACACTTTCGTGTCACTCTCAGCAATTCCGTTCCCGGCTTCGGTAACGTCGGTTTTGTCTATTGGCGACACGTCTCGCTGCTGCAAAATCGCCAAACCCTCGCCTACGATCCCCAATCCCTCACCGTCACTATTCGTCAGCCCACTGTCCTTAAACGCAAACCCATTTCCTCTAGCTCGCTATCGAGCACGGATAAAACGACGCTGCCCCTCGGTCGGATTTACGGTGTCGCGAGCTATGAAACTGATATCGAGTCGAATCATGTGCGCGTCTCGCTGACGGAGGAAATCCCCGGCTATGGCAACACGGGCTATTTATTCCCGGAGCATATCTGGTTACGCCAAGGCAGTAAAACGATCGAGATTTTCCCGCAGTTACCGAAGCGCATCGAGTTAAACGTACCGTATTTCTCACAGCGTAATAACCCGCGTTTTTACTGGTCAACCTGTAACGTCACCTCGATCGCGATGGCGCTGTACTACTACGGTATGCGTCCGCAGTATAGCGATCAGCTCGAAGATGAATTATTGCAGTGGATCTTGACGCGCTACGGCGAAGGGGCGCAAACCGATCATTCAGTCATGAGCGCAATGATCAAAGCCTATGGTTACAAGACGAGCTTTAGCACCACGCGTAAGTGGGGCGAGATTGACGCTGAAATCGCGGCGGGGCATCCGGTGGTACTCGCGGGGGATTTCACCGCGACGGGGCATATTTTGACGGTCATCGGCTACCGTCCGGAGGGATTAATTGTCAATGATCCCTGGGGCAATGCGCTGACGGGCTATCGCAATACCGAAGGCCGTAAGCTGCTCTACCCGAATGCCTATTTAAATAACGTTTGCGGGCCGAATGGCAACATTTGGGCGCACTTTATCGAGCCTTAACCGATGTCTGAATCGATATCTGAACTGGTCTCTGTCGCGATCGCCATTCTCTACCAGGGCGATCGCTACCTAATGCAGCTCCGCGACGATAAACCCGAGATCGTCTACCCCGGCGTCTGGACGTTTTTCGGTGGGCACATGGAACCCGACGAAGATCCCGAAGTTGCCGTATTACGCGAACTCGAAGAGGAAATCGGCTACACTGCGCCGCACGTGACGCTGTTCGAGTGTCGGACAGAAGCGGGGATTAAGCGTCATGTGTTTTACGCGCCGCTGACGGTGGGGCTGGATGATTTGACGCTGATGGAAGGTTGGGATTTTGGGCTGTGGACAGCGGACGATGTGCGGCGTGGCGATCGCTATTCTGATGTCGCCGGACAAACCCGCCCGATCGGTAAACCGCATCAACAAATCTTACTGAACTTCATCGATCGCATCGCGCCACAGCTTACCGATTCATCTCCCTCTGATTAATCAACCACTCAGCGATTAGGCACACCCGTCAGCGAGACCGTTGCTAGAACCCTCTCTTCTCCGCTGCCCGTCAAGAGCTTCCATAGGGGAGCGATCGTGATCGCCACGGCCTGCTGGTTTTCGTCCACCTGTTTCAAGGCGCGTTTATCTTCCTGAAACGCGATCGAACCAAAAGCCGCCCCGAGCAGCACCCCGATAATGGCGATCGCCTCTGGTGGTTGTGCCTGACGCCGCGCTAATTTACACGCGGAGCTGTACCACGGCAATTGACAGGCGATCGCTGTACTCGTCCAGAAGAGATCGCCATCCTGACGGGTCATCGAATATTTTGTAAGTTGCAGCTCGGTCAGCGCCTGGGGCGAGAACTCTCGAAGCGCGGCGATCGTTGTTTTGCGTTTTAGGGGGAGCCAAACCGTACGCCCTGGCGGTTCACGCAGGAAACTACGCAGCATGATCGTAAAGACATCAATTCCCGCCCGCGTTTCCTCTGGGCAATCCGCACTTAACGTCTCGCGCCAAATCGCCAAAATCTCATCTCGATCGCACCAGCAAAAGACCCCAATCACCAGCGCAAAAATACGCTCCAGGCTGGATCGAGTTCTATTCCCCCAGGTTTCGGCCACGACCTTGGCGATTAGATCCCGTTGACCCCGACTCCATTGATCCTGGGGGGAATCTTGCAGTTTATGGTGCAGCCGAATGACGCTCGCGACCCAGGTTTGCAAATGTGGGACATCTTCGATCGCGATTTCAGTATCAGGTTGAGCAACTCGTTCGGCAGAAGAAACCAGACCCAGAATCATTCCCAGCAGACGATCATAAAGAGATGCAACTAGCACGGCGATTAGATGCGATTAGATGTTGATTCAGAGATGCCTAAGCTTACTAGAGACCTTCGTGTTGGGATGTGAGATGAGTCACAGGATGTGAGCAAGAGCCAATTTAAACCGCTTTAAAACGGCTTTCTTGACTCAAACTCAGGTTGAAAATAGGTCACATTGAGTGGCCTAAAAGTGATCTAAAATTATGATCTAGAAATCGCAAGAACGCCGTCCACAGAGCCAGTAGGTTTGCATCAGGCCGCGTCCTTTGACCTCGATCGCACCGCGTGGCTCGAAGGTATAACGATCCTTGACCCGTTGATAAAACGACTCCGTCACCTGGATACTACCGGGCTGCCCATGAGATTCCATGCGGCTCGCGAGATTTACCGTATCGCCCCACAGATCGTAGGTAAACTTACGAATGCCGATGACCCCAGCTACAACCGGGCCGGTGTTGATACCAATGCGAAGCTTGAACGATTCGCCGTTTTCGCCCAGGGTTTGCGCGATCGCCCACTGCATTTCGAGCGCCATCTCGGCCATCGCTTCAGCATGATCATGCATAGATTGGGGAATCCCTCCGGCGACCATGTAGGCATCGCCGATCGTCTTGATTTTTTCGAGGCGATAGGCCAAGGCAAGCTGATCGAAGGTCGAGAAGATCTCGTTGAGGACATCAACGAGCTGGTTCGGTGGCATCTGAGCTGACAGGGTGGTGAAATCAACTAAGTCAGCAAACAGAATGGTGGCTTCCTCGAAGCGATCGGCGATATGGGTTTCGTCCGCTTTGAGACGTTCCGCGATCGACTTGGGCAAGACGTTGAGCAAAAGCCGTTCGGATTTTTCTTGCTCGATGCGTAGGGCTTCCTCGGCGCGTTTGCGTTTGGTGATGTCTTGTACCGTACCTTCGTAGTACATCAGATAGCCCAATCGATCGCGCACCGCCCGAGCATTCTCGGAAATCCACATAATCGATCCGTCCTTGCGATAGGCTTGGGACTCGAAATTGGCGATCGAGTTGTCTTGATTTAATAAGCGCAAGGACTCTTCATGGTGGGTGCGATCGACATACACCGACGCCATATCGCGCACCGAGGCTTGCAGATCGGCAAACGACTCATAGCCATACATCTCGATCAACGCGGGATTGGCATTGAGGCAAGTCCCATCGGGGGCGATCTGAAAAATCCCTTCCGCTGCATTTTCAAAAATACTGCGGAATTTTTCCTCCGCTTCCTGCAATGCATCGAGAACGCGCTTGCGTTCCGTCACGTTACGTGCGACCCAAATCACGCAGTTATCCGGCATCGGCGACACACTGGCCGCAAACCAGACTTCGCGCTCGCCCTCGGGCGCTTCGGGGATTTCAAGGGAATATTCGAGGGAGACGGTTTGGCCGGAGTTGAGGGCGCGTTGAATGTGACGCACGAAGATGCTCGCTTTCGCAGGCGGGAACATTTCGTAGACGCTTTTGCCGAGGCGATCGGTGGTTGGACTATAGAGCGTTTCCGAGTTGGTCGTCACGATTTTGACGTAGTGGCCTTGGGCATCGAAGACCGTGATCACGTCGGTCATGGCGGCAAAGAGGGCGCGAAGCTCGGCTTCGGAGTTGCGTAAGGCGGCTTCGATGCGTTGACGTTCGCCGACTTCGAGCATCAAGCGCTGGTTGGATTGGCGCAGGGCGGCGGTGCGTTCTTCGACGCGGCTTTCGAGTTCTTCGTTGGCACGCTGGAGGGCTTCCTGAGCCGTTTTACGATCGGTAATATCTTCGACCGTCCCCTCGTAATACTCGACGTTACCGTCAGCATCTCGCACCACACGAGCATTTTCAGAGATCCAGGTTGTCGTCCCGTCGCGACGATAAATTTGTTGCTCGAAGCCGACGATTTGCCCCTCTTGGTGGAGTTGATCGATCGCCTTGGCTCGCTGGCGCGGATTGACGTAGAGCTGCTGCTCGAAACCGCTGAGGCTGGCGATCATGACCTCGGGGGTTTCATAGCCGTAGATTCGAGCCAGGGCGGGGTTGGCGCTGAGGTAGTGACCATCGAGCGAGATTTGGAAGATCCCCTCAACGGCGTTCTCGAAAATGTTGCGGTATTTGGTTTCGGCTTGGCGCAGGGCGCTCAGGGCGCGGTGCTGTTCGGTGATGTCGATGCCGACGGTGAAGGTGGCGTTGCCGCGATCGTATTTTCGAGCGGCAATTAGATAGCTGCGGGTCTCGCCGTAGACTTTGGTGTCAATTTCTTTGAGGGCTTCTTGCGCCTCTTCATCGGCAAAAAATTCGTTGAGGAAGCCTTTAAAGACCGCGCTCGTGCTGAGAAAGCCGATATCTTGGCCGCTAAAGGAATCGAGCGGTAGGTTAAAGGTTTCGGCCAGGTGGCGGTTAACGCCGATGTAGCGCAGGTCGCGATCGATCCACGACACCATCCCCGGTACAGCTTCGAGGATAGCCTGAAGTTGGTCTTTGGCCGAGAGCAGTTCGTTTTCAGCCCGACGACGATCGGTGATATCAATCCCGATCGTGAAAGCCGCGCGATCGTTGTCAAACTTTTGCGCCACGATCAGAAAATTCCGCGTTTCGCCATTGACGATCGCCTTCACCTCCTGAGACGCCTCCTGGGTAGGAAATTCAAAAAAGGCTTGGACAAAATCCCGAAACTCCGTTCCGGCTCCCAGAAAACCAATATCTTGATTGACAAACTCCTCGGGTTCCGCATCGAAAAGTCTAGCAAGGTGGTGGTTAACCCCCAGATAGCAGAGATCAGAGCTAATCCAGGAGACCACGCCGGGAACCGCTTCGAGCAGCGTTTCGAGCTGATTTTTGGCGCTACGTAGGGCATTTTCCGCCATGCTGCGCTCAACGATCTCAGCCACAAGCTGATCGTTGGCCTCGCGTAAGGCATTCGTGCGCTCATCAAGAGACTGTTGTAGACCAAACTCGGACGATGTCGCGAGGGCGTCTGCCGCGCGGCTCTCCGGGTCAAGCAGTGTCGGATCATCATCAGCCTCCGACGGCGATTCTCTCCCATCGGACTTGGAAGTGCTGGCGGTTGCTGCCGCATGACCTTCAAGCTGTGCAATCTTGGTTCGGAGCTGTTCTAGCTCTGAGATCAGTTCAGATTTTGTTTTGTCTGCATCATCTTGGATCACGTCACTTCGTTGCGTCTCGTGAGCGTCATCTCGCATACGATTGCGTTCGTCCACGGGGGAGGAGGTCATGGCAGGTTCCCTGTTGTCTCAGCGTCGAATACCGATCGGACGGAAAATATCCAGATCCAGCGTTCGCAAATAATGCTCCCCTGAACGCATGATGCGCCTTAACGCCACTATAGCGAACTGCTCTAAGAAATTTCCAAGTGATGACAACAGAGAGTTCGGACTATGGACTGGGGAAGATCTAGGTTACGTGACGCAATGATCGAATTCTTAACCTCTGTTTTCAGGTCATGGCTTGGGAATTCCGGGTAAATAATTCAGGCTGTTTTCGGTGTCCATGATTCGATTTGTTTCCGATTTATTTACATCGCTTTACCTGGTCTTAGAGTACTGCCAGAACATAATTGTTCACTGCTGGCCTAGGTTGCAGACAGGCTAGACAATCCTCAAACAAGGTAGGACGTTGATTTCGCTGGAGTACTTTTAAAAGAGTCAGGCTTATACGAAATCCGGCTGTGTACAGACTTAGATCGCCGCTCTGAGCGAACACCGCACTTCGACTCCGCTCAGTGCTCATAGGCGCTCTTTATTTTTCTAATACAGAACCGGATTTCGTATTAGGCGTGACGACGGCGTAGGCTGATGACCGATCCTGCGATCGCCAGTATACCCAGCACCGAAGCCGGTTCGGGGACACTTTCTGGCGTTTCCGGTTCGATTTCGGCGATCGTCACATCGACTTGCGCCTTCACACCAACCCCGTCATTTTATTTTCAAAAACTGCGCTCTATCTGCCGTACCGCCGTGAGCGCAGAATAGCTCACCCCTGCCGTACCCTCGCCGGGATGGGTGCAGTCGCCGACGAGCCAGAGATTGGGGAGCGGCGTCCGGTTCGCGAAACCAAAGGGGCCAAAGGTCGGGACGCGCTGGCCGATGCCGCCGACCACTCCCCGATCGCGCCCGGTAAAGGTCTGGAACGTTTTCGGGGTGGCGGCTTCGGTGTAGACGATCGTCTCGGGCGTCAGGTTGAAATAGCTCGACAGACGGGCGATCGCCGTATCGGTATATTTTTGTTTGAGATCAGCGTAGGTGTCGTCATGCCACCAGCGATCGGTATCGGTAAACGAAGACGCGATAATCGTGGCGCGACCGTCGGGGGCGCGACCGTCGCCGGGACGGCTGACGGAGACAAACAGCGAGTTATTTTCGGCGATCGGCTCGGCGGGATCGTAGAGAAATTGCAGATGCGGTGGGCAACCGTCGGGGATCGCGGCAGCGTCCACACCGAGATAAATCACGAACGCTCCGGAGGCGGGCGGCAAGGTTTCGACGCGCTGACGGTAGCCGCGCATCGATCGCGGTAACACCGGTCTCATCGTCGTCGGATCGATCGCGCTGGAGTCTTCGAGCAATGACACCAGATTTTGTACTGTCACGTTTGCCACCACCGCATCGTATCTCTCCGTAAAGGTTTCGCCGGTTTTGACATTACGAATCGTTGCCGACACCACACGATCGCCGTGCTGGGAATCCGTGGCGAGCTGCGTTACGGAATGACGCATTTTCAGCGTCCCGCCGTGGTATTCCAGCGCCGACACCAGACGATCGCTCAACACCTGCATACTGCCGTGGAGATGGTATAAACCCTGCGGGGTTTGCGAGACGCCGAGGGCAGTGGCCGCATAGAGAAAAGCGGTGTTTTCAGCGTCTACTTGGGAATAAAGCTTAAGCTGTAAATCGAGAAAGGTACGTAAACGCTGCTGTTTATCCAAGCCAAACAAACGCAACACATCCCCCACCGTCGCAAAGGTAAACGGCACGGTGACCAGGGTATCGAGGCGCAACGCTTGGGTTAACTGCCATAGATCCCAGGAATCGCGCGGCGGCAACACGGGATCGCGCGACTGAAACGCCCAGCTCGCCTCGAACATCGTCTCCATCAGCCGCCAAAACGGTTCGCTGCCGGGAAACTGGCGCTGACGTTCAGCCCGCCATTTATCCCGATCGCGCCAAATACTAACCGGCTCGGTTTCACCCGGAAGCACCACCGCACACGACGGATCGCAGGGCGTGGCCTCGGGCAGCTCGATCCCCAGCTCGCTAAAAATGCGGTGATGAATGCCACCCGGTTCCAGTCCCGCCACCTGGGTCGCGCCCACGTCAAACGTAAAACCCCGACGCTGAAAGGTAGATGCACAGCCCCCCGGCACGATCGCCAAATCGTAAGCGCTGACGCGATATCCCCGCTTGGCGAGCAGAGCAGCGGCGGTCAGGCCGCCAATCCCCGCGCCGACAACGAGGATATGGGGGCGAGATGAGGTTGGGGTACTGGGTGAGGAAGACATGCGATCGGCTCAAAAAATGCAACAGTAACGTAACAGTTCGTTACATTATCCTAGCGAAATTTTGGGTCACGCTGGCGATCGAAGCTGGTCGGACGTCTAGCCTGCGTCAGTCCTGTCACCCTGACTTCGCATCACGACCCCGTGCATAACCAGCGCTGGCCTCCTATTATTTTGGTTATTTTGGTGCGCGACTTGGTTAAGTTTGAGGCACGTTTAGGTGTAGGACACCCATTACAGTCCTGTTTTTTCGTAAAATATACGTAGAGACGTTGGCGATCGTGCAAGCTCTTTGACCGATGCGTAAAAGGACATGGCGATCGCTCTCGATCCAGGAGGCCACCATGCAACGACACACCTATGATTCAAATTATCCGAGTCCCAATACTCCCGCATCTTCCCTGTCCTCAGGGCTAGACTGGCGATCATGGCTGCACTGGCTGGGCTGGACGTTACCGATCGCGATCGGGCTCTTCGCCACAGTTCCCACGTCCGCCCAAAGCGAAACCTCGGCATTTAGCCTAGCCGCAGGCTTTGAAGCTCGCCGCGTGGCGCTACCCGAACGGGTGGCACTCCAGCACACCACTGACTGCGGCTACATTTCAGCCGAGCCAACCGTCATGGTCACCCTCGAAGAGGACTTCTTCTATCTCAATTTCAACCCGATCGACGCAACCCCAGAAACAACCCTACTCGTCATCAGCATGGATAACGATGGCGAACGCTTTTGTTCGCGGGGCGAGGTTGGCCAAAGCGGTTACTGGCGTGCGGGAACCTACGCGGTTTACATCGGCGGCGTTACCGAACGTGCTGCGCAGACGATGGTGAATACTGACGCGCTAGAGATTTCCGAACTCCCCTAGTCGCGCGACTGTTCTAATCTCGGGGAAGCTGTTGAACGCCCGACTCAACAAAAAAGCTAGAAACTGCAACCCTTGCTGAATAAGCGCTAGATATTGAATTGAAGATAGTCCCTAGATCTGACGTGAACTCATGGCCTATGATTGTTAGTGAAATTTATATCGATTCTGGCATTTTAAATCCATGGATATTTTAAGCTTGGGCTGGGCTGGAATGCTGGCTATGTTCTCGTTCTCGATTTCGCTCGTCGTTTGGGCGCGTGGCGGTCTCTAATACGGCCTCTGAAATCGATGTCACTCTGGTGGCGGTGATGATTGATCCTCGTTTTGGGTCGTATTTCATCCCGCTGCATGAAATTTAATCGTTGATTAAGTCCTGGCGATCGCCGTTTCCCACATCAACCGATCAACCTCAAAGCGAAGCCGATCTCAGCTTCGCTTTTTTGCGCTTTTTTTGATTTTGTAACCCTCCAAGATTTCTAACTCATTACACGACGCAACCCTAGCGGGACACCATCTGATAACGGATCGAGCCGATCGTCTCCAGTTGTCCCCGTGGCATCTCGGCCACCAGCGCATAATCAAAGCCCTCATGTGACCACAGGATAATTTCCGGCTTTCCCGCTTGTCGAACATGTAATCGCCCTTGGGTTGCGCCCGGTAAGATGAGCGGATCGCCAGGGGTTCCGACCTGGTATAGCGAGAGTTTGCGCCCGTCCTCCGTCTGATAGCTGAAGCGGAAGCCGGGAATCTTGCCAAGCTTGCAAAAGGAACCACTAATCAGCCGTACGCCAGGGTTGTTGAGGACGGGCAAGGTGGGCGCAAACTCAAACTCGTCTTGAAATTGCTGCACAATTTCGAGGATTTTGGACGTTTGGAAGGCGCTACCATGGCTCGTATTCTGGGTCGCTTGGCGATGGTCTTCGATCAGCCGATCGAACTGCCAAAGGCTCGCCAATGTAGCATCGGGCTGGAGAATGGGCATATTATCGGCAATCTGTGCGTCGGCGGCAGCTTCGAGGGCGCTAATCTGATTGCGAGCCTCGATCAGTGCCGTGCGTGTGACGGCAAGATCGCGATACATTTGCCAGTTCATCAGCCCGAAGACGATCGCGGCAGCGGCAGCCCCTCGCTCCAGCCATCGACGGTGTCGCAACGTTCCTGTTGATTGAGCGGATGGAGTTGGTCTAGGGAATTTCGCCGATCGCCCATCGGCCTGTTGTGGAGCCTGTTGTGAGGGTTGTTCTGAGGTTGGTGATGGTTGAGCGATCGATCGCAAATCGTCTGGGTGCGGAGAGGCCGCGATCGGCTCGGTATCGGTAATAGTCGTTAATAACTGAGTGCGTAAATCGATCGGTAGATCGACCTCGGCCAAGGCATAGGGGATCACGCCGAGAATGTCATACAGTTGATCGATCTCTACGGCAAACTCCGGGTGTTGACTCACATACTGTTGCAATATTTCGGCCTCTTCCGATGAGAGGTTGCCAAGCACATAGCCCGCTGCTAATTCATTCATGCGTTCTTGCGAGTCTTCCCGTGACACGAGCGTGATCCTCCCGATTCAAATCTCGATAACAGTCAAGTGTTCAGTTTAGGTGCGAATTATTGAGTGTGAAGGCGGTTTAAGCCCGAGATGCTGGATGGACGGCGGATTGCTGGCGGATTGATAGCGAATTGCTGTATGAGCAATCTTCGATATAAGTGGCAAATGGCAAATGGCAAATTGCTGAATTGCACATTACGGGAGCAGCGATGAAACCGAATCGAATCGAGAATACGCACCTCCATCCACGATTCGCATTAACTCATCCAGGTTTGAAGTTGCTTCCGCAGACTGAGCAATCCCTGGCGAGACCAGGTTTTGACTGTCCCCAGAGGGATATCAAGCTGCGCTGCAATTTCCG
>JAABST010000049.1 GCA_011390275.1 Geitlerinema sp. S16
GCCCCGATTTCACACCCGCCGGTAAACGCATCTTCACCGCTCCCTCCAACGTCGGCACCGGAATCGCACCGCCCAGCACCGCCTCACTCGGCGCGATCGGCAACTGACAGCACACATCCGCCCCCTCCAAGCTAAAAAACGGATGCTCGGCCACCGTAATTTTTAGAAATAAATCACCGCCATTGCGTCCCTGACCTCTGAGGCGAATACGCTGACCGTTGACGATACCGGCGGGCATATTCACATCGAGCGATCGCCCATCTTCCAGGCGAATCCGTTCGCGGCCACCGCTAAAGGCACGATCGAGCGGGACGGTGAGGCGGGCTTCGATGTCGCCCGGTGTCGGTGTCGGTTTGGGAGACGCTGAAGGGCGAGGCGGGGCAGGCTTGGGGCGAGCCGATCGCGGTGGTGCGGATCGGGGTCGTGCCTGTTGCGAGACGGTGTAGGCGGCTTTGCTGGTGCGTGGCTCGAAGGCATCGGCGCGATCGGGATCGACCCGTGAACCGGCGGGCGGCGGCGGTTCGACATTGCGGACGGTTTTACGGTTTAGCAGATCATCGAGGAAGCTATTAAAGTCGGCATACTGCTCGAAGCGGACTTCGGTGGGGTTTTGTGGCTTCGATCGCGTCCATTTTTTAACCGTTTGCAGCGGTCGTTTTTGATTTTTGACCTGCCAATAGGTCGCAAATCGATCGTATTCGGCGCGTCGAGCTTCATCGGAGAGGATTTCGTACGCCTCGCCGATTTGCTTAAATTTATCCTCCGCGACCTTATCACCGGGATTCAGATCCGGGTGATATTGCCGCGCTAGGCGGCGAAAGCTTTGTTTGACCTCGGCGGCGCTCGCGGTTTGCGGGATGCCGAGGATGCCGTAATAGTCTCGAAAATTATCCATGGGTTCGCCGACGATCGGGTCAACGAGGATCAGCTTTGGGATTGTAAAGACTGGTGTCTCTGGACACAAGCCCAGGTCTCTCTCGTGGTGCCGATCGGGTCTTGATCAAGCTGGTCTTGATCGATCGGGTCTGATCTTGCACTGGGGATTTAACCGGTAATGATTGCAGCCATCTCAGACCCGTGGTTCGTGGTTCCTTCGATCCAGGTTTGATGGGTCTGTCTCCAGCAGCAACAGAGGCGAAAAACGCCCCAGTCTCTCGCAAACGATTGTAGAGGAATTAGCGATCGCGAGAAGCAGACACGATCAAACCCCCTAAGCTAGGGTGATCTTAAATCTGATCTCCACGTACTTTTGCTGATGCGACCCTATGTCTTTCCCCTGTTGAATCGCTACGGCACGCCAATCGCCATCACAGCGCTGTACTGCATCAGTTCGTTCCTGTCGTACTATATCGGTCTTGTCGATTCGGTTTCTGTGGTGTGGCCTGCGTCTGGAGTCGCGCTCTGGGTCGGTTTTCAGCGCCGCTGGGACTGGGTTGCAGCGGTCACGATCGGCAATCTAATCTTTGTCGTGACGCAGCAAAGCCAGTTAAATCCAGTTCAACAATTGTTGCTCAGCTTCGGTATTGCGATCGAGGTGACGTTCATCGCTCTAGCCGCGAAGCGGATAGGGTCGGAAAAGCTCTTGAGTAAAGCGGAACACGTACTCATCCTGGTCGTAGCCGTGGCGATTGGTAGCGGACTCCATGCGGCGATCGCGGGTCTGACGTTTGGGACAGCCGGTTATACCCTGGCAGAAGTTCAGAGTATCTTTCGTAACTGGTGGGTTTCCAATAGCATCGGCGCAATCACGATCGGCCCGCCCCTCATGCTTTGGAGCGAGCGAGGATTTTACCTACGAAGAGGACGCTACAGGCAATGGATCGAGGGGAGCGGCATGATCGCCATTGCCCTGTTCATCACCATTTTGAGCTTCGGACAGTCTCAACCCTTAGAGTACGTGCTGATTCCCATCGTGGTGTGGTTGGCCTTCCGCTGCGACGCACGCTTGACGGCGACCTTGGTTGCGATCGTCACGCTCACCGCCTGCATCACGATTTCCGCCTCATTCTCGCCGGATCAAGTCACCAGTAAAGCCATCCTGGCGCAATCGTTTCTCGGTTGCCTTGCGGTGATGACCTGGTCATTATTGGGGATCTTGGCCGAGCGATCGGCAGATGCTCGCAGCCTCGCGCGGATTAATGCTGAACTGGAGGATCGAATTCAAGCACGCACCGGAGAACTCGAAGCCGCAAAGTGCGCGGCGGAGACGGAAGTTCGCGAACGGACACGCGCTCAAACCATGCTGGCCGATCGCGCGGCTTTACTCGAACGCCACAACCGCATCTTGGCGGAGCTATCGCGGAGCGAGCATCTCCATGAGGGCAATTTAGAGATTGGGCTGCGGCGCATTACCGAAACAATGTGCGACACCCTGACGGTTGCTCGCTGTAGTGTTTGGCGACGTTGCTCGGAAGACGATCCGGACGCTGATCGCTTCGACTGTCTCAATCTATTCGAGGCCGATCACGATACTCACTCTGCGGGCTTGAGTCTGCTTCTGGTCGATTATCCCCGTTACTTCGAGGCAATCTACTCGGAGCAGATCATCGCCGTCGCCGTCGCCGATACCGACCCTCGCACCTCCGAATTTACCAACGGCTATCTGGACTCCTTCGGCATTGGAGCCTTGTTGGATATACCGCTTAAGAAACACGGCGATACGTTTGGCATTTTGTGCCTGGAACACATCGGCGGTGAACGATCGTGGGAGCCGGAAGAAATGAGCTTCGCGCGAGCCGTCGGGGATCTGGTGACCCTCGCGTTTGAGGCAAACCTGCGGGTTACCGCCGAACAAGTCGCCCAAAAAGCGCGGCAGGCTGCCGAAGCCGCGAGTCAGGCCAAGAGCGAATTTTTGGCCAATATGAGCCATGAGCTACGAACACCGCTCAACGGCATTCTCGGCTACGCTCAGATTCTCCAGCACGATCGCGTAAGTACAGATGATCGTAAGCATCATGCCCAAACCATTTATCAGTGTGGGCAGCACCTACTCTCCCTGATCGAAGACGTGCTGGATTTGTCCAAAATCGAGGCGCGGCGACTCGAACTCAACCCGGCGGAGATAGCACTATCGGAATGTATTGATGATGTGGCGCGAATGTGTGCGGTGCGAGCGGAGCAAAAAGGATTACGATTTTTCTTCAATCTCGATGCAGATGTGCCGACCTGGACGATCGCCGATGGTAAGCGGTTGCGGCAAGTATTGCTCAATCTGTTAGGCAATGCCGTGAAATTCACCGACACCGGGGAGATTTCGCTACAAGTGCGATCAATGTCCACCAGCGAGGAGGATGACGGGACGCCGATCGCGACCATACGGTTTGAGGTGATCGATACCGGCGTGGGGATGACTCCCGAGGAGACGGTCAAGATTTTTGACCCGTTTGAGCAGGCCGGTTCTAACCAGCAACGCGCCCAAGGGACGGGCTTGGGATTGGCGATCGGTCAGAAAATTGTCACCAAAATGGGTGGACAAATTCAAGTTGAAAGTGAGTTAGGGCGCGGCAGTCGATTTTGGTTTGACCTTGCCTGTCCCCTAATCACGACTCCGAGCGGGACAATCTCGCCCACTGGCGATCGCCAGGAAATCATCGGCTACCACGGCGATCGTCGGACGATTTTGCTGGTTGACGATCGTGCGGAAAACTACGCGGTGGTTTGCAGCTTGCTAGAACCGCTCGGATTCGAGCTACACGTGGCGTACAACGGTCGCGAAGCTCTAGAACAGGCGATCGCCCAGCCGCCCGACTTAATTTTGACCGATATTGCCATGCCAGAAATGGACGGCCTAACGCTCATTCAGCAATTGCGCCAGCTCCCGACGTTTGCCACCACACCGATCATCGTCTCGTCCGCCAGTGTCTATGACTTCGACCGCCAGGAATCGTTCAGCCTTGGGGCTCAGGACTTTCTCCCAAAACCCCTCAACTTTGAAGACTTGCTCGCGAGCCTCCACCAATACTTAAACCTGGACTGGTGTTACGAGGAGCAACAGACCGAAACATTGAGTACGCTCCTATCAGTCCAATCCAATCCGATCACTGACAGGGTTGGGTTGGACGCGGATTTAATCATTCCCCCAGCCACTGAGCTTGCAGATCTCCAGGAATTGATCGATCGCGGCGACATACTGGCGATCGAGGTCGAGGCGAACCGACTGCGAGACAGCAACCCGCTGTATCAGGCATTTTGTGAGCAGTTACTAGCGCTCGTTCGTCAATTTGATGATGTGGGACTGTCGCGTTTTTTGGCTGATTATCATCCCTAACGCCCGCTTAACGCCCGATAGGCTGACGGACTTTAGACCACCGTTGTTTTCGCGATCGAAGTATCCATCGTGATCGGCAGATCGATCGCAAACGTCGTCCCGACCCCCAAAGCAGACTGACAGGTCAAACGTCCCCCATGATGCTCAACCACCACATCCCAAGCGATCGACAGCCCCAGCCCCGTACCTTTGCCAACGGCTTTCGTCGTAAAAAATGTCTCAAAAATCTGCTTTTGGCGCTCCGGTTCCATCCCCGATCCATTGTCAGTAATACTTACCCGCACGTGATTATGGTCGAGGGTTTCCGTTTTCACCGTCAGGCGTGGCGTCCAAACCTCGATCGGTTTCTCTAGCGGGACTCGTTCATCGAGGGCATCGATCGCATTCGCGAGAATATTCATAAACACTTGATTGAGCGGCCCTGCGTAGCATTCCACCAGCGGCAACTGACCGTACTGTCGATCCACTTCGATCGCCAGCCGATTATGGCGTCCCTTCAAGCGTGCATTCAAAATAATCAGGGTGCTGTCAAGACCATCATGAAGATCCACAGCTTTGAGCTGCGCTTCATCGAGTCGTGAGAAATTGCGTAGCGACAAAACGATATCGCGAATGCGATGGGTTCCCATCTCCATCGAACTCATGACTTTGATTAAATCTTCGCGAATAAAATCAAAATCCAACTCCTCCGCCACGGTTTGGATCTCGGCTGGCGCTGCTCCCGCGATCGCGAGATCAACCAGTTGCGCTAGCCCCTCGATATACTCCACCGCAATGCCTAAATTGCCATGAATGAAATTCACCGGATTATTAATTTCATGAGCGACTCCCGCCACCAACTGCCCCAGGGATGACATCTTTTCGGCGTGAACGAGCTGTAATTGAGTCTGTTTCAGTTGGGCAATAGAATCGGATAATTCCTGAGTACGCTGAGCTACCCGATTTTCCAAGTTTGTGGCGAGTTCGGTCAGAGCCCCCTCCGCCTTCGTTCGGGTCTGAATTTCCCGTTGTAGTTGCAAATGGATCTTGATACGAGCCACAGCATCATCACTTTGCACGGGTTTCGTGATGTAGTCTACGCCGCCGACCGTCAACCCCTTTACGCGATGTTCTACGTCCGCAAGAGCGGTCATGAAGATCACCGGAATGTTTTGCGTTTCGCGGTCAGCCTTGAGGCGTTGGCAGGTCTCAAATCCATCGATATCGGGCATCATAACGTCGAGCAAGATCAGATCGGGATGAACTTTTCGAGCGCGTTCGATACCGCTGGTGCCAGACGAAGCAATCAAAACCTTAAAGCCGCGATCGCGCAGAAACTCAACAACGATTTTCAAGTTTGTCGGATTATCATCGATCGCGAGAATAGTTCCAGTTACACTGTTTCCCGCATCGTCGATAGGTGGCGGCGAAACAGCATCGTTACTCGCATCTCCGTCAGAGAGAGTAGGGCGATCTGGTCTTAATAAACTCATAACTATTCCCCAACCTTAGGCAATGCCTAAAGACACTCACTTCTGGAAGAAATATACGACATATCCCGAATTGCATTCATTGGTATCAAGCACTACCAATAGATCCAAGAAATATGTCACACCTTATTTTGCAAGGATTAACAAGGTGAGTCAATAATATTAGGCCATATTTAGATAATATGAGATAGAAAATTTCGAGGATTTGAGCCGCATCTTTTGATATTTATCCGAATGAATTTTTACATCAAAATAAAATCTTTAGATCTTTAAATAAATAGCAAGCTTTGATCCAAATTTTAGATAATCCTGATCGCGCGACCTCCCTCGATTGATCAATCAGAATTGCCTGAGATAAATAGCTTGCATTCTGGAAAAATAGGGCGTAATTAACGGTACGCTAACGATTTCCAGACTCAGACGCCGCTATGCCAAGCTCCAATGCCTACGACTGGATCGATCGCTCTCTCACTGCCATTCACAAAGCCAAATGGTATCGCCAAGAGACCACCTTTGACGGTGCGCCCGGTGCGACGATCGAGCAGGACGGACGATCGCTGCTGAATTTTGCGAGTAATGACTATCTCGGCCTCGCTGCCGATCCACGCGTGGCACAAGCGGCGATCGCGGCGATCGAAACCCACGGAACCGGCAGCACCGGCTCACGCCTCCTCAGCGGCGATCGCCCCATTCATCGCCAACTCGAACGCGCGATCGCGGATTTGAAACACACAGACGACGCGATCGTGTTCAGCTCCGGCTACCTCGCCAACATTGGCACGCTCGCCGCGATCGTCGGGAGCCGCGATCTCGTGCTGGGCGATCGCTATAACCATTCCTGCTTGCGCCTCGGTGTGGCCGCAGCGGGCGCAACCCTGATGGACTACGAACACGCCGACCCGATCGATTTAGCCTGCCTACTCGACCAGCACCGCGCCGATTTTCGTCGTCTCGTGATCGCCACCGATAGCGTCTTTAGCATGGATGGCGATCTGTGTCCCTTGCCGCAAATTTTGGAGCTGGCGGAACTCTATGACGGGATGGTGCTGGTTGATGAAGCTCACGGGACGGGCGTTCTGGGCGATCGCGGGGCGGGCTGTGTGGAGTATCTCGGCTGCGGCGATCGTGAGCTAATCCAAATGGGAACCTTGAGCAAGGCTCTGGGCAGTTTGGGCGGCTATGTGGCGGGGTCGGCAAAGCTAATCGATTTTTTGCGGAATCGTGCGCCGAGCTGGATTTACACAACGGCGCTGTCGCCTGCGGATACAGGGGCAGCATTGGCGGCGATCGAGATTGTCCGATCGGAGCCGGATCGTCGGGCAAAGCTTCACGAAAATGTGGCCTACGTGCGCACGGCGATCGCGCAGTTAGCCGCGTCCGTCCCCGATCGCTTTCGCCTCTTGCCGTCGGATTCGCCGATTTTATGTTTGGAAGTCTCGGATGTGGCGACGGTTTTACGGGATGGTCAAGCGTTGCGCGATCGCGGTATTTTCGTCTCCGCCGTGCGTCCGCCCACCGTCCCGACAAGTCGTTTACGGTTAACCGTCATGGCGACCCATGAGCGATCACAGCTCGATCAGCTCATCGCGGCTCTGGAGGAGATTGCGATCAATTGAACTTCAACGGGAAGCCATCAATCGAGAAACGACCGTTTCAGAGCAATTGTTTTGGAGCAAAGTCAAACCGTCAGTGTCTGCGGCGGTTCGAGGTCGAGTTTAATCGACAGACCTTGCTGTGCCGCCTGTCGTAACGCCTCCGCCACTTCGAGCGCATACAGACTTTGCTCCGGCTGCACGTAGAGCGGCGTACCGTTGAGCAGCGTCGCCGTCACCATTTCCGTATCCCGTGCAAACATGCCGCGCCGCGCCCCGATCGGCAGCTCGCACCGCTCTTTATCCCGGATTAACCAGCCCTGATTATGCTCTAACACCAGCGCCCCGGCATCACCCAACACCTCAAATTGATTTTGCGTTTTCCAGATCCGATCGCCCTTGCCATAGATCAGATCTGCCGTGACACCGTTGCTAAATTCCAACATTCCGCGACAGAGGCAGCTTGTGTAATATCCCGCGTCACTTCGCTCGAATTCCGGCCAATATTGCACCGAGGCGGAGACTCGATCGACCGTCCCGAACAGATCGATCATCCGCATGACTCGCGATAGTGCGCCAATAAAGGGAAAGCCAAATTCGCTGTGATGATAGCTCCAACGACGCGGCGCAGGATGCTTCGGGAGCAGCGTGACGTAGCGAGCGTAGTAGGGCGTGCCGATGCTGGGTAGATGCTCAACGCTGGCGCGGTGAAGGCCGCCGAGGAGTTCGATATGCTCGACATGGAGCAGACGATCGCGCGATCGTGCTAAGGCGAGCAAATCACGAGCGATCGCCGGATCAAGCGCGAGGGGATATTCCACGATCGCGTGTTTATCGTGGCTCAGAATGGCGTGGGTTTGTTCGGCGTGATCGATCGGAATCGTACAGACCGCGATCGCGTCGATATCGTCACGATCCAGCAGCGATCGCCACTGTTCGATCGCGATCGGCGGGGTGTTGGGCGCGGGCTGTGCTGTGGAAATTGCGGTTTGGCAAAATTCCGCCGTTCGATCAAAATTACGACCGGCGATCGCCACCAGTTGCGCCTTTGGATCTCGGACGATCGCCTCCGCTCGTCGTGTCGCCGTAAAGCCTGTACCAATCAATCCCCAACGGATTTGCTTCATCTTGCGGTCTCTCACCTCACGATCATCCTGGTGCATCACGGCCAACCATAGGCCGACACTACAGCGTATAGCGATCGCGCCCCAAGCCGGAGCCTCCATCAGAGATTCAGACCCCATTGATCCTGAGAGTTAAGCAAAAATCGGGGCATCAGGTCGAGACCGAAGGCGGCGCGATCGTCGCTCGGTTTGATCGGACTAGCCCGTGACAGCAATTCCACACTTGACAAATACGACGAAATACAAAGGCTATTCGCTCGGCCTGATCAACGATAAGTAAATCCAGATTAAATCAGTATTATTTATAATTAATTTTGTCGATTTTTTATCGATTTTGGGGGTTGCATCCTTTGATTTTTCCCGTACTATCAGAGAGCAAAAGCAGCCTTTGCCCTTCGATTGGCGTCAGCTTGTCGTCAACCAATGCATTAGGTATCTTTATATAACGAGAGGAAATGACATGAGCGAAACATACAAAGTAACCCTGGTCAGCGAAGCTGAAAATCTCAACGTTACGATCGACGTTGCCGAAGATACGTACATCCTCGATGCTGCTGAAGAGCAAGGCGTTGATCTGCCCTACTCCTGCCGTGCAGGCGCATGTTCGACCTGCGCTGGTAAACTCACCAGCGGCACCGTTGATCAATCGGATCAATCCTTCCTCGATGACGACCAAATCGAAGCTGGCTTTGTTCTGACCTGTGTTGCCTATCCGACTTCGGACTGCACGATCGAAACCCACAAAGAAGAAGATCTGTACTAAGTCACAGTTGACCGTACAGGTCTAAATTCCTGCCATTTTAATTCTTGCTCTGGAATTTGCCGCATGTCTGAATGACAATTTGTTTTTGTGCATTCTTCTGCAATTCCAGACTTAAAAAAATACCCACCCTAGCGTCTAGAGTGGGTATTTTTTGATGAGCTTGATTTGAGGAGCATGAACAGCACATGTTTTTTGTGCCACTCACACCGGCTTAAAGCGGAATCAGTTCGGGGTAGTTCGAGAGCATCTGTTCGTCGGTTAGGCGATCGCCGAATTTGGCGGGTGCAAAATGAACCTGGACGGCGCGTAGGCGTTCTTGATAGTGCAGTGTCGATACGGCTTTGAGGCCATCGGTTAGAGCATCAAGATCGGCTAGGTCAGTTTCGAGTGCGGGGACTTCGCCTTCCGTGGCGATCGTCAGTGAGACTAATACATTGTCGGTGACCGGCAGTGTGAGCGGGTTGTCCGTCGCGCCAGTGTCGCCGGTATAGCCCGAGTCAAAATCTCCCTGGTAGCGTTGTGCGGAGTCTGCAAACAACTCGTTAACGTAGTCACCCGCCTCGCCTTCATCCCAAAACACATCACCTTCATTACAAGCCGACTGCCAGTAGGGCTGTAGATCGATGAGCTGATTGGCGATCGTGTCGATCTGTTCGCCCATGACGTCTAGATCGCCCTCGTGCTCGATCGCGATTCGCGCCGATCGATTCAGCGTTCCGAGCAGAGGAGTGATCTCAGCCCCCCGCAAACTGACGACAATTCGGCAAACGACAAATCGCGTTTTGCCCGTCATGCGGTTCAATTGATCGCCTAGGGTACTCATAGACAGTGACTCCGGAATTATAAGAATTTGAGGCTAGATCTTGAGGTTACTCTTCAGCGTTGACCAACGGGCGATCGGCGTGAGCGTCTACCATGCTGGACATGCTGGGAAAGGCGACGCGATGAACCTGAGGGCGGAACCCTAGCCAGCGGCTTGACAGCTCCGAGAATTGCGACGGTACACCACTCACGTAAAACTGGGTCGCCTGCCGTGAGCCTGTGGCGCGTAAACCCAGGAGATCGAGTTCGCGTAAGGTGGCGCGAACCAAGTGGGAGGCGGGGTCGATCAGGGTGACCTGATCGCCCACGATCGGGCGAATGATCTCGGCGAGGTGCGGGTAGTGAGTGCAGCCGTAAACCAGCGTGTCGATGTTGCGATCAAGTAGCGGTTCGATATACTCACGCGCCGTCACAATAGTGGCCGCATCCTGGAGGCGATCGCCTTCGATGATCGGCACAAATTTTGGACAGCCCACTTCCCAAACATCAACGCTGGGGTCGATCTCGCGCATGGCGTCACCATAAGCACCACTATTGGCCGTGGCCGAAGTTGCGATCACGCCGATTCGCTGACCCGCTTTCACGGCGGCTCGTGCGCCGGGAAAAATCAAGCCGAGAATCGGAAAATCGTATTCAGCGCGGACAATATCGAGCGCAAGGGCAGAGCTGGTATTGCAGGCCATTAGCGCCATTTTGACGCCGCGATCGGCCATCCAATCCAGGATGTCGCGGACAAAATCGATGATTTCTGTCGCCGTGCGTGAGCCGTAGGGCAAGCGAGCCGTATCACCGAAATATAAAACCGATTCGTTAGGCAAGGCGCGATCGAACTCACGCAGGACGGTGAGGCCGCCGACGCCGCTATCGAAAATGCCAATCGGTTGGTGGTTGGGGGTCATTCGCAATCATGAGGGCTAAGGGTGACGTGTGCGAGGGAGAGCGAAGGGAGGAGGCGAGACCTCCACTCTCGCAATCGTAGAGCAACGTGTACCAACCTGCCGTCGAAGCGAAGGACGGAGGGGACGATCGCCTGGAAATGCGAGAGTTAAGTTGCTAGGTCGTTATGGCTACATCCAGTCTAGGGTTCACAGTATGGACCAGGGCAATAGCGATCGATATATTCAAGAATGCCACGGGCAATGCTACGCGCCAGGGTTTCTTGATAGTCCGGATTGCGCAAACGTGGTGCGTCTTGATCACCCGTCACAAAACCCAGTTCGAGCAGTACCGCAGGCATATCGGTGTAGCGCAACACGTAGAATCGCGCTGTTCGCACACCCCGATCGTTGCTACCCGTCGCATCGATCAAACTTGCGTGAATGGTTTCCGCCAGTCGATCGCCCGATTGAAAATAGTACGTCTCGATACCATTGACATCGGGACGACTCATGCTAATCGCGTTGGCATGGATGCTGACAAACAGGTTGGCCTGAACCCGATTGGCTAAGTCCACCCGTGGGTCAAGATCGAGGTCGTAATTGCCGGTACGAGTCAAGATGGGTTCGACACCGCTTTCTCGCAGCAACTCCGCCACACGATTGGCAACCGGATCGACGATATCGATTTCACTCAGGCCGCCAATACCCACCGCGCCGGGATCGGGGCCACCATGACCCGGATCAAGCACAACCACAACGCGACCATTCGAGATCTCCGGCAAATTATTCAACGATGACCAGTCAAGGCTACCGCTACCGCTGTTGCTCGCATTACCGACCCCATCGGAGTTATTCACGCCGTAGGGCTGTAACTCAACGGCCAGCATCTGCGTGCTGGGTTCATTGACGCCACGCACCGAGACCTGTGGCGAGGGCATCACGTAAATGGTGATGTTGCCGTAGGCGTCCTGTTCGGCGTTCACCCATTGAATCGCGCTGCTGCTGCTAGCATCGGGAAGTGTGACGTTGGGGCCAAAGCGAGCATTGGGAATGGTGATCGCGTAGGCAAGGCTCGATCGATCCCAATAGGTGTCGTAATCGTCAACGCGGCGATCGGTACGAATCAAGACGCGATTGCCATCGGTTGTCAGTTCGATGTATTCCACCGTTGCGGGCGATGATTGCGCCTGGAGTTCGGTCGCTTCGGCGGCTGCATCTTTGACCTGGGACAGACCGTCCGAGCTTGGAAGCGTCGCAAAAGCCGGATCTGGGGAATCGTTATCGAGGCGAATCGAGGCGATCGAAGTCCTGGCGGGATTCGTTTCCAATGGAGCTGCATGAGCAATACCCCACGCTGACACAGGCAGGTAAGCGCCTGCCAGCGTCGCAACGAACGATGCAATAAATTTCACAGTCATATCTCCTACGATCGCCGCCGTTTCAATCGGAATGACGAGCGATCAAACGTTTCAGTCGGGCTGAAGGTAAATCGGGATAGTTACGCACCAGCACCGCCCGTAGACGATGGCGAGAGTTCTGGCAACGAGGCAATCCGGGTCAGAGTTTTGACGAAACACCTGACAACGGACTGGGATGAAAAATAGCACGATCGTGTAATGGATCGGCAACCGATCTGTGCCGCTTCTAAGACAGAACGGCAAGCCCCTGGGCTTCGATCCAGTCTAAAACGAGCGAATTGAACGCATCGGGACATTCATCGTGGGGGCAGTGTCCGGCGGGAGCCATTTCGTGTAGCGTGATCCGATCGCTGTACTGAGCAAAAGATGTAGGACGCGCTAGACCGGGCGGGACAAGGCGATCGTCTCGCCCCCACACCAGCAAGATCGGCAGCCGCGATCGCTTAAGGATCGCGGCCAAATCAGGACAGTAATCCGGTTTTGAGGCTTGACGCACCAAGGCTGTCAAGGCTCGAATTGCATCGCGATCGTAGGCCGGATCGGAAAAAACTGCGACCAGTTCAGGCGTCACAGCCTCGGGATTGGTATAGGCCAGCTTGGCAAAAGGATAGAGCCGCTTAGGATGACGCAGAAACGCCAGGAGCGGTCGCAGTAGCCAGCGCTGCCCCACCGATCCCTCGATCGCCGCGATCGCGCTCCGTAGCGGCTTAGGTATCGCCTTCGTTCGCAGCGACGGATCGGGCAACGTCACCAACACCACGCCCCGAACCCAGTCCGGAAACTGATCCACCGTGACAAGACTCACCAGCGAACCGATCGAGTGACCCACCACGATCGCCGCCTGTCCCACAACCTCCCGTAAAAAGTCGCCCACCATCTCCGCCCAGAGCGTCATCGTGTAGGGCGCATACGCCTTCTGAGACGCGCCAAACCCCGGCAGGTCGATCGCGTAACAGCGATGAGCCTGCGCCCAGGCGGGAAGATTGTTGCGCCAATGGCCGATCGCCGCGCCAAAGCCGTGGATACAGACGATCGGCGGACGATTATTGTGGCGCTGCGGCGAATCCCCCGTAAACGCATAGCGAACTCGCCAGCCACGCCAAATCCAATTACGTTGGGTGTAAGGCCAAGGTAACGATGTGGAGGCGATCGAAGCAGTTAGATCAGGCATTGGGGTCACAGGGCGATCGGCACGTCAAAGGAATCAGGTGATCACGAGTCGGGACTTGATTTCTATTGGACGGACATGAGTTACACCCCTACCACAGCACTGGTTTGTGGCTCATGATCCGCAAACACGTTTGTCAGAAACGAGAATTTCCATGAAGAGGTGACACGCTTGCGAAAGATTGCGAGTAAGATAGCAATAAACGTGCTGTGCGTCAGCACTGCGGTGATTGATCGCTTCCCGCAACGCTCACGCATTAAAGCCAATTTCTCATAAAGCATATATGCCTGTAATCCGAAACAGAAGACGACAACAGAATCTACCCCAAATTAATGAGCGAATTCGGTATCCGACGATTCGCGTCATTGGCACAGAAGGCGAACAGCTCGGCATTATGCTTCCGGCGGAAGCACTGGAAATAGCCGAAGAAAAAGACCTCGACCTCGTTCTTGTGAGTGACAAGGCCGATCCTCCTGTTTGCCGCATCATGGATTACGGCAAATTCAAGTTTGAGGAAGAGAAAAAGAAGAAAGAAGCGAAGAAAAAGCAGCATTCTTCCGAACTCAAAGAAGTCAAAATGCGCTACAAAATTGAGGAGCACGACTACAACGTGCGCCTCAAGCACGCAACTCGCTTCATCAAAGCCGGTGACAAAGTCAAGGCCACGGTGATGTTCCGGGGTCGTGAAATCCAGCATACTGACCTAGCGGCGCGTTTGCTTCAGCGTCTAGCCACGGATCTCAACGAGATTGCAGATTTACAGCAGCGCCCGAAACGAGAAGGCCGCAGCATGACGATGCTACTGTCTCCGAAAAAGGGTATTGCGGGTCATGACGAGAAGTAAGAACGTGTTCAAAATGAGTTTGTTCAAACTTTAAAATACGTCAAGTTACTTTAACAACGATGAAATGAAGAGGCTTTGAGAGTGTTCAGAGTCTCTTTTTTTGCTGTGTTTTTTATGTCGCGCCTCTCAGTACCGGGACAAAAGTTAACGTGAGTTCGGGATAAGCGATCCAAGTAGGGTGGGCAGTGCCCACCACGATTAACCCACGAATATGTATCCGTTATGCGTTTGCCCTGACCATTTAATAGACCTCTTGCACGAATATCATCCCCTCTCCCTAAATCCCTCTCCCAGAGAGGGCTACGGTGTATACATAACTCACTTGAACCGTTAAATCGTCGTTGACCCTCATCCCCCAGCCCCTTCTCCCTTACAAGGGAGAAGGGGAGTAGACATAAAACTAAGGATTTCAAAGTCCCTCGCCCTCGTGAGGGAGAGGGATTTAGGGAGAGGGTCGAATCCGGTTTCGGGTGAACCAGAGATGTGTATACACGGTAGCCCAGAGAGGGAGAGAGACTTTGAAAGGCAATATTTTTGATTTGGCTCCCCTTCTCCCTGCTTGGGAGAAGGGACTGGGGGATGAGGGCGATTCATGCAAGAGGTCTAATGATTCATCATTGAAATAGTCCGCACCTTAGCGTGCAGTTGTGGCGATCGCGGCTAAACCATATACCGAGAAGCCCGCCGATCGCAGCGCCATCGCGCCCGCCCGAGCCGTTGCGCCCGTCGTGAAAATATCATCGACCAATAAAATGGTGCGATCGAGCCGCTTCAGTTCCGCGCGTGCTGCCCCAACCTGTAACGCGCGATCGAGTTCAAGCTGACGTTCGTTGGGAGACAAATCGAACAGCGCCTGGGTGGGGCGAACGCGCTGTAAACCCTGAGCAACGAGCGGCAAACCCGTGACGCGACAAAAACCCTGGGCGATCGCTTCGGCTTGATCAAACCCGCGATCGCGTCGTTTTTTGACATGCATCGGCAACGGAACCACCGCGATCGGCGGATGCTTGAGACGTTCTGCTTTCGCCTGTTGCAGCCACATACGCCCGAGACACTCCCCAAGATGGTCGCCAATTTGGGGACGATTGTTATATTTCATCATTGTGATCGCCTGTTTTAGCTCATCGCGATACTGTCCCCAAACCCAGACGGGCAAAGACAAGCGCCACAGGCGTTCACGGTTACGGTGTTGCAAGCCATCGAGTTTAGTTTGGCAGCGATCGCAAATCGGCGCGAGACTGTCACGACGACAGAGATTGCATTCTGATTTAAAGAGAAGATTGAGTAACGATCGCCAACGAAACACGCTAAACACCCCATGTTCTACGATGTTCTCTGCAATTTTCGAGAGAAATATACCCAGAATAGTTAGGCTCGGGCATTCGTAGCGCGGGCATCTTGTCCGCTGGAGCCGATGAGACGCTGACGCTACGAACTGTTTATCGCCCTAGCTAGCGTGACGATCGCGGCGACGGCGCAGCATCACGCCGGAGAGTGCCACAAGACCCAGCACCGATGCCGGTTCCGGCACACTGGTCGATGACTCTGAAGGACTGCTTGTCGCTTGCGCTGTAAAGCTGAAATCTTGGTAATCGCGATCGCTCCCCGAACCTGTTTGATCCTCGAACGAAATGCGGCTGCCCTCTTCGGTATAGGGATCAGAGGATTGAAAATCGAAGGCCAGATCGAAGCGAGTTCCGTCTATGCCCTCCGAACCGAAGGAGCCAAACACAGCCTGCTGTCGGTCATTCATATTGAGGCTGCTGGTCGAAAATACGGTTGTATTGCCGCTCGTTAAACCAAACGTATAGGTTTGTCCCGCCGCTAAGAGCGCCGATGTGGAACAGAGACCGCTTTCCCCGGCTAGAACCGTATTTCCGCAGGTTCCCAGCCAGCCATTGGCAGACGAATGATCTGAAGTCTTGACCTCTGCAAAGAGATCCTGCACCCAGCTCGCAATACCGTCATCCACGCTGAACAGCGCCAGCTTAGAAATATACTTGCCGTGACTTTCGTTAAACGTCAGATCAAGGCGAGTTTCTGTTTCAAATCGGATGCCATCGGTGCCGAACTCGAACCCATAGGCCGGTTGAACCATATTTAGGCTCAGGGCAGCAGACGCAAAACCGAGCAATAGAGTTGATGTAGAGCGCATGATGTTGATGTGGGGTGACGCGAGGATGTGGAATGGAAAGTTTCACGGCACATGGACGTTACTTTCCACGGCGTTATCTTTATGACTCATCACCTGTGAATTCTGAGATTTACGTCCTTCGGTTGGGCTTTACATAATCTTCAAATACGAATCTATTCCGTACGGATAGATTTATGGAATCGATATCAAAAATGCGTGTTACTACTTGCGTGAATTTTGGGACGATCGATCCATAACAGGCCGAAATTATAAAAATATCGCTAAATAAGAATATAATTGTTTAAACAAAGTAAAAAACCTGCCATGATATTTCGTCAGTTATTTGATTACAAGACCTGGACGTACACCTATCTGATCGGCGATCGTCAAAGTGGCCGAGCCGTGCTGGTCGATTCTGTTCGCGAACAGGTCGATCGCGATCTAGCCCTGATCGACGAACTCGGCTTGCAGCTTGCCTATAGCGTGGAAACCCACGTTCATGCTGACCATATCACTGGCGGCGGCCTGCTTCGGGAACGGACGGGCTGCACGTCAATCGTTCCGGTGAATGCCAATGTGGCCTGTGCGGATCAATACATTCATGGCGGCGAAACGATCGCGATCGGCGACACGACGATCGCCGCGATCGAAACCCACGGCCATACCGATAGCCATATGGCCTTTCTCGTCAATCAGACGCACCTACTCACCGGGGACGCCTTGTTTATCCGTGGCTGTGGCCGGACGGATTTTCAAAGCGGCGATTCGGGAACGCTCTACGATTCTGTGACCACACGGCTGTTTACGTTGCCGGATGAAACCTGGGTCTATCCCGGTCATGATTATCGCGGCCACAGCGTTTCGACGATCGGCGAGGAAAAGCAACACAACCCGCGTTTCGTCGGCAAAGATCGTGCCGCTTTTATCGAGTTTATGGATGCTCTAGATTTGCCCAATCCGCAAAAAATAATGGAAGCCGTACCCGCGAATGAGCGTTGTGGTGAGGTTTGAACGCGACCGAATGTGACTGAATGTGACCCAATAAGATCTAATAAGATCCGAAGAATCACGAGAGCGGGATCTCGTTTCACCCACAATTCTTCGCCTAGAAACCTCCGAAGACCTCTGACTCCTAAAAACTTCTAAAAACCCCTAAAGATCTTTTTTCTAGACACGATCGCGGTAACAACTATTCATGTTCAGATTCATTCTCGGCCATGTACTCGCCGTCGGCATTGGCCTTAGCCTCGGACTGATCGGCGGCGGCGGCTCGATTTTAGCCGTCCCCATTTTGATGTACGTCATCGGCCTTGCACCGAAAACAGCGATCGCCATGAGCCTCGCCATTGTCGGTATCGTCAGCGCGATCGGTGCAATTCCCCACGGCTTGAACGGTAACGTTAATTTACGCATCGCCGCGATTTTTACGCCTCCAGCGATGGTGGGTGCGTATCTTGGCGCACGGCTTGCGAGTTTACCGATCATCTCGGAGCGCTTTCAGATTCTGTGTTTTGGCGTGATCATGGTGCTGGCGAGCCTGCTCACGATTCGCAAAGGGCGACGAGTCGTGCCACCGACGGAGCCGTTATCGATCGCAGAGCAAAGCCAAAATCCCGACCCAGATCTTGACCAAACTCTTGACCCAATCCTGGATCAACAACCCAAGCAAAACCGTTGGCGATCGATGCTTGCTGTACCGCTCCAAGGGCTAGGCGTCGGCGTTTTGACCGGCTTTGTCGGGGTTGGCGGCGGTTTTTTGATTATTCCCGCTCTGGTATTGCTGGGCGGCTTGCCGATGAAAGAGGCGATCGGTACGTCTCTGGTCATCATTACGCTCAACTCCGCGAGCGGCTTCCTGGGCTATCTTGGCCAAGTTGAACTGGACTGGAAATTGCTGGCGAGTTTTACCCTAGCGGCCAGTTGCGGCACGATCGCCGGAGCGTGGCTCAACCAAAAAATTGACGCGCGACATCTGCAAACTGGCTTCGGCTATTTCGTTCTCGTTGTGGCTGGGTTTGTTCTGTTTCAGCGTTAACTTGAGTTCGAGTTAAGTCGGTCAAGAGAATCAACCGTGAGTCTAGACCTTCGAGGTTTCCAAAACCTCAAAGGTCTCGCTCCGTGTCCCGTTTTGTTTGTGGTGACTCTGGAGCGATTTTGGACATTACGATTGCAGGCGCGATCGCCGCAAAATCGCATGAACCACGATCGGCGTTCCTAAAATCGCCGTCACCGCATTCAGCGGCAACACCACCGCCAATCCCGGTAACTGCGCCAGCCAATCTGACAGCAACGCCAGCGTTGCGCCCAGCAGTGCCACCGTCGGGATCAGTTTGCGTACATCCGACGTGCGTAGCAGGCTGCGGCTCAGGTGCGGCACGGCAATTCCGAGAAAGGCGATCGGCCCGCAAAATGCCGTCACGGCTCCCACCAAGATCGCCGTGCTGACGATCGTGCCGGTAAAGATCGCCCGCACCGAGAGACCCAAACTCCGTGCTGCCGTTTCGCCCAACAGCAATAAATTAAGCGGATTCGCCAAAGCGCAGGCCGCGATCGTCCCGATCATGACCGCGACACCCAACACGCCCAGGCGATCCCAGGTCACTCCGCTAAAGCTGCCAAACGTCCAAATCAAGTACGCCTGAATCCGATCCGGATTGCTAAAGTGCAGCAAAATCGTGACGATCGCATTGGTCGCATAGCCAAACATCAGCCCGAGTAATAGCAACGTTTCACGACTGCGGATACGTTGCGCCACGATCGCCACCAGTCCCAACACCAGCGCCGCCCCCAGGCTCGCCGCTCCCACTCGCCCCCAACTTCCCGCCCACACCCCGCCAACCAAAACCACGATCGCCACGCCCAAACTCGCACCAGAGCCAATCCCCAACACAAACGGTCCCGCCAGTGGATTCCCGAACAGCGTTTGCATTTGCAGCCCCGCGATCGGCAGAGCAATCCCGGTCGCGATCGCCGTTAGCGCTTTGGGCAAACGAAAGGAAAAAACGATCGTTTTCCAGGCGGCATTGGTCGGTTCACCGCCGAGCAAAATGGTCCACATCTCGCCAAGAGGAATGCGAACCGAACCGACCGATAGCTCTAGCCACAGCGTCAGCAATAGTAAACCCCCGAGGCTGAACGCGGCGATCGTGGTTCGCGATCTCAGCACGACGTGGAGGTTGGGGCGAAGTTTGCCGCTGGCGGGCGAGTTTGGGGGACGCGAATCACCTGGCTGTGATGGGAACCGTCGGGATGGAGTTCGATCCAGCGAAAGCCGGGGAGTTTGTCTGTGTCGGTGGCGTCGTCGCGCAGTACTTGGGTGCAGGTGGAGGGTGTGCCGTAAAACTGGATGCCGTGACAATCGCCTGTAAATTCCAGGTGAGTATGTCCGAACATCACCAGTTTGACGGGGTTATTTTTGGCGTGTCCCGCTGATGCTGATGGCGCGGATTGATCCAAGTGCGCGAGAAACTCGCTGGCATTGGTGACGCCGATCGTGTCGAGCCAGTCAATGTTCATCGGGATCGGATGATGATGCAGGGCGATCGCGGTCGGGCGATCGGTCGCGTCTAGTTGTGTGCGCAGGCGCTGTAGGCGATCAGAGCTGATTTCACCTTCGCCATAGATCGCCGTGGCCAGGGTCGAATCCAGCAAAATCAGGTTCCAGCCGCCAATTTCGACCTGATCGGCGGTGACAAAAGGCGAACGACTGAGCCGATCGCGAGCGATATCCGGGCGATCGTGATTTCCTGGCAGCCAATAGGCCGGAATGTTCAGGGCTGAGACCAAATCGTAGAGCTGATCATAGGCTTCGGGGTCGCCATTGTGCGCCAGGTCGCCCGTTAGGATGATCGCGTCGGGTTGCTTCTCTGCCACGCACGCGAGAACGCGACGCAGGCTATACCAGGTGGCGACACCGCGCATGGTGGCTTCGCGATCGGTCAACAGATGGGTATCGGTAATTTGAGCGAGTTTTGCAGTCATGAAAGAAGGTCAAAAAGGTAAGTTGCTGCTATGTTTGAACGGAAAAAGTGACCCTTGCTTCGCTCGATCAAACGCCGGGATTGCTTCCATAAGGCGGTAGATATTCTGTAGTTTTGTATACTTTAGAGACGAATGTGTCACATTTCTAGGTAAGCGTGCCACGCTTTATCGACAAGGTTACGAGCATTTCAGTCCTTCAATTCGCACCAGAGACGTAAACTCGCGTGAATTCCCATCCGCTTTCGGAACTGACCCGCTACGACAGTGAAACGATCGCCCGCTACTATTGGCGTCGCCCTTGGCAAGTGCTTTGGCGCAGCCTCGAAGTGGTGATCATGCTGCTGCGTTTTCTGTTTGGTATGTTGTTCGATCGCTGGTTGGGTCGAGAAGAACAGAATGTTCCGATACGTGCGACTCAGGTGCGCGACGCTCTAACCAATTTGGGACCAACTTTTATTAAAGTCGGTCAGGCGCTCTCCACCCGCCCGGATTTAATTCGCCAAGCCTATCTCAACGAGCTGATCACGCTTCAAGATCAGCTTCCCGCCTTTAGCAACGAAATCGCCTTTCAGACTCTCGAAGAGGATCTCGATTTAACGGCTAGCGAAATTTTTGCCGAGCTAACGCCAGATCCGATCGCAGCGGCCAGCCTTGCCCAGGTTTACCGCGCTCGCCTTTTTAGCGGCGAAGAAGTCGCCTTAAAAATTCAGCGTCCCAATCTCATCCCGACCCTGACTCTGGATTTATTCCTGATTCGCCTCGGAGCCGGACTCCTTTCGCCTTACCTGCCGCTCAACCTCGGTCATGATCTTCAGCTTGTGGTCGATGAGTTTGGCACGAAGCTGTTTGAAGAAATTGACTACGAAAATGAAGGCCGCAACGCCGAACAGTTTGCCGAAAATTTCCGTCAAACCCCCACTGTTAAAGTCCCGCGTATTTTTTGGCGCTACACCAGCCGCCGAGTCCTGACCCTGGAATGGATCAACGGCTACAAGCTAACGGAAATGGATCGGCTTGACGATGCGGGCATCGATCCCCGTGCGATCGTTGAAATTGGCGTCACAAGCGGTTTACAGCAACTGCTCGAATTCGGCTTTTTCCATGCCGATCCCCACCCTGGAAACCTATTCGCCACGGCCAATAACGAAATGGCCTATATCGACTTCGGGATGATGGATCAGCTTGATGAGTCGATGAAAGAAACGCTCGTCGATGCGCTGGTTCACCTCGTCAATAAGGATTACACCGATCTAGCGCTGGATTTCGTGCAGCTCGGGTTTCTCGCGCCAGGAACTGATATCACCCCGATCGTCCCGGCTCTAGAAGATGTCCTCGGCGACATGCTCGGCAAAAAAGTCGGCGAATTTAACATCAAAACCGTGACCGATCGCTTCTCGGAGCTGATGTTCGATTACCCGTTCCGGGTTCCGGCTAAGTTTGCTTTAATTATCCGATCGGTGGTCACCCAAGAAGGGTTAGCCCTGAGTATCGATCCCAACTTTAAGATCGTCGATATTGGCTATCCCTATATCGCCCAGCGTTTGCTGACGGGCGAGTCGCCGCAGCTCCGTCGTCGTCTGCTCGATATCCTGTTCAAGGATGGCAAATTTCAGTGGGATCGCCTGGAAAATCTCCTGCAAATTGCCCGTGTTGATGACAACTTCGATCTCTTGCCGACGGCTCGCCTCGGGCTGCAATACTTGCTGTCCGAAGAGGGTCGCTACCTGCGCGAGCAATTGTTGATCGCGCTGACCGAAGACGATCGCCTCCAAATGGAACCGGTGCAGCGTCTCTGGGATCTGGTCAAAGCCGACATCACAACTGATCGCATTTGGGACGAAGCGGTCAGTACGATCGTTAACTTTTCCGCGAAACGCGCCTCGTCGATCGCGGCGGATTGGTTGCCCTCGGTTGCTGTTAGCGCCTTTAACAATCCTCGCTAATCTCTCGCAAGCGCTGCCGTTCCGTGTCAAAATCTAAAGCTCTCGCGTCAGACATTCTCGCGTTTTTCAGCGTCAGACTTCGATGTACTTCGGTCCCCCTATTTTTGCGATCGCCGCTTTCCTGTTTATTGCCTCGACCTCGGGCTATGCGTTTTACATCACGCTAACGAGCGAGTTAAAGGCGTGGTCTAAGGATCGATCGAGCCGACGGTTGCAGCAGCTCCAGGGCTATCAGCTTCGCTTTCCGATTATAGGCATCGCGATCGGCGGCTGCGGTTTTCTCACCTCGTCGCTACAAATTTTCGGCATCTCGTCCAAGTTTTCCTTGACGATCGCAATTCCCCTGACCCTCGGAATTGGCTTGGCGATTTGGAATCAGTTAACCAAGCTGCTCAATCAGCTCGAACGCGGTGGTGTTCGGAGTCTGAATCTGGAAGAGGTGAGCCTTGGGGATGTGAAAATTCCGGATTCGGCTTTTGCGCCCGAGCGTCCACCGAGCCGATCGCTTCAGGCAAATAATGACAGCAACGGCAACGGCTCACCCCAGAAAAAGTAACGTTCTTAGCGCAATAGTTTTGTAGGGTATTGCCCACCATCACGGATACTGATGCGCGGGCTGATCCAAGACCTTTGAGGTTTCCAAAACCTCAAAGGTCTCGCTCCCCACCTTATTCTTCTTCATCGCTGTCATCGTCTTCCTCATCATCATCATCATCGTCCGGCAGCTCAACCCCGATCGCATCCGAAAAGTCCGCATGGGTCAGATCCGCGCCGTCGAGTTTTACCTCCGTCAAGTCCGCCTCGGATAGATCCGCTTCGATTAACTTGGCATTGGACAAGTTTGCCCCCGATAAATCCGCCTCGGACAAATCCGCCTCGGTTAGGTTCGCCGCAAACAGATCCGCCTCGGATAAATCCGCCTCCGCCAAATCCGCCTCGGTTAGATTCGCCTCAACCAAGTTCGCCCCCGATAAATCCGCCTCGGACAAGTCCGCCTCGGTTAAGTCCGCACGGCTCAGATTGGCATCGCTGAGATCACTGCCGCTGAAGTCGGTGTAGCGCAAATCCGCCCCAGCTAAATTGACACCACAGAGATCGATCCCGCTGAAGTCTAGCTCGCTCAGATCTGCTCCCTCAAAGCTTTCCCATTCAAACTTTTTGATACAGTCGCGCAGGTAGACCTGAAAGCGCTGATATTCCGATTTGAGTTGCTCGATCGCGCGATCGTCAGCCATGATGCTTCTCCTTATCGATGCGGTATGGAACAGACGAAGGATGAGGCTCCGTCAGGATCAATGAAACGCGATACGTCGGTCACTGAGGTTATGGAAGCGAAGTCCAGTTATTCCACAGCTAAAACAACCTCATGATTGTTAAAGTGTAACTTGCACCCATCGCGGGATTGTTCTCGCATGGTTCTGGCAATCATCCCACTCCGCTAAATCCTACCCAACCCATCCCGTGTCTGCCAACCTCGCCCCCACCAAACTCAACCCCACGAATCCGCTGCTCGAACTTCCCTACGAACCCGCGTTTGCTTCCCTCGGCGATGAGTACTACGATCCCGTCATGGCGGCGACCTTTCCTCGGCACGAGCTGCGCTTTCGCAATGATGCTGTGTTGCGGACGATCGGCCTCGATCCCGCTGAAGTCAGCGATGCCCAGTTCGTCGAAGCCTTCGGGCAGTTTGCCGGGTTTGGTCATCCGCTGTTAGCGATGCGCTACCACGGCTATCAGTTTGGGTCGTATAACTCGATGCTGGGCGATGGGCGCGGCTTTTTGGCGGGACAGGTGCGCGGCATCGATGGTGAACTCTACGATTTTGGGACGAAGGGCAGCGGCAAAACGCCCTACTCGCGTGGCGGTGATGGACGGCTGACGCTGAAGGGAGGCGTTCGCGAAGTGCTGGCTTCGGAGACGCTGCACCGGATGGGGGTGCGGACATCGCGCTGTTTGAGCCTGATCGAAACCGGCGAAGAACTGTGGCGCGGCGATGAACCCTCGCCGACCCGATCGAGCGTCATGGTGCGCTTTAGCCGATCGCATATCCGCTTCGGAACCTTCGAGCGGCTGAATTACCTCAAAATGACGGGCAAAGATACGACCCCCCTCGTGGCTCGTCTGCTCGATCATGCGATCGCCACCTACTACCCCCACATCAAACTCAGCCCCGATCCCAGCGTCAACGCCGAAACCGCCTACGTACAGTTTTACGGCGAGCTGGTCGAGAAGGTGGCGGCACTGGCGGCGCAGTGGATGGCGGCGGGCTTCTGTCATGCGGTGCTGAATACAGACAATATGGCAATTACGGGCGAAAGCTTCGATTACGGCCCGTTTGCGTTTATTCCCACCTACGATCGTAAATTTACCGCCGCTTACTTCGATTATTCCGGGCGCTACAGCTATGGCAACCAGCCGGGAATTTGTAAACTCAATCTCGAAATGCTGCAAACGCCGCTGGGGATGGTGATCGATCGCGAGGCAATGAAGGAGGCGATCGGCACTTACGACACGGCGTTTTACACCGCCTACGAGCGCGAACTCTCGCGCAAGCTGGGCTTTACCGATCTCGACGAGGACGATCGGCGCGATTTAGTCCGTACCACCGTCGAACTGTTCGAGCGCTTCGAGCTGAACTATCCCGACTTTTTCGCGCAGTTGCGTCGCGAGTTTTCGCCCGCGTGGCGCGATGATCTGGCGCAAATTTTCCCCGGTGTCGATCCCGCCGATGTGTTGCAGGAGTGGCGATCAATCTATCACCGCATCTTGCAAACGCGATCGACCGAAGAGCTGGAGACGATCGGCGAAACCCTGAAAATCAATCCGTTTGTGGTTCCCCTGCGCCCGGAAATCGAAGCGATTTGGGAGCCGATTACCGAGGACGATAACTGGCAGCCGTTTTACGATCTGCTCGATCGCATTCGCGAGTAAACCCGCCTGCAAACCCGCCTGCAAACCCTGTGATTCCTGACCTCCATGCCAGATTCTGCCCCCCTTTCTGAACCCACGATCTACCGTGATAACGCGATCGAGCGTAGCTTTATCGCTCTTTTCTCCTACGTGATCGCGCGAAATATCGGCGTCAAGCACTACAAACCGGGTTACGACGGGTTTGTCGATCTCTCGAAAAAGATCGTGCGGGGTCGATCGGCCACGGAACAGCAAGCCGTCGTCGGCAAGGTGCTGCGATCGCTGGTTCCCGCTCCGGTGTTGTGGTTCATCCGCGCGGCCTTTTCGCCGACGCAGCTCGTCTGTGAACTCAACGCCTGGTTTGCGACGAAAATGTTTGTCTGGCTGGTGGGTGCGTGCGAGGTGGAAACCACGACGGTGACGGATGAAACCGGCGAGACCCGTGAACAGGCGAGCTGCGTCAAAATCAAAAAGTGTCGTTACCTGGAGGCGATCCACTGCGTCGGAGCCTGCGTCAATATTTGCAAAGTGCCGACCCAGGAATTTTTTACGCAGGAATTCGGTATTCCGGTGACGATGACGCCGAATTTTGAGGATTACAGTTGCGAGATGGTGTTTGGGCAAAGGGCAACACCGATCGAGGAGGACGAATCGATTCAAAATCAGCCGTGTTTGGTCGATCGATGTTCAATGGCGATCGCAACTGCGGAGTCTTGCCCAAGCCTGGGAGACGTTACCCAGTCAGATACACCGACGGTGGTAAAACCGTAATGTCGCCTACTGACTTGAACCTTCACGACCTCTCAAATGTGTAACGCTCAGCTTCTCTCAGTATTTATGAGTGAATGTTTTTTGGCTTTGTATGAACCTTGAGTATTTTTGATGGCTAATTCCGTGGCCTTGTAACGACTAAATTCACGAAAAATATCTTGATGTGAGTTGATAAGATTAAATGATTTGAGATATGTTCTCAAGCATCATAAGATTGCGATAGAGGTGATCAAATTTTGCGTGTTATCGTGAGGTAAGTATTCAGGAAATTTGTGAAGCTTAGAGTCTTTATTTGGACAGCCGCTCTGTCCCTAACGCCTCTCGGGTCTTGAAACATTAATCTTCTGCTACTTGACAATCCTAATTGATATTCGAGCATCAATCAATTGCTAGAACGCTTGGCAAATTGGCAAACAAAGAAAGCAAGCATTAGCAATCAGCTTGGATAATTGTGGACTAAATGAACTCGATGTTCCGACAGACCCTGAACTGTTTTGGAGACAGGTCAAAGATAAGTGACCTTTTGCTCGAATAATTGTTGAATACTCCATAGCTATGTCAAAGTTATTGCAAATGTTTGGCTATCGTTCTTTGCTTGCTTCGCTAGTCCTTACTGCACTCGCTTCTTTTCCTGCGGTTGCGCAGGTCAGGGCTGCGTTTGATCCTCCAGTTGATCCGGACGGTGATCTCGATTCTCCTGGCGGTGGGACGCGCGGTGAGGGCTGCTACAGTTTTGAGGCCGAGCAGACGGCTTCGCTTTTCGCCTTTTCGCCTCAAGATTTTCGGTTAGCGCAAACCCAAGAAGCACAGCCGAAATTCCGAGTTTTGGTGTCTCCTAGCGATGCTAAATATGCAGTCTTTACGCTGCAAGATATGGAGGGACGTGTTCGCTATCGTGCGGACGCGATCGCCTTGCCGGAAGAGGGTGGCGTCGTTACGATCAATTTGCCGCCCGATGTAGAGCTTGTTCCGCTACAGTCCTATCGCTGGTTTCTGGAGGTGCTGTGTTCTGGCAATATTGATCCGAATAATCCGATCGTAGAAGGGCAAGTTCAGCGTGTTGTCGAGACGCCTCTCAGTTCTGCACGTCCAAGCGTGGCCGATCTGAGTCTTGGTGTGGATTCTGTGCCTGAGATCCTGTCCCGTGTTGAGTTTTACCGACATTCAAATCTTTGGTATGAGGCGATCGACGTATTGGCAACCGCGCGTCAAGCCTATCCTGAAGACGATCGCTTAAATAAACCCTGGAGTGAGCTGCTTGAACTGGCTGGAGTTATATCGCCAGAAATATAGGCGAATTATGACCCCTCACCACTGCGCCATGTTGTAGGCAGTGGTTGGTGTTATCCCCTCCTTAAAATCGGCTAAGTAGCCCAAGATCAATAATCGTTGTTGCGCTTTAGCGCTATTTTCTGAGGCGAAAGCCCAACGATGGCTCTACGGAAACGAAGTCTACTTTAGCGAAGTCTACTTTTATGTTCTGGGGCTACTTAGGCAACAATCTGGATACTGCAAACCACAAACTAATTGTGTGAATCGATTCTGATGTAAGGAGGATTACATTCTGGGTGTTGCGACAATATTGTCAATATATTTGCCAGTGTTTTCGACAGTATGGCTCGATTATCTCGACGATCCCGATCATTGCAATGAGTGTCTGCGCACTGCAACCGTTGGGTCTTTTGCGAGATGTGGACTGGTCGGTCAGCGATACGCTGTTACGAATGCGGCCACAAGCACCGGTAGACGATTCCATCGTGATTGTCTATGCCGATGAGTCTGATATTGTCGATCTTTCATGGCCGTTGTCGGATCAAATTTTGGTCGATCTGCTCAAGCGTCTTGATGCGGCGGAGCCGATCGCGGTGGGTCTCGATATTTTTCGTGACATTTCTGTCGGCAATCAGGCTGATTTTCAGGAACTCCATCAGTTCATGGGAGCGATGGAATCCCTGTATGGCATTGATCGTCTCGCGACGAATCAATCTAAGATCGTCGCGCCTCCTCCCATGCTCAAAGCGCAGGATCGGGTGGGTTTTGCGAATCTGCCAGTTGATGCCGATCTACGTATACGTCGCCTGATGTTGAGTTGGAAAGCCTCCGGTGACGAAGGGTTTCGCAGTTCCCTGGCTTTGCTACTGGCAGAACGCTATCTAGCGGAACGTTACGAGATAAAACCCGAGGTCTTAGATCCTGAGACGTTAAAAGTTGGCTTGGGTGCTGTCGAATTTACGCCCCTTGATGCCGATCGGGGCTACTATCACTCAAAAACCGTAGACCAAATCGACGGCTATCAAATTCCGTTTGACTATCGTGGTCAAGCCGATCGCTTCCATACAATTTCGATGTCTGAGGTGTTGGCGGGACAGTACGATCCCAGCTTGTTTCGCGATCGCATTGTTTTAATTGGGGCGATCGCTCCGAGCCTCAAAGATAACTTCAACACCCCCCATGAATCCAAATGGTTATTCACCAAGAGGCAAGAGCAGCAGTTCATGTCTGGCGTTGTGGTTCATGCCAATGCGGTTAGTTATCTCGTTAGCGTCGCAACAGGAACTCGATTACCGCTACGATTGCTCCCTCATTCGCTGATCTATGCCTGGATTTGGTTGACGGCGATCGTGGGAGCGAGTGTGACCTTTTATTCGTTCGATCGCAGTCCTGGACAAGTCCGCACGCTGCATTTTTGGCGAGTTGTGTTCGGCAGTACGATCGGCTGCTGCATTCTTTTTGCGATCGCAGCCGGAGCCGTGTACGCCGGTGTCATCATCCCCGTATTTTCGCCCGCTTTGGCGCTCGTGATTACGGCTTTTATCGCTGCAAATCGCTACCAACGCGATCAGCTTTCGGAAGCCAATACCCAGCTCGTTGAATATTCAAAAACCCTCGAAATTTATTCTCAAAACCTAGAACAACAGGTTCACATCCGTACCGCAGAATTGCGCACCGCCTTGAAAGCAGCGGAGGCGGCCACCCAGGCAAAAGGGCGTTTTTTGGCCAATATGAGCCATGAAATCCGAACGCCGATGAATGGTGTCATCGGGATGACGGATCTGCTGAATTCCACACCACTCAATTCCAGTCAGCGGGAATTTATTCGCACGCTGAAAAGTAGCGGCGAAAACTTGCTTTGCATTATTAACGACATTCTGGACTTCTCGAAGCTGGAAGCGGGACAAATGGAGCTGGAAGCGATCGCCTTTTCCCTGAAGGACACCATCACCGATATCGGACTTTTAATGCAGGGATTACTGCAAAAGAAGCACCTCCAGTTCCAGGTTGCGATCGACGATCGTTTGCCGAACACCCTGATCGGAGATCCGGTTCGGATTCGCCAAATTTTACTGAACCTTATCGGTAACGCAATTAAATTTACGGCGGCAGGGTCGGTTACGGTGGAAATCACACCCATTGAAGCCTTCTCCACCCTGGATCACGCTTCATATCGTCATGATCTGAATTCGATTAACATCCGGTTCGCGATTCGCGATACTGGCGTCGGGATTGCTCCCGAAGATTGTCACAAGCTGTTTCAGTCGTTTTCCCAAGTCGATGCTTCGACCACTCGCCGTCATGGCGGCACAGGACTAGGGCTGGCTATCTGCAAGCAGATCGTAACTCTGATGCAGGGCACGATCGGCGTTGATAGTGCATTGCATAGCGGATCAACCTTTTGGTTTGAAATCCCCCTCGGTGCGGATAGTCTCATCGCGACGGAATCGGACGTTCGTAATGGTTCAACGTCCGCCAATCGCCTCACGGCATCAGCGATGTATTCGCCAAAGGATGATGCCTTAAATCTGTCATCGGCTCCTGTCGTGGCGGGACTCCCTACGGATATCACGCTGACATCGGCTCAAGCATTTACAGAGCCTCCAACGGTTACCCAATCCGACGAGATCCTCACGCCGGAGGCTGGGTCTGGTGATGCGCTTAATCCAACCCCGACCCCGAGCGGCGATCGCAGTTCCGAAGCCGATTCCCCGCCACAGACTCAGCCACCTTTCCCACCGCAACGGCTGCGAATTGCGATCGTAGCCAGTCAACCTAAGGTTCAACGCAAATTCAGCAAGGCTTTAATTCGCGCTCATGATCAAATCGATCACCTCGCAGACGGATGGTCTAAGAACCTCGATATTCATACCTTTACGAATGGACGGGAGACATTTACCGGCTTGCGTCAAGCCTCTCAAGATAATGCCCCTTACACGATCGCACTCATCGATTATCTCGATCCGCAACTCAGCGGACTGGGAAAATTCATTGACCTCAACTCGCAAACGCTCAATACAGCGTGGGTCGCAGGCTTAACCTCAGACCCAGCAGAAGCTGCGGCGGAACGCGCCCAGGAGGAAGGGGCGATCGCGACCCTTGCCTTACCCCTCCATCCCTTAGCGTGGTCACAGCTCCTCCAGCACCTCAAAGCGTCGTTCATCCTGTCAGACTCGTCTCCTGCCGATCCTGCGCCTGAGACTGATGCTGCGACAACACTGAGTCCAGAATTCCACCCGTCCCCGCACGATCCCGGCCTTCATCCGATCGCACCGAACGCTCAAAATCTTCACCGCTCTGATCCATCGATTCCATCCCATCAAACAGACCCATTCGCCCTTGCTTCACGCTTCACGGTCAAAATTCTGGTCGCCGAAGATTCCCCCGTGAGTCGCTTTGTCCTTCAGCGACAGCTTGAATTGTTGGGCTATACAGACATAACCTACGTCGAGAACGGTCGCACAGCTCTCGATGCTCTCCAGAACGATCCATTCGACCTGATGTTTCTAGACTGCAATATGCCGATCATGGACGGGTTTGCGGTCATACGATGGCTGCGCGATCAAGAACAGGACACACCGCACCGCACCATTGCCATAGCCGTCACAGCCAATGCCCTTGAAGGCGATCGCCAAAAATGTCTAGACGCAGGCATGGATGATTACATCAGCAAGCCGATCGCCCTTAGCTCACTCAAAACCATCCTTGAGAACTGGAGCGAACCGTTCATTCAATCTCGCTAGAAATCTGCCACATTGTGCAAAATTCATCTTTTTCTGCTAGGGGCTGTCATCAATTAAATTTGTAGCCTTTATTCAGTAAGGGTTTCAGCCCCTTTTGCTTTTTGTTGAATCGA
>JAABST010000050.1 GCA_011390275.1 Geitlerinema sp. S16
CTTGGGGCTCCTTTGAGTTGACTGACCTCTATTCTCCTCGGTCTCGCCCTTTTGGGCTTAATTGATGACACGCCCTAGCGCGAAACGCTTGCGGAGTTATGTAAGGTATAAGCCAAAATCTGCTTCAATCCAACGGACAAGGCATCAAGCTGGGCGGTATGCTGATGGGCGAGTTATTCGTAATTTGCCTCGTTTCTAACCCTATTCTGTCGGCTCTCGCATCAGATTTGCATCGCTCATGACCGAAACATCCGTTCCCCCCATCACAGTGGCGATCGTCGATCGCGATCGGATTTTCAGCCTCGGGCTTCAAGCCTGGACGAGTGAATGCCTCGGTCGCGATCGCGCCGTCAGTGTGGAGCTGTTTGATCGGGTGGCTCCGTTGCTGAAGCGTTTGGAGGATGTCCCGATCGCGTTGGCGATTGTGGGGGATCTTCCGGCGGCAAAGCAGGCGTGTCAAAAGCTGTGCGATCGCGGTGTGCGAGTGTTGGCGCTGGTGGAGACGTTAACGCCTACGGTTCGCGATCGGCTGCAAGCGATCGGCGTGCGCGGAGCCTGTCATAAAACCACCGATGCCGATCGGATGGTGATGCTAATGCAGGAGATTTTGGCCGATCGTGAAGCCTGGAATGATCTCGATGCTGCGTCGATTCAGGGGGATTTTGATCTAGATCGGCTGACGGGTTTGGCGTACGTGAATGTCACCCTGGCGAGAATTAATCGGCGTTTGGAGCGATCGGGCTTGTCGCGGCTCGAACGCTGGTTTTTGGAAGGGCAGCGCCGGGAAGTGTTGGCCGCACGCTGGATTGTTCGGCAGGTGTTTTCGCCGCGATCTTCGTCTGCGCCCAGCGCCCCGCCGGAACTGGTGAACGATCGCCCCGTCTCCAGCGCCTCCAGTACCTCTGACCCCTACCGATCCCCTACGACATCATCGCCAATTCCGCCCGATCGCGCCCTCGATCGGCTATCCACACCAACCCTGACGACTTCGGCGGAAATTCGCGCCCTGTGTATGGATCGGGTATTAACGCAACTGCAAGGCGAAACCACTAACCTGTCCGGTCGCCCCCTCGAAATTGACATCCTCAGCCCGGAAAAGCGGCGCGAACTGCTGGCGATCGTCCTGCGGCGGTTTGATGATGCGCTCTCGGAGGCCATTGCCGAAGCGGTCACGGTCGATCAGCTCTACGACAATCGCGATCGCATCCTGCTCGATCTGTGGAATGAGGCGGCGTTTTCCTTTTTTGGCTATTACCGCACCATCGCGATCGATGGTCAAACCGTCGCGATTATCGACGCCGTCCTCGAAGGTCGTGATATCGCTCGTAAAACCGTCCTCGATCGCATTCCCTTTTTCTCAGAGTTGCTCGCCTCGCTGGTCTGTGGTGCGCCCTTGGTGGTCGATAACACGACCTACGCTGCGGGTAGCTCGGAAGCCTGTTTCCGCGCTCAAATGTTGCTCGAAAACGTCCTGGTGCAGGTGGCGAATGCGATCGTGCAGCCTCTGCTCGAACAGTTTGGCGATATCGAGTCGATTAAGCGTGATTTTTACGATCGTCGCTTACTCAGCACGCGGGAAATCGAACGTTTTCGCAATGACCTATCCTGGCGCTATCGCTGGCAAACCTACATCAGCGACCCGACCGCGATCTACGAAAGTCGCCATCAAATCTACGTTTTTGGCGATCTCGGCATTCGCTATCTCTCGGTCTACGCGCCTCGCCGCCACGAGCTAGGCGAACTCAGTAGCCTCCAACAGGCGGTAACGCTGGTGCTGGAAGGACGCGATGCCCTCGCGCCGCGTGTGCGTCAGGTGGTGTCGATCGTCGGGAGTGGTCTCGTGTATGTGTTGACGCAGGTGGTCGGGCGTGGGTTGGGCTTGATCGGGCGCGGCATTTTGGACGGGATTGGCAATGCGAAGCTCGATCGCTCCGTGCGAAACGGCAACGGTCGCCGCGATTCGTCGTAAGCCTGCATCCGATCGATCGGTTATCAACCGTAATGATCGCGACAAACTAGACCGATTCCATAGAATTCCATAGGCATGGGATATCACTCCATAATGGATATACCCTCTTGTTTTGAGGCTGATGATGCCCCCCGATCGCCCCGACCTTTTATCGCTCACGTTGCCTGCCGATCTCTACCTTCAGGTGACCTCTGAACAATTCGCCGACCTCGCGAGCGCAAACCGCGAACTCCGCCTCGAACGTACTGCTACGGGAAAACTGATTGTGAATCCACCGACGGGCTGGGAAACTGGCGAACGGAATACAAGCCTGATCGGTGAACTCTATCTGTGGTGGCGTCATGCCGGAGAACCGGGCAAGGTGTTTGAATCGTCCACCGGTTTTACGTTGCCGAACGGAGCGATCCGATCGCCGGATGCGTCTTGGGTGAGTGATGAACGTTGGGATGCGTATGATCGCAATTCTGATCAATCGACCGGCGCGTTTGCTAACGTTTGCCCCGATTTTGTGGTCGAGCTGCGATCGCGATCAGATCGACTCAAGCCACTGCAAGACAAGATGCAGGAATACATCACCAACGGCACGCGATTAGGCTGGTTAATCGATCCGCAGGATCACCGGGTGGAGATCTATCGTGCGGACGGCAGCATTGAGCGGTGCGATCGCCCCAGCGAGCTATACGGCGAAGCGATCTTGCCCGATTTTGTGTTGTCGTTAGCTCGCATCTGGCGATCGTAACCTCGGCTTATTTCGCGACTTGATACACCCGATCGTAATACTCCTGATAATCCGCCGATAGCAACGGCTTCCACCAGGACTCATTCGCCAAATACCATTCCACCGTCTGCCGTAACCCTTCTTCAACCGTTACCGATGGTTCCCAGCCCAGCTCGGTTTTAATCTTCGTCGCATCGATCGCATAGCGGCGATCGTGACCCGCCCGATCCAGCACATAGGTAATCAACGACTCACTCGGGCGCGTCGGCAAATTCGGCGCGAGTTCATCCATCAACGCGCACAGCATTTTGACCAGGTCAATATTGGCCACCTCGTTATTGCCGCCGACATTATAGGTTTCGCCCGGTTTACCCGTGTGAATCACCGTATCGAGCGCACTGCAATGATCCCGCACAAATAGCCAATCGCGCACATTCAGCCCGTCGCCATACACCGGTAGCGGCTTCCCGAGCAGGATGTTGAGGCACACCAGTGGGACGAGCTTTTCGGGGAAATGGTAGGGGCCGTAGTTGTTCGAGCAGTTGGTGATGATCGTCGGCAAGCCGTAGGTGTGGAAGTAGGCGCGGGCGAAGTGGTCGCTGCTGGCTTTCGAGGCGGAATAGGGACTGTTGGGGGCGTAGGGCGTGGTTTCGCTGAAGGCGGGGTCGTCGGGTTCGAGGCTGCCGTAGACTTCGTCGGTGGAAACGTGGAGGAATAGGCCGGATTTTCCCGTGTCGGTCAGGGTCGGGTGATAGTGACGGAAGGCTTCGAGTAGCGTAAACGTACCGATGACGTTGGTTTGAACAAAGGCGTCGGGACCGAGGATGGATCGATCGACGTGAGATTCGGCGGCAAAGTGGGCGACGGTGTCGATCGCCTCATCCCGTAGTAGAGTATCGACGAGCGCACGATCGCAAATATTTCCTTCAACAAAACGAAACTCGGGTTTTGCTTCGAGATCGGCAAGGGTGGCGGCGTTACCCGCATAGGTGAGCGCATCGAGAACGATGACGCGATCCTGGGGATAACGCTCGCACCAATGATGGGTAAAATTCGAGCCAATAAATCCGGCTCCGCCCGTGATTAAAATATTGCGCGACGATCGATTGGTGTTGCTCATCTGTCTGTCGATATCTATTGAAGAATCTCTGCGATACGTGACTAGCCGTTTCAATCCATTACAGCTCTGCGCCCAACGACGCCCCGTAATGTCGTTTGAGAATACCCTAAACTCAGTGAGTTTGGGGGGAGACCTACTAGCGTTAAACGATAGAATTCCACTTGACCCAGAACCAAGGGTTAGGGAACAGGCGTATACGGATCGGTTTTTGATGAGAGTGGCCAGTCGCGCAGGAGATCACGCATGAGCCTATCAACGATCGAGTCTGCCGAGCGTGGACATCCCCAGGCGATCGCGGCGGTGGTCAAACATGTCCTGACCCAAAAGAAACTCGCCGATCGCTTCACCGTCCGCGCTCTTTACAAAATTCTGCCGCCCCAGTCCGATCGTCCCTCCGGTCAGGAGTCCGACAACGGCAACCCATCCAACAACGGCAATCCTCCCGCTCTCGTCATCTGCATTCGTACACCGACACAACCCGATCCCGCCCTGTGCCTCAAGGTTGTTCGTCATCTCCTGCAACGGTTTACGATTCATCGCTTTGTTCCCATCGTGGTCGTCTGCGGCCAAATCGACGGGCGCAAATCCCCCGTTTGGTCCAAGCGAATCGGCCTGAGTCAATGGTCAGCAGACACCGCGATCACGCCCCTAACCCCAGATGATCCCTCACCAGGTCGGGCGATCGCGCCCAGCCCGCCCGCCGCTCCAGCCCCTTTGCCACGACGCTTCCACTGGCGCAATCTGGGGATTTTACTCGCGGTTTTGGTGGCGATCGGAGCCGTCCTCCGAATGCTGGGCGGTTTGCTCAGTGGGGGCATGGTGGGCGTACCCAACAGCGTCGCGAGCGTCTTGCGTCCGGTGACGCGCTTCGTTTCCCAGCGAGCCAATGCAACGATCGCAGGAATGCAGCCGCCGCTCGAAAAATCCTTACCGACGGATTGGAGCCGCCTTTTGCCGGTGATCGATCCGCCACCACTACCGGCGGATCTGACGATCGAAACCGTGACGATCGCGGCGGTGGGCGATATCGTCCCCGGTACGAACTACCCGGAGACTCGGCTGCCGAAGCGCCCCGAAGATCTGTTCGTCCCGACCGCAGATGCCTTGCGATCAGCTGACCTCACCTTCGGGAACTTCGAGAGCGTCCTGACCGACGCCCAAACCCCGAGCAAAGATGTCAGCCAACCAACAACCTTTGCGTTTCGAGCGCCACCGTTTTTTGCCGAAGCGTTCAAACTGGTCGGCTTCGATGTGTTGAATGTGGCGAATAATCATTCGTTCGATTTTGGCGATCGCGGCCTCAATGATACCTATCGTCATTTCAACGAGGTGGGGATTGATCTGGTCGGCGATCGCACGACGATTTTGGTGCGTAATGTCAATAACGTTAATGTCGCTTTTCTCGCCTTCAGTCCCTACGCGGCGCACAATTCCGTCAATGATCTCGATCGGGCGCGGGAGATCGTGCAGGAAGCGGGCGACTATGCCGATCTCGTGGTGGTATCGATGCATATCGGCGCGGAGGGCAGCGACGCCCAGCGGGTGACGGGCGAAACGGAAATTTTCTTTGGGGAAAATCGCGGCAATCCACGCGAATTTGCCCGCGCCGTCATCGACGCGGGGGCGGATCTCGTCCTGGGTCACGGCCCTCATGTGTTACGGGCGATCGAGGTCTACAAAGGCCGCGCGATCGTCTATTCTCTCGGAAATTTCATCGGTTACGGCACGCTCTCAAATCAAGGCGATACGCAATATTCAGTCATTTTCAAAGGTGAACTCGCCAAGGATGGCGAGCTGCTCGATGCACGGCTCATACCGCTCTCGCTAGCCGGTGATGGGATTCCCCGGATTGATCCGAAGGGTGGCGCGATCGATCAGGTGCGATCGCTGACTCAGGCTGATTTTCCCCAAACTCCGATCCAGATCCACGACGACGGCCAAATCTCGATCGTGCCTTAACCTTTCATAGAGATGAAGTGATCTATTCTTCACTTCTGAGCAGAAGCTTGTTGCGACCATTTTTCTTGAGCTTGAGACCAGACATCCATGATACGACTTGAAAATAATTGGAGCCGCTCTGAGTCATCCTGTGTATTTACATAATCTCCACTACGTTGGCAGAAAAGGAAAAGCTGAGTCTGCAATTGTTGAGAAACATTACGAGACTGTGTCCACATTTTCTGCGCATTTGTTTGACTAAGTAGAGTCGTAGACAACGTTGCTAAACCACTTACTGTAGGAACGACCCAGTTAAACGAACCAAGCGCGTTGTTTGCAGACAAGGCTGAAAGAATAGTGGTGCAGACGGCAAGTGTGATACTGACAGTCTGTAGCTGTTTGTATTTTTTCTTATGACGATCAGCACGTTTTGCAAAGTCACGAATTAAATGATTGCATTGAGAGTGCTGCACGGAAATAAATGTCCTAAAGTTTTCAGAATTCGAGCACTGAGCGTAGTCGAAGTGCGGCACACCCAGGCTTCGACTACGCTCAGCCTTCATTAGCAAATTTTGGACAAATATATTTTTGGTGCACTCTGATCAATTGCTTGTTGTTCTCGCTCTTCTAACGTTGTGCTAGGAGATAGAGAATAGTCTTTGGGTATATCTGATAATTTTTTTGTCATTAGTCTGTTCTCTTCTATGCTTGCTGACATCCGAGATACTTTATATAGCGGTTTTACTGTTCGTGCGATACACCCAAGTCTACTCAGTTGTAGGTCTTCCTGACTTTGCCTGGTGTTACTCACGACTCCTGAAACCGCTATATCGTCCCGAGACAGAGCCTGGGAACGATACATATCCGGTTGACGGCGCAAGGAGATTGCCTAATCTGATTCGCTAGCCGCTGCTTCTCCCTCTTCCTGCGGCCAAATCTCCAGCTTTTCGCGCACCAGACGATCGAGCATCGTCGCAAACTCGGGATTATCTTCGAGGTACTTCACCGTATTATCACGACCCTGACCTAAATTATCGCCATCGTAGCTGTACCACGCGCCCCGTCGCGCCACGATGTCTTCCGACTCCGCCATATCCAAAATGCAGCCCAGACGCGAGATTCCTTTACCAAACAGCACATCAAATTCGGCGATCCGGAACGGCGGCGCAACTTTATTTTTCGCGACCTTTACCTTGGCGCGAATGCCGTACTCTTCCGTGCCTTTTTTCAGAGTTTGAATCCGGCGAATATCCAGACGCACCGACGCATAAAACTTCAGTGCATTACCGCCCGTCGTGACCTCGGGGTTGCCGTAGCTGATGCCGATTTTTTGGCGGAGCTGGTTCAGGAAAATCACCGTACAGCCCGATTTACCGATGTTACCCGTAATTTTTCGCAGGGCTTGGCTCATCAACCGTGCCTGTAAGCCAACGTGGGTATCGCCCATCTCGCCCTCGATTTCCGCACGTGGCACGAGCGCCGCCACCGAGTCGATCACCACCAGATCGACCGCCATTGATCGCACCAGTTGATCGACAATCTCTAACCCCATCTCGCCCGTATCCGGCTGCGATACCAGCAGATTGGCGATATCAACGCCGAGTTCAGCCGCGTAAACCGGATCAAGTGCGTGTTCGGCATCGACAAAGGCCGCAATCCCGCCCTCGCGCTGCACTTCGGCGATCGCATGGAGCGCCACCGTTGTTTTACCCGAGCTTTCGGGGCCATAGATCTCGATCACGCGACCACGGGGCAAACCGCCCCCCAGCGCCAAATCCAGCGTCAGCGCTCCGCTCGAAATCGTCTCGACTCGCATTTGCGGCGCATCGCCGAGGCGCATGATCGAATTTTTGCCGTAGGTGCGTTCGATTTGGTTGAGAACAAGGTCGAGCGCCTTTTGCTTGTTGGGGTCGTTAGCGTTGAGCTTGGCCATGATTGCTTCTGTAAGGGCGGCGGGGGAAGGGCGTGATGAGAAGGTTCGATCGATGCAACGTGTCAGGGCAGCGGGATCAAATTATCGACGTCAGGGTCTAAAACGGTGGAGACCTGATCGAGGTAGGAATATTGATCGGTTGAACGGAATCGGTCGCAATGGTAGCTGATTTTAACAGTCTCGCTTGTGGATGTTGACGAACCATTGACGATCGTACAGGCGCACAAATTTTAGCGGTGACCCAGGAATGAATCCAAGAAAGAAATTCGTACTTTATTCTATACTATGACGGCAACCCGATGACAACGACAAGACAACAACAAACTGTAAACCCTCGGTAAACCCTGTGTTGAAAGCGAGAACGATGGAGAATTGAGATGGGATCGAGTGATTTACCGCCGAGCATGACCGATCGCGGCGTTGTGTCGGTTGCGGGACTGACGGATTATCTCAAGGCGCTAATCGAGGAGGATGAACAGCTCGCGGCGATCGCAATTTTTGGCGAAGTGTCGAGCGCGAATCAATCCGGGAGCGGCTTGTTTTTCACGTTGCGCGATCCTGAAACCGATGCCAAATTAAACGCGGTGCTGTGGCGCTATCTGATGGCGGAACAGCCCGTTTTGCCACAAACCGGTCAGCAAATCCTCGTTTTGGGCAAGCTGCAAGTGTACGCGCCACGCAGCGATTACAAAATCATCGCCGATCGCATTTTGCCGTTGGGCGATGGCTTACAAGCGCTGAAACAGCAGCAGGTGCGCGATCGCCTCCGTGCCGAAGGGCTATTCGACGCAGATCGTAAACGCCCGCTCCCCAGTCATCCCCAAACGATCGGCGTCATTTCCTCGCCGCAAGCTGCCGGTTGGGGCGATATTCAGCGGACGATCGCCCAGCGCTATCCCGGTTTGAAAATTATTTTTTCGCCCGCGATCGTTCAGGGAGATCTCGCTCCGGCGTCGATCGTGCAGGCGTTTGCGCGGCTGAAGGCGGATGGCCGATCACAGGTGACGATTTTGGCGCGGGGGGGCGGCTCAAAGGAGGATCTGGCGGCGTTTGATGATGAGCGGATCGTGCGGGCGATCGTCGAATCACCCGTGCCGGTGGTGACTGGAATTGGGCATCAGCGCGATGAGTCTCTCGCCGATCTCGTAGCCGATTGGTGCGCCCATACGCCAACCGCAGCGGCAGAACGGGTCGTGCCAAATTTGGCCGATCTCGTCAGTGAGCTTCAGCACCAACGATCGCGCCTCCACCGTTCCAGTCAAGCCCAGCTTGATCGCCAGCGTCAGCGCCTCGATCGAGGCGTTGCCGCCTCGATCGTCCGACCAATGCAGCAACGCCTCGATCGCGAGCGCACGACGATCGACGGCCTATCCGAGCGGCTACGGTTTGCCCTCCGAACCCGCCTTGATCGCGAACAGCGACAGTGTGAAGCCCTGGGCGATCGGCTCGCGGCGATCGATCCGCGTGCGGTATTGCGGCGGGGTTATGCCTTGGTGCGCGATGGATCGGGGTCGATCGTTCGATCGGCGCAGACGGTGACACCGGGTGATCGGCTCGCGGTGCAAATTGGTGAGGTCGTGGTTCAGGTTGATGTGGTTGCGATCGATCCGAAATCACGCGACGCCTAACGTCGGTCGATTAACAACCAATAGGCATTTTTATCGATGATCGACGCCGGTTTTTCGTTACGATCGCGGTATTCTCATGATCCTAAAACCGGTAACCTTGTTCGTCATGCCCCAACATCAAGCACAATCCGACGACATGCCCCAAGACACCTCGCAAAATCTCGCCGACGTTCGCACCATCGAGCTTGGCCAATTTATCAAATGGATGAACCTCGCTGACACCGGTGGTCAGGCAAAATATCTGATCCAGTCGGGTATGGTAGAAGTCAACGGCGAGATGGAAACGCGACGCCGCCGGAAGCTCGTAGCGGGTGATTTGGTCTGTCTCGACGATCGGGAATTTGTGGTGGAATTCGACTCGTTTTAGGGCATTCAAGGCGCGATCAGGTGCGGCATGGCCGAGAACGTCTTGGGATAAAGCCGATCGAGGATTTGCTCGATCGCGATCGCCGTCCAGTCAATATCGGCCTCGGTCGTATCGCGTCCCAGCGTCAACCGCAACGCCCCGCGTGCTGCGCGATCGTCGTATCCCATCGCCGTTAACACCGCACTGGGCGCGATCGTGCCGCTATTGCACGCCGAACCCGAACTCGCGGCGATCCCGGCCAAATCGAGCTGTTTCACCAAGCTCTGACCCGTGATGCCCGACTCCTGTAGCGCTGCATCGGTCAAGCAAAAACTGACATGGTGCGGCAACCGCTGATGACGATGTCCCGTGGGCTGTAGCTCGCTACGGTGCGCCAGACGATCGAACAGCCGATCGCGCAATCGCTCCAAGCGCGGCACTTCGATCGCCCGCTCCTGCATCGCCAACTCCGCCGCCACCCCAAACCCCGCAATATTCGGCACGGCCTGCGTCCCCGATCGCAAGCCCGACTCCTGGCCTCCACCCAGCAACAGCGGCGCTAGCTCACAGCCCGGACGAATGTAGAGCGCCCCGACCCCCTTCGGGCCATAGAGCTTGTGGCTCGACATCGAGAGCAAATCCACCGGCAGAGATTCCAGATCGATGGCCACCCGCCCCATCGCCTGCACCGCGTCCGTATGGAACAAAACGCCACGCTCACGGGCGATCGCCGCTAATTCAGCGATCGGCTGCAACGTTCCCACCTCGCTTTGGCCGTAGATCAGCGACACCAAAACCGTCTCCGGCGCGATCACCGCTGCCAACTGCTGCGGATCGAGGCGTCCCGTCCGGTCTACCGGCAAGCGCGTCACCCGCCACCCCTGCTGCTCTAGCGCCGTCGCAGGCCGACTAATTGCCGAATGTTCGATCTGCGAAATGATTACGTGGGGCGCGGATTTCTCTGACGTATTCGATCGCCTGACCTGGCGCTGAATCCCGGCAAACACCCAATTATTCGACTCCGTTCCGCCACTGGTAAACGCGATCGACTCCGGTGGCGCATTCACACTCGCCGCCACCTGCAACCGCGCCATTTCCACCCAGGTCGCTGCCCGCTTGCCCCAGGCGTGCAGACTCGACGGATTGCCCCAATCGTTCGCCAATGCCTGCTGCATCACCGCGATCACTTCCGATCGCGGCGGCGTGGTCGCGCTGTGGTCTAAGTAAATTTGCATAGTCGATCAGAGTGAACCCGCTGATTCCGTTTGCTGACGATCGTAAAACGTCACGACCCTTTACGCTCACAATTCAGCGGGTTCGACCCAGCCTCATGCACCCTAAGCACGGGCTAATGCACCCTAAGCACCGGGTTTTGTGCGGTTGTACTGCTCATGGGAAACGACGCTCTGAGGGGTCGGTTTACCGTCAACATCGTGACAAATCATCCGGTAATCGCGATTGAGCGGAATGCTAATCACCTGGCGATCGTAGTTAAGCCGCTTACCGCCGAAATCCCGGTAATCCTGACCAGAGTCAAGGGAGTCGATAATGTTTCTGGCCTTCATAACCAAATTTGGCATGAGTCCCGTCAGGTCGATCGGATCACCCTCAAAGGTTTCTTTCCACTGCTGTTTCTCAAGCTTTTTCTGCTCCTTTTCAACGGTTTTGCTTTCCTTTGCTTTCCGCTCATCTTCGCAGCGATGGCAAATCTGTCCATAACCTTTATGGCCACAGGCGAACAGCTTCTTTCGTTTTCGAGCCATGATTATCTCTCTTATGCGTGTATTTGGGAGATGTGGGATCACATCAACGGTCATGCGAACATCGTGTATGGGGAGAGCATCATTGATCAGAGATCTTGAGCCCTCTTATAGGAAAGATAGCCTAAAGATCACTTTTTGATCACTTTTTTGGAAAAGACGCTGCCCCTCTTCGAGATTATCGAAATTTGCCTTAACCTTAGTCAAATATTAACATGTCCAAATAAACCGATATTTACTTAGGCCATATTAAGTTGAAATCGCACGTTAAGGGTGAGGGTTGATACACTACTATGTTGCTTCAATCGATCAGTTTATACAATAACGGCTTCAAATTCTTAACTTAAACAAGCATCGATGATGAACGATCTCTGGGCTATACTCATTGCCACAATATGAAGACATGCGAGATAGGTATTTTTACGCATATGAAATACTTTGGTAGGCGTAAAGAGAACGAAAAAAGATCTAATAAATGATTAAGTTTTATTCTGATTTGCCCAAGTAAATTTAGAGAATATTATGTGCAGAGAGAAGCACTGTCTGAGCAAAAAGACTTGTTTTTCTTGAGTTGATGAAGTCTGTTTCTTATTACTTAAAGCTGCCGACTTTGCGAAAGAAAGTGTAGGTTATTCGCGAGTAAACATACCACTGTAAGCTTTACCCTTTATACTTCTTGCGATATTAAATCACGATAATTTGTCGCCCTTATTCTTTACGGTTAAAAAAATATAATGTCTCGATCAATATAACTTAGAGTCTGAATTTTTTAAGAATTAAGCTTGATTTTTTTGCAAATTAAAGAGTAAAAAATGTTCCTGATTGAATCCAAAAATGTCTGCCAGAGGAAACATTGTATTATTGATTTTATTGAACGAAATAAAATTAATGATATCCCAAAAATAGTTAATTAATATGTAAGTGTGTCCCATTTTTATACGCTTGTTTTGCGTAAATTTCTTGAAGACTACTCGATTTGCTGGCCTAGATCACTTCTTGTCTTTACGTTTGGAGAAGTCTAGTTTTTCTTCTTGGGTCTGAATATTTTAAAGTTCTGCCAAAATGTATTTTTGGATAGTGCGATCAGTTTTTTTGATTTTCCTGACATAATTTATCGTCTTTTTATCTGAACAGCCTTATTTATATAAAAAGTGTAAATGTCTGAGTCGGATGCTTGTAGGGTGTATGGCTCGCGGTGTAATCACTAATTATCAAATTGACACGATCGCAAACACAAAATAAATTTGCATTTGGTTTTAGATCTAAGCCCAATAGCGTCACCAGGTCTCTATTAATAGTATTTGGCCTGCCTCAATCATTAAAAAATAGTGTGTTTACAAACCTAACTTTTTAAGTAAACGGTATGACACGATACCGTGGAAAGATGTTCACAATCTTGCAAAAATAAGTCCTACACCTTTTCGGGTCTAATCTCCGCAGTCCTCCCCCCTGTCTCACTCTCCTGATCCAGCGATATCAAATGCGTTCAAATCCACGGAGTCGCTAGAGTTTTTTCACCCGGTATCGGGCATATTCAGTCTAATTGGGTGGCGTCTTGGGTTGTTGATGGTACGCCAAAATACGATCGAGGCAGATAAAAGACCAAAGCCGAAAAAGAGGCCAAATATCAATAAAGCCAGGGCTGAAGTTCTAGTTTCCATCTGTGAATGACTGAATAAAGTGTCGATCGCGATCGCCCCAATTCTCGTCAATCGGAACAAAGGTGAAATCTCTGATAAAACTCAAAATTGAGCGATGTTTACCCGAATGAAATCGATGTTTTGACGGCTTGATGTGAGAAATAGTCGGGGTTTTTGGGGTGGAGCTTTGGTGAAAATGGTGGCATAACTGGCGAAAATTTGGCGATATCTATCGTCAAATTGGGCGCGATCGCTCAATATTCATGCTGGCTGCTTGCTAAAACCATCGATATTTTTTTCTACACGTCTTCGCCCGGTCATCCCGCCTTCGGCGTATGCCAATGTCAATCTCCCCACTATTCGCTCGCTGTCGATCGCCGCTCTAACCCCCGTGGTCTTTTTCGGTTCCCGGTGGTTGATGTTGCTCGATCGCGGTGTAGACCCTGTGCCGTAACCGCGATGTACTTTACGGCTCGCTTGGCGCTAGGTAGTAGGTTTTGCGTCTTTCGGCATCGATGACGAGATTGAGTTTTTTGGTTTGCGGTTGGTAGCCGTCTTTGCGGAGTTCGATGTCGATTAAATAATCCCTACGTCAATTTTAAGCAGAATGATTGGCCGCCCTCGCAAAAGCAAACCGGTTTGTAATCACGCGATCGCCCCGGCAACGTATGCTAATTTCAATCTTCAAGCATTCCACCCTCGATCGCCCCACCGTAATTAAACGAACTGCCCGTGGCCTTTTCCATCTCCCGCCCCACCATCCCCGCCCAAGCCTGGAGCCGCGCGATCGGCCTCGGTTGGGACAAACCCTACACCGTCCGCTACCCCAGCAACCTCGATGATGGCCCCTGGCACGGGATGCCCCTTGGTGGCTTCGGCGCGGGCTGCATTGGCCGATCGTCACGCGGCGACTTTAACCTGTGGCATCTCGACGGCGGCGAACACGAATTTAAGACACTACCGGGCTGTCAGTTTTCCGTGTATGAAAGCACCGGCAGCGACAGCCACGCCTACGCCATGGCCACGGAGCCGCCCGACGACGGCACACTCAGCGAATGGAACTGGTATCCCGCCTCGACCGAAGCACACTCGACGGGAACCTATAGCGCCCTCTATCCGCGCAGTTGGTACGACTATAAAAACGTCCTCAAAGCAGAGCTAACCTGCGAACAGTTCACGCCGATTATTCCCCAGAATTATCAGGAAACCAGCTACCCGATCGCCGTCTTCGAGTGGACAGCGCATAACCCCACCGACGAGCCGATCGAACTGAGCATCATGCTCACCTGGGAAAATATCGCCCGCTGGTTCACCAACACGATCGCCTCGCCCGAGGTCACCGTCCGCGACGACGGTAGCCCCTACTACGACTACCAATCCCGCTGGGGCAACAGCGAAGGCAACCGCAACCGCTGGGTCGAGGATTTTTCGCGGCTGGGCTGTGTATTGCAGGGCGGCGAATTTGGCTCGGAGGCGACGGAGGAGGGCGATGGTCAGTGGGCGATCGCCACGGTGACGAATCCGATCGTCAAGGTGACCTATCACAACCGCTGGAACCCCGTCGGCGACGGCGATGACCTCTGGGCGAATTTTGCCACCGATGGCACATTGCCGAACGAAAGCAGCGAAATCCCCGCCGCAGCGGGCGAGCGGATCGGCGCGGCGATCGCGGTGAAATTTACGCTCAAACCCGGAAAAACGCGCAAAATCCCGTTTTTCCTGTCCTGGGATTTGCCCATTACCGAATTTAAGCAGGGCATCAAAGCCTATCGCCGCTACACCGACTTTTTCGGACGCGACGGCAATAACGCCTGGTCGGTGATGCGGACGGCGCTGAAGCATTCCGACACCTGGCAAGCGGCGATCGAAGACTGGCAAAACCCGATCTTGCAACGCGAAGATTTGCCCGACTGGTTCAAAATGGCCTTGTTTAACGAGCTGTACGACCTAACAGCAGGCGGCACGCTCTGGACGGCGGCGGATGAAAATAACCCGAAAGGCCGGTTTGCGGTACTCGAAAGCCTCGATTATCGCTGGTATGAAAGCCTCGATGTGCGGCTGTACGGTTCGTTTGCGCTGCTGCAATTGTGGCCGGAGCTAGAGAAAAACATCATGCTGGGCTTTGCGCGGGCAATCCCCACGGGCGACGACACCCCCCGCGTCATCGGTTACAACGGCGCTGCCGCCATCCGCAAAACCGCCGGAGCGACGCCCCACGACCTCGGCGCTTCCAACGAACACCCCTGGGCGCAAACCAACTACACCAGTTATCAGGATTGCAATCTGTGGAAGGATTTGCCCAGTGATTTTGTGCTGCTGGTGTATCGCGATTACCTGTTGACCGGTGGTGTTACGGGCGGTGTTACGGGTGGTGTTACGAGCAAGGGCGACACCGATTTTCTTTGGGACTGCTGGCCTGCGATCGTCGAAGCCTTGGCCTACCTCAAGACCTTCGACACCGATAACGACGGCATCCCCGAAAACAGCGGCGCACCGGATCAAACCTTTGATGATTGGCGACTGAAGGGGATTAGCGCCTATTGCGGCGGGCTGTGGATTGCGGCACTGGAAGCAGCGATCGCGATCGCCGAAATCCTCGAGACTTCCACACCACCGGTCATCTATCCCACCGAAATCGATCCTGATCCGACCCCGATCGCCTATCCCGATCGCGACGAGACGATCGTCACCTACCGCACCTGGCTCACCCAAGCCCGCGCCCTCTACGACACCACCCTATGGAACGGCGAATATTACAAACTCGACAGCGAAAGCGGCTCCGATGTGATTATGGCGGATCAGCTTTGCGGTCAGTTTTATGCGCGATTGTTGGGCTTGCCGGATGTGGTGACCGACGATCGGGCGAAATCGGCGTTAAATGCGGTGTTTGACTCCTGTTTCACGCGCTATAACGCGACGTTGAATGCGCCGATCGGAGCTGTGAATGGCGTCATGCGCGACGGGTCACCGGAAGATCCGAACGCGACGCACCCACTGGAGGTCTGGGCGGGGATTAACTTCGGGATTGCGGCGTTTTTGATGCAAATGGAAATGCATGACAATGCGTGGCAGATGACCGAAGCGGTGGTTAAGCAGATCTACACCGGTGGTTTGCAGTTCCGCACACCGGAGGCGATCACGGCGACGGGAAAGTTCCGCGCGATTTTCTATCTACGCGCCTGTGCGATCTGGGCGATGTACTGGATGGTACGCAAGTAGCCAGTAGGGTGGGCATTGCCCACCACGATCAACCGGCAATCCCCGGCTTAAATATGGAGCAACATTTCCTGAAAATACCCGTCGGCTCATGGAGTTTCTCGCTATGCTTGCCCCCAGCATCGTTTGCATCGCGGGTTTTGCATCCCGGTTGTGTCTAAGCATGAGTCAATAACGTCTTCTCCCCACGAGCTTCGTCGATCGTGATGAATTACCCCGCCCGTCGATTGATCCTGCGCTATCTTGCGCTTCCTCTGCGGATAGGGGCGATCGTTCTGAGTGTTACGCCGATGGTTGCGTCGATGGCTACGGCGCAGCTCATTCCCGATGCCACGCTCCCGATCGCCTCGCAGGTCACGGCGGATACCCAAAACCCGCAACAGTTCGATATTACCGGCGGCACGATCGCCGGAACGAATCTCTTTCATAGCTTCGAGCAGTTTGATCTCAGCACGGACGAAATCGCCAACTTTATTGGCCTCGATCGCGTCGATCGCGCCATCTTGAGAATTACGGGCGATCGTCCCGCCTCGATCGACGGCACGATTCGCTTCGATGCGCCCGCCGACCTGTTCGCGATCGCCGCCAATGGTGTCATTTTCGGTAGTAATGCGCAGCTCGACACCGGTGGCGTTGTTGTGATTACGACCGCTGATCGTTTGCTATTTGAGGATGGTGTCTCCTTCTTCGCCGATCCGGTTTCTGCAAGCTCTCCGCTACTCTCGATTGCCGTCCCGATCGGCCTTCAGTTCGACGCGATCGATGCGATCAACACCACCACTCAATCCGTCACCCAGGAACCCGCCAGCATCACGATCACCGGCTCCGGTAACGGCCTCACCTACAACGGCGACTTGTCCACCAACCGCACCGAACGCCCCACCGGGCTAACCCTCGATCGTGGTCAAACCCTCGGCTTGATCGCCGATCGGATCACGCTGAACAGCGGCAATATCACCGCCCCCGAAGGCCGGATCGAACTCGGAGCCGTCACCGCCGGTCGCGTCCTCTTTTCGGAATGGAGAACACCGGAACTGCTCGACTACAGTGGGGCGACGGGCTGGGGAGAGGTGCAATTGCTGAATGGTGCATCGGTAGATGTCAGCGGCAATGGTGGTGGTACGGTGCAGCTTCAGGGCGAGACGATCCGGCTGATCGATGGTGGTGTCGTTCTGGCCGATACCCTCGGAGATGCCACCGGCGATCGCATTGTCGCGATCGCGCAAGACCTGGTCGAAGTGTCGGGACTCTCACCCTTCACCCAGTTTTCCAGCGGTTTTTATGCCACCGTTGACCCCAACGCGACGGGCAACGGCGGCCAGCTTGAGGTAATCGCCGATCGCTTTTTCGTGGTGAATGCTTCAATTTTAGGGGTGGATACCTTCGGGGCAGGCAACGCCGGACGGATGGATATTCGCGCCCGTGAGATTGATACAGATACAAGTTTTTGGTCGGGATCGAGCTTTTCCACGGCGACGGGAAGCGGCGGCACGATCGCGATCGAAACTGATCGCATTCGCATTCGGGACGGCTCGCAACTCCTAGCCTTTAGCGTGGCCGAAGGCTTGGCCGGAAATATCATCATCAACGCGAGCGAGTCCATTGAAATTCGCGGCATTGGCAACGGATTTAACAGCACCCTCGCCGCCTCGGGGTTTGTCGGCTCCAGCGCCAGCGTTGGCAGCATCGCCCTCACTGCCCCCGAGATTATCCTCGCGGACGGCGCTGAAATCTCCCTCGCCACCCGCAGCAGCAGCACCACCGCCCCCAGCGGCTCGATCGCGCTCCAAGCTGAATCGCTCCGCCTTGAGGGTATCTCGATCGACGGTGAACCCTCGCAAATTACCACCAGTACCTTCGCCGCTGCGCCGGGAGCCAATATCGAGATTGATGTCGATCGTCTGACGGTGAACGACGGCGGACAAATTACGGCGGGAAGCTTTGGCCCCGGTTTGGGCGGCACGATTCGGGTGAATGCGGCGGAGATTACGATCGAGGGTTCGACATCGGCGATCGACTCACGCCTCGGCGACTTGTTTACCAATCCTGCCGGAACCCAGTTCCCCAGCGGGCTATTCGCGTCCACAGAAGGGGCGGGCGATGCCGGTAGCCTTCAGCTTCGCGCCGATACAATTAGCGTCCGCAACGGAGCCGAGCTTGCCGTCAGCAGCATCGGCAGCGGTAATGCGGGAATTGTTGATGTGCGTGCCGATCGGCTGGAGATTACCGGCGGGTCGCAACTGCGGGCGGACAGTACGGCGGGGTTTGGCGATATTGTCCTGGACGTGGCCGACCTGCGTTTGCGCGATGCTGGCCGAATTTCAACCAATACGCAGGGCGATGCAGCCGGTGGCAACATCACGATCGTCAGTGACACTCTGATCGCGCTCAACAATAGCGACATCACCGCCAATGCTGAAAATAGTCGCGGTGGCCGGGTGAGTTTGGCGGCGAGGGGCATTTTTGGGACGACCTTTCGCGATCGGCTAACACCCGTCAGTGACATCACCGCGACCTCTGCCCTGGGTGCAGACTTCAGCGGCAGCGTGACGATCGCGACGCCCGAACTCGACACCAGCGCCGCGCTAGTCACCCTGGAAGACAATCCCCAGGATGCCCGCGATCTCATCAATTCTCCGTGCGATGCGGTGCGGGCGGGCAGCACGTTCAGCGTTTCCAATTCACGCTATTTGTCCTTTGCGCTGCGGAGAAATGAGTCGAACCTATGGCCGATCGTTACGCCTCGATCGATCGGCAATGGTTCCACAACGTCGGGCTTGAGCGAGCCGAACGTGATCGTTGATCCTGATCCACAGGGTTTATATGACCCACACGATTTAGACGAAAAACTAACGGAAGCTCGAATGTGGCGAGAACGGCAGGACGGCGCGATCGAACTGACGACGGCGTCGCGATCGCCATTCGTCCACAGTCAACAACCGACCACCTGTGGAGCGGGGAGCAATGGCTAAAAACTTGCGATTACTAAAAATCAACCGAGTTGCATCGTTCCTACGCTCTGCGTAGGAACGCCTCTTTAGACGCTCTGCGTCGCGAGTTTACGGGATGCAGAGCGTCCCAAAGGCATTCCCACGCAGAGCGTGGGAACGATAAAGGTGGGCATTGCCCAATCTATAGGCTAGAACCAAGCGGCGTGGAAGAATTCACCGCGTGGTTTGTCCGTGCGCTCGAAGGTGTGTGCGCCGAAATAGTCGCGCTGCGCTTGGGTCAGGTTTTGCGGCAGACGATCGCGACGATAGCTATCGAAGTAATCCAACGACGCACTGAAGGCCGGAACCGCGATGCCGAACTGTGCAGCCGCCGCCACCACCTCACGCCATGCCGCTTGACGATCGAGAATCGTCTGCTTAAACTCCGGCGCGAGCAGCAAATTCGCCAGCGTCGGATTTTCGTCGTAGGCCTTCTTAATCTTGTTCAGGAAAGCGGCTTTAATAATGCAGCCGCCTTTCCAGATGCGGGCGATTTCACCCAGATCGAGGTTATAGCCAAAATTCTCCGACGCCTTCGACATCAGCGCCATGCCCTGAGCGTAGGAACACATTTTTGAACAGTAGAGCGCGTCGCGAACTTTGTTCACAAAGTCCTTGACATCACCCGTGAATTCACCAGCTTCGGGCCCCGGCAAAATCGACGAGGCGGCAATCCGCTCGGTTTTGATCGAGGACAAAATGCGGGCATTCACGGCAGCGGCGATCGTCGGGATCGCAACGCCCAATTGCAGCGCCGTAATTGCCGTCCAGGTTCCGGTTCCCTTTTGGCCTGCGGCGTCAACGATGTAGTCGATCAGCTCGCCGCCGCCGTTCATGTCGTCGGCTTTGGTGAAAATGTTGGCGGTGATGTCAATCAGGAACGAGTCGAGTTCGTCGGTGGTATTCCACTCGCTGAAGACCTCGTGTAGCTCCGCGTTGCTCAGACCGCCGATGCTTTTGAGCAAGTCGTAGGCTTCGGCGATGAGCTGCATGTCGCCGTACTCGATGCCGTTATGCACCATTTTGACGTAATGCCCTGAACCTTTTGGACCGATGTAGGTCACACAGGGGCCGTCATCAACCTGGGCAGCGATCTTGGTGACGATCGGCTCGATCGCGGCATAGGCTTCCTTCGTGCCACCGGGCATCAGGCTCGGGCCATTCAGTGCGCCCTCTTCGCCACCGCTGACGCCCATGCCGATGAACCGGAGTCCCGTGGATTCAAGGTCGGCGACGCGGCGATCGGTGTCTTCGTACAGCGAGTTACCGCCGTCGATAATCATGTCGTCTGGATCGAGCAGCGGCTTGAGCTGATTGATCACGGCGTCCACTGGGCCGCCCGCTTTGACCATGATCAAAATCTTGCGCGGGCGTTCGAGTGAGGCGACGAACTCTTCGATCGAAAACGTTCCGACGATGTTTTTGCCAGCGGCGCGATCGGCGAGAAACGCATCGGTTTTTTCCCGCGAGCGATTGTAGACCGAGAGCGAAAACCCGTTGCGCTCGATGTTGAGCGCTAGGTTCTCGCCCATAACGGCCAGACCGATTAAACCGAAATTCTGCTGAGTCATAAAATTCTAATAGTGCGTGCGGTAGCTTCAAGCCCTCCGTTGGCGCGGCTGCGTTGCAGAACGCGGTCAGCGATCGCGATCAGAGGCAGTGCGCGGCGCAATGGCGGAGCATGAGTCAAGTCTCAGCCGGAAACTGCCGTGAAACCGTTCTTTGTTAGGGTAGCCCGATCTCCTAAAGAGGATTGGAAGAAGATCTTAAAAATCATGAACAACAAATTGAGATAAATGCCCGTCGCTGGGACGTAAAAGGCTGATACATCGGGAATATCAGCCCAAAATGGCACGCTTCAGGACGAACATGTCCCGGTAGAATATGCCTATATTTGTCATCGCTTACTGGGAGATCCCACCGTCATGCTCGCGAAGATTCTGGCGATCGCCGTCGGTTCGGGCAGCTTTATTTTATTTATGGCTGCATTTTTCTTTCCGGAGGTGTATCGCAAGGGCGACTTTATTTGGAGCGGGGTCGGGGCGTTCTATGCGATCGTGCTGTGGTTTTGCGCGGGGCAGGCGACGGGGGCGGAGCTGTTGGGCGAAACGGCCAGCGTTGCGCTGATCCTGGGCTTGGGTGGTCAGCTTTTGGTGCTACGGCGACGGGGAACCCCGCAGGATCAGCAAACTTCGACGGAGGCGATCGCTACGTCAAAGAAAAAAGGTGGCCTATTTGGCGGATTTGGCGGATTTGGTGCGAAGGCCAAACCGCAGGCAGAACCAGATTCCTCAGACCAATTAGATCAATCCAATCCATCCAATCAAGCTGAACCGAACGCGGGGATCACAGCCGATGAACTGCCGCCGAGTGTGCCTGACGTAGACCCGATCGCCGAAGCGGGTGATCCGTCGGCGGAGGTATCGGAGGTATCGGCGGATGCGTTGGCGAATATGTTGACGGATACGTCGGCGGATACGTCGGCATTACGCGCCGAAACCCAGGATGCAGCAGATGTTACAGAGTCTGTGAAGGATGAAACATCGTCTGAAGCGGCAACATCCGAGGCTGAAACGGAAGAGTCAGAGATAATTGGGGATCAGGCCACGGCAGCAACCGATGGGGATGTGTCCGAAGTTGTGGCTGCGAACGTGACACCGGATGTAGAGTCGGACGATGAACTGATCGAGGAGCCGATCGATGAGCCGATCGATGAGTCAAGCGCGAAGACAACAAAATCGGGCGGAATTTTGAAATCGATCGGGGCTTTATTTGGTCGTAAAACCCAATCGTCGGAAGCTGCGATCGCTGACCTAGAGAGCGATCCCCTGGAAGATTGGGATGACGATGATGGTTCGGATGATGATTCGACGGAGCTGGAATCGAATCAGCCCGAGGCCAGCGATCCCGAGTCTGTAGAGGCTGCATCGATCGGTGACGAAAATCCTGATGAGCTGAGCAATATTGAGGCTGAAGCTGTGGCAGAGGTGGAAGCTTTAGAAACCGAAGCTTTAGAAACCGAAACGACCGAAACCGAAGCTGAAACCACCGACGCCGAAACCACGGACACGAAGGAGGATGTAACAGCAGACGAGGAGAATGATCCTCAAACGAATGAACACGGGAATTGAGAAGTCGGACTTTTTGGAAAAGTACGACTGCTGGAGTGAAGAACTATAATTTTTGGTAACACTCTCCTCCGAGTTGATCTGATCAGTCTGATCGAACCGAACAGTGTGACCGGAAACCGTTAGGACTTGCAGCGAGCCGCTTCCTCTAGAATGATCCCCGCGATCGCCTGCGCCGCTCCGGGCTGACCGCGCACCCCGCGTAATCGCGTGCGTAAAATGGCGAGCTGGGTCGGATGGCCGAGCGTGGCGCAGAGTTCATCGGCGATCTCGTCAGCCGAAAATCGCCCGAGAAATTCCCGCACGATCGGCGCTTTTCCCTGACGGTGTGCCCAAATATTCGGCCACGCAAACCGCGATCCCCCGCGAAAGGCTAACCACCGCCACACGAACCAACCAATCAAACGCGCAAACCACGCCCCGACGATCGGCAGCCGCACGAGAACCCCGAGTAACCCATCCCACACCCGCATCGCATCGAGCTGATGCAGCGGCAACAACACAAACATTGGAATCCCCAACGCGCCCAGTTCGGCGGTGTTTGCCCCGACAGTTGTGAGGCAAAATTGACAGCGATCAAGCAGGGCATAGGCCGGATTGGTTGACCAGAGATAAATTCGGTTGCCTGCTGATGTGCGCAAATAGGGCAAATGCGCCAGAATCTCCGCCGGTTGGTCGCTGTCTCGTCGAGGCTCGAAGGCTCCGGGAATGAGCGTGGCGCTGCCCCAATCCAATCGCTCAATGGCGGGATTGTAGAGCGGGTCGGCGTACTGTGCCAGCTCCTTGAGGCTGAGAGTCGGCGCCACGGGGATCACAAATTGCAGCACGGCACGCTTAGGGAAATCGCGTTTCCATCGGGCGATCGCACCATCGACGATCGCGACCATTAACGGCACGAGGGGCGTGAGTTTCATCGGTTTTGATCCCGGCATCAGGGCGATTGGGGCGATCGAATCGGAGAGCGTATTGAGGAGCTGGAGTTCCTGTGGGTCGATCTGATCGCGCGGTAAGTTGGCCGCATCCGCCATCAGATCCCCAACGATCGTGCCTTTCGATCGATGGCGTGGCGGTAGCGTCTTTAACGCCGTTTCATTCATCGCCACAAATCGATCAATCCAGCCGCTCCACCGGGTTTCCCATTCGGCGTATAGCACCGATCGATAACCAAGATGTCGCGCAATCACCACCGGGAAAATCTGATCGCCACCGAGAAAAACCACCACGCCGCGATCGTGCCAATGCCACGCTTCAGCGGTACGACCTCGCAACAAAAACGGCCAAAAATCCTCGGGAGCCTGGACGCGATCGACCTCGTTCCACGATTGTAGAATCTCCGCCTCTTTGCCGCTAGCATGGGCACAGGGTGACAAAATGACCGAAATTCGCAGATGATTTCGTTGCCCTGACTGTTCAAGCTGCTGATGAATGGCGGAAACGACCGGGCGTACCCAGGTCAACACTTCGCCAGGTCCATTGGACAAAATGACGAGGTCGAAAGCATCGCTAGGCGGAGCAGACAGGAGGGGGATCATGGCAACCGAAACACCAAACAGGATCGAAATCTTGACAAGATTCGTTGTATCGTCACTGTCTATCATCGACGATCGCGGTGACTCAAGCCGGATGGTCGATGATAGAACTAAAGAGAACCCCATCGACCTTCTACTTGGCTCATTAGCTGTAACGCGATCGCCTTATGTCTGGAATTAAACCGCTCATTGTACTAGTCTGGCTGGCGATCGCTGGTTTAGTGCTGGTGCAAAATCAAACGCCGATTGCCGTGATCTTTCTCGGCGTTGCTAGCCCGATGCTGCCGCTTGGCCTTTGGGTGATTGCGGCGGTCGCGGTCGGTAGCCTCACGATGTTTCTCCTGGCGTTCTTGCTATCGATCGGCGGTTCCGGTCGTTCACAGCCGCCACGATCGCGCACGTCCAAGGATGATCCCAACGATCCTGCACCTGGCTCTAAACCGCCGCGTCGTCGCTTCGGCAAAAAACAGGAAGAGCCGATCGAGGAGACGACTGAAGTTTGGGACGATGATGAAGCCTGGGACGATCACGATCGGCATGTCTCGCAATTTGTCCCCGAGATTGAACCGCCGCGCGAACCGTGGGAGCTGCTAGAGAACGAGGAAGCGCCGAGCGCGACGCCGAGTGATCCATCTACGATGGCGCATTCCGCCGATGATATTTCAGCAGAGTTTTCGGACAACTTAGACGCACAAGACGAGCAAGGCGAACCGCTCAACCTACCGCCCAACTCACGCTATGAACTGCATCAGCAACCGGTGGAGGTCTATCGCCAGGGCAGCGTCTACTCCTTTAGCTACGAAAAAAAGTCCTCGGAGCCAGGGGATACGCCACTTAACTTAGGGGAAAATACCGGATCGCGTGAGCCAAATTCTGATCGACGTGTCCCGATCGATTTACCAACCCGAAAGGGCAACACGCGCCTTGATCCGCTCGATACCCTAGAAGAAATCACGCCGATCGTTGAGCCGGACGATCGTACAGAATCTCCCCGAAATTCTGCACGCCCGCCCCGATCGTCGCGCCCAGCTCCACCGCGCAACTTCGATGATGCCGCCCCGTCTTCTGCTACACGACGCCAACCCGATCCACCCAACGAAACCCCGCCACGCCGCACGCCACCAACCCGAACCGAGTCAGCGCCACCGGACAACTGGGAGAGCGATTGGCGTCAACCCCCGGACGATGATTCTGACTGGATCTAACTCTGAACTCTGACTGGATCTAACGCCGTAGGGAAGGATTTTCGAGCGGCAAAGTGGGCGGCGCGGATGGCACGATCCGACGCTCGATCGCGGTTTTGTAACTTTCCCGATCGGTTTCCACTTCCACGGCGATCGCCTCAAACTGCACATCAAGCCCGCCGTAGGGAACCGTCAGATTGACCATGCCTTCGACATTGCCATCGCCGATCGGCAGAAAATCCGTCAGCCAGCGCGGGCCGTCGAGTAATGCCTGATTTTGGCGATCGTGAATCCAGAGCTTGATATAAATCCGCGCACTCAGCTCCGGCAGGCGAGCGCGAACGAGAATGGATCGACCGGCGGTTAGGTTCCCCGGCGGTACGATTAGTTCGGGGCTGGGGATGCTGGTGTCTGCCGGTAGCACCGGACGTGCGGCGGGCGCTGTCGCTGACGATCGCGAGAATGACGGACGGCGGGGTTCTTCCGCAGGGCGATCGAGGACAATTTCCTGGGAGGTTTCGCGATCGCGTTCGATCGCCCCATTCGTCAGTACATGACTCGCTCCGGTCAGCGGTGCGAGATCGCCACTCGCGAAGTTCTCCGGCAGTCCCTCATCGCCAAGATCCAAATCGCCCTCGTTCAGCCAGCTTGTCAGCTCGTTATCGTGGGCAATTTGGTTGAGGCGGGACACGAAGCGATCGTTACGGTGAGACGGTGGGGTGAGCGGTTCGAGGGGGAAACGGTTCGAGCTGGTGGCTTCGCGGCGACTGGCATCGAGAGCCGCAGCGGAATCGGTTTCGCTGATGGCGTAAACCTGGGTTTCCATGTCGGTATCACGAGCGGCGTCGATCGCGGCGTCAATTTGAGGATCAGCATCAACGTCAGCGGCGGAGAGGACATCGAGTCGATCGCTGGCGGATTCGTGCGATCGATCCGTTGCAGGAACGCTGCCATTTAACGTATCTGGAGCCAGCCCTAAGCTCGCTAAAAGCTGAGATTTATTAATACCCGAGACGGAACTGGCGGCAAAACCGGGTAGATCAAGGGTGGGTTTGGGCGGTAGCGGGATCAGCGGTGGTGTTGTTTTTGGCGGTTGATCGGTCTGCTGTTCGGCGTCGCTCCACTGATCTTTTTGCCAGACCACAGATTCAGAGGCGCGATTGCGATCACTCAGATTATTCAGCAGGGATTCCAGACCGGCGGTGATGGTAAAGGACTGCTGGTCGATCGTGTTCGGCACGGTATCGCAGAGCAGCAACTCGCCCAAAATGAGTTTAGAGGTGGTGCTTTCGGGAACCGGAACCGATCGCTCAAAGTGTAGGACGCCGCCAGCGGTGGGCGCGAGCAAAAATTGACGGACAGTTAGCACCCTCGACGATTGCGGTTCGCGTAGACGCAGACGTAGGTGCAGACCCGCCATGCGTGAACGGGGATCGATCGACGTATCCGCCTCGATCTGGCCGGACAAGGTGAGAGTACCACCAGCGGCTACGGTGAAGCTGGTGCGATCGAGCCGGAGTTTTAGCTGGCCTTGGGTGTATGTCGTTAGGGTCGGCGGCTCGGGGTCGGCGGCGATGTCGGGAACGGTGGCGTCGGGGAGCGGTTCGCTCTCGATCGTTGTCTTGGCTGTATTCAATAACTTCGTTATCACACCCGCCGCAGGCGTCTCCGCCTTGGATGATTCGCTCTCCTCTAGTGGGGTTGGCACAGCGCGATCAGCAATTTCTGTAGCATCCGAGATTTCCGCAATGTCTTCAACGGTTGCATCCGATGGCTCTGCTTGATCGATCCAGGCAGCGGGCAAATGAGCGACCATCCCCGGCATGGCGATGACATTTGTGGCGATCGTTTCAGTTCTGGCGATCGCGCCGTTCAGCGTTTCACCGATCGCGTCATCATCCGTCGGACTGATACTGCTCTCGACCGTATCGTTAATGTCGTCCGTGCTAACGATATCTTCCGCAGTTGCTTCATTTTGAGCTTCATCGGTCTGTGTCTCGGTGTCACTTTCCGTGTTTGCGACTTCGATCGCCGAAACATCCGGCTCGGCTTCCATTAAGTCTGGTGAATCGAGGCTACTTATGATCGACTCCGGTTCGGCTGCGATCGGGTCATGCTCGATCGCTGAAACATCCGGCTTACCGAGCGTCTCTTCACTGAGCGCCTCTTCGCCGACTTCTGTTTCGTTGCAAATCGCGTCTAAATCGGCAGATTCTCCCTCAGCCGGTTTCAGATCAGAACTCACTGGCGCGTCATCGTGATTTGCGACTTCGTTATTGTCTGCATTGTCTGCGACATTTGCGATTTCAAGATCATCGTGTGCAACTTCAAGATCATCACTATCTGAGACATCCTCTGATGTTTCATTAATCTCATCGATCGCCGCAGGAACCTCTGCATCACCTTTCAATAGTTCCGGCGCTTCCTTGTCCTCGGTCTCTTCCGAGGGGACATCTGACTCGGTTAAATCTGACCCGATCGCCTCTCCCTCACTCGCACGATCGGCCTGATTCGCTGTTTCGACTAAATTGTCCTGTACATCTTGCACATCTGCCTGACGATCGCCTTCAGACTCGATCGTCTCGCCCGCTGCATCGTCCAAACTGTTCGCGTCTGCTGGATCATCCGACTCTGTCCAGGGATCGGCCACCACGATCGCATCGATCGGCGTCGGCTCAATCACTCGCCACGACATCGACGCCGTCTCTGACGCCACATGATTGCTCATCGTCTGACAGGTCAGCGTCCAATCCCCATCGCTGAGATCCGTAAACGGAATCACCGCCAACAGACCATCACCATTCGTCCGCGTGCTGCGACGATAATTACGACGCTCGCCGTCAGGCTGTATCACCGAAATCTCGATCGCGATCGGCGTATTGGCCACAGGAGCCCGTGCCGCAATCCGATAGCGACCGGGATCTAAGGACATCACTTCGCCTTCAAGCGCAGTCCATGATTGTTTTCCTTCACGCTGTACCAAGAATTTCCAGGTTCCCATGGTGGCTGTCGTCCGAACGATGGCGGTTACGTTGAGGGGGTGGGTCGAGCCGCGATCGCGCGTATTGCGATCGGGCGCGGTAGCGCTAGCCTCCGCGTGCTTCTCAGTGTATCCCATGCGTTCTCGCCCCTGGCCGGACGATCGGCAGTTCGCACCGGCTGATTTTGCGGGCTGATTCTATAGTTAATCAACAGACCTCAATAATATCAACGTAAAATTTCGCTCAATCCCTAACCAAAACTATGGAATATCTCGTTACTGTTTTTGCCGATCGTATTTCCGCTGAAGCTGCGTATACCGCCCTCGAAGATAAAGGGCTATCGGGTTTTGCCACGATTCTCGGCGGCGGCTACACCACGCCGGACGAATACGGCCTGGTCGATCCCCATGAAGAAACCCGCAAACGCGCCCTGACGATGATGTCCTGGATTGCGCCGTTTGGGTTTGCCGGTGGCGTCGTGTTCAATTCGATTACCGGACTGCAAACCTTTGAGTGGGCGGGCGTTTTGGGGAATCAGATTATCGGCGGTGTACTGGGCGCGATCGGGGGCGCAATGGGTGGCCTGTTTGTCAGTGGCGGTACGAGTTTGATTTTGGGATCGGGCGATATGCGTCCGTATCGCGATCGCATTAAAGCGGGGGAATATCCGATCGTGGTGAAGGCCGATCGGTTCAAAATTCAGCAGGCTAATGCCATCATGCGCAAGTTTCGCCCAGAAAGCGTGAAAGCCTACGAGCGTCCGTTGCAAAAACTTGACTAACGGCGGTCAAAGTTAGCTTCGTAGGGTGGGCATTGCCCACCATCACGGAAATTCGCCCGTAGATTGCCGATATTGCCAGACATTGATCGTGGTGGGCAGCGCCCACCCTACGACTACGACTCGGCGATGTCCGATCGCCGATCGCCACTGCCGATCACCTCACGAATCCGATAAATCGGTCGCCCTTGGGATTCATGGTACGTCCGCATTAACAGCTCCGAAATCAAGCCAAAACTTAAAAGCTGCAACCCACCTAAAAACAGCAACATCGCCAACGTCAACAGCGGACGATTGCCGATATCTTGATCTAAAAACAGTTTGACGATCGTTAGGTAAATCCCAAGGAGCATCCCGAGGCTCATACTCGCAAAGCCAAACATGCCAAACACATGCATCGGCTTCGTTAAAAACTTCTTCATAAAGAAGACCGTCATCAAGTCCATCACGACGCGAAACGTGCGACCCAGACCGTACTTGCTCTGGCCGAACTGCCGCGCGTGGTGATTTACCGGCACTTCGATAATATGCGCCCCTTCAATGAAGGCCAGCGCCGGGAGAAAGCGGTGCAGTTCGCCGTAAAGGTTCATATCTTCGACGATTTCCGCACGATACGCCTTCAGCGAACAGCCGTAATCATTGAGTTTGACGCCCGTGACGCGACTAATGATGCCGTTCGCAATCTTGGAGGGTAAAAGTCGTGTGAGTGCGTCATCCTGGCGATTTTTGCGCCAGCCGCTGACGAGGTCGTAACCCTCGTCTAACTTGGCGTATAGCGTCGGAATATCCGCCGGATCATTTTGTAGGTCACCATCCATCGTGACGATGACGCGGCCTTGGGCAATCTTAAAACCCGCTGCCATCGCCGGGGTTTGGCCATAATTCCGCCGAAGCAACACGGCACTAAGATCCTCGCGTTCGATCGCCAATTCTTTCAATAACGCCGCCGTCCCATCCCGTGAGCCGTCATCCACACAGACAATCTCGTAGCGTAGATCTGTGTTTTTTAAACTCGCTTCGATCGCCGCGATCAGCCGGGGAAGACTCTCGACTTCGTTATAGAGCGGCACCACCACCGATAAATCCAGCGGACGATCGATGGACGCTAACGTGGTCGAAATCCCGGAGGATAGGCTATTCACTAAAATCTCACGAGTTCAGGCTCGGGACGAAATTGCGGACGAAATTGCGGACGAAATTGCGAACGAACTTACAGACGAACATCGAAATAATGTGTTCTCAATTGATCCACGTTGTGGCTCATTCGTCTATGTCATTGGACGGTTTATCAGCGGAACGACCCGTTTCATCGCGCGGCAGGGCTGCTAAAATCGCATCCAAAACTCGCGACACTTGGATGATTTCCATGCCAATGTCCGGGTAGGCTTTGCCGCGCGGCACGATCGCCCGCTGAAAGCCCAGCTTGGCCGCCTCGCGTAGTCGTAGCTCCAGTTGCGGCACGGGGCGCACCTGCCCGCCCAGGCCGACTTCGCCGATCGTCACCGTATTCGCATCGACAATCCGATCGCGAAACGCGGCCACTACGGCGATCGCCACGCCCAGATCCGCCGCTGGTTCTTCCACGCGCAGCCCACCGACGGAGGCGACGTAGGTGTCGAGTTTCGAGAGGGGAATGCCGACCCGTTTTTCGAGGACGGCGAGGATTTGTTGGAGGCGGCTGCTGTCGATACCCGTGGTCGATCGGCGGGGTGTGCCGAAACTGGTGGGGCTGACGAGGGCTTGGACTTCGACGACGATCGGGCGGGTTCCTTCGCAGGCGACGATCGTGGCGGTTCCCGAGACCATTTCGTCGCGGCTGCTCAAAAATAATTCCGACGGGTTCGCCACTTCCCGCAATCCCCGCGCCACCATTTCAAACACGCCGATTTCGTGGGTCGGCCCGAAACGGTTTTTCATCGATCGCAACAGGCGATGACTGGCGAAGCGATCGCCCTCGAAAAACAGCACCGTATCGACCAAATGCTCCAACGTCCGAGGCCCCGCGATCGCACCGTCCTTCGTCACGTGTCCCACCAAAAATAGCGACA
>JAABST010000051.1 GCA_011390275.1 Geitlerinema sp. S16
CGACCGCAGAAGCGATAACCGCGTAGGGATCGGTCAGCGTTGAAGATGTCACCATCGCAGAAAAGGTTGAGGCATTCATCGAATGCTCCGCATGGAGCGTCAAGCACACGTCAAACACACGAGCTGCGAGAGGATCAGGAATGCGCTCGCTCAGCATGTAGAGGAAGTTTGCGGCGTAATCTAGATCGTCACGGGGTTGGACGGGGTCATTTCCCTTGCGGATAAGCTGAAAGGCTGCAACCATCGTCGGGATTTTTGCGAGCAAACGAACGACGGCGTTGCGGATATAAATGGGATCGTCAAGGGCGCGACGGGAGTAGAACAACCCCAAAGCAGCGGCGGAAGCTTGAAGGGCATCCATCGGGTGGCCGCTTTCTGGGAAACATTTCATCATGTCCCGAATGCGATACTTGATACGACGGTGGTAGCGAATGTCGTGCTCAAAAGCGTCAAGTTCGTCGCGGGTCGGAAGCTGGCCCCAAATCAATAGGTAGGAAATTTCGAGGAAGCTAGCGTGTTCGGCTAGATCATCAATCGCATACCCTCGATACTCCAACACTCCCTGCCGACCGTCGATGTAGCTGACTTTCGATCGCGCGGCTGGAACGCCTTCGAGACCGGGTTTGTAGAGCAGCTCCTCTGACATAGTGTTAACCAGCGCAGAACGCGATGAATCGATAGAATACTCAGGCTAACTTACCAGAAACTTGAGCGTCATAGCTGTTTCCCCCGAACGTCTCAAAACTCCAAGATCTGCGGGTCTGCCTCAACTTCCAACCCGTAGAGCAAAATTGAACTCCAAGCAAATCGCCGTAACGTTTGCCACATAAAGGGTAGACCAACTTTATTTGAGAATTTATCACCGGCTATTGATTGAGGCCGATCAGATTGACTGGAAATCTGGGTAACCTTTGGGTATGAACTAACGTCACAATATTTGTCTTGGACAACCGTACTCTTTTGATGGTTGGTTTTTGTGGAATTACCCTTTCTGCACATGCTATTCCAGTCAAATGTCAATACTTAGCAACGCCTAAAATGCTGCTTTGGTAGTGCATCTCCGTATATTCCACGCTTGCCATGACTTTTGTAAATGGGCTAAGACAGAACTAGTCGAGTCACTGTCGTCGGTCAATTAGGGTTCTACCGCGATCTATCTTCGTAGCGTATGACCTAATCCGCTGTTGTTTTAGCCGCAATTATGACCATCACCCCCTGACTGAATTTCCTAAGAGCGTAAATATCGTCAATGTTTCAGTCCTAGGTTGTTAATCGCTTTTTTTGCTGATAGACCTCAGACGTTCTGACTGATTCAACCCTTCTATATTTTTCCACCGTCCAACGACCGTTACTTAAATTTTCGCATTTGCCCGGAACCGATGAAGCCGTACAAACTCCTTACACAGCTTAAGCGTCAAATCCGTAATCGCTTCCAGCGAATATATGCCACGCTCTCGTCGTATATTCGCACTCGGTTTCTGCGGCAGCGAGGTATGCGGTACGGCCAAAATCGACGCTTAGTTCGCGTAGACCAACCGTTCGGGTTTGTGCTGCCAACGGCGATCATGCTGCTGTTGGTAATGTCTCTCGTGGTGGGGGGGATCTTAATTCGGACGTTTAATCGCACGCAGCAGGCGATTACTCAACGTGAGTCGGTCGAGATCTTTAACGATGCGACGCCTGCGATCGATCGAGCCAAAGCCAAGCTAGAAGCCTTGTTCGCAGATCCGCGTATTCCAGCGGGGATTCCAGCGGAAGATCTTCTCAAGGGCATCATGTTGGATGATCCCGATATTGAAGTTCCAGAGGGTGAAGAGCCGCCGCTAGCTAATGGTTATACCTTGCCGGGTGAAGAACGTCTGACGATCGGGGGGGAGCTTGCAAATGCTTGGGCGTTTGGAGTTGATAATGACGGTGACGGCGAACCCGATGATGAGAATGAGAATGGTCGCCCCGATACGATCGTGGCCTATTCAATTATTTGGAATACACCGGGCGGCGATACCGAAGCACTAAAAGATCAAAGAGATGTCACGCTCAAAGAGCGTGCAAAATCCTTGGAAGTGCGCCAAGGGCCGCAGTCCAGCGAACCGACGCCGGGATGCGGAGATAGTGGCTCGACCTCTCGCATCGAATCGGGCTGGCTGCGTGACCCGGTCAGCACCTCGATTTTGCGTAAAAACTTTCAGATTACAGCCGTTGCGATCCCGGATACAGAGTTCGGCACGCTGGCTACGCTTGAACTACAGCAGGAACGACAAGCCGATCGTGGTAATAAGTGGGCCGCCTGGTTCCGGAACGATCTAGAAATCTTCCCCGGCCCAGACTTCAAATGGAATGGTGCGATGCACACAGAAGGTAGTTTGGTGATTGGTCACAATCGTCGTGATGACCGATTCCAAAGCTATCTCGTGAGTGGGCCGGGTTCCTGCTTATTTAAGGCTGGTGCTAGCACATCCGAAAACACAATCAATGTGCTGAAAGATGCTGAAGATAATGAGACATTTCGTGGCCAGATGGTGATCGGGCGGGCAACTTCTGACAATCAGACTGGGGGAGCTATTTTCCATCGGTGGAAAGATGAAAAGACGGCTGAATTTGAAAATAATGTCAAAATCACGTCTGAGAATGACTCGGTGTCGTCACTCTCAAGCGTGAGCGATCTCTTGCTCGATCCGGTTCTCTTGTTCACCAAAGATGAAACCCAAAGCCGAGGAAGCAAGGCGGCTACAGATCCGGCATGGACAGACAGTGATTTTGTTAAAGATGGGCGCATTCTGAATAGCTCGTCTAGTCGCCCCTATATTGATGATTTCTATCGCGCGGACGATCGCTTTGGTCCAAATCCAGGCTATGCCGGTCGAGATAGTTTGCTGCTTTTGACCTTGGGTGCAAAAACGGGTGATGAAATTACCGGCGATCAAACTGAAGCACTGACCCAAAATGTTGCGCCGGTCGGCTCAGACCCATTAGACCTTGGGCTAGATGGTTATTGGGAGCGTCGCGCATGGCGTGAGGGAATGCGGGTGATCGTCGGTCAGCGGCTCGAACTGGGTGGCGATCCGCTCTCCACCGTGACTGACCTGAAGACGATCGATGAAGATAAACTCACGAACGATCAACCACACCAGTCGCTTCAGCGTCGATCGTTGCGCGATCCCCTAGCGGCAGTGCAGACCACAGCGATCTACCATTCTGATGATCCGCGTAGTGAAGGCAGTGTGGAAAAAACACCGCCCTATGCCGCGATCGTCTCGACGGTGCATCCAGGAACCGGCGAAACCCTCAAGCGCAGCTCTATTTTTGAGATGCCGCTGGAGCCGTTGCCGATGAAATCAGAGCTGGGCGCTTGGTTTGGACCGACGTTTGGCGATTCCGGTGAAGAACTGGCGATCGATTTCCTCACGGGACGGGGTACGAATGGTTGGGAGCTGAATCTAAAAGACGGATTCTTTGAGGCACCGGAAGTCAATGAAGCCTTGGCGCGTCTAGCGAATTTTGCAGGCGATCCCGATGGCGCTTTTCCCGCCAAACAGGACACAGTTCAGCATCCTTATCCTTCGATTACCCAGTGGGGTGACTTCTCCAATCTGCGGCGCACCATGACCGATGATCTCGATAGTTTTGCGGACAATACCAACAAACATACGGCAGCGATTACGCTCGGCGCATTAGCCAATCAGATCACCTTCTTGGAGGGGATCGACTATGAGCAAATTGCACCGCTGACAACCGAAAATCTACTGCTGAAGCTCGATGAAGCTTTGCAATCTCTAGATAATCGAATTTGTGAGCTTGACAATTATTCCTCAACTAGTGGCGCGATCAAAGCCGATCTTTTGACGGATGACGGTGTCTGTCTTTCAGTCAATAACGGACTGAAAGATGGGGAAGTCATTTACTATCCCAATGAAGACTTAAACCACAATGGCACCGTCGATCTGGGAGAAGACTTTGATGGTAACGGTAAGTTACTTCCGGCTGTGCCGACGATGGTGATTTATGCGCCGACGAATCTGAACGACAATTACACGTCGATCGCCCGAGTTCCACCCTCGCCGGATGCGTACATTGCGGGTCTCGAAGCACGGGTGAACGAAACGGGTATCAGTGCCACTGAAAAGACAGACCGTAAAACGGTCTTACAGTTTGCGCGGTTTGTGATGGAGAAAGAGCAGGTCGATCGCGATCGCCACTTTGGTTTCCGATCGTCCCGTTTTGGCTTTGACAAAACCACAAACGATAAGACCGTCGCCGACAACACCATCGACATCACCGAGCAAACCCCGATCGGTCAATACCAGTACTACGTCAAGTATCTACTCGATGAAGACTATAACGGCAACTTGAAATTCGATAGCGACACCGCCGGAACTGGAGATGTCGAAGTTTTAGAGGAGGGGAACTACGACGCGAGCGGCGATCTCGATCCGCTCGGTGAAGTTGAGGTCACGGGTTCTAATCTCCAAGTCGAAGACTGGGCAGGCAATGATGACGGCGAAATTGACTTCGGTGAGGACTTCGATCGGGATGGTATTCAAGATTTATTTTTCTCCGAAGACTTAAATGGCGACGGACAACTGGGTGTGATCACCATTACCGGTGTAGATGGTCAAACCCATGACATTAACGAAGACTGGAACGGTAACAACCGACTCGATGAATTTACAAAACCGGAAGATGGCGGTAATAGCGACAACTATGAAGTGAACTCGCCCGCAACCAAAGCTCCGTTCCCTCGCTACGGTTTCACGCCGCGTAGCGAGGATCTCAATGGAGACGGTGAATTTAACAGCACGTTAAACGAAGCCGAGCTTGACCCGCCGCTACCATCAGAGTTTTATGATGGCAAAACCTTCTGGGATTTGAACGGTAACGGCACTGAAGATACGGACGTTTCCGATTTCAACGAGGATATCAACGGCAACGGCAAACTCGATATTTTCCGTCACCGTGGCGCGACCTACTACCCTGGTGTCGTACTCCATGTGGGCTGTGACTTTAGCGATCCCAATGAAGCCGGGGCTCCTGCTGGCAAACAAACCGGCAATAACTACTTCGGCTTTGGCAAACCTACAAATGCCGAGGAAGAAGCCCGTTTTATTCGCTTAGCTAGTAGCCTTTGTTCCACCGAAGCCAAATACCCCTCGCTCTACTATCTCTTTCCGAAATACGAGCATGAATACCTCGCCTCCAGCGTGGATCTGAATGGCGACGGAATCGTGAGCAATCTAGACGAGCAGCCACTCTTTGCCCTTACTGAAGACCTCAACAAAAACGGACGTCTTGATCCCGGTGAAGATGGCTACGATTTGCGAACCCCGAAAACGGCCTTGAACGCTCGCAAAAATAAAGTCCTAGATGGTGAACCGCTGTCATACACCAGCGAGCAAAACTACGATCTAGAGGCCAAAGACCCAGAGAGCTACGTGAGCAGTGTTAATACGGCTAGCTATGAACCGGTTGACCTCGCGGCGCTGGAACAGATTGCTCTCAAACCGCAGCCGATCGCATCTTGGTCTTTGCCCTACGTCAATCGTGGCTCCAATCCAGGAACAGGCTGTAACAATGATGCAACCGCAACGAATCCAAATCCGAATTGCAGCAAGTACAGCTTGATCTATGCCGACATGGCAGAAACCTCCGGTGATTCGGATGCCTATTATCGCGTTGCCTTCAAGGACACAGCTTTCTTTGATGGTCGCGAGCAGCTCGTAACTCGTGCGCTCAATCTTGATGTGGGGATGTTGTCTAACAATGCCAATGAGTCCGTAGAAAACGGCACGATCGAGGGCAACACCTGGTTGACCGGTGGCAATAACGATATAGATGTCGCCAAAGATGGCGGTATTGTGTTCGCATTTCGTGAGGATGCAATGCGCGAGGATGGCGTTGCCCGACCGGCAGGTGGAGCGTGTACGAAGTTTAGCGATGCTGGTTGCTCAGACCAAAATGCCATGACACCAGAAGATCCTGCTGTCGATCCAGATAACGGCATCAGCGCTAAAGCCGTTAACTTTATTCCAGACCCGGCGCGACGCACTCACGGTTTCCGTGTCATTAACGGCACCGACCTTTCGCGTCCGAATCAGGGTGGCTTCGCAAACTATGGTTTGACCTTAGTTTCGGACAATCCAACCTATGTTCAAGGTGACTTTAATTGCCATAAAGAACCGGGGGATAGCAGTTGCGACAGCCCGATCGAAGAGTTTAACTTTACGCTGGCGGATAAAGGCGATTGGGGTCCGGACGAATTTTATGGCCAGCGAAAAAGCACGAATAGCCGCGATGATCGCTTTGCCAATCCCGAAGAAGATAGCTGGCGCTATAGCGAATTTCTCGTCGATGCCTACACCGTCCTGTCCGACAACTTCTGCGATGGCAGCATCGAAGATAGCTTCATCCGACTGCCCAGCGGCAGTTTGCAGTCCGGTCTCCGCGATCTCAAACGCAGTTCCGGCGGCTTCGTTCGGGAAGTGTATGGATGCACCAATTCGGGGGTTAACGCAACCTCATTCCTCAATCAGTCTCTGCCGAACGCGGTCAGTTCTGAAGGGGTGACGATCGCCAATTCAGTTTGGAAGCGAGAGAATCCATCCGATGTGGCATCGCCGATTCAAATCTCACCCAATGGCCAGCCCATGTTTCTCGGTGTGGGGAATGGTGAATATAACAGCACCTACCTGACCATTGCCGCTCGTGATACCTCTGGCAACAGAGCCGTAGCTCTAATGCCATCGACGGACAAACAGACCCAAAATGCCGTCATTATTGCCGGTTTAACCCCATCACGACAGTTTCAAAGCTACGGTGGCTTGCATAATTTCCCTCGCTTCCTAGAATTTCGCGGAGGAAAACCGCTTGATATGTCGGGGTCGTTCCTTAATCTGAAATTTAGCAGTCAAGCGACTTCACCGTTTGATCAAGATGCATGGGAGCCTGGTAGTACAGCCCAAGAGGGGGGAGGGACTGCTGTGCTCCCGTTCTACCATCCACCTGATCGGAACTGGGGTTATGACGTCGCATTGCAGCTAACCCGACCTGGCCCAGTCTCTTCACGTTTAACAACGGTCAGTGGTGCGCGGTCAGAGTTCTATCGTGAGCTTCCAGCGAACGATCCCTATATCGCAAACTTACGCTGTGCCTCGTTTGATGGAACGCCGATCGATGAGAACGCATCACTATCTTTGGACTGTCCATAATTCACCAGATTCGTTCCTGGCGTTGTGTTACTAGCAACCTCGCATTTAGTCCTTGTATCTACCCCTTGTCTAGCTCACTTTATTTCCATCTAATGTTTCCGCAAGTCCTGTGAAGCCTTCACTACTGAACGACTATCTCTACCTCCGGCGTACCCGATCGCACCCTTTGCGATCAATACACGGCATGACCTTGATTGAGGGACTGGTGGCGATCCTGATCGCGTCCGCTGTCACGGTCTTAATCACACCGCCAATGTTCCTCTCCGTCGCCACACGCATCCAAAATCAGCGTGCCGAGCAGGCCACCCAGCTTGCCACTGGGCAAGTCGATCAGGTGCGAGTCTTGATGGAGCAAGGGATCACAACTGACACTGTCGACCAACTACCCGCCCTCGCCGGTTCCGGTGATTTGAGAAGTGTTCCGGCACCTGGCAGTAAATTTGGGCAGTTACAGTCAACGAACTTTTCCTGTAGTGAGTACGATAAGGATGCTCCACAGGTTCCCGTAGACTCTGCTTTGCCGGTCGATGTAAACGGAGATTGTGAAGTTGATTTTTACTTGCAATCCTTTCGAGTGAACGAACAACTCTCAGCGGCTGATACCGAGAACGGTGAAGAGGGAGTCCCGATTGTCTTCGGGGTGGGAGTGCGAGTGTACTACCGTAATGCTGAGATTGGAGGCGAGGGCGTCGAAGTCGAGCCTGCTTCACTCCAGCTCACCAGTGGGCAAGGGCAACAAACCCGGTATCCCCTGGCTGTGATTTATACCAGTTTGGCGCAGGGCGATCTTGACTCCTCGCTGGATCAATACCGATGTTACCTTGGTGGTGAATGCACATCACCATAACCTACACCAGTTTGGCGCAGGGCGATCTTGACTCTTCGCTGACGAAATACCGATGCTACCTTGGTGATTGCGAATGAGATTCCGTTCCTATTTACGCCGATCGCTCCGCGCCCAAACGCTGCTAAATCTGATTGCAGCCATGCGCCGGAGCAGCAAAACACGCCCGCAGCTTAATCGAGGCTTCACGCTGACCGAAGTCTTGGTCGCGACGATCATCGGTGCGCTGATTGTTACGGGCTTGCTGACGGTGATGGTCGAGCTACTGACCAGTGATGCGCGAGAAGCCGCACGTAGCGAGACGCAGCGAGAAATGCAGCTTGCGCTGGACTATATCAGCACGGATCTGCGTGAAGCGGTCTATGTCTACGATGGAGACTGCATGGCAGGAGTCGCGTCGGAGAGTTCTGTCGCGAAGCTAGTGGAAGCAAACTGCGCGGGTCTGTTTCCCGGCTTCGTCGGTGTGCCACAGAACAGTATGCCCGTACTTGCGTTTTGGAAGCTAGATGATCTGCCAGAGGAGGTAAAAAAGACGTGCGCAGGATTAGATGACATTAACGAAGAGGGAGCGCCACCGTGTGTGTCCGGGCGTGCCTATACCCTGGTGGTGTACTACCTCACGCGTAACAATGATGATCCAACCTGGTCGGGTAAGGCTCGTATTCAGCGTTTCACCTTACCGCGTTTTAATGCTCAAGGATTAGAGGTGACAGGCTACCTCGATCCAGGTGGGGTTTTTGAATCGTGGCCCCTAGTTAATGGTACACCCGAGGGCGGAACTAAGAATCTCAGCGGCTTAGTCACTCTGGTTGATTTTGTGGACGATCGCCCAATGTCCGACATTGAGGAGTTGAATGAAGAAACAACGGCCAGTGTTGACTGTCCAGATCTGTATGCGAAGACCCCCAGTGATGCGACCTTAGAACAGTTTGGGTTTGCGGGGGTACGTAATTTTTATGCCTGTATTCGGATTCCCAATACCCTCATTGAGCAGGATTTAGGCGAGAGTGAGAAGGCTACTTCGTTTAATCAGAAGGTGATTTTGTTTCTTCGGGGAAATGCGGAGGGCAAGCCCGGAATTCAGAGTGCTAACGAAGGATTTATGCCTGCGATCCAAACGCAGGTTTTGAATCGAGGTGTCGCCAATAAAGTTCCAAAAAGCCAATAATGTAGGTCTTGCCGATCGGGTCGCCTCAGTCGTGATTTGATCTGATGGCCAAACATAACTTATTGGACTTGATTTTTCTGTCACAGGGGCAAACAAAAGACGAGTACGATCGCGGCTCTTCTTTTAATACGGATATCACAATCCATACATGAGATTATTGGGATCATGATTCATCAGTATCAGAATCGAAGAAAACAGCTACGATCGTCGCAACCATCACGATTAGTGGGTATTCCGGCCATGATCGGGGTGAAAGGGAGCGATCGATCCGATCGGGGTTTTACGATTATTGAGGTGCTGGTCGTGATGGTCATGATCGGCATTTTGAGCGCGATCGCGGCTCCAGGCTGGTTGGCATTTGTGAGCAATCAGCGCCTCAAGGTGGCTAGCGATCGTGCTTTATTGGCGGCTCGGGAAGCCCAAGTGAAGTCAAAGCAGCAACATCGCACCTGGCAAGTTAGTTTTCGGGAGAGTGACGGAGAAACGCAATATTGGGTACATCCAGAAGGAACGAGCGCAAACCCGGTTTGGCAAGGGCTTTTGGACGGAAACTCAACGCAGATTAAAATTGACCCCGCCAGTAGTACACTCAGCGCAAAATGCGACATCGCTGACTACTGCATCAAGTTTGAAGACCGGGGCATCCTTGACAGTAAGTGGTTAGTCGATCAGGCAGCACTGAGCGATGACGTGGTGGGTCGAATTACGTTTCAGCGCAGTGACGCGGCGAATGACGACCAGCGCCGATGTCTCGTGGTAACGAGCCTGTTGGGTTCGATTCAACTGAATCGGAATGATGATTGTTCCTAGTCCGCGATCGATTGCGTCGATTTGGGTACATCAAACGGTTTCCATAGCGCTAAAGTGAGAAGCTGAAGTCATCGAGATGCGTGAGATGAACTTTACTGATTGCCGTTGTTGCCTTCTAGGAATGCGCTATGTTTCGTCGCCGATCGTTGATTCTCTCGATGTTCAGCCTGTCGCTGCTGTGCGGCTGTGGCGATCGCGATGCGCTGCGATCGGGATCAACTTCCGGCACGGCGATCGGTACTGACACGCTAAAACTCTTATCCTGGCAAGCACCGACGATTCTCAATCCCCATCTCACCGTCGGGTTTAAGGACTGGGAGGCGAGCCGCATCACCCTGGAGCCGCTGGCGACGTTTGATGCGACCGGGCAGATGGTCGCAGTGTTGGCGGCGGAGGTTCCCACGCTGGAAAACGGCGGGGTTGCGAGCGATGGCTTATCCGTAACCTGGACGTTAAAACCGAATCTGAAATGGTCGGATGGTCAGCCGTTTTCCGCGAAGGACGTGGTTTTTACCTATGAGCTGATTGCCAATCCGGAGACGGGAACGACCAACGCCGGGGTCTATGAAACGGTCGATCGCGTCGAGGCGATCGATGACACCACCATCAAAGTTTATTTTAAAGCGCCGAATCCCGCTTGGTCACTGCCCTTCGTCGGCGCGGCGGGTTCGATTTTGCCTGAGCATATTTTCGCGGACTATAACGGTGCGAATCTGCGCGAAGCTGCCGGTAATTTGATGCCGATCGGGACGGGTCCCTATCGGGTGGTGGAGTTCAAACCCGGTGATGTGGTGGTTTACGAGCCAAACCCCCACTACCGCGAGGCGGAGACGCTGGCGTTTTCGCGCATTGAAATTAAGGGCGGCGGCGATGCGACCTCGGCGGCGCGGGCGGTGTTGCAAACCGGTGATGCGGATTTGGCCGACAATTTGCAGGTCGAACCGCAGGTGCTTGCCCAGCTCGAAGCCGGTGGCAAGGGTCAGGTGGTGGCGAGTTTTGGCCCCTTGTCGGAGCGGCTGGAATTTAACTACACCGATCCAAATCAGGTGAATGGGGAGGGGATTGCCTCTACGCTGGAATTTCCCCATCCGTTTTTAACGGAAGTGCCGGTTCGGGAGGCGATTTCGCTGGCGGTCGATCGCGAGACGATCGCCACCCAGCTTTATGGCAAAGCAGGAGCAGGGACGGGCTTGGTGTTGCTCGACCCGGCACAGTATCGATCGCCCAAGGCTGAATTTACCTTCGATCCAGACCAGGCGATCGCGTTGCTAGAGGCGGCGGGCTGGAAGGACAGTAACGGCGACGGGACGCGGGATAAAGATGGTGCAGAATTAAAGCTGGTGTTTCAAACCTCGGTGACGCCGGTACGCCAAAAAACGCAGGAAATCATTAAGCAAACGCTGACGGCGATCGGAGTCGGGGTGGAGTTGCGTAACATCGATGCGAGCGTTTTGTTCTCGGGAGATCCGAGCAACCTCGATACAATTCAGCGCTTTTCGGCGGACATGCAGATGTACACGACGGGGAATTCCAACCCTGACCCGGCGATTTACATGAAGATATTCACCTGTGGCGAAGTTTCGGAGCCGGAAACGGGTTGGAGCGGTCAGAATTTTTCGCGGTTTTGCGATCCGGCCTATGACGCGCTGTGGACAGCGGCAAGCCGTGAGCTTGATCCGACGAAGCGATCGGCGTTGTTTATCCAGATGAATGATTTGTTAGTCGATCAATTTGCGGTGATCCCGCTAGTGCATCGGGCGGATGCCTTTGGAGTCAGCGATCGGCTTCAGGGTGTTGATCCGACGCCGTGGGATCGTTTGACCTGGAATATTGCGGAGTGGAGTAAAAGCGAATAGATCCGATGGATTCACTCACGTAGCGCAACCATCTTGGTTGCAAGCAAGCTATAGCGTAAGCCGATTGTGTTAGGACACTCTCATCTAAGTTAAAAACCGCACTTCGACTCCGCTCAGTGCTCTTCAGCTTTTTTTGCTATAGAAGCTTGCACTACGCGGGCTTGTTTTGATCTATTTCGATCGTGCTGAACTGCGTGGCAAGCTGAAACGAGGTTTTCCAGTAGCCCGGATCGCGAACCAGGGGCGGCTGCCCCCGATCGCGCAGGATCGCATCAAGCCGCTCAAAGGCGATCGGCAGACGATCGGACGGAATCTCCGGGAACGCATGATGGACACCGTGATAGGGTAAACCGCTCATCAGCCAATTCACTAAGGGCGTCGTTTGGAGATTACGCGTCGTATAAAGCTGCGTCAAAATCTGCGAGCTGAACCCGTCAGATGCAGCATTCCACAAACCGTAATGCTCGATATGCTCGCGACACTGCGTCATCACCCCCACAACCCGCTCAACAATCAGCCAAAACAGGGCATATTGCAGCAACGCCCCATGAGCAATCACCCAGGCCAGAATGATCGTATGAAGGATCAACATCCCCGCCACATCGCCCGCAAGCTGCCAGCGCAGGCGCGATCGGGTTTTGGTCGCGAACCAGCCGTGATAAATGCCAGCGCGAAAGGTTTTGAGCACGAGACCGATCGCCCCAAAGCCAAACACATCGATCGCCCACTGGTGGCGCACATACCAGCGCGTTAGGCGACCGGCGCGATCGTATTCCGCTTGCGTCCACTCAGTGCGCTCGGGATCGTCGAGCCTGCGACCGTTCCAACTGTGATGCAGCTTATGCAGCTCGGCATACGTCCCCGAAGCCCAGAGGATCGGCCAAGCAATCACCCGTGCAATCGTTTCGTCAAACCAAACCCAGCCCGTCAGGGTATGGTGAATCGCCTCATGGGTCGGCATCAGCCAAAACACGTAAAAAATCGCCGCGATCGCACTCCAGCCCGCAAACGCCCAGCCGATCGGGAACGTCCAGGCGATCGCCACACAGCCAAGACAGAGAGCGCCAATGACCACCACCTGCGTCACACCCCGCCACGGCGACACCACCGCACAATCGCGCACCGCCTCCCGCAGGTCGCGTACCAGCGTATCCATCGCGGGCGGGGTTTGCGGTCTGGGGGGTGGATCGACATCGAAGCGTGAATGCGATCGCGTAGCCTGATTTTCGATCGGTGCGGTCATGATCTAACCCTCGTTGAACAGTTGTAAAGCGTCATAAATTGACAAGAACGATCGCAACGATCGGACAACTCGATCGCGACGATCACTATAGTAAACGTAGGACTTCACCCCACTTTTAAACCGACTTTAACACCGTGAATCTCAACCGCACGGCTCCAGGCATGAAACACATTCTTCTCTGTACAGATGGCTCGGCTTTCTCCAAGGTGTGTTACGAATACACGGCCTGGTTTGCGAAACGACTTCAGGCACAAGTTGAGATTTTATACGTTTCCGATCGCACGAAAGCGATCGCACCCAATAAACGCGATCTGACGGGAAGCATCGGCATCGGAGCCTATACGGAACTGCTCGATCGCTTTATTGAAAATGAACATGAGAGCGCCAAACTCGAACACGAGCGTTCAAAATTCATCTTGCGTGAGGCGAAGGAATTTTTCCATAACGATGGCCTGGATGACACATTAACGATTCACAGAACGGGAATGCTCGTCGATTCGTTTCATGAATTCGAGACGGAATGCGATCTAATTGTTTTGGGAAAACGGGGCGAAGCCTCTGAGTTTTCATTGGAACATCTGGGATCAAATATGGAGCAAGTGCTGCGATCAAGCGCCAAACCTTGCTTGGTGACGCCGCGTGAATTTCGCTCGATCACAACGGTTTTATTTGTGTTCGATGGGAGCCATAGCTGCGAGGAAGCGCTCGCATTTTTAGGTGATTCTGCTGTGTTTACTGATCTCGATTTACATGTGGTGGCGATCGAAAAAAGTGAGCGAGAAGTGGCGGCGACGTCCCTTTTAGAGTATGCCAATACGTCGCTAACAGCCTCCGGTTTTACGCCGAAAATCTCGGTTCTACACGGCGAAACGGAAGCACAACTGGCGAAATATTCTGAGCAACATCACATCGATATGATGTTACTGGGTTCCTATGGTCATAACCGTATTCGTGAATTTTTGATGGGCAATACGACTGCGAAAATGTTGCGCCATACTCAAGTTCCGATTTTAGTTTTTCATTAAGTTACGGATATTAATTCATCGATAATTCATTTATTTAATCTTGATGAATATCGGTGTTTTGTCTAACGTCTGTTCAGAGCCTTTTCATCACATCTCATTATTTCGCCATGATCCAGAATCTTGCCGCTGCTGCTGTCGATGGATCGGATTCGCCCGCAGCGATCGCGATCTCGCCTGCCATCGACGCCGCGATCGATCGCCTCTCGCCCCGCCTCGCCGCGATCGCGCGGGCAAGCTTTCAGGACTGGACGGCGGCGACCTGGGATGAATTTTTGGCGATCGCAGGCGAGCAAGAACCCGACGGTTTACCCCAAACCCACGCTTACTTTTTCCAATCCCGAATAAAACTCGAAATGAATCCCCTCGGCAAAGATCACGGACGATTTAACAATGCACCGCTTGATGTGGTTAGCCTATTCGCTGCCTTTCAACAGTTACGAATTGTGCGCTATATCAACACCACCTTACGCAAAACAGGCCAAAAAGAATGTCAACCGGATGTCTCAATTTATATCGGAGAAGTGACGTGTTTACCACCGGCTGGAAATGAAGTGATTAACCTCGATCGCTCTGATCCACCAAGTCTTGTGGTCGAAATTGCGGCCAGTAGCATTGCGGATGATATCGGCGTCAAGCGAATGCTTTATGAGAATTTGGGCGTACAAGAATATTGGGTAATCGATACGCAACGCCGATCGCTGATTGCTTTTTCGATCGCCGATGGTCGTAGCGGGGTGATTTCGCAATCGGAGGTTTTACCGGGGTTGGATTTGGCGATCGTGGATGAAGCGCTACGCCGGACGGATGAGAATGATGACGCGGCGATTACGCGCTGGCTGATTGAAAAATTTAGCGCTTAAAAACGGTTGAGAATGACCGATAAAATCGTGACTCTAGACCTTTGAGGTTTTGGAAACCTCCAAGGTCTCACGCCCTACGATCGATGTACTGAGCTGATGGCGTTTGCTCTGTGTTTGACTTACGATGCCGCGATTCACGGGCGATGTAAATGATAATCTAGGCATTGTGTCCCCTCCCTTACTCCGCAACTCGATCGACCGTTGGTTTACATCAAACAAATCGACCTAACCAACTTTAAATCCTTCGGCGGCACGACCCATGTTCCCCTCACGCCGGAGTTTACGGTGGTGTCTGGCCCGAATGGATCGGGTAAGTCGAACATTCTTGACGCGCTGCTATTTTGCCTCGGGATCTCGTCCTCGAAGGGGATGCGAGCCGATCGCCTGCCGGATCTCGTTAACCAAAACCAGGCGACACGCAAAGGAACCGTCGAAGCGAGCGTCACGGTCACCTTTGATCTGAATAGTGAATTTCCCCTCGCGCCGGATGGGACGCCTGCCAATGTGGTGGACGCGGCGGCGATCGCTGAGATCGGCCAGGGTGCGGATGAATGGAGCGTCACCCGTCGCCTGCGCGTCACCCAATCCGGCAGCTACACCTCGAACTATTACATCAACGGCGAAGCCTCGACCCTGGGCGAACTGCACGAAAAACTGAGCCAACTGCGGATTTATCCCGAGGGTTATAACGTCGTCTTGCAGGGCGATGTGACCAGTATTATTTCGATGAATTTGCGGGAGCGGCGCGAAATTATCGACGAGCTGGCGGGGGTGGCGGCGTTCGATCGCAAGATTGAGCAGGCCAAGCGCAAGTTTGAGGTGGTGCAGGAACGCGAGGATCAGTGTCGGATCGTTGAGCGCGAGTTGGTGGCGCAGCGGGATAAGCTGGCCGACGATCGGATTAAGGCGGAAAAATACAAGGCGTTGAAGGCGGAATATCTCGAAAAGCAAACCTGGGAGCGGGTGTTGCAGTGGCAGCAGGTGCGATCGCAGACGGTGCGGCTACGGGAGCAAATCGAGGCGGGCGATCGCGAGCGGATTAATTTAAAGGAGCAGTTGGCCGGATTAGCCGAGCAGATTGCCCATGAAACGGTGGAACTTGACGCACTTAACGCCCAGGTGAAGGCACTCGGGGAAGACGAGGCGATCGAGCTGCAAACGCGCTTGGCTCGCTACGAAGCCGACGGCGAGCGTGTTACCCAGCGGTGTCAGGAATTGGAAACCGCGATCGCCGACGCCGATACTCGTATCACGCAACTTCAGGCTGAGATGGGTCGCGATCGCGCCCAGATTGACGACTTCGCCACCCAGCAAACCCAGCTCGAAACCGAGATCGATCGTCAGCAAACGATCCGCGAGGTGGCAGCGGCCAACTTAGAACAGCAGCGCGAAACTGCCAGCGAATTGGCCGCGACGGCTGATGCCTGGGTACGGGAACAGATGCAGTTACGCCGTCAAGCCGACGAACTGCAAGCCCAGATCGCGCCCCAGCAAACTGAACGCGCCCAGATCCAAGAACGCCTCAGCCAAGCTGATCGCCAGTTCACCGAGCTGGACGCCACCCGCGATCGGCTTACCGTCGAACTCGCCACCGCTCGCCGCCAACGCGCCACGATCGCCCGCGAACGCGACGCCGCCCAACAGTCGCACCAACAGCTCGAAACCGACGCCAATAACGCCGAACGCGATCTCCAGGTACAACAGGACACGCGATCGCGCCTGCTCGACGAACAGCGCGACAAGCAGCGCCGTCTCGACAAACTCGAAGCCCGCGCCCAAGCGATGCAAGAAGCCTCGGGCAGTCACACCACCCAGCTTTTACTCAAATCTGGGATCGAGGGAATTTGCGGGCTGGTGGCGCAGCTTGGGCGGGTAGAAAATGAGTTTCGGGTGGCGCTGGAAACGGCGGCGGGTGGACGGTTGGGGCAGCTCGTGGTGGAGGATGATTTGGTGGCGGCGACGGCGATTCGGTTGCTCAAGGAGCGGCGGGCGGGACGGGCGACGTTTTTGCCGCTCAATACGATTCGATCGCCCCAAATTCACCTCAACCCCGAGATTAAACGGGCTCCGGGATTTGTTGATTTAGCCCTAGATCTGATCGACTGTGAGCCGCGCTATGACAATATTTTTGCCTACGTGTTCGGGAATACGGTGGTGTTCGATTCGCTCAGTAATGCGCGGCTGGTGTTGGGACGGGCGCGGATCGTGACGCTGGAGGGAGAATTGCTCGAAGCCAGTGGCGCGATGACGGGCGGAGCGAGCCAGCATAAAAGCCAGTTGCGTTTTGGTGAAGCGGGGGCGGGCGAACCGCAGGAGGTGCGAGATTTGCGCGATCGCCTCGGGCAGATTGCGGCGGTGCTCGATCGCGGCGAAGTGGCGATCGCTGCGGGGGCGATTCGGGTTAAGGAAACGGCGCGAGCTTTGATGGAAGCGACGCAAACCACGCGGGATCTCGACCGTGATATCGATCGCGCCGATCGCGATCTCGACTCGATCCAAACCCAGCTCGATCGCGCCGTCGCCCAGCTCAACCAAACCACCACCGATCGCGACACCGCCCAAACCCGCCTCACCGAACTCGATCAAACCCTACCCGCTCTCACCGCCCAGCTTCAGGCGTTCCAAGCGCAACTCACCGAACTCGAAGCCTCGCAAAACCACAGCGAATGGACGGAGTTACAAACCGCGATTCGTCAGCAGGAAGCCGACCTACAGCAGCGCGACACCGAGTTACAGCAAGCTCGCCAGCGCTGCAAAGATGCGATCGATCGTCAAGACCGCCTGCGCGAACAGATTGATCGCGCCACCAGCCAAATCAACGACCTCCAGCAAACCCAAGCCGACGATCGCCTCAAACTGGCGAATAATCGCGATCGTCTCGCCGGTCTCACCCAACAAATCGAGCAAACCCGCGCCGCGATCGGCCTCGTGAACGCAAAATTGCTTGAACAAAAGCAGGCACGCGATCGGGCGGAAACCCAGCTTCGCGATCGGCAGACGAGCCAGCAGCAAGTCGAGTGGCGTCTGCAAAAGGAGATCGAACATCAGGAGGGGCGGCGATCGCAGCTCGAAACCCTGAGTAAAGAACTGGAGGAGCGCCAGACCGAGCTACCCGACCCGCTACCGGCGTTACCGGAGGCCGTCCGCGATCCGAGCCAGATGGAAGCGCTACAGAAAAGTATCCGCAATTTGGCGCGGCGGATCGAGGCGATGGAGCCGGTGAATATGCTGGCGCTGGAGGAGTTCGACAAGACTCAGGCGCGGCTCGACAGTCTCAGCGAACGGCTGACGACACTGGAAGCCGAGCGCACGGAAATCCTGTTACGCATCGAAAATTTCACAACCCTGCGAGTTCGCGCGTTCATGGAAACTTTTGACGCGGTAAACGCGAATTTTTCCAGCATTTTCGCGGAGTTATCCCAGGGCGACGGCTATCTTCAGCTCACGAATCAGGACGACCCCTTTGAGAGCGGGCTGAATCTTGTGGCGCATCCGAAGGGTAAGCCGGTGCAGCGTTTGGCGTCGATGTCGGGGGGCGAAAAGTCGCTGACGGCGTTGAGTTTTATCTTTGCGCTGCAACGCTATCGTCCGTCGCCGTTTTATGCGTTTGATGAGGTGGATATGTTTTTGGATGGGGCGAATGTGGAGCGGTTGGCGAAGACGATCCGGCGGCAGGCGGAGCAGGCGCAGTTTTTGGTGGTGAGTTTGCGGCGTCCGACGATCGAGGCGTCGATGCGGACGATCGGGGTGACGCAGGCGCGGGGGGCGTACACGCAGGTGTTGGGTTTGAAGTTACCGAAAAGTGCGTCGTGATTTTGGTGTATTTAGCGTTTGTTGACTCGTGCGAGCCATTCATCTAGGGCGATTTCGAGCCAGGTATCTAAAGAATTAGCATGTTCAGGATTATTAATTGCCTTGGCATAATGCTGGTAAATATAGTCATCGTCACAGGTCAAACTCAGATAAAAATCAAGCATGTCTTTCGGTGAGCGATGCGTATAAAACTCACTGCTTTTAAAACCACTTGAACAATAGTGAAAGGAATTGATATTTTGCCATTCTAAATCTTGAGATATCCACATCCGACATAGCTTATGTTGTGAAATATGTGGGAGCCATAAAAATAAACATACATTGTCGTTATTCATTTTTAGTTCCGCACATACTAGAGATTTGTTTTTTCCATACTGTATACAGTTAGATAAATTAATTTCTTTCATTCGAGAGTCAAAACTCAGTATCTTGCGACGAATATCTAATATTCGTTCACGCTGAATTAGATTTGTTTTTTTAAGGTAAGTGAGTAATTTACGAGGTGGCTCTGGTATCTCAAACTGGCTAGAGGACTCTGAAATTGCAAGACTACCTTTCCAGTGAGAAACAGAATCTAGATCACAAATCTCATACTGAAAATTCGTTTTTTCTTCAAGGATCTGGTATTGAAAAAAATTAATTTTTAAGATGGAATAAAGCCGATCGGTCAAACTATGACGATGAAACGACGGCGCGATCGCCAGTAGACGAATCGGCAACGAATAATCCACCACATCCGCAAACGGCCTCACCTCAATCAACGCATGAAAATAGCGCGTTAACTGCTGAACAATATACTTCTCCTCCTCATTCTTTAGCTCCACAACCACCAACGCCCCATCCCGATCCACCGCCAGCAAATCACAAAACTGACCATCGATCGCCAACTGTCGCGCCAACCAGCGCCAACCAAAAATCGCCTCACCCCGCAACCATAAAAACTCCTCCAAATCCGCCTCCGTCTGAAACCACCAGCGATCGCCCGATCGCTGTAGCCTCACCGTTTCCAACTCCATCATCGTTCGCCCCCCAGCAAACTAGGTGAAACACATTAACTAAACAAGAAATTCGTGTTCCCCGCCGAGGCCACATTACTGGCCGTTAACGCCGTCGCTCGTGCCGTATCGATGAAGTTACCGGCCACATTTAGCGTCGGCGTTTCGCCACTGGCCGTTGCGCTATAAATTGAGAGACCGTTACCATCATCGGCGAAACTGTTGCCCGTAATGCTGACATTTTCCGCCGTGATTTGCGTTCCATTCACGATCAGTAACGATCCCGTGGTTGTCGCTGCGCTGTAGCCCGAAACCTGATTTCCAGAAATTGTCAGCCCCGTAAAGTTGCCGTCACGCAGGGTGATGCCGCCGTCTTGATTGGCCGTCCCTGCGCCGGAAACACCCGTCACGCGGTTGTTGCGGATCGTGACATTGGTAGAAGCGCCACCGGTTTCATCCGAGCCGCCGAGTTCAATCCCCGATCCGCCTTGATTTGGCATAATGATCACGTTGTCGGAAATCGTCATACCCGTAATCGAATCCACCGCGATCGCATCATTCGTCGTCGCGCCACCACTGATGATGATGTTGTTACCACTGATCGCGCCACTGGTGGCATTGCGAACCGCAACACCGAAACCATTCACCGAAATTGAGTTATTGGAAATATTAACGCTGGCGGCATCGGTGCTAAGGCGAGCGTCAATGTTGCCGCTGTTGAGAATATTGTTAGAAACGACAAGATTGGCCCCGGCACTGGAGGCATTAATCGAGCCGGTGGTAAGCTGAAACCCCGAGAAGGTGACATCTGAGGTGGAAATCGTCACGTTTCCGGTGATTTGCGCCTCGTTATCGCTCGATCGTGTTGAATTTGTGCTGGCCAGATCTGCATTAGCGCCTTTGAGCTTCACCGACGTTCCGATCGTTACAGACTCATCATAGGTTCCCGCCGCTACAGCGATCGTGTCTTCACCACCACCGACGCTGGTATTCGTGCCGTCGCCGATCGCAGTGTCGTTCAAGGCTTCCGCAATGGTGTCATAAATCCGAATTTTGCTCGAATTCCCCCCGGCGACGATCGTCACTTCGAGTAACGATGCATCACCATTCAGCGCGATTTCGCCGCTTGAGGTGAGCGTCAGATTGCCTGATGAATCGACGGTTACTGCGCCACCGACGCTGCTTCCGGAATCGTCCACAATACTGGAAATGCTATAGCTGCTATTGTTCGAGGCCACCGTTCCGATCACCCCAGCGCGATCGGCCACCAAAACCTCCGCCCCACGAAGCTGCGGGCTATCGTTAATATTGCTATTGTTGTCCGTCCCCGTATCAGTGCCGCCCGTATCGGTTCCACCCGTATCGGTTCCGCCCGCTCCCGACACCGGTACATTAAAGTCCGCATCGTCGATGTTGACCGCCGCCACATTCTTTAACACCATCAGCAGCTTGCCGGTGGAGGTCAGCGTGATCACGGTGTCATTCAGGTTTAGCCCGGTTCCTTGCTGCACCGTGAGATCGGCAAAGGTCAGCGTGCCGCCAAGCTGCATAAAATCTTCGATCGCGTTGTAGTCCAAGATGGTGTCCGCGCTGCCCACCTCATCGAGCAGGACGAAGATATCCGAACCGAGGCCGCCCACGAGGGTGTCTGCGCCCCCCCCGCCCGTTAGGCGATCGTTACCTTTCCCCCCGAAGATGTAGTCCGAATCTTCGCCACCAAAAATCGTATCGTTGCCATCGTTGCCAAACAGCCAGTCGTTCCCCGATCCACCGACGATGCTATCAGCGCCGGTATCTCCATCGGAACTGCCCCCGGAGATTGTGTCATTGCCCACGTCGCCCAAGAGAATATCGTCGCCAATATCACCGTTGATCACATCGCTGTTTTGGCCGCCGCGAATGAAGTCATTCCCTTGACCGCCATAGAGGGTATCTTCACCAGCGTTACCGAGGAGGGTGTCATTTCCGGCATTACCCGACATTTCATCGGCGCCCACATCTCCCGATAAAACATCGTCACCACTGCCGCCAAAGATGAAATCATCATCGCGTCCACCGTAGAGCGAATCATTCCCGAGGTCGCCCGAGAGAATATCGTTGCCGCTATTCCCGGCGAGTAAATCGTTGTCGGCGCCGCCCTGGAGGAAGTCATCACCCGATCCGCCGTTAATTAGATCCTCGCCTGATCCGCCGTTCAGGGTGTCGTTGCCAGCATCGCCAAAGAGAAAGTCGATATCGCTGCCACCAACTAGCAGATCGTCACCGAGCAGGCCAAAGAGCGTATCGCTCCCGCCTGATCCGGCGATCACGTCATTGACGTCAGATCCAGAGAGGAGATCGCTGCTATCGCCGAGGGTGACATTAATGGGGGTCGTACTCATGGGAAAACTTGGCTAGGGTCCGAAGGATGGAAGCGAGAAAGATAAGCAGGCTCGGAGGTTTGATCGATCGCGCGATCGCGGTGTGCTGTCCACCCATCCGAGGATAAGCGGAAAATTCAACGCTTTAGATTATTGATGGCATCGTAACCGAATGGGATAAACATTCGTTGGATGGAGTTCCTGGGTGGAGGCGGATCGATCCGGTTGGCCGATTCGATCCAATCAATTCGATCGGTTGAATAAATTTAAGGGGCTTAACCGTGCCGACGTTGGGATGGATCAAGATGTTTCAGGGATGGTGAGGGCGATCGCCAGACCCTTACTCTTGACCTGTGGTGCGGTGTTTGGTGGTGGCTGACAGTGCCTGTGACTTCTACCTGTGATTTTTGGCAATATTCACGTTAGCACGCACACGTTAGCACGCACGTTGGGTTTGCGGATCGTCCGGATAGCGGTGATCTTGGGCGAATCCTCTAGACTGGGTTTGTTGCTGGCGATCGCCAGAGGACACGAGATCATGACGTTCGCCCGCGATCGCCGCGATCGCCGCCCATCTGGTTTTCCAATCTCGTCGAATCTCACCATCGCGACCCGCCCGCGTCCGTTCGCAATCCCCGTAACGTCACACAGTTTTCCCCCTTGCCATGACAGGATCTCCCGCTCCGTTTCACGCCAAGCCGATCGTCTTTGGTACCGATGGTTGGCGCGGCGTGATTGCCGCTGAATTCACCTTTGAGCGTGTTGCCCGTGTGGCTCCGATCGCCGCACAAATTCTTAAGGAAACCTACGGCGAATCGACCGGAAGTAACACCGTGATCGTCGGCTACGATCGGCGCTTTATGGCGGAAGATTTCGCCCGCGTTACGGCGGATTCCGTGGCCGCAGCCGGGTTTGATGTGCTGCTATCGGAATCGTTCGCTTCGACTCCGGCCTTTAGCTGGGCGGCGAAATACCGCAATGCCCTCGGTGCGATCGTTTTGACGGCGAGCCACAACCCGGCGAAATACCTGGGTTTAAAGGTCAAAGGCGCATTCGGCGGCTCGGCTCCCCCGGAGATCACCCAGCAAATCGAGGCGCGACTCGATACGGTTCCCGAGCTGGCGGCCACTCCCGGCACGATCGCCACCTTTGACCCCTGGCCAGAATTTTGCGCCGACCTGCGAACGAAGGCCAATATTGACGAGATTCGCGCGGCGATCGCGTCGGGCAAGCTGACGGTTTTTGTGGACGTGATGCACGGTTCGGCAGCGGGCGGCGTCGGTAAAATTCTCGACGCGCCGGTGCATGAACTCAACAGCGATCGCGATCCGCTGTTTGCCGGTGGCGCACCGGAGCCGCTGCCGAAGTATTTGCCGGATTTGCTCGCCCAGGTGAAAGCCCACGGCCAGCAAAGTGACGGCCTCACCGTGGGGCTGGTGTTTGATGGCGATGGCGATCGCATCGCAGCGGTAGACGGCCAGGGCAATTTCCTCAGCTCACAAATCCTGATCCCCATCCTGTTGCAACACCTCGCCGAACGTCGCGGCCTGCGTGGCGAACTGGTCAAAACCGTGAGCGGCTCCGACCTGATGCCTCGTATTGCTAAACTCTACGATTTGCCAGTGTTTGAAACGCCCGTGGGTTATAAATACATCGCCGATCGCATGTTAGACGGCGATGTCTTGCTCGGTGGCGAAGAGTCCGGCGGCATCGGCTACAACACCCATATTCCCGAGCGCGATGCGCTGCTGTCGGCGCTGTATGTCCTCGAAGCCGTGGTCGAATCGGGTCAAGATTTGGGCGTTCTCTACCGATCGCTCCAAGATCGCGCCGATTTTCATTCCAGCTACGATCGCATTGACCTACCGCTCGCGAGCATGGACGTGCGGGCGAAACTGCTCGATCGGCTCGCGACCGATCCGCCGACGGAAATCGCGGGTCAAGCCGTGACGGAGATGACCAGCCCCGACGGCTATAAATTCCGCATGGCCGATGACAGTTGGCTGTTGATTCGCTTTAGCGGCACGGAGCCGGTGTTGCGGCTGTACTGCGAAGCGATGGATCTCGATCGCGTCATGGCAACGCTAGAATGGGCGCGAGTCTGGGCGAATTCGATCGCTTAGAGTATTGCCCGGAAATAATCGTCCATCCCAGAAGTCCGACTTTTTGAAAAAGTCGGACTTCTAACTCCTCTCACGTGCGTCCCAACCGTAAAAACGCGCAAAAAGACCGGTAAGTCGGCAAGGGTGGCGTAGTTTATAAATGATCCTTAACCGTAATCACCAACGGCCTAGGATCTGGGCAAGTAGAACGCTTAATATCGTTTTGCCTGTTGCTTCGCCATTCTTTCTCCAGTTCCTTTGCTATGCTCCGATCCTTGCCGTCGGTTGTGGCTACATTCGTCGCGAGCTTGGCCGCGATCGGCGCGATCGCACCTGCCCGATCGCAACCGATCCCCGATACCACCTTGCCGAACCCGTCCCAGGTTGACGCGATCGCGCCCGAGATTTTTCGCATCACCGGTGGCACTCAGGCCGAGACCAATCTCTTTCACAGCTTCACGCAATTTGATCTCGATGCGGGCGCAGTTGCCCAATTTGATTTCAGCAATTTTGATCGCGCGATCGCCAATGCCATCATCCGCGTCACCGGCAGTAGATCATCCCAAATCGACGGCGCGATCGTCTCCGCCACGCCGACCAATCTCGTTTTCGTCAACCCCCAAGGCTGGATCTTCGGTGCAGGCGCACAGATTGATGTTGGCGGCGCGATCGCCTTTTCCAGCGCCGACGCGGTGGTCTTCGCTGATGGTTCCGCCTTTCCCAGTTTTGCAACCCCTGGAGCAGAGACGCTGCTGTCAGTTGCCGTACCCGTCGGCCTGCAATTGGGGACGGGTTCGCCTGATCGCGTCGGCAATATCGAGATCACCGGCAACGGCCACGATCTCAGCGTCACAAATCCCATCCTCGCGCCGATCGAGCGCAACGGTGCCACCGACGGCCTACGGGGAGCCCCGGCAAATTTGCTGATGCTGGCCGGTGATGCGGTCTCGATCGATGGCGGTACGGTAACGGCGGCCAGCGGCCAACTGTCGATCGTGGCGGGGCGTAACGGTTTTGTGCCACTGGGTCTGACGATCGATCAAGTCAGTGCGATCGATCAGCTCAATCCAGAATTTGAATGGGGTGATATTTCCCTCAGCAATGCCGCGCTGCTCGACGTGACCGGGCCTGTGTCTGGGCGGATTGATTTGATCGGCGATCGCATTCATCTGACCGATGGATCGATCGTACTGGCGCAGCAATTTGATGACAGTGCGCCCGATTTTCCGGGAGCCGGGTTATTTGTCTACGGCGATCGCGAGATTTTTGCCTCGGGCATGACAGCGGACGGACGCCTGCAAACGCGGATCAATAGCGCCACACTTCAAGGCTCGCGGCGCGGTAGCGATGTGGTGATTCGCACGGACGATTTAATCGTGGCGGACGGTGCGGCGATCGTCACCCGCAGTTTCAGCCCAGGACGCGGTGGCGATTTGATCGTCGAAACGACGAACTCGGTGCAGTTACTCGATGCGAATCCGATCGTGGCGGACTTCTTTTCCAATCTCACGGCCACCAGTCTGATTTCAGGGCAAGCCGGTGATTTAAGTGTGACGACCGATCGCATTTTTGCTCGCAATGGCGGCACGATCGCTTCGTCTACCTTTGGGCTGGGCAATGGCGGCAATGTTTCGATCACGGCACGCGATCGCATCGATCTCACGGGCGTCGATCGGCGTCAATTTAGCCCCAGCGTGATCATTGCTTCCAGCTTTGGTCAAGGCAACGCGGGCAATCTCGACATTAACGCTCCCGAAATCACCCTGAGCGCAGGCGGGCGCATCGATGCCTCCAGTTTCAATTCAGGAACCGCCGGAAGCGTCACGGTCACCGCCGATCGCCTGATGGTGGAAGGCACGGTTCCCGGCTCGCTCAATCCCAGCCTGATTGTGTCGAGCGCTAATGTGATCGACCCCGAGCTGCGGGCGCTGTTGAACGTGCCGGACGTACCGACGGGAGACTCGGGAGATGTGCGGCTATTCGTTGATCGTCTTGATGTGCGCGATGGCGCAACGGTGACGGTACGCAACGACGGCACGGGAAATGCGGGACGCTTGCAGATCGTGGCCGATCGTCTCAATCTCAGCGATCGCGGCAGTCTTTCCGCTGCGACAGCATCCGGCGAAGGCGGCAATATTGTCGTCAGCGTACGCGACTCGCTGCAACTCCGACGGGCGGGCGCGATCTCGGCGACCGTAGGCGGCACGGGCAACGGCGGCAACCTCGACCTTTCCGCCGCGACGATCGTCGCCCTGGAAAATAGCGACATCACCGCCAACGCCATCACCGGACGCGGCGGCAACGTCACGATCGCCACCCAAGGCTTGTTTGGCGCGACCCTGCGATCGGCACTCACACCCACCAGCGACATCACCGCCAGCTCCAACTTCGGCTTGGCAGGCAGCGTGAACCTCGAAACTCCAGATCTATCCACCAATCAAGGCGCAGTCATTCTCTCCACTCAACCCCTCAACACCGAAACCTTAGTTCAGCCGAACTGCCGCCAGCTACAGCGCGGCCAGTTTACGATTACAGGCCGATCGGGTCAGCCCCTGAACCCGATCAACGTCTACGGTCAAGCGATCCCGACGGCCATCTCGCCGCCCACAGCGAGACATTTCCTGTATGCTCCTCCAGCTTTTCCCGGCGATCGGGTCAGCGAATCGGGCGAATCGGGCGAATTGAGCGAATCGGGCGAAGATCGCCAGATCGCGGATCAATTCTCGATTATCGAAAGCCAGGGATGGCAGCTTCGCGAAAATGGCACGGTTGAACTGGTCAATGCTCGATCGCGATCGAACTTGGCTACGGCCTCATCCTGTCAAGCCGTTCGTCATTCCAGTCAAAATCTCAATCCATCGTTACTATCGCGACCCTCAAGCTGAATGCAGGGACAAAATAGAAGAAATAACCTCAAGCCAGCATGGACTTACAAGGCTAACTTTTGTCCCGGTACTCAGCAATGGCCGATACAAGTATGATTCTGCTGGAAAGAATCAAGCCGAGTGTGATGTTGAAGCCGTTGAAGGAAGATCGAGAAATATGGCCTTGATTGAACCGGCGATCGGTACTGCAATAATTAATCCCAAAACGCCACCAATTTTTGCCCCCAAAAGTAGGGATGTTAAAATCCAGACCGGATTCAGGCCAATAAAACTGCCGATCAGTTGTGGTGCGATCGCATTTTCGATAATTTGATCAATAATTGTAGCCAATATCAAAACTCGAACCCCCAACCAAATACTTTTAATTGCAGTCAGACTGCTCACAATAATAATTCCAGCCGCCGCCCCAAATGGAACTAACGCTAAAAGACCCACGGCCAATCCAAACAAAAATCCAAACGGAACTTGAATTAATAAAAATGCGATCGTCATCGCGCTCCCCATCATGGAGGCTAAAGTAGCTTGACTCGCAAAATAATTGCCAAAACTTCTGGAGATCGCCGGTTTGACGTGCTGACTTATCGGTATCGGCAACCAACGAAATAGACTACGCCAAACCTGTTCTCCATGTAGCAAGAGATAAACGGTTAGAATTAAGGTTAAAAAGATATCAACAATATTCGAGATTGCGATCGGGACGGTGCTTAATGCCAGACCACTTAAAGCTTGAATTTGATCGGAAAGTCGGTTTTCTAGCTCCGTGATCACGTCTGCTAAGTTGATCGGAAATTGACGCTGCTCTACCCAAAGTTGAATCCCTTCGATCTCGCTACTACTCGACACCCACCAATCTGGCAAACGTTCTGATAATTGGAGAACTTGATCGAAAATCAATGGCAATAAAGTTACTCCAACGAGTCCAATACCGACAACGACGAATAATAAAACCAATCCAATTGAAATTTGCTTAGATAGTTTAAGGCTCTGCAACTTCCTCACAGGATAGCTCAGAATAAAAGCCAACAGAGTTGCGACGATAATGATCGAAAAGAATGAGTGAAAATACTCAAATGCTTTAAGAGCAATCCAGATATTGAGTGAAACAAGTGGCAAAAATAGGCTCCACATTAACCAGCGTGGGAGTTGATTGAAATTCATAGGATATTTGTGATTTTTTGCTCAGTACCGGGACAAAAAATGAAACTCTTACCTCATAAGCATTTCAGGCTATATCGGGTGAGTTTTAGGATGTGTGATATCCGTACTTTAATCTGAGCGTGTTCTGGAAATCTCCGACTAACGAGAGGATAGGCATTCCAGGATTCAAGTAGTAGGTAGCCCAGCTCGAAAATCGCGAAAATGGACATCTTTTCGGTGGCTCAAACGTCCTCATAGCAAAAGGTCTACGTTTTTTGTCCCTGTACTGAGGATTTTTTGTGACATGGATAAATCAAAATATAGCGGAGATTTCAAGATTTCAAGCCGTGACTCATCAATCCAAATATTGCTATAGGTAGCCCCAGAGAATACTAATGCTGACCTTAATGTTACTTTCTTCAATATGACAGACAGACCGTCTAAATCTCATGTATGTTTGCTAAGTATAAATGGATGATATTTAATTTTGTTAATACACCTCATATCAAATCGACAGGACAAGGCCTCCGGTTTTATCGTAGCGATTTTTAGAAGATTCTCGAACCCGGAACCTATTGCTACTTTGGATAGCCTTGGAGTCTCGATTTTTTTTAGAGCGTATTTCCGATAAGATCGAACACATTAACGCAAACGGTGGTCTGGAAAATTTGCTAACCGATGTAATTCAGATCGATCGTTGATCCCACGATGAACGCTATATGTTGACTAATCTGCTCGGTTAAGTACCATCAATGATCGCCATTAACAATCGTCACTTAAATTTATCAAAAATGGATCGCCAGGACAGCACTACCATTCGGGTCGCACTGCCTGCGAACCCCTACGACATTCGCCTTGCGGCGGGCGGTCTCGACACGCTGGGACAATGCCTGAGCGTGTCTGAGTTGGGTACGAAGCTGGGTCAAAAGATTGCGGTGGTCTCAAATCCCGAAATCTTTGCCCTCTATGGCGATCGCGTCCTTAAATCACTCCAATCTGCTGGCTTTGAGACGATTTCCTACTGTTTTGAGCCGGGTGAGACTCATAAAACTTTTGCGTCTGTGCAAGGTCTCTTTGATGCGTTGCTGGCGGCACGATTTGAGCGATCGTCCACGCTGCTCGCCCTGGGAGGTGGCATCGTCGGCGATATGACCGGCTTTGCGGCGGCAACGTGGCTACGTGGCCTCAATTTCGTCCAAGTGCCGACTTCCTTGCTCGCGATGGTCGATGCCTCCGTTGGCGGCAAAACCGGCGTCAACCACCCCCAAGGAAAAAACCTGATCGGTGCGTTCTATCAGCCCAAATTGGTGATGATTGACCCCGAGGTCTTGGCGACGTTGCCCGAGCGGGAGTTTCGGGCGGGGATGGCGGAGGTGATCAAATACGGTGTGATTTGGGATGCCGATCTGTTCGCGCAGTTGGAAGCGGCGGATCGACTGGATTCGATAAAGGCGATCGATCCGGCGTTCTTGCTCGAAATCCTCGGACGTTCCACCCAAGCGAAAGCCGATGTCGTTACCCAAGACGAGAAAGAAGGCGGCCTGCGGGCGATCTTGAACTATGGCCACACGATCGGCCACGCTTTGGAAAGTCTGACGGGCTATCGCGTGATCAATCACGGCGAAGCGGTCGGTCTCGGCATGGTAGCCGTGGCGCGGATGATGGTGCAGATGGATCTCTGGGATGCGGAAACCGAAGCGCGTCAATTGGCGGTAATTCAGAAAGCGGGTCTACCGACGATCTTGCCCGAGGGGGTCAAAGTTGACGCGATTGTCGATCGACTCAAAACCGATAAAAAAGTCCAAGATGGTCGCGTGCGTTTTATCTTGTCCAAGGCGATCGGCTCTGCGTTTGTGACAGATAGCGTTACCGATGCGCAGGTTGCAGCCGCCCTCGAAACGCTGCCCGTTTAGCCGCGTCAGTTGGCTCAAGCGGCTTGACGATCAAAAGCCCGTTTTGGTATTTGTCAGCGTGAAATCCATGTGAAATCCAGCCAAAAAAGCGAAAACCGGAATCTGCCATGCAAAGCATGATTCTGGTTTGGAGCTATAGCGGCAG
>JAABST010000005.1 GCA_011390275.1 Geitlerinema sp. S16
CCCCACCCCCAACACTGCAAACGCCGGACGCCACCCCCAAGCATGAATCGCGGGAACCAAGAGCAACGGCGCGATCGCTGTGGCCAGAAAAATTCCACCGATCCAAATCGCATTTGCCCGAGATCGTTCATCCTCGGAAAACCAACGACCGATCAGACTACTCAACATCGGAACGTGGACGCCCTGCGCTAAACCGAGCAACAGCCGTAGACCGATGAGTAGCTCGATGGAATTTCCAAAGATGGCGCACAGGATCGTAATGAGCGAAAATGCGCTGATCGTCAGCATCAGACTGAGTTTTGCGCCCCACCGCTCGGCGATCGGACTCAGCAGCATATTCGCCAGCCCGTAGGACACGAAGAAAACGCCGAGGAGCAGCTCGCCATTTGAGCCAATTTCGCGATCGCTCCAGCCAAAATCGTCTGCGAGGCGAGGTAGAGCCAACGCGAGATTATTGCGATTGAGATAGCTAACGAGGATGGTGAGCGCGAGAATCGGGGGGATACGCCAGCGTTTTGGCGCGATCGCAATCGAAGTGGATGAACTCGACATGAAATCAGAACAAAGGATAAATCACGCCTTAGTTTAGGCAGGACTTACGCGAAAACACTTGAAAATATCAAAATCTTGTCATGATTTGATAGCTAAAAACACGGGATTACGCCTAAGTGTGTACATTCTGTCGTGCGATAAATCCCGAATAGGATCGAGGCTTACGCAAAAACACTTAAAGTTATTAAAACTTTGTCATGATTTAGTGGCTAAAACTACGAGATCACGCTTAAGTACGTAAGTCCTGAGGGTTCAAATCATCAACAGAGATTGGGGTGCGGGGAAATGCCCCTGCGATCTTACCTCGCTTTGATCGATCAATCTAACAGCTCGACCGATTCACTGCGCAAATACAAATACACGTTGACCCGAACGAACTTGGACTAAACAGGCATCTGTGGCTCGATCGTAAACTGACAGCGATCGCGCGACGAAAACACATGAGTAAAGTGATCATTAACGTAGGTATCACTCAGCTCCAGATTATAAAAATCGATCGTCCCTTCCTCAAAATAGGGACCCGCGTGCCACGTGCCACGATTCAGTTTCAGAAAACAATCCCCCGGAACCTGAAACGCCCGGAGCCGATCACGATCCGGCTCCCGAGTCGCTGCATTTGCCGGAGCCACCGCAATCCACCAGGTTTTCCCTCGCAATGAGCCGAGACATTGCGTACAGCGATCGTGCCGCGTAATCCGATCGAACCTCAAGCCCTTCGCCGGAATCTGCATGATGTAAAACCGTGGCACACCGTCACCCAATTCCACCTGGGCATCCGTTACATCAAACGGCTTACCATCCGGAGTCGCCATGATCACCTGACCATAGGGCGCAAAAGACTCCGGCGAGACCAGTTCCGCCCTGATCGTAAGCATTTCGAGCGGCTCACAGCGACTCCCCGATCGCGAAATGGGTTGCGGTTCCGCTGGGTTTAGATCTGTCACGATTTTTACGTCAGACTTTACATTAATATTGAACTTGCGCTAGGGCGGAAACGACCTCAACAACAATGTGAGAACAGCGCAACAGCCAATCGCGGGTCTCACCGACAGCGTAAGACATTACCGCGATCGGCAACGCTCGATCTACACGATCGATCCCCCACTCCAGCAGGTTTTTTATGACCGCCCGTATAGCCTGCACCATCGGTGGTAGTCTTAGGGGTGGCATATTTTAACAGTATGTAATACTGCCAACCCCTAGCACGGTTCACGTATTTGAAGACATAAGCATGGTCACCACGGCAGAAAAAACGAATAGCGGCTTTGTAACCCAAGTCATCGGCCCGGTTGTGGACGTGAAGTTCCCCGCCGGAAGCATGCCCAAGATTTATAACGCAATTAAAATCCAAGGTAAAAACTCCGCAGGCAAAGACGTTGACGTCACCTGCGAAGTGCAACAACTGCTCGGCGACCACCAAGTCCGTGGCGTCTCTATGAGCACCACCGACGGCATCGTTCGCGGTATGGAAGTCATCGACACCGGCGCAGCTATCAGCGTCCCCGTCGGTAAGGCAACCCTCGGTCGTATCTTTAACGTCCTCGGCGAGCCTGTAGACGAAAAAGGCGCAGTCGGCTCGGATGAAACCATGCCGATTCACCGATCGGCTCCGAAGCTAGTTGACCTCGAAACCAAGCCCGCGATCCAAGAAACCGGCATCAAGGTCGTTGACCTGCTTGCACCTTACCGTCGCGGCGGCAAAATTGGTCTGTTCGGCGGTGCGGGTGTCGGTAAAACCGTCATCATCATGGAGCTGATCAACAACATCGCCAAAGCACACGGTGGTGTCTCCGTCTTCGGCGGCGTGGGCGAACGTACCCGTGAAGGGAACGACCTCTACGCTGAAATGACCGAATCGGGCGTTATCGATCCTGAAAACCTCGAAAACTCGAAGGTTGCACTTTGCTACGGTCAAATGAATGAGCCGCCCGGAGCGCGTATGCGCGTCGGTCTGTCGGCTCTGACCATGGCGGAATACTTCCGCGATGTGTCAAAGCAAGACGTTCTGCTCTTCATCGACAACATCTTCCGCTTCACCCAAGCGGGTGCTGAGGTGTCCGCACTCCTCGGTCGGATGCCGTCGGCAGTGGGTTATCAGCCCACCCTCGGTACTGAGATGGGCGAACTTCAAGAGCGCATCACCTCGACCAAAGAAGGTTCGATCACCTCGATCCAAGCCGTCTACGTCCCCGCAGATGACTTGACCGACCCGGCTCCGGCGACCACCTTTGCTCACCTCGACGCCACCACCGTACTGTCGCGTGCGCTGGCCTCGAAAGGCATCTACCCCGCTGTTGATCCGCTGAACTCGACCTCGACAATGCTCCAGCCCAGCATCGTTGGTGATGTTCACTACAACACCGCGCGTGCCGTTCAATCGACGCTGCAACGTTACAAAGAACTGCAAGACATCATTGCGATTCTGGGTCTTGACGAGCTTTCGGAAGAAGACCGTCAGGTTGTTGCCCGTGCGCGTAAGATTGAGCGCTTCTTGTCGCAACCGTTCTTCGTTGCTGAAGTCTTCACGGGTGCGCCTGGTAAGTACGTCGATCTGCAAGACACCATCAAAGGGTTCAACATGATCCTGGATGGCGAACTCGATCACCTACCGGAACAATCGTTCTACCTGGTGGGCGACATTGAAGAAGCCAAAGCGAAAGGCGAAAAACTCCTGGCTGAATCCTAAGCGATCGCCTCGGGGTTTACGCCTCCTAACTGTGGCTCCGATCGCGACGGTTTCAATCCTGAATTAACGGGTTGAGGCTATCGTGATCATCAAATGCTGAACTCGTGCTGTGCTGTTGTTTGGTGTGGTTCGGTTGATTGACGCGATCGCAATCCCATCCAAACAACAGCCCAAAGAGCTTTAAAAGACGTTTCTCAAATCGCTCCGATTGATACAGGTATGACCTTACAAGTACGTGTCATTGCTCCCGACAAAACGGTTTGGGATGCGGAGGCTCAAGAAATCATTTTGCCGAGTACCACCGGGCAGCTCGGTATTCTCGGCGGTCACGCACCGTTGCTCAGTGCGCTCGATACGGGCGTTATGCGTGTACGTGCTGACCAAACATGGTCATCGATCGTCCTGATGGGCGGCTTTGCTGAAATCGATAACGACTGCGTGACAATTCTCGTCAACGGTGCAGAAACCGGCGAAGGTATCGATCTCGCAACGGCAAAGTCAGAATACGAAAGTGCTCAGGCTAAAACCGAAGCGGCTTCGACAAAGCAAGAAAAGATTCAAGCCAAGCAAGCTCTAAAACGTGCGCGTGCCCGTTTTCAAGCAGCGGGTGGCATGTCTTAGACTTGTTAACGATTAAGTCTCATGCGCTTGTTTACAGGTCAGAAAATACTGTAATTTACTGCAATCTCAGGTTCTTTGAAGTACTAATCATCGTTAATAGATAAATTTTGAATTCAAGTTTGAGATCAAGCCTGAGTCTGAACTCAAATCTGAACTTAAAAAAGGGGTGCAAATTTGCACCCCTTTTTGATTGAGCTATCTTAGCGCCAACTACCGCGCGTCATGGCGGTAATACGTTCGGCATTGGCAAAGAAAAAGCTACCGGTAATCCCAGAACAGGGCGGTTCGATTTCGAGTTTAACGATCGAATCCGGCTTAATGCAGATAGTTTGATCAATGAGCTGAAAGACCAAGAGTGGCGCATCCAGTGATATCTGAAGCTGTTGCAGAAACATCTCGGGGGTCATCGGCAAGCTAAATGCTTCTTGTTCACCGTCTTGGAGATGGAATGTTACTTGGGTAATAGGGTTGGGCATAACTTGGAGACTCCCCAGCAAAAACACAGGGCAAAACCCTGACAAGATTCTAGCGTCAACCGGCTCCAGTGCAACAGAGAAGATCCAGCACTTATGTTGCGTGAACTAGGTGGCGGGCGGCGCGGTGGGATCATCAGATCGTCTGGCGCATGAATTCATCTGGCTTCCTAAAATAGCCCATTTTTCCTACGGTTCTGCCATACTCACGAAGATCCCGAAAGAGGTCACTTCGATGATGACGACACAAACTCTTCAGCCTCTAATGGTAAAGTCACAAACCTTGCTTTACTGATGTAATTCACAGATCTAAATATCCAGAATCTTCAGACAAAAATTGACGAATAGAGAATTCCAGAGCATCTTAAAAGAGTATATATCTGAAGCATCGTCTTCGTAAAAAATGAATATCTCTGCTCAGCCATCCCAGCGTAGCTTCCAAGGAAAAATCCGACAGAAAATCCTGAATGTCCTACTCTTGATAATCGTGATTTCAGGAACCAGCCTACGTTATTTTCATCTAGATTCAACTCCCTATGGGTTTGATGAAACGGTTAATTCCCTGCATAGTTCAGGATATTCCAAAACAGATTTATGGAAACAGATGATGGATTGGTCTGGTCACGAAGTGACGATCAATGATCTTCGCCGTTATCAGCGTCCAACAGTTTCTGACCGTACAGCCTGGGATACTATTACTGCCCTCGGAACTGGCGAACCGCAAAACCCACCTTTTATTTACCTACTTGAACGCACCTGGGATAATTTATTTGACACCAGTGATAGCCTAATTTGGATTAAACGATCCCTTCCCGTAACGCTCAGTATTTTGACATTCCCTTGCGCATACTGGCTTTGCTGGCAACTATTTGAATCGGTGACGATCGCCAGTATTGCAATAGCACTCATAGCCGTCTCACCCCTTCAGTTTATCTATGCCAGAGAAATGCGAATGTACTCGCTGTGGATCGTCGAAATTCTACTAACGAGCGCTATCTTTCTCTGGACATTACGCTGCCCACTTCGCTGGCGATGGGCGTTGTACACTCTAATTTCGACAATTAGCCTATATACCTTTCCCTTCACACTTTTTGTCACAGCTACCCACGCAATCTACCTTGTGATCGTGGAACGCTTACGCTGGAGTCGTCGTCTCAAGGCTTTTATCTTATCAACAACCACATCACTATTGCTTTTTTTACCCTGGATTTGGTGCATCATTAATCTTGACACTAACGACTTGAGCGGCTGGCGAAAAAAACCTCCACAACGACCGCTTTTCGTCGAATGGGTGTATGACCTCACGTATAGCTTTATTGCTCCCCCAGAAATTGAAACCATCATGGGAGACGTAAATATTCCCTTTCAATCAGTTTTATTTGAGTTCGCTATCATTCTGACTCTGGTGTCTGTTTTCTACGCTATATTTTATTTATTGAAGCACCAGGATCATCCTACGACTCTATTTCTCCTGCTATTCATCACAATTCCTTTTCTCGTTTTAGCGATACCTGATTTTTTATGGGGAGGACAACGATCGGGCATTGAACGCTACCTATTTCCAAGTACTCTCGGATTACAAATCGCTGTTGCAGCGGCATTAGGATGGGGAGTAAAGCGTTTAATATCTTATCCAATATGCAGCAAGAAAAATCAATCGGCAGTTTCACTTTTCTCGGCAGCTTTAACTATTGCACTCATAGGAATAGGTTTATTTTCCTGTTGGCAATTGTCAGGCAAATTCGCTCCCCATCATGCTCGCACTTATGACTATCAAAATATTGCAAAAATAATCAAAGACAATCCAGATAAACCTATTGTTTTTGTCCATAGCAGCAAAAATTTTGAAGGTAGAAATTTGATCGCGCTTGGTTATGAGTTTGAAGATTTATTAACCTTAAGTGTTTTTCGTTCAGACGATATCCCAGAAAATTGGAAATGCCCAACATCAGGTCTTTTTCTTATTTCTATTCCACAAACTAATATTTCAGGGCTAGAAACTCGATGTCAGGAGTCCGCAACGCGCATTTGGAATGGGTCACTATCGCTATGGCAATTAGACCCTATCGTCTCGAAATAATGACGGATTAGGAACAAGGTTTCTGTGAACATGCTCAGAGGATAAATGATTGAATTGACTATATCGAGACCGTTCCAAGAAGAGTGCAACAACTAAATCAACGTTCCGGGGAGGGTGAGAAGTTCGACTTTTCCAAAAAGTCGAACTTCTGGGATAGGCGATTATTTCCAGGCAAAACTCCTAAACCGTTACGCCCTCTACATCCGCATCGATCGCATCATACAAATCCTTCAACTTATCCAAAACCCCATCACCGGGCTGCCAAAAACCGCGCCCCTGCGCCTCCAACATCCGCCCCACAATATTGCGAAACGCCTCCGGATTCGCCTTACGTAAGCGATCGGCCATCTCCCCATCCAGCGCATAGGTTTCCGCCGCCTGATCGTAAACCCACGACTCTTTAAAATCCGCCGTCCCCGCCCAGCCGATTAGCGCCGTCATCCGCTGCGACACCTCGTACGCCCCGCCCGAACCCTGCTCCACCATCGCCGCCGCCCACTTAGGATTCAGCAGCTTCGTGCGATACTCCAAGCGCAAGACATCATCGAGTTGACGCGGTGTCGTATCCTTCGAGAAACTTTCGATCACGCTGGTTTTCACCGTGCGACCAGATCGCATCGACGCCGCCTTTTGCAAGCCCCCCGTATTGGCGTAATACTCCTGAATATCCGTTAAACCGTACTCCACCGAGTCGATTTCCTGCACCACTTGGCCGGTGGTTTTGAGTAGCGTATCGAGTACCTCCGGTCGCGCTTGGCCTTTGTCGCCGCGTCCGTAGCTGAAGCTATTACGATCGCGCCACTGATTGCCCAACTCTTCGCCCGATTCCCAGTTACTATCGACCACGCGATCGTTGACCAACGAGCCGAAATCACCCGACGGGTTAGAGAACAGCCGCGCGGTGGTGTTTTCGACTCCCTTTGCTTGCAATTCCAGCGCGTGTTTACGGATAAAGTTTTGCCCGATCGGCTCATCCGCCGCCGCCGCCCGCACGAACAGATCATCGAGCAGCTCAATAATATTGACGAAACTATCGCGGAAAATCCCCGACATATTGCCCAGCACATCGACGCGCGGATGCCCCACCTGATCCAGTGGCATCAGCTCGTAGCGCACCACCCGCCCCGTGCCTTCCTTCACCGGCTCCGCGCCGACCAACTCCAGCAAAATTCCGATCGATTCGCCCTTCGTCTTAATCGCGTCCAGCCCCCAGAGCATCACCGCCATCGTTTCGGGATAGTCGCCGTGTTCGTCCAAATATTGCGCAATTAACTTTTTGCCAATCTCGCGGCCACGGGCATAGGCGGCGGGCGACGGCATCCGATAGGGATCAAGGGCGTGGATGTTGCGACCGGTGGGTAGGACGCCGAGGCCGTCGCGCAAGAGGTCGCCACCGGGGGCGGGGGGGATGTATTCACCGTTGAGGCCGCGTAGGAGGTTGGTGATTTCGTCGGTGGTTTGGCGGAGGAGGTCGCGGATTTGGATGGCTTCCTTGAGGGTGGCGGTGGTGTTAATTGGTGTATCGGTGGTTTCGGCGCGGAAGCGGAGTCGGTCGATCGCGGCGGTGTTGTTATGAGCGATCACCGCGATCGCCTCGGTGGTCAATTTGCCATCAAAATAGGCTTCCAGGTACGAGGCTAACTGTTCCGGTGTCGGTTCCGCGCCGAGGGTATGCAAACCCGAGGAAAAGAGCCGCTGTTCGACGATTTGTAAGTATTCGTAGATTTCGATAAAGTATTGATTTAAGACCGTATGACCAAATAAATGGGCATTTTCAAATGTAAACGCAATGCCGAGTTTTTGAGCTTCGACAAAAGGACAATCTTTTTCTAAACCGGCGTCGATGATTTTTTGAACGATCGCCTCTTTTAATAGTTCATTTTTAATCGGATCTTCACGATATTCGCCGATCAATTCCCGTAACGCCGCCATTTCTTTATATAAACCGGCACGACCATAGGGCGGCACATTATGGGAGACAATTACGCCATAACCACGACGTTTGGCTAACATCGACTCTGAGGGATTATTCGCCGCATAGATATATAAATTCGGCAAATCTCCCAACAAAATATCTGACCAGGAATAACCCGTATTCCCCAGCGGTGAACCGGGCAACCATTCTACGGTTCCATGCATCCCAAAATGCACGATCGCGTCCGGCTGATAGTTATTTTGTAACCACTTATAAAAGGCGGTGTACTGCGGATGCGGCGTTAAATCTTTTTCAAACATGAGGCGCATCGGATCGCCCGCAATCCCAAGCGGAGGCTGCACGCCAAACCAGACGTTACCAAGCTGAACACCGCCCAATTGAAATTCTTGATCGAAGGTTTTAATCCCCGTTTTCGTTAAATCTTTCCACTGTTTTTCGACCCGTCGCGTTAGCAAATAGCCCAGCCAGCGTTCCAAGGTTTTCACATCCACCGACGCGGGTTTAATGTCAGATGCGCCCGGAATCCATTCGTCCGCCGTCTTGACCGCGCGGATTAATTCCTCACCATCCGCCGGAATGTCGCCCACGTCGTAGCCCTGCGCTTTTAACGCGTCGAGGACGTTCACCAACGATCGCCCCACATTCAACAACGCCGCCGTTCCCGTCGCGCCGTATCCCGGCGGAAACCCATAGAGAATGACGGCCAGTTTACGATCGGCTTTGGGCTTTTGACGGAGATTAATCCAGTTTTTGACGCGCCCGGTCAGGCGTTTGACACGATCGGGGATCAGGTAAATATCTTCGCCGACGAGACCGCCGAGGGGAACGGGATCGATCGCGCCGTCCAGCTCGGGCAGCGAGTACAAAACAACGCTTTGCAGCCCGCCGATGCCCTGGCGCGTCCAGGAGTGAATGTCTTGAATTAGCAGCGGAGCGGCGACGAAATACGGCACATTTTTCGCCGATAAAATCTGCTTGGCAACGGCGACCTGGCGACCGGCTTCCATCGATCCGGCGGGGCCACCGACCAGGGGAAAACCGATCGTCGAGACGATCGCATCGACGCTGACGGCTTCCTTTGAGAGCGATTTGGTTTCGGTGTTGCCACGATCGCGCTGTTCGGTTTCGTGACGGCTGGTCATCCAATCTCGCACCGCGACATGACCTTCGACGCCGTTAATAAAAATCGGCAGTGGTGTGAGTCCAGCGGCTTCAAATTCGCGAATTAATTGGAGAATGTAGGGCTGATTCGTAACAATATGTTTGCGGTAGAGCAGTAGGCCAACAGTGGGATTAGATCGGCGATCGGGAAATTGTTGTTGATACCAAGCTTGGTAAGCCTTGGGTATCTCGAAATAGCCGTCATAGTCTGGATGCAGCAAGCCCATATTCGGCGTTTCGATCGGCGCTGGAATATCGCCAACCTTTAAACCAAAATATTTTTCGCCAATCGTCCAAAACATCGATGCAACATTATCGGTTCCGCCCGCATTCCAATAGCCGTAAATAATCAGCCAGTTCCGTAAATCCTGGACTTTTTTAACTGGGACAAATTTCAATAATTTAGGCCCCACTTTCAAAAAGCTGATATAACCTGCGAGCTTATCTTCTTCTTTGCCGCTGGAAAATTTACTTAAAATAAACTTAACGGGTTTCGGCATTCCTGCCGGTTTATCACCAATTTTAAAAGTCCCGATTTGGGTCAGCGAAATCAGCTCTAATGCCGATTCAAACACGAGACGCAGGGGGATATGTTGCACCCGATCGCGCAGCCATAAAACTTGGTCATAGTCAAAAATTAAGCTTGCGAAAAACACGTCGGCGGTTTGGAGCGCGGCGGCGACGGTATCGGCTTGGGTGGTGATGTCGCGATCGGTGAATGTTTGAATGTCGAGATCGGGGCAACGCGCGACGGCGCGATCGGCGGCCTGACGGTACAGATTGGCGTTGAAGGTCTCGAAACCTGCGATAAGGACGATGCGCGTCACGATGAGTTACCCGAAGTTGATCGTTACGTTTCGTTACACCTTTAGTTTAGTTTGCTTTCGGGGTTCTCATCCCAAGTCTGACGGAAGGAAGCCCGAAGAGATTTCATACGGAAGGTTCGGGAATATCGGTATCGTCGTAGATCTCGGTGATCGCCACCTCGCAGCCAACGCTCACAAGTTGAACGGGATCGGTGTTGCTCGTAAGGCTCCAATGACCGCGATCGTCCCGTTGAAAAATGTCGAGATGTTGGCGATCGGTCGAGACGAGAACGTATTCGGTCAGGCTGGGAATCGTGCGGTAATCGGTGAATTTTTCGGTGCGATCGAAACGGGCGGTGCTGGGGGAAAGAACTTCGATAATGAGACGAGGATGGTCGATATATTGTTGGTCAGATGGTTGGTCGCGATCGTCGCAGCTAATCACCAGATCAGGATAGTAAAAGGCGTTGCGCTCTTTGATGCGCGTTTTAACATTTTCGGTAAAGATACGACAGCCAGAACCGCGTAGGTGTGATTTTAAGGCGAAGAAGAGGTTACCAATAATGACGTTGTGATTCAGTGTGCCGCCGGTCATAGCAAAGACTTCGCCGTCGCGGTACTCGTAGCGGGTGGGGCTGGTTTCTTCGGCGGCGAGGTAGTCTTCGGGGGGAATGTAGAGCGGGTCGGTTGCGATCATGGCGGAAGAGAAACGGCTGAAAAGACGCGGCGAAACAGCAACCAGTTTGCCGTGGTGACGTTGTCATTATTTTAATGCTCCGGGTTTGTTCAGTTCCCGAAACGATCAAGATCCATGTACGATCGACACCTGCCGTAGTTGAACCGCCCAAGAGCCGCCCCCATGATGACCGCGCCGAATGAATTTGACGATCTACCCTTCGAGCCGGATAACTGGCCGGATTCTGGCGCAACGATCGCCGTGCAGCCCGATGTCATTCCAGAACCCGTAACCGAAGCACCGACGCCGCCAGCCATACCGCAAGCCGTCGTCGCAAAGTTGGGCAACCCGCAGGATTTAGCCGATTTAAACTTAGACGTTCCCGACCCGGAAGATGCAGATCTGCCAGACTTTGAATTTCACGAGCAAATCGATCGCGCCTGGTTCGTCTGCGATCGCTTTGACCTGCAAACCGATATTTGGCGCGGGCGAATTTTGCGAGCCGTGCGCGATCGCGAAAAGATCGGCGGCGAAGGACGCGGGCGCGGCTTTTTGAAATGGCTTGGCGATCGGGAAATCGCCAAAACCCAAGCTTATTCACTGATTGAACTGGCCGACAGCGCCGATACGTTGCTTGCGGATCAAACGATCGAAGCCGACGCGATCAACAACTTCAGTAAACGCGCCTTCGTCGAAACCGCAAAATCGCCGATCGAAGTCCAACAACTCGTCGCCAGCAGCGCCCAGGACGGCAACCACATCACCCGCCGCGAAGTCAAACAGCTTTCCGATGAATGGCTGTCGATGACCTCCGATCTGCTGCCCGACGAAATCAAAGCCAAAACCGCCGATCGATCCCTGCCACCGCAACAGGTCGCCCCCCTCGTGCGCGAGCTGGAAAAACTACCGGAAAATCACCAGGTCGAAATTCATCGCGCGATCGCCGAAACCCCCGACCTCGACACCGTTAAACAGCTCACCGCCGACGCCAAAAACCTCACCCGCTACCTCGACTCCGCCGCCCAATCCCAAACCCTGCGCGAAGGCGGCGTCGATATCGAAGCAGCCCTCGAAGAAGCCCTCCGTCTCGGCTGCCTCGATATCACCACCGAACTCGTCCGCCAAACCGCCCAACTCGAACAGGCCGTCACCAAGCTCTATACCACCTGGAAGCGCCTCGGCAACTCCGCCGATCGGCTTTACGTCGATACCGGAGCCAGCTCGCCAAACCTGCGATCGCTCGTCGCCTGTGTCGAGCGCATCACCGGAAAACTAATCGAAGTCTCCCTCGATGACACCGGAGAAAACAGCATCCGACTCCAAATCCTCAACGACGGGGATCGCCTAGCCTAGCGTCATTACGCTGCGTATCATTCGCTCAGATATCACCCCAAACCCGCGTACAATTGCGGTAGGTAGATATGCAGAGTAGTAGTACGGATATGACGACCCATCGCACCCCAGCCCAGCCCGTATTGTCCGATCGAGAATTGCAAGTGATCGAGCTGGTCGCAGCGGGTCTCACCAACCAAGACATCGCTGCTCAGCTCGAAATCAGCAAGCGAACCGTGGACAACCACATCAGCAACATTTTGCATAAAACCCAGACTGATAATCGTGTAGCCCTTGTGCGCTGGGCATTGCAGTGGGGCAAAGTCTGCCTCGACGAAGTGAACTGCTGCGCTCTGCCGAATTACGACAGTCTGTAGAAATTCAAAATGCAGTGAACTCTCGTAAAGGACTTATATGATGGGAGGGATGGAGTTATAGACTCCAAATCAAACACACGACATTATTTCAGCAAATTAGCATGACTCAAAACGTTCAGGTGGTCGAAGCCGAAGGTATTCTAGACGGCGATCGCGCGACACAAATTCGACGTGAAATATCAGAATGTCTTCAAAAAAAAGCAGATATTATTTTGCTCGATTTTAAAGCCGTAACCTTTATTGATAGCTCTGGATTAGGAGCCTTAGTTGCGGCTTTAAAAACAGTCCGATCGGCTAAAGCACAGCTTTATATTTGCTCGATTTGCGATCAAGTCAAAATCTTATTCGAGCTAACGAGCATGAATCGTGTATTCCAAGTTTTTCCCGATCGAGCCACCTTTGAGAAAGAAATACTATCTTAAAAAATTATCTTAAAAAAACGATATCAATAGCGATCAAATCACACCGGAGAGTTTTAATCAGTTAAATGTGAGAGCTAAGTTTGAACGTCTTTAGGGCGTGTCATCAATTAGCACCAGACTCCTTACGGGGTAAGCTGTTGAACGCCCGCCCCAACAAAAAACAAAATGGGCTGAAACCCTTACTGAATAAAGGCTACAAATTTAATTGATGACAGCCCCTAGGGTTCAGAACCATTGGGCTCAATCTGAATACGAAGGAGTGATAAATCATCATCAAAGGTCAAATCCCGATTATGATGACTCGCGAATTGAACAATGTCATGCAGTGACCTATGACAGTTCGGATCTTCCGCCAGAAGCGCCCCAAAGGATTCAATACCCCAAGCTTTCCCCTCGATCGTCAAAAAGTCATAAATCCCATCGCTAAAGACGTATAGCGAGCTTCCGGGAGCGAGTGTCATGGACTGAGAAGTGTAGGTAACGTCAGGGAATAAGCCGATCGGTAAACTTGGAACTCCGAGAGATTGAAGTCTTGACGATGCCTCACTTTTCGTTTTGGGAATAATGAGCTGAGCGGGAGGGTGTCCAGCACTTGAGTATGTCAGCTTACGGGTCGGAACACAGTAAACGCCATACCAAATGGTGAAATATTTTTCATTAAAAAAAGTATTTGCAGCGCCTAGATTGTCCTGTACTTTGGTCTGAAATGCATTGTTGAGTGCTTCGAGAACTGTGTGTGGCTGTGAAAAGTTGCTATCCGGTAATAACTGAGCGTGAAGCAAATTAAAGACAGAGATCGAAAGGAGAGCTGATCCAACCCCATGTCCGGACGCATCAATTAAATAGATGGCTAGATGATCGTTATCTAACCACTGAAAGTCATAGCAATCTCCGCCGAGTTGGGCGGAAGGAATAAAACAGGTCTCGATGCTCAGACGATCGTAGGCAAAGGGAGGGGGGAGAAGCGTTTGAACATAATCAGAGGCTTCCGACAATTCTTTTTGAAGATATTGTGTTTGCAATTGCAAGTCGCGGCTGAGTTCAGTGATTCTCAATCCAGCTCTTACACGAGCTAGCAACTCGCCAATATCGATCGGCTTCGAGAGAAATTCATCCGCTCCAGTATCCAATCCCACGATACGATCTTCCAGACCGCCGCGTGCTGTGAGTAAGATAAAGAACGTAGTTGAAAGATTCGACGATCGTTTGATCTGCCGACAGACCTCAAGCCCATCTGTTCCAGGCATCATCCAATCACAAATAATTAGTCCTGGCTTCGTTTTCTGCGCGATGTCGAGACCTTGTTCTCCGTCATTCGCAACAATAATGTCATACCCTTGTCGCTGCAATGCTCGCTTGAGCACCAAGCGCGTCGTCGGATCATCGTCGATAAGCAAAATCTGGGTCATGGCCTTGTAGCGGTTAACATACGGAATCTAGCACGATGCCGTTTCGCAGCTTTCATTAGTGTTAAGGCTTGATCTCAAGAGATGCCAGACAAACCCAAAACATTGAAATATTCCATTTCAGTTTCGAGCAAGTTAACGAACCTGGTCAGCGTGTTGGAGTGGTTTGAGGCTTGTCAATCTGATTACATGCCGAACTCACTGTGGTTACCCAGCAAAATTGCTCTGGCTGAGGCGTTCACTAATGCTGTCCGCCATGCGCATCGAAAGCGACCTGAAAACACACCAATCCAGATCGATCTACGCATTTCCAAAACGGCTTTGGAGTTGGAGGTGATTGATTGCGGTGAACCCTTTGATCTCTTGGCACATTTGGCGCGACAGCCCAAAGTTGCGGACTTGTACGCGACCCATGGTCGAGGCCTTAAATTATTGCAAAGCATTGCCGATCGGCTAGAGTATCGGCGCTTGCATGATGGTCGTAATTGCCTTTATTTTCAGAAACATTATCAGCCCATCATTTCATGATGTTGTGCTCTTCAAAATGGGTTAAACCGACCCTAACATACGAAACAGAGTGCGTTAGGATGCGCTAGAGAATGGCATAGGGCAACGCATACTCGTTGGCCAGGATGAGATATCGTGGCGGGCAAACTGGAAAAATGACCATAGCGCAGGCGTCCTCGTCTACTTTGGATCGATGAGTTCGAGCGAGAAACTGAAGTATGCGTTTGCTCTAGAGAATCGCATTGAGGCATCCAAGAATACTGTAGAAGATCCACTTTTTGCATCTATGTAGCGCATTTGTTGCATCCTCTCTAAGCAAAGTTAACGCGAGAATTAACGAAGCTGGCCCGATCGCATGATTGTGATCAGCAAGATCAGACCGATCCCGATCGCATGATTGTGATCAGCAAGATCAGGCCGATCAAACTCGCAGCGCCGAACAGAACATCGGTAATGATGTCAAGCTGCGGCGTCGTTTGTGAGCTGGTTGAAACGATCGCAGCGCCGAGAATCAGGGCGCTCAGAACGGTTCCAAAGGTGCGGCGGTTGGCCGCTGCGTCGAGGGTACGCTGAATTTTATCAAGACCTTGGATCTTGAGGTTAAACATCAACGTCTCTCGACTCAGCCGTTCGAGCAAGAAACCGATTTGGCGTGGTGATTCCAGCGAAAGCTGCTTGAATTCAAGAGCCGTCCGAAAGAGCGCTTGGGTCAGGTTGTCGCCGATAAGTTCACGACGAAACAGATCGCTCATCAGGGGCGTGAGTTCGTCGATCACGTTTACGCTAGGGTCGAACTGGCGGGCGACACCTTCGAGGTTGCCGAGTGCTTTGGCAAAGAGGCCGATGTTTCCCGGCCAGCGCAGGTGATTGCGCCGGGCTGCCTGAAGGATTTCGTAGAAGGCTTCGCTGGTATTGAGATCGTCGAGACTCAGGTTGTAGTAACGGCGCAGTAGGCGATCGTAGTCGCGCTCGATGCGGGCGAGGTCGAGGGTCTGGGTCGGTTCGGCCAGTCGTAGACTGAGCTGGGTGCAGCGCGAGGCGTCGGCATCGACGATCGCCAGCAGCATTTCGGTGAGTGACGATCGCGTTTTGCGATCGAGCGATCCGACCATACCGCAATCCAGTAGAGCAATGCGCCCATCCTTGAGGTAAAAAATATTGCCGGGATGCGGATCGGCGTGAAAGAACCCATCGGTGAGAAACTGCTGGAAAAACACTCGAAAAATCGTGCGCGTAATTTCACGACGTTCAGCGGCCACATCACCCTCATGGCGACGCCCACTTAGTTTCGCCTCCAGTAACGGCTTACCGTCAAGCCATTCCATCACCAACACTTTTGGGCGCGTTAGCGTCAGGTCAACCTCGGGAACTTTGATCAAGTCCGAATCAAACCAGTCACTTTGAGCCAGGTTCTGGCGCAGCTTGTTGGTATGTTCGGCTTCGCGGGTGAAGTCAAGCTCGGCATAGAGGGCTTGGGTGAACTCTTCGGCAAGGCCGACGGTGTCGTATTCTTTGCCAAAATCGGTGGCGGCCACCAGCTTGGCAATATTTTGAATTAAGGCGACATCTCGGGCGACGAGGTTGTCAATGCCCGGTCGTTGCACTTTGAGCGCCATCGGTTTGCCGTCATGCCGAATCACGCGATGCACCTGAGCGATCGAACCGGCAGCAACGGGCTGATGGTCGATCGACGCGAATACCTGATCCATCGGCTGCGGCAAACTGGCTTGAATCACCCGCTCGATCTCGTGCCAGGGAACCGGCGGGACATCGGATTGCAGGGTTTCGAGCGCTTCGAGATAATCAGGGGGAAGCAGATCGGGACGTGTGCTCATCAACTGGCCGAGCTTGACATACACCGGACCGAGATCGGTCAGAATATTGCGCAAAACCGCCGGAGGGGGAAGCTCCGGTTCGTCGGCTTTATCACCACTGAGCAAACGGCGCATGAAATCCCAGCCGTTACTAAAAACGACTTCGAGAATTTCGGCTTCGCGAGAGTTGCGGCGGGCGATATCGAGCATAGTGGAGCGTCAACCAAGGGAAAAAGCAAGAATCCTCCCGCAGAGACTGCGAGAGGAATGAATCAGTATCGCGCGATCTCGATAAAATCTGTGTTGGTCTGGGTTTGCTAAGATCACGTGTCTTAACCCAGGCAAATGTCCTAAATCACTCAGACAGGTTTCAGGATAACCCAATCGAAAAAACACCGATTATCTATGCTGATGTGTTGATATTTTGATTCCACATCGTCAGAGACTTCGGTATAGATCCAGCAAGATCCCCCTGCTGAGTCAAGATACGTCCTACGCAGCTTTTGAATCGTCATCGCTTGGCGAGGAGTCTTCGGCTGCCGCTTCGGCGGCTTTGGCTTCCTCTTCGTGCTTCGTTACGATTTTCCAGGCTTCATTCGCTGCTTTTTGTAGACGGTTCGTGAAGTCCTCGGCTTCTTTGGTCAGTTCAGTCCAGCGATCAAAGGCTTCGTCTTGCAGGCTTTTGACCGATTCTTCAATCTGTGTTTGACGCTCACGGGCGAACTGTTCGGTTTGCTCGATCGTCTCTTTTGCTTTTTCGACCGCTTGTACACGCCAATCGCTAACGTTACCCGCTTCAGCTTTGGCACGACGCTCGATCGCCTCGATTAGCTCCGAAAACTTTTGTCGGACTTCATCATCACCAATGGCAGAGGATGGTTCGGAATCCGTGGCGCGTACATCAATGATCTCGATATCGTTACTCGTGTCGCTGCTATCGGTCTCAGGACTGCTAGCGATCGGGGTTTCTGGGGTGGGGCTATCGGTCGTCATAGAACGGTTTCTCCCAAGTCGAACTTGCCACTAATCTAATCGACTCTTCCATTTTTTGCTATGTCGTTTAGGGGTAATTGGAGTGGGGAAGCCCGAACCTAGGGTTTTTAGAGGGGGTGCGTCGTTTGGCTCACGCGCCAGAGAAAGAACCCTATGTTTGTCGAAAATCTTGGATTATTCGCAATCTTTAATCACCAGGGGTCTTGACAGTGATACGTTCGCTATAGTGGCGCTACGATCGCCCATTGTCACGTCAATTTCTAGCGCTAACACGGTATGTCATGTCCCACGAACGTGATCGGTTATTCCAACTGTTACATCGCGGCTTACTGCTACCCATCCTCTTTCTGAATGGTTGGCTGTTGGCGATCGTCATCGATCGACTGCATCCGCTGGTCAGCAATGCGGTCGTCGCTATTTTGCTCGCCTTTATTCTCGACTATCCGATCCTCTTTCTCCAGCGCCACGGCTTGCGCCGTCCCTGGGCGATCGCCGCCGTGTTTCTTGGATCAGCGGCAGTGATTGCAGTTCTCGCGATCGGTCTTGTGCCGTTGGTTGTTGCAGAACTGCGGGATTTAATGATCAATCTGCCCCGCTGGTTCGACATCGGCAGCGCCAGACTCGCCAACCTGGAAGACTGGGTCAACACCACCGAACTACCGATCGAGATCGACCTCAATAACGCGATCACCCAAACCATTTCCCGTCTGAGCGTCGTTTTACAGTCCCTCAGCGGCCAACTGCTCACCCTGCTCACCCGTGCGCTCAATAGTCTGTTCGACTTTTTGACCATCAATATCCTGGCGATCTTTTTGATCTTCGGTGGCGAACAGGTTTGGGACGGGATTTTCTCGCGCGTACCGTCGCGCTGGCGCTTTACCCGATCGCTCCTGCGTCAAACTTTTCAGGATTATTTCATCGGCCAAGCCATCCTCGCGAGCCTGCAAAGTGTGGTGATGATCGTACTGTTCGCCTTGCTGAACGTTCCCTATGCGCTTCTATTTGGCTTAACGATCGGCTTCACAACCCTGGTTCCATACGCGGGAGCCGTCAGCACGATCGCGGTGGCCATTGTCTTGGCGTTTAATAGTCCCGCACTGGCGCTCAAAGTGGCGATCGTCTCAATCATCATCGGGCAAATCATCGATACCGCGATCGCGCCGCGCATTGTGGGCGATGCCACCGGTCTTAATCCCGTTTGGCCGATCGTGGCTCTGCTTGTCGGTGCAAACGTGGCGGGTTTTCTCGGCCTATTACTCGCCGTCCCCACCGCCAGTTTTATCAAACGCCTCACGGATCGCCTACTGGATGGACTTCCTCCGGATGCGTCTAGGGCGGCATCGCCTCGTTCTAGTGCGTCTCGACGACCGGCTCATCTACCGCAATCCCAATCACAAGACCAATCACAAGCCCAACCGCAAACCCAACTACAAATTCCACCACAAACCAACACTTCCCCCGCGCCTCGCACTCCCGATCGCGAAGCGCCGATCGCAACTTCAACACCCCCCGCAACGCCCCCCAACTCCACAGAAATCCGCCCAAATCTGGATGATGATCATCCTTAACTACTGCTAAAACGACTGCTAACTATCGCTTTCCGAAGCCGTCTCGTGGCGCGGAGCCGACGACGCTAAGGCCGGTTCGTGAACATTGGTTTTGGACAGAGGGATTTCGATCGTGACGGTTGTACCGCGATTCAGTCCAAGACTGTCAATGGCAATCTGTCCATCCATCATCTCCAGTAAATTGCGCGAGATTGCCAGCCCTAAACCCGTGCCACCAAACTTACGCGTGGTTGTCCCATCGACCATCACAAATGGCTCAAATAACTTACCGTGCACGCGGGGATCAATACCGATCCCCGTATCTTGCACCTCGATCGCCGCGTAGAGCGCGGACTGTTTGATCTGCTCATCGGTGGATGACGGCAATGATGGCCGTAACGTGGACGGTCGCACCTGAATCGAGACTGAAATTTGACCGACTTCCGTAAACTTAACGGCATTCCCCACAATATTGACTAAAACCCGGCGTAATTTTGATGGGTCAGCGTAGACCATGACGTTCGATTCGCCCAAGCTGAGATTCAGTTCGAGCGCTTTCGTATCGACTTCATGCTGCTGCAATTCGACGGCTTCGAGTACCACCTTGCGCAAGTCAATTAACTCTGGAACCATCGTGACTGTTCCAGCTTCGATCTTTGAGATATCGAGAATGTCGTCAATAATGGTCAGCAAATGGAGCGCAGAGTCATCGGCACGGTGAAGAAAATCGAGTTCTTCCTCTCGATCTTCACAAAAGCCATCGCGCACCAGGCGTAGACTACCGATAATTCCGTTGAGTGGAGTCCGTAACTCGTGGGAAATTGTGGTTAAAAATTCATTTTTAAGCTGATTGGCCTGACGGGCATTTTGCCACGCTGCCGATAGCTCATTCGCCCAGGATTTTAGCCGCTCGATCGACGCATTCATCACCGCAGCAAGCTGGTTAAACTCCTCGATCGCAAATCGAGCGGGCAATGCCTCCGGTGTCACATTGCATTCAATATTGCGGGCATAGCGCCCAAGTCGCTCAATGGGGCGAGCCAGATCGCGCGTGAGAAATAGCGTGGCGACCAAATTTGCCGCCAGCAACAACAGCACCAGATTAAACATCACCCCACACACCCCAGCGAGGTTGTTCAGGGCGAATTCAAGATCGGCAACCGCCATGACGACCCATTCTGGGTTGCTGGCATTCGACGGGTCACGATCGTTGGGACTAAGCGTCGGATCTGGAATCCGCACATGGCCGATGATCGCCTGACGTGTTTGATTGTCCAAGTTAAAAACACTGGAACTCAAGATCGCCCGCTGGGCGAACTCTGCCGAACTTTCCTCCGTAAGCTGTACGAGGCGATCGTACCCCGGCAGCTCATTCAAATGGTGGCCAACATAGCCCGCGATCGGATAGGACAGAATCGTATCCGCCGCATCCGCGATGAGCGTTGCATCACTGAGCAGATTCAGGCTCGCCGTATCATCATTATTGCGATGCTCTGGCGGGAGTTGCGCAGTTAAACGCAGAACATATCGAGGCGCTGTACCATTCTGGGGCGTGACCGGAGCATTCAATAAAAAATAAGTCGCCTGTTCTGCCTTTGATTCGATCGTCTGGGTTATCGGGTTGGCTCCGGGTCTGTCCGCCACACCGGAGCGCATCGCCTCGCCCATCGGCGCAAAAAATGTCTGTATCTCGATCGCCGCTTCCGGGCGATCAGACGTAGGCGAGTTCGCCTCTTTTTCATACGTTGGCACACTCGCATCGATCATCTCGCAGGTATTGGCAACCACTTGTCCATCCGCGATCGACTCTAGCCAAATACACTCCACACTATCGGGCAACTGCTGAATCAGACGATTAAAAAAGACTTCACTACCCGCAAAATTCCCTGTCGTCACCGCCGAAGCCTCACGAGCCACGCTCGCACTCAGACGCAACGTCGTCAAAAAACGAGACAGATCATCGCCCTTTCGCTGCGCACTCTGAACCAAACTATCGTGCGTCGCCGCCAGCAAACTCAGGCGCACCTGACGATAGGTCAAAAATTGTCCAATCAGCAAAACCGGCACACTCAGTAAAAGAATGCGCGACAGTAAGATACGGCGGAAAGAAATCGGGCCGAACATAGTTGATAGGAGATGCCCAGGGTGATCTGACATTCACATACCCGAAACTTAAGTGATAAAAGTAGTGTCTTGCGAAGTACTTTGCTTGGGTGAGACCAGCATCGTTCTTGCTTCGACTAAATTGACTGTGATGCCGCAGAGATTACCAGATTGATGGAAAAAATAGAGTGAAGGCTGCGAACAGTGTGAACTACAGCTCACTCAAAATCCATGATCCTTGGTGATGCGACGTAGATAAGTAGCTCAAGTTAATTAATGGGCACTACTTAGGCCCCACAGCAAGATCAATCCGCCGAGCTTTTCAACCACTGTTTAGCCGCCGATGCCGTCCGACGTATCCAGGATCGTGATTTGGGTGGTGTCGGTTGAGGGAAGCTGATGGGCCGTGGCTCACTGCGGTAGCGATAGTTGACCCATGTTTCCCAGTAGGGGCAGCCCGGTTCAATGCGAATCCCCGCCCAGTGTAGATATTGAAGCGGCTGATTCATTGTGGGATCGAAGAGGCGATCGTCCTGTTGCCGAAACTGGGGACTGCCAGCCCAATTTCCCGGCGCTTTATTAAGACCCTGCACCAAATTCAAACGCCGGGGCATATGCTTGAGAATCATATAATTGATAATAGGCTGGTCGGACGTTTTTTGGGAAAAATCAAAATATTCAGGATGTTCGGCACATTCATGAAAAGTCTCATAGAGCAGTTCTTCGGAAATTAATCCCTTTTTCGATGCCCACAATCCGCAATTGAACATTCCTTTAAGTTCTTCTTCATCAAAGACTCCTTCAGATATAATTTTAGGCGAAAAAACATTGCGAATTCCACCGACATGCTGATAATCACAGCAAAGAAAATCGACCTCTGAAAATGCATCAAGCCAATCGATGATTTTCTCAAAAACCACAATATCAGTATCGATATACATAAATTCATCGAAAGGGCCAAACCAACAGGCCTGTTTTCGGAATTGATTGGGCCGAGCAAAGAATTTTTCACCAAATGTGGATTGTAAACGCTCAGACAGACGCTGAATAAACTCAAGATCGTCATATACTGTAACGCCGAAACGCTCACCTAAGACCTGCGCTACCTGCTGATAATTATCGTCGTAGGGAATTAGAATGACAGGTGTGTCTGGGTCCGTTGCTCGAATACTTTCGAGCAGAGCGATCGAATAATCCGTGAATTTGTCGTTGGCTGTGATGTAGAATCCGCGTTTCATAGTGATGAAGGGAGAAGTTCGTTGAAAACGTGAGTTCGGGATGAAAAACCTTTGCTACCAGGGCTTTTCCCTTTCCCATGTCGAGATAGGAAGTTCGATTTTTCTGTACCACGACAACAAATCAAAAAAGGGAGATGTAAGCCAAGCTAGCAGAAAGTTTGATAATCGAGAAGAAGAGAGAGTTGAGAAGAATAACCACAAGCTACAAACACACCCCATGGAAAAGATTAACCGACAGCAGACAGCTCTGTCAGCTCCTAAGTACAGAAACAACAAATTAGGCTTGGCCCAAAACTCTCGTGAATTCGTGGGTTAAGTTGAGCGATCGCGAGACTCAACATGATTCCTGTATGGTTTGTTGCTGTTGGGTTGCGTCCCTTAATCAAGTCTATTATCAATAGATTTTGTCCCGGTACTGAGGTCTGGATGATGCGTTTTTCCTGGTTGTTGAGAGTGCTGGGTTTGTGGAGTGATAAGGCGAAACCAGAGCCAGAGCGTACTGCGAGTACGGCGATGCTGTAAGTGTCGTGCATGGCTATGTAGCCGATCGAGTTCTGAGGCCGATAAACCCCAAAGAATGTTGCGACTTTGCCAAACTAAGGTCGAAAGGATCATTCCAAAGCATAGTGCCAGGGCAAAACTAGGCCAGGGGTGGGCGCGGAAGCTATACCAGAGAGCGACCCAAGTGAAGTTTTCGCGCCATAGGCTAATTTCGTCGCGCAGAAACCAAAGCGCGGGAATGCCGAGGCCAAGCCAAAGTAGGAGAACGATGATCCAGCGTCCGATCGCTGTGCAGCGATGAACAAAGGCGACAAGATCGTTGTCAAAGGCGGTGTTGGGATAGTGGTTATGTCTGGCGATCGGGCGTTTTGGGCGCATGGGGTCGCCCTCAATAATCGTGCTGAGCGTATACCGGTCTGGTCGCGTTGAGCCGCGAGCGGGTAGATAGGTTCGAGAGCGAGGGGTCGCGATCGAATGAATTGAGCCTGGTCTCTAGACGACGGCATCACTGCTTGGGGTTTCGACAACGTCGGCTCCAAATGGGTCACCGGTTTTGTTGCGCCAGACGGCGAGGAGTGAGCTAGCAATAAAGATACTGGAGTAAGCACCCAGCAAGAAGCCCACAATCAGAATTAAGGAGAAGTCTTTGAGGGTCGCGCCGCCAAAGATGAAGATGGCGAGCAAGGGCAACACGGTCGTCAAGGTCGTGTTAATGGATCGGCCTAGGGTTTGATTGACGGCTTGATCTACGACTTGATTCGGAGTGAGTTCTGGGTTGGCTTTGCCGGTCTCACGTACGCGATCGTAAATCACGACGGTATCGTTGACCGAGAACCCAACGATCGTCAGTAAGGCCACCATAAACAGACTATCCGCTTCAAATCCTGCTGTCAGTCCCAGAATGGAGAAGACTCCGGCGGTAATCCAAACGTCATGCAGCAAGGCAATGATCGCGAAAATGGCGTAGTCCAACTGAAAGCGTAAGCTGAGGTAGGCGACGATCCCCGCACTCGCAACAATCAACGAGAGCAAACCGGCGCTGAGAAGCTGCTGGCCGACGGTTGGCCCAACGGTGTCGATCTGGGTTTTGCGGGTGTCGAAGGTACCGAGCTGATCGGTGAGAGCCTGTTCGAGGGCGGTGCGCTGCTCCACGTCGAGGTTGGCGGTACGAATAGCCACGCCGGTTTTATTGTCGCCGATCACCTGGATGTCGGCGGCGAGGTCTAGTTCTGTTAATGCGGCGCGAGCTTCGTTGAGTTCGATGCGTGTATCACAGTTGCCACTAATCGTGCAGTCGAGTTCGAGCTGGAGCCGTGTTCCGCCTGAGAAGTCTAGGCCGAGTGCTACCGGGGAATTGAAGCGTGAGAAAGAGATGCCCATTGCGATCGTCCCGATTAGGGCAAGGCCGATCGAAATGGACCACCAAAGCTTGCGTTGTTCCGTTATGTTCAGTTGCATCGATCGCTCTTGGGTTTCTCTAAACGACAGGCGTACAGGTGTCAGGTATCGTGTCCGTTGGTCGCGGTTTTACGCGAATCCCCACTGGTAGACATGTCAGGAAAACGCGCAAAGAATCAGGATTCTTTGGCTTGTAAATTCGGACAGAACAGGTCAATTTTTTTAAATTCAGGCTTGCTGATAGCGTAAAACATCAGGGTTCGGCTACAGCTAATGGCGGTAAACATGCTGATGCCAACCCCGACGCCGAGAGTGAGCGCAAACCCTTTGACTAATCCGGCACCAAACCAGAACAGTGCCGCGCAGGCGATCAGCGTGGTGACGTTACTGTCGAGAATGCTAGAGAAGGCGCGATAAAAACCGGATTCGACCGATCGATACAAACTCTTGCCCGCTTTGAGTTCTTCGCGGGTGCGTTCAAAAATCAGCACGTTGGCATCGACGGCCATGCCGATACTGAGGATAAATCCGGCGATTCCCGGTAGGGTCAGGGTGACACCGAGGAGGGAATAGGCGGCGAGGGTGAAGAGAGCGTACAAAGTCAGGGAAATATTGGCGATCGCACCGGGCAAACGATAGTAGACCACCATGAAAATCAAGACGAGAATGAGACCCGCAATCCCGGCGTAGATGCTGCGGCGAATGCTGTCGCGCCCGAGGGTTGCCCCCACCGTGCGGTTTTCCACAATTTCCACAGGAACCGGCAACGAGCCACCTCGAAGCTGTGCGACCAGGTCGCTCGCGCGTTCGAGGGGAAAGTTACCGTCAATTCGAGCGCTGTTGCCGGTGATGCCAGTGGCGGCATACTCAGCGCTGACCCCGGCGGCACTAATCAGTTCCCCATCCAGGAAGATGCCGATGCGTCGCCCGGTTCCAGCGATGCGCTTCGTGAGTTCAGCGAACAGTTGGCCGCCTTCGCGATCGAAGTCAATGCCGACACTCCAGATATCCGGGTTGGGCGTCGTCAATACGTTCGCATCGGTGAGGCTTTTACCGGTCAGACCAACTTTTTTGAAAATCTGTTCGTTCAGCTCATCGAGTTCTTCGTTTTTGGCCTCGATTTTCGCTTCCAGAGTGGCGATTTCTTCCGATTGGCCGGAGTCTTCGAGAGCCGCGAGCTGCTGGAGGAGTTCGGCAAGCTCATTTTCGCGGACGACGAGCTGCGCTTGAACTTCGCCATCGCTACCCTCTTCGCGGAATTCGAGTTGTGCTGTGCCGCCCAGGACTCGTTCAGCCTGAGCTGGATCGTCAATGCCCGGTAGCTGGACGAGGACGCGATCGGTGCCTACCGTTTGGACGATCGGCTCACTGACGCCGAGCTTATCAACGCGGTTCCGTACCACAGTCAGCACTGCGTCGAGTTCGCGCGAGCCGATCACCTGAATTTCTTCGTTGGGCTGAACTTGAATCGTAAGCTGGGTTCCACCTTGCAGATCGAGCCCCAAGCGCAGCCCAATTTGTGATAGGACAAAAATTGAGCCGATCGCCAGTAGGGCGATGACAGCTAGGAGGGCTTGTTTGTTGCGCATGGGTCGATCATGAAAGGGCGTTAGAAGCGTTAAACGTAAACGAGATACGAAACTAGACCTTTAGCGCCGCCATATCTTTGACTGCATCCACAATCTGATTCGGCTGAATAATGGTCAGGCGTTCGAGCGCACCATTATAGGGCGTCGGGATATCCTGTGAGGAGAGACGCAATACGGGCGCATCGAGTTCATCAAACAGGTGGTCGTTAATCGTCGCGGTCACCTCTGCGCCGATACCACCGGTTTTCATACATTCTTCCACGACGATGACGCGGTGGGTTTTGCGTACGGATTTGGAGATGGCTTCGAGATCGAGGGGTTTGAGCGAAATCAGGTCGATGATTTCGGGATCGTAGCCTTCGGCTTCGAGAGTTTTGGCGGCCTGGACGCAGTGGTGACGCATCCGCGAGTAGGTCAGGATGGTAACGTCTTTGCCTTCGCGCACAACTTCGGCTTTGTCGAGCGGCAGGTAGTATTCCTCCTCGGGCAGGTCTTCCTTGAGGTTGTAGAGTAGGACGTGCTCAAAGAAGAGAACGGGGTTGTTGTCACGAATGGCCGATTTGAGCAGACCTTTGGCGTTGTAGGGCGTCGAGCAGGCGACAATTTTGAGGCCGGGAACCGCTTGAAAGTAAGCTTCGAGACGTTGGGAGTGTTCCGCACCAAGCTGACGACCGACACCGCCGGGACCACGAATAACGATCGGCACGGTGAAGTTACCGCCCGAGGTGTAGCGCAACATCGAGTTGTTGGAGATTTGGTTAAAGGCGAGGAGCAAAAAGCCCATGTTCATGCCTTCAACGATCGGGCGTAAACCGGTCATAGCAGCGCCGACGGCCATGCCCATAAAGCTGTTTTCGGCGATCGGCGTGTCGAGTAGTCTCAGGTCACCGTATTTGTCACACAGATCCTTGGTCACCTTATAGGAACCGCCGTAGTGACCCACGTCTTCACCGAGGACAAATACGGTCTGATCTTTGGCCATCTCTTCGTCAGTGGCTTCTCTGAGGGCGTTGAAGAATACGGTTTCTGCCATTGTTTGGGATGGGGATCGGTGATGTGGATGCGTTCGATATGAGCGACGCTGAGACATTTTACCGTTTAGAAGCACTTTTGATAGGGATCGCAGACGACGATCGGTGTTGCTAGATTCCGGCTCAGAGCGGAATAGAGAATCCGATAAAACTCGGCACTTCACGCTTCGCGATGGAAAGCTCGATCGCTAGCCTTCATCGTCTCCGTTTGTTCTTCTGCATTTTCTGTAACCTCGATCGCCGCCGGATGAGCCGCGATCGCCTGTTGACAATCCGCTACGATCGCCCGATCGCCCATCGCCACGACCAGCGCATCGTAAGCGTCGCGATATCGCTCTAGCATGGCTTTGGCCTGGACGATCGCCCAACGTTCGCGCTGCTGGCTCTCCTGGGGCGAAAACTTCAGCCCGCGTAACATCGATTGCAACTGCGATCGATCATTATCTCCACCGATCGCCCGTTCATAAAACAGCTCTTCCGCCGCGATACCGGCCATCAAAACCATCGCCGCCTGATCGACCCAGCGCCGCGAAATCGTCGCCGCCGCGCTGGTCTCCGATCGGGTCTCGCCCGCCTCGATCGCCTGCACTTGCTGGTTAAACGACGATTCGAGATCGAAGCGTACGCCGCCGTCTCCCGGATGTCCTTGGCGTAAGGATTCCCAAGCATCGAGGGCGTAGCCGGTGATCGCAATCTCGAACAAATGTGCAAGCAAAAAGTGACCCGCTTCGTGGCGTAGCACCCGTTCACGGCGCTCGGGACTCCGTCCCGTTAGCCGATCGCGTACGGCGCGGGTGATTTGACCATCCGCGAGAAAGGTATCGAGACCGATCGCACCCAGGAGGGCGAAGGCCAGACTCGCCGTGACATAGGGCGAGATATCGATAAGGGGCAGCACGAGGCTGGCAAAGACGAACAGCCCGATGCTGATGGCGATGAGGTTGAGCGATCGATTATCCAATGGCTTTACAACGCGAAGAGTTTACAGAGGGGATCGGGTGGAGACTTTGGTGAATGGGGATAGTGAATCGGAGTCGAGATCATGGATTACGGTTCGCTAACCGACCACTTCGGTCTGGAACCAATCTTGACCCCGGATTGCGGCAAGCAACGGGTCAGACTGAGCGACATTTTTTAGCTCAGGCGAGAGGGCGATCGCCGCTTGTAAATTAACGATCGCCCGATCGCTATGCCCCAAATTGGCAAAACCGCAGGCTTTGCCGTAGCAGGCTTCCGCGCAATCGGGCTGAACCTCCAGGGCGCGATTAAAGGCCGCGATCGCCTCATCAAAACGCCGCAAACGCACAAACAAAGCCCCGCGAGCGCAGTGGGGGATTGGGTTCTGTGGATCAATCTCGATCGCTTGATCGTAGGCCGCCAGCGCTTCGCTATGCTGCGCCGCACGTTCGAGCTGTTTGGCGCGATCGAGATGATAATCGAGCAGATCGTCAAGGCGATCGCCCCACTGATCAGGAATGTCTAACGACTCTTCGAGAGGCTGATGGGCTGTTGAAAGCGTTTGTTGCACCGATAGCGCCATCGATACCATTTCCTTGAGACGGGTGGCCTGTCCGTCGTTACTGCTGGGGGAAGTCGATGGATCGGCGGGGGACGATGTGGGCGATCTATTCATGGTTGCGCTGCGGCGATCGGAATCGCTGAGCCGATCGCGTCGTAATTCGTCCTGTCGATCGCGCTGAAATTCTGTTTGCAGATCCTCGCCGATGCGCTGTTCAAGCTCATCGACAATTTTCGCCATCAGCGACCTGCGCAATAGCCACAGCAAACTCAATCCCACGATTGGCATTGCAATTAACAACAGCAGCAGCGTGTTGAGCAAACCGATCGTCCAAGCAAAATTACGATTAACGGCAGAATCAACTTCCTGCTCGATGATTCGCTCCACCTCGGATCGTTCGATCGTCTCGCGATTTAATGCCTCATTTAGCTGTTGGTTCCAGTCCTGATCGAGCGTGCCGGGGGTGACGATGGGATCGGAGGCTGGAAAATCGTTGGAGGTTTGGGCGTGGAGAGAGAAGGGGTGGATCGACGCGAAGACGATCGCTGCGATCAGCATCGTGAGGCGGTTTGGCTTAAACAAGGGAAAAGACATCAGGCGATCGGGGGGATCGGAGGATTACAGGCGATGAGCCAGCATGGATAATCGGCTCACAACACAAGCGCGATCGACTGCGGCGAGACATCATGATTCATTCTTCAGCATACTCCACGCCAAAAACTCGCCTGAATATGGACAATTCCCAAATTGGAACACGCCAAGCACGGTGAATTCGTTTAAAAACAGGGCGATCGCAATACCGATATTAAAAGTGGTTACAAGATATCCGGGTTAGGTCTGGAAGTGCCTGAGGATTGAGTTAAGCGAAACAGGCAAAGGGGGAAACCGCCCAAGCCATCGCCTTTAATGCCCGCTTCATTTCAATGCTTCCAGCCACCTTCTAAAGATGATGATGAATATCTTTGACTTTATCCCCCAACACCTTCGCGCAACCGAAAACTGCAACCAGACTTCCATAAACTCGACCACCGCAGCTTCTTCTAGCGTGTCAACAACCCCTCAAAGTTTTGAGACTCCGTCATGTACTCCGCCGGAGCAACATAGACTAATGATTCAAGAGTGGGAACAGGCTTGTTACTTGGAGTGGGTTGAGATGGAACAAGATATCTGTCTGTTTACGGCATGAGTAGGCCAAGTCCATGAATGGACACTATAGTCAGTTCAATTATTTTCAGAACACCCTGAGAGCGTTGAGCGGAGTCGAACCGCTGTTTGCGAGCAAGCAGAACAGAGTCGATATGTCTCGTTTTTTATTGAACTGACTATATGCGTCGCACAAGCTTCTAGCGGCGCGACTCATCTAGAAGTGTGTATTAGTTTGGTAGGGTGGGCAATGCCCACCGTAACGGATACGTATTCGTGGGTTAATCGTGGTGGGCAGTGCCCACCCTACTGGTACGACATCTATAAGCCAATATTTTAAGGATGTCGCGCCACTACTGGCTTCTAGCCTGTCAGCAACCAGGATGGTTGAGTCACATCGACTCACGCTAATGGCTCAAATCCTCACAGCGCCTAACTCGACATCCAATTCAGTACCGGCCATTCAGGCTCGCGAGTATAGACCGTCATATCCTCAAACCGTCGCAGTTCAGCGCGATCGAGGCTCAGAACGACCTTGTCTTGGGCAAAATGTTGGTTTGCTTCGCTCAGGGTCTTGGCGATCGCAGCCCGATCAAGATTCGCTGGAATATCGCCGAAATAGCCGAGGGTGACGTGAGCCGTGAAGTGATATTGCTGGTCAATTCCCAGACCCATCATCGCCGAATCTTGATAAATGGAGCGTCGGACGCGAACCGTGCGCCGATACGAGGCTTCATCACTCGGGATGAGGCAGACCCCGATCGCCCGAGGCATCACCACAAACCCCAGCACCTGCCAGGATACGCACGTGGGTCCGACCACCTGCGGTTTGACCTCGCTAAACAGTGCCGCGAGGCGATCGCGCAGGTTGGCGTCATAGGCTGGATCAAGGCTCAGATCACGATAGGCGCTATCCCAAATCAGATCGGCGATCGTCATGTGATAGCTCGTCGGCGGCAAGCCAATCAACAGACCCTCGGGGAGCTGGCTCGCCAAGGCATCACTGGCCGTCTGAATCGCGGCATACGCTTCAACGTTGACCGTATCGTCTTCGTTCGTGGGCGAAATCAGCGTGTAGCCGGGGAATAACACGGCGCGAACCACACCATCAGTCGTCCGCGCAAATTTCGGCGATTTGCACAAATACTGCAACGTGGAATGGTAGCTGTCGGGCTGTACCATTTTCGAGAGCCGTTCGAGATACGCTTGATACGAATCATCCATAGTGTTCTTGCCTAGTTGCGCCCAAACCAACGAAATCGAATGACGCTACGCTCGTTTGGGATTTGAGTTTGATCGTGGCACATCACGGGGATCAAAGACTAGAAAAACATCTCGATTCACGGGATTCGAGACCCTATCGTTAAATTTTCACAAGACGCTCATAATGCCAATTTACCTGTACTGGGGTGAAGATGATTTTGCTTTGGAGCGAGCCGTAACATCTCTTCGTGAGGCGACCCTCGATCCGGCGTGGGGGTCGTTTAATCATGACAAAATTGATGGCGATGGATCGGAAGCGGCGATCGCGGCGCTCAATCAGGCGATGACGCCACCGTTTGGCAGCGGCCAGCGCTTTGTTCATCTGCCCGACGCGCGGATCGCCCAGCAGTGTTCAGCGGATTTACTCACGGAACTCGAACGGACGATCGCGAAAATTCCCGATAGTTCAGTGCTGCTTTTCGTGTCGTCTAAAAAGCCAGACGGGCGACTGAAATCAACGAAATTACTCAAAAAACACGCCGAAATACGCGAATTTTCGCCCATTCCGCCCTGGAACACCGACGAACTCGCCCAACGGGTTAAAGCGATCGCGCGGGAACTCAAGGTCAAACTCACGCCCGAAGCGATCGAGCTGCTGGCGGAATCCGTCGGAAATAACACCCGCCAACTGTTTGGCGAGCTGGAAAAGTTGCGTCTCTTTGCCGGGGACAGCGATACCGCGATCGAGGCCGCTACGGTGGAAACGTTAGTCGCGGCGACCAGTCAAAATAGCTTACAACTGGCGAAGGCGATCCGTGACGGTCAAACCAGCACAGCGCTAACCTTGGTCTCGGAGCTGATCGCTCGTAATGAGGCGGCTTTACGCATTGTTGCGACGCTCAACGGGCAATTTCGCACCTGGCTATGGATAAAATTAGCGATCAAGTCGGGTGAACGCAGCGATAAGGCGATCGCCGATGCTGCCGAATTGGGCAACCCCAAGCGCGTGTACTTTTTAAAAAAAGAAGTGGCTCACCTTTCCCTCGCCTCGCTCCAAGCCGCCATGTCGGTGCTGCTCGATCTCGAATACAGCCTGAAACGCGGCGGCGACGACCTGACCACCTTACAAACCAAAACGATCGAACTATGTCAGCTTTTCTCAACGGCTCCGGCCTCCCGCTTCGGTCGCTAACCCGCAGCCTAATCGCAGCTAGCGCGATCGCCCTGACCTCGATCTCGCTCACCGCCTGCGGCTCCAAACCATCCGATCCAGCCGAAACAACCACCACGGGCGCACCGGCTCCAGAGCAGACGATCGCCTACGCCCGCGCCCTTTGGGAAATCGAACGCGAACGCACTGCCGCCTACGATGCGCTGACGGCAGAAATCGCCAGCGATAAGCTCCCGGCTCTGACCTGCGATCAGCCCAAGAGTTTACAGGTTTTACGCGGTACGGCTCGCGATATTGCCGTGGAGTTTTGTAATACAGCGCGAGCCATTGTCGAGCGGACGCGGTTGACGCCGGATGAGTTTAACGAGCTGACCCGTGCGAGCGAGGCTGACCCGACGTTGCAGGCCGCGATCGATACGGAGCTATTACGTATTCAAACCGATGAGGCTAAACTCTCAAATTAGAGAGCGATCGCTACACTTAAGTTAGTTATTTAAGTCAACTCGTCAAATCAGCCAGTAGTCAATTTGTAATGAATAACAAAACGTCAGATTCGGGATTTAAGGAGTACAAAAATGTGCAGGAATTTCCATTGCACATTGATCAGCTCTCGCAAGATGAAATTGCGGCGCTGTACTCAGAGATGCGCCAGGAATATAAGAAATTATCGATTAGTCGCGGTCAACTGGTCAGGAGACGTATTGAAGGGAAGCAAAAAGTGTCGGATCTGAAACGGACGATCGCTTCCGTCAGTTCAGAAGTGGAGGCGCTCGAACGGGATCGCAATAAATTTCAGCGATCGCTACAGCACAGCATCAACGTCCAAGGGAAAATGCAGGGCGAGCGTGATGTACTATCCCAACATGTCCAGAGTTTGCGCCAGAAGCTAAATGCGACTAATGTGCTGATCAGCGACTTTGAAGCGGTGTATGAATCCGTTTTGACCGAAGAGCGAAGTTTTTCGGGATTCTTTCGGTTATTAAAGGCAGCAAAACGACTGTTGACAACGGATTTAAAAGAACTCACGATGAAAAGAGCAGAGCCGGAACCGATCGAGGAGTTTAAACGTGAAGATCAAGCCAGTATTAATCGTCGTTTATTAGATGATTAGCTTGGGTTTAACTGGAGAGAGCCAAGATTTAGATTAGTATTAGAAAGAAGGGGTAATCATGGGGCGTTTAACCGATTCACTACGCGAAGCAAGCAGCGAACTTGAGGCGATCGAGTCCGGGATTGATCGGATGAATGCTTTCGGTCAAGAGCTATTAGAAAATACTGCGGAGGTGGCACAGGCGGCTTTAAACGTCGGCTATCTAACCGGCAAGCAAGAGGTAAACATGGCAGAGCAAGATAGTACCGATCCGCTCAACGCCGATCCTGACGCTTCTTCTCCAGCACTCTCGGCGACAGAAGAGCTACAGGCAGAACTAAAACAGTTGCGATCGAGTCAAAGTTCGCTACGCACCGCCAATGACCGATATCGCCTTCAAAAGATCATGGTTCAGATCTACTTAAAGCAGGCAAATCTTGACCCAAAAATTCTGGCGCAGGTCGATCACATTTACCAGCTTTCCAGTATTCGATCGGCTCCATCCCTCGCCTCAAGTTTTCTCAATTTTGATCGTTCTCAAATTCTGAAGCTATTGCGCCAGGTGGTTGTTTACTCCAAGCACCTTATACAGTAAGCGGCTGACTGGGTAAGGCGAGTAGACGGCAACACGATGCCAAGCCCTGCTCATCGAGCAATCATCGCAATCATTCATAACCGTAGCCAGCAAACCCTTGAGGATGAACCGACACACTCGCTATGCTTCAGCTCCCTCGCAAGCTCCCGAAACGATTCGCCCTGATCGCCCTGTCCCTCTTTTTCATCCTGGCAGGCGCGAACCACTTTGCCAGTACCGACTTCTACCTACGACTGATGCCCAACTATCTACCGGCTCATCTCGAACTGGTTTATCTCAGTGGGGTATTTGAGATTTTGGGCGGGGTGGGCGTATTGGTTCCGTACGTTCGATCAATCGCGGGGTGGGGTTTAGTGGCGCTACTCATCGCGGTCTACCCAGCCAATATTCACATGGCGCTGCATCCAGAACTTTTTCCTGAATTCTCGCGATCGTTGCTCTATGGCAGGCTACCGCTACAGTTTGTGCTGATTGCCTGGGCATACTGGGCTTCACGGCCAGAATCAGACGCCAGTTCGGGTTAACCCAAACCTATAGCAATCACCGATTGAGTTAGGACGCATCAAAAAACTGAGAGCACTGAGCGGAGTCGTTGGCATAGCCTTCGCGAAGCGAATAGTGCGGTTTTCAGTTTAGACGAGAGTGTCCTAATCTAATCGCTACCTGCTATATCCCGCTTCTGTCACTATCCGAAAAGAGAGGCTAGAAGCCTGATTCCAGCATTCTCGTTCGTGCCAAGAGAATTGCTGAGATGACGTAACCTCGTTGCTATCCCGGAAAGTGACAAAAGAGGGATAAGCATATATAGCAAAAACCGATTTGGTTAGGACGTATCAAAAAAACTGAAGAGCACTGAGCGGAGTCGAAGTGCGGTTTTTAACTTAGGCGAGAATGTCCTAACACAATCGGCTTACGCTATAGAGCAAATTTTCTAATCCCAAACTCACGTTACGTTAATCAAGTTCGTAATTTTAGTTTTCAGGGCTTGATAACGGGCTTCATAGAACTGTCGAAAATCCTTTAATTCTACTGGAATCGTGCCCAAATCATGCTGGCTGCAATAGTGTTTGATTGAAGTTACATCTAGATCACCTTCCTCTGTACGATGTTTATTCTCCAGCCAAGTCATCGGTAAAATCGCTTGTTTTTCGATATTTTCTTGCCCGTCGAGAAGTTGCAGATTAGGCAATTGATTGCATAAAATCTGCCATTGTTCAACTTGTTCATCGTTTAAGCCTTGATTATTCTTGAGCTTTGGAAGTGTGAATTTCGATTTCGGAAAAATATGGTCGATGTGAAATTGATTGCGGAGATCGACAAAGGGATAAAGGAGAGATAGGAGTAAGAATACTCGTTTATCACCATATTTTAAGGTTGCGAGTTCCTCGATTTCTTCATCTTCAAATGTGAGAGATTTACCCCGTTGTCGCATGGTCTGAGTGAGGGATTCTAAGGGGAAACCATTTTCTTGGGAGTCTTTAATCGCAGTGCGGAGCGCAGTTAGTAGGGTATCGAGCCCGCTACCCCAGATACCGGAGGATTTGAGTAGAGAACGAAACAGCCAATTTTTGATTTGCTTTCGTTCTTCTGCATTGAGACAATGTTTTGAATGGTGGTCTGTATAACCCTTTTGATAGATGTAGTAGGCAATGGGCAAAATAGAACTATCAGCACGGAGAGTGCTTCCGTTCAGTCCAAAGTCAGCGACGAGTTGGACGGTGAGGGTGAGGGATTGACGGATCTTTGACCAGAGAGATTCGAGTTTAGCCATGTTCTCGTGGTTAAAGTTTTTGACTTTAAATCCAACACTGCTGATATCTGCCAGCATTAAACCGGCTTTGAGAACAAAATCTTTTGAGAAATTAAAGCCGTTTCGGATGTTGTTGAGTTCGTCAACGAGTTTATGGATCTCTTGTCTGGCATCAAGCTCTGACCATTGGGCAACGGCAATACTTAATAACAAATCTGAATAGGATAGGACTGTACCGCCGCTATTCATACGAATGAATATATTTAAAACTTTCTCGATATCTTGACTTTTTTCTTCGTAGTAATTTATTAAACCTTGTTCTGTAATCTTTTTATGTAATAGAGAAAGGGTTTTGTTGGCTTTCTTTGCTTTTTCTGCATCTAAGCCTGGATGTTTCTCGGTTATCCAACTAAACACTTCATAGGGATCATCAATAGCTAGAATATCAGGCACTTTGAACCAAATTTCGGTGTCACTGTCAACAGCTTTTTGGGGATTTAGAAACTTGAAGCGATATCTAAATTCTTCATGCTCGAAATCGCTTTCTGCCAGTAAATCTAGGTATAAAAATTGTTCTGGAAAGGCATCAGGATTACTCCAGTATTTACGAGGAAGTTTTAATGCCATGGAACCTCGTAAGCCAATATTGAGGGCTGTTAGGCGTTGTTGTCCATCGAGAACGGCAATCAGGTTTTGGTTCGTGATAACGCCCAGGTCTGGGCAGTGGGGATTATTTTTTTGATGATAATCCCTCACAAAGCCATAAAATTTAAATTTGTCGCTATTGGTGGACTCTACATTCCAAAATAAAAATGTGCCAATGGGATAATCCTGCATCAAGCTATCGAAGAGTTGGGCGATTTGTGGTGGTTGCCAGACGAATTCTCTTTGGATAGCGGGTAAAACGTAGCGATTGTGTTGGATGTCTTTTAAGGTTTCGCGAATAGTACCACCAGGTTTATACATTTGTACTTCTCTATTTTGATCTTTAAAAGTTTCTACCCCTTCTCCCAGAACTGGAGAAGGGGATAGGCGATTAAGAGTCTAGACTAAATCGCTGCAAACCATACAAAATATCGGTTTCAGCTAATTTTCTTGACCCGAATTCATGTTCAATTACGGTTCGAGATCGATCGCCGGAACGATCGTCGCTACCGTCTCTTTCGTCTCTAGATTCGCTTGTAAAATCGGCGAGTTGATGACAGCATTATTGGCGATCGTAAACAGCGGATTCGACAAAATACCCGCCAGCGACGTGGCCACCACCGACAGCACAAGACCGACCTGAAGCGGACGCATCCCGCGCAAATCCCAGCTCACCTCAGGATAATTCTTCACAGCTTCAGACATTTCGTGCGGCTCTTTGACCACCATCATCCGCACCACGCGAATGTAGTAGTAAATCGAGACCACACTCGTCACCAAGCCGAGAATTACCAAGCCGTACAGGTTCGCTTGCCAGCCCGCCCAAAAGAGGTAAATTTTACCGAAGAAGCCTGCCAGGGGCGGAATGCCGCCAAGCGAGAGCAGGCACAGGCTGAGACCCAGGGTGATAAGCGGATCTTTTTGGTAGAGACCAGCGTACTCGCTAATGCGATCGGTTCCCGTCCGCAACGAGAAGAGAATCACGCAGGTGAACCCACCGAGGTTCATGAACAGGTAAACCAACAGGTAAAACACCATGCTGGAATAACCGTCGGTGGTTCCGGCCAGTAGACCAATGATGACGAAACCGGCCTGAGCGATCGAGGAATAGGCGAGCATCCGCTTCATGCTCGTCTGTGCCAGGGCGACGACGTTACCGAGCAGCATACTGAGGATGGCCAGCGCGGTGAAGACGAAGTGCCACTCGTCGCTGACGCTGTAAAACGCGGTCACGAGCAAGCGAATCGCCAGGGCGAAACCCGCTGCTTTCGAGCCGACGGAAAGAAATGCAACCACGGGCGTGGGCGATCCTTCGTAAACGTCTGGCGTCCATTGGTGGAACGGTACGGCAGAAATCTTGAAGGCGATGCCGGTGATCGTGAAGACGAGAGCTAGGGCGAGTCCAAGCGATGCTTCGCTATCGACGAGGGCAGCGGCGATTTTGTCGAGCTGGACTTCGCCGCCGGACAAACCGTAGAGCAGTGAGACACCGTAGAGAAACACCGCCGAACTCGATGCGCCGATCAACAAATATTTCAGCGCGGCTTCGTTCGATCGCGAGTCGCGCTTCATATAGCCCGTCAGCAGATAGGACGAGATACTGAGCATTTCGAGCGAGACGAAAATCGTCACGAGATCGTTCGCGCTCGACAGGAACATCGCGCCCAGGGTTGCGGAGAGCAAAATGGCGAGAAATTCCGCGAGGGACGTGCCGCTTTGCTCCACATAGCGGATCGACATCAGAATCGTCGTCACGGTGGAGAGGGCGATGATGCCCCGGAAGACGAGTCCGATCGGGTCGCTGTTAAACGCGCCGAGAAAGCCGATCGCGTCGCCTGCGGCCTGCCATTGCACGATGATCGCGGTAATGCTAGCGAGTAAACCGGCGATTGCGATGTAGGGCGTCCAAGGCACGGATTTACGACCGGCGATCAGGTCGGTGACGAGGACGGCCAGCAGGGTCATGATGACGATCCCCTCCGGCCAGATCGTCCCGGCGTTTAGCTGGGAAGCGAGAGTTGCAACATCCATAGGTAAGTTCGGGTCGAGCGGTAATCGAGTTGACGTGAACGAAAATAAGAAAATTAAGACCAGTTCGCGCGATGACGGTCTCGCACCTTTCAAATCTTAGCGTTTCGATGGTAACTGACGCGGTGCTAAAGCTTACCGCTAGAGCCGCTTGTTAGAACTGGCCGTTGATGGCGGGAACGCAGCGTTCACACAGGGTGGAATGCTCGTGATTCGTGCCGACTTTATCAGAGTAGTTCCAGCAACGTTCGCATTTTTCACCATCAGCCGCGACGATCGCCACGCCGCAGGTCTCGGTGATTTCGCTGTAACCCGAGGCAGAAATCGCCTCGGGCGTGGTGACCAGTTCGACCTGCGAACAGATGAACAGGTAACGCAGCTCATCGACACCGTTGCCCGTTGAGGCGAACTGTGTGGAGGCCGAATCGGGCGATGTTACAGGCTCGGGGAGCGGTTCGACGATCGGCTCTGAGGTTTGGACTGCGGGCGATTCAGGCTCGATCGCCATTTCGGTAATTGGCTCAGATTCGGCAACCGCTGCCGGTGCTGCGATCGATTCCGTAACGGTGGTTTCCTCGGCCTTCGGTAGCGCCGCGATCGGCTCGCTGGCCGACGTTAAGATCGCTTGGGTATTGCCCAATAGACGGTCTTTATAGGCGTTAAATTGCTCGATCGTACGTTGGCGATCGCGAGCAAACAGCCATTTTTTATAGATAAACCAGCCGCTGTAGCTCACACCGATCGCGGACAAGGCTGTGGGCAGCACGAACAAACCATTAACCGCGCCGAGCAAATCGCTCAGGATATGCAGAATCACGAAAATCGTCAGCACGAGACCGAGGTTGATCGCTACTTTCTGCCAGCGATTCCAAGCCCACACCAGGAAACTCGGCGCATCAACGATGAGCTGGGCGATCGCTTGGGGGTTTAGGTTGTCCAGGTCGGGGAGGTCAGGGCGATCGACGCTCGCTTTTTGAGTCGGAGTGACAGGAGTAAACGCAAGCGCCACCGTTTCGGGTTCTGACGTAGGTTCTTGCTCTGGTTCCCGTCCAGGCTCAGAAGCCGTCGCGGGCTCAGGTTCTGAAATGGGGTCAATCTCTGGCTCAGGGGACGCCTCGATCGCAGGTTCCGCCGACATCGCTAACGTTGGATCTGGATCTGCCGTGGCGAAATCGGTTAAGTCTGACTCGATCGCCTCCCACTGCGGATTCATCGCCGCCAGTGCCTCGCGAGCCGCGTCATCTTCCACATACAGCAAGACCTTCGCATCCAGCGACGAGCCGATTTTCTTCTCGGCGCGAGCCTGCTCCATGACCTTGTTGACCACCGTGCGATATTCGCGCTTTTTCGCCCAGGACGCCGCCAGCGCATCATCGCGCCATTCGTCCGGGCGTGACATCCAGCCCGCCTGAAAGACCGAATCAAACCCGGTTTCGTAGGGCAGATTTTGCCAAATATCCTCGGCCATGTGGCAAAGAACCGGCGCGATCGCCCGTGCGAGACTTTCGACGATCGTCGCGATCACGGTTTGGCAGCTCCGGCGACGGGGTGCGTCGGGGGTGCTGATGTAGAGCCGATCTTTGGCGATATCGAGATAGAAATTGGACAGGTCAACGACGCAGAAATTTTGCACCGTTTGGAAAAAGCGGAAAAACTGATAGCTCTCGAAAGCGTCGGTGATTTCGTCCATCACCTCGCAGGTGCGATGGAGCATGTAGCGATCGAGTTCCGGCAGGTCGTCATAGGCGACGGTATCGGTAACCGGGTTGAAGTCGTTGATGTTGCCGAGCAGGAAGCGCGATGTGTTGCGAATCTTGCGGTACACATCCGACATTTGCTTGAGGATGGTTTGACCGAGGGGAACATCGGAGGAATAATCCACCGACGAGACCCAGAGGCGCAGCACGTCTGCACCGTAGGGCGGTTCTTGCTTTTGGTTTTTGCCGCCTTCGATGACGATCGCCGGATCGACCACATTGCCGATCGACTTGCTCATCTTGCGGCCTTTTTCATCCAGGACAAACCCGTGGGTCAGCACGGTTTTGTAAGGTGATTGACCTTCGCTAGCCACGCTGGTGAGGAGGCTTGATTGGAACCAGCCCCGGTGTTGGTCGGAGCCTTCGAGATACAGATCCACGGGATAGCCGAGGCCGCGATCGCGAGCCACTGCCGCCCAGGATGAGCCTGAGTCAAACCAGACATCCATCGTGTCTTGGCCTTTTTCGTAGCGATCGGCCTCTGGCTTGAGCGAGTCGGGCAGTAAGTCCGCCACGGATAGCTCCCACCAAGCATTCGATCCCTGCTCGGCGATGATGCCTTGGATGTGGGCGATTGTCTCGGCGTTCATCAGCGGCTCGCCGGTTTCCTTGTCGTAAAACACCGGGATCGGCACGCCCCACGATCGCTGACGCGAAATGCACCAGTCTGATCGATCGCCGACCATCGCCGCGATCCGATTTTCGCCCTTGGCCGGAATCCAGATCACATCGGCGATCGCGCTCAACGCCGCATCGCGGAAGCCTTCCACCGAGGCAAACCATTGATCGGTGGCGCGGAAAATCGTCGGTTTTTTCGTCCGCCAATCGTAGGGATATTTGTGTTCGTAAGGCTCTCGTAGTAGCAAAGATTGACTAGTTTCGAGAGCCTCGATGATTTTGTCGTTGGCGTCGGTGAGGACATTCAAGCCCGCAAAGGCTTCGCCTGCTTCTTCGGTGAACCGTCCCGCCGCATCCACGGGCGACAGAATCGGCAGGCCGTACCGTTGACCCACGATGTAGTCATCTTGACCGTGGCCGGGGGCGGTGTGAACTAAGCCCGTACCGGAATCGGTGGTAACGTAATCGCCGCCGATCACGACCTCACTTTCACGATCGTAAAGCGGATGTTTATATTTACAGTGTTCTAGGCGATCACCTTTGATCGTTTCCAGTACGCTGAGTTTGGTCTTGAACGTCGCTTCTAGGCGAGGGATAGCATCCGCTGCCACGAGCAAAAACTTGCCAGCAGCGGCATCACATTCGAGTCCCGATTCAACGACGGCGTAAGTCAATTCAGGATTGACGCTCACAGCCAAATTCGCGGGGATCGTCCAAGGTGTGGTAGTCCAGATCGCCACCCACAAATCGGGGATGTAGTCCTCCAGAATATTCGTCGCTTTGTCTGACAGGCTCGTGAGCTGAAACGCCGTGTAGATACTGGGCGAGACGTGTCCTTCGGGATATTCCAGCTCGGCTTCGGCGAGTGCTGTGCGCGAACTCGGACTCCAGTGGACGGGTTTGCGACCGCGATAAATGTGGCCTTGGGTAACCATTTCCCCAAAGACGCCAATCTGAGCCGCTTCGTATTCCGGCGTCAGCGTCAAATAGGGATTATCCCAATCGCCCCAAACACCGTAGCGCTTAAAACTTTCGCGCTGTTCATCGACGGTTTTTAGGGCAAATTCGGCGGCTTTCGCTCGCAGGGTTAGCGGCGTGAGTTGCTGACGCTCACTCGATTTCATGCTTTGCAGCACTTTCAGTTCGATCGGCAAACCGTGGCAGTCCCAGCCCGGTACGTAACGCACTTTCCGACCCTGAAGGATTTGGTAGCGGTTAATAACGTCTTTGAGAATTTTATTGAGCGCGTGGCCAATATGCAGCGCACCATTGGCGTAGGGCGGCCCATCGTGCAGCACGAAGGGTTCGCCACTGCCTTCGGCTTGGGTCTCGTAAATGGCGTTGTCCGCCCAAAATTGCTGGAGTTCCGGTTCGCGCACGACGGCGTTAGCGCGCATAGAAAACCCAGTTTCGGGCAAATTAACGGTGTCTGAATAGCGTTTTTCTTCGGCCACGGTTCGCTCTCGTTATCCCTCACGATCGTGTGTGTCGATTCGCTAATCGAGTGACAAGCCAAAAATTCAAAGCACAAGCCAAACGGCGATCGAGCGCATATCATCCTACCAAAAAAATGGGTCGAAAGCCCCGCCTTTCTAGGGCGGCGAATCCGATTGAATTCAAGCCCGACTTAGAATTCAGTCTTTTAAAAACGAGACCGATCAAATGGGCTGAAATAGACACCTGTCAAGCGTATGCTTCAATGGACACAATCTGTAACCTCTCACGAGTTTGACTTGCTTATGCGCTCGCTCCAGTCACTCACCACCGCACTTGTTGCACTCTCGATCACGACGGGAATCGCTACACCCTCCCTCGCGGTTCCCTCTGGCTCAACCGACCACGCGCCGATCGCCCGTCGCGCCACGAATCACGTCGCCAACCGTGCAACACCCTCACCCCTAAAAACGTCCACCACCTGGCTGTCTCCGATCGCGGACACCAATCAGTTTGAACGCTACTTTGAGCAATGTGCCAATGCTGTGCCAGAAGAAGCGTTGAGCGCCTGTGAGCAAGCGACGGCGCTAGAGCCGGATGTTGCGATCGCCTGGGATAATCTCGGCGCAGTCCTCGAACAGCTTGGCCGCTACGAAGATGCCTTAGCCGCGCTCAACCGTGCGGTTACGCTCACGCCGAATGATGCCAATATTTGGTACAACGTCGGCGTCGTGCTGGCGAAGTTGCACCAATATGAGCCCTCCGTCGCGGCCTTTGAAGAAGCGTATCGCCTCAACCCAGAAGACGAACTCGCACGTAAATACGCCGAACTACTGCGCGGCCAGTTTGGTGATTAACCCGCCTGAAGATTAGCTTGCCTAAAGATTAAGCCGGTGTCAGCGAGGATTGTGCCTTGAGCGAGGAAAAATCGTTAACCCAGGATGCGATCGCGCTGTTGCTCGATTTAGCTGAGCGCGGCGAGATTGACCCGTGGGATGTGCAGGTGATTGAGGCGATCGATCGTCACTTGCGCCCGCTGATTCCGTCCGAGGAGCTGGAAGCGGCCAGCAGCGGCACGGGGCGATCGCCCTATGGCGCGGATCTCTCGCGATCGGGTCAAGGCTTTCTCTATGCGTCGATGCTGCTCTTGCTCAAGGCCGATGCATTAGTCGAAGCCGAGTCCCATGCCGATGCACCCGAACCCGAATATTGGGATCATGGCGACGATCCCAATGCGCTGCCGCTACACCTCGAAAAAACCCTACGCCGTCGCGCCGTCGCGCCACCGCTCCGCAAGCGTCCGGTGACCCTCCAAGAGATGATCAATCAGATCCAGCTCATGGAGAAAACCCTAGCAGATACGCCGCTGCGCCCTCGATCGCCCCGCAGCCTCAAGCAAAGCAGCCAACAAACCGCCCGCCAGATCGGCCAGCTCGCCCACTCGGAAAACCTGACCGAGACCGCCGACGACATCGACCTATTTCTATCGGAAAACTGGCCGAAACTATCCCAGGGTGAGTCCTGGATCGACTTCGATCGTCTCGTTGCCGCTTGGTCGCCCAATGCCGTCACCCAAGCGCACGATACCGTTGCGGATTGCGAACATAAACCATCTCCAGCCCATCATCACGTCGGTACATTCTGGGCGTTATTGCTGCTCGCATCCCAATCCCGCGTGGAATTGCAGCAGGCCGAATTTTATGGCGAGATTAAACTTCGACCGATCGATCCGGCGCTGGAAGTCTCCGCCTCGTAAAGTAAGGGCAAACATCAATCAGCGGGTCTGCAAGCGTCATAACGTGCCTAACACGTTTAATTCTGATATTGCCAGTCTTGTCTCGATGTTACCCGCAGGGCATAACGCCTCGAAGTAACGATTCGCCAAAGGGTATCGTATAAACTACGCCATAGGTCTTCCTGTGGATGATCGGGCTGACTTAGAACGGACTAAAATCCCATCCAAAAATTATGAAAGCAATGATCTTGGCTGCGGGTAAAGGTACTCGCGTTCGCCCGATTACCCAAACCATCCCCAAACCGATGATTCCCATCCTGCAAAAGCCAGTGATGGAATTTTTGCTGGAATTGCTGCGACAACACAGCTTTACGCAGGTGATGGTCAACGTGAGCCATCTGGCGCATGAGATCGAAAACTATTTTCGGGATGGTCAGCGCTTTGGGGTTGAAATTGGCTATTCCTTCGAGGGCAAAATTACCGCTGAAGGGGAGCTACAGGGTCAAGCCCTCGGTTCAGCGGGCGGGATGAAACGTATCCAGGATTTTAAGCCGTTCTTTGATGACACGTTTGTGGTGTTGTGTGGCGATGCGCTGATCGATCTCGATCTAACCGAAGCGGTGCGCTGGCATAAGGAAAAAGGATCGATCGCCACGATCATCATGAAGACTGTGCCGATCGAGGAAGTGCCGAGCTACGGCGTCGTCGTCACCGAAGAGAACGGACGGATTAAAACGTTCCAGGAAAAACCGGCGATCGATCAAGCCCTCAGCACGACGATCAACACCGGGATTTATATCTTCGAGCCGGAGATTTTCGACTACATCCCGTCGGGTCAAGAATTTGACATCGGGAGCGATCTGTTTCCGAAACTGGTGGAAATGGACGCGCCATTTTACGGGCTGGCGATGGATTTCCAATGGGTTGATATTGGCCGTGTACCGGACTATTGGCGGGCGGTGCGTAGCGTGTTGCGCGGGGATGTGAAAAATGTCTCGATTCCCGGTAAGGAAGTCGCACCGGGGATTTATACCGGGATTAATGTCGATGTGAATTGGGACAAGGTGGATATCACGGGGCCGGTGTATATCGGGGCGATGACGCGAATCGAGGATGGGGCGAAGATTATCGGCCCGAGTATGATCGGCCCGAACTGTTGTATTTGCGGCAATTCAACCGTGGATAATAGCGTGATTTTTGAGTATTCGCGCCTGGGTCGCGGGGTGCGGCTGGTCGATAAGCTGGTGTTTGGTCGCTATTGTGTCGATAGCAAGGGCAATGCGATCGATGTGCAGGCGGCGGCGCTGGGTTGGCTGATCACCGATGCGCGGCAAGATCCACCGACGCGCGTCCCGGCAGAACATCAGGCGATCGCCGAGCTGCTGGGCGGTGATGGTAATTCGTTGATTGGGGATTAACCCTCCTCGTCCAAGCGTCATTGAACTGGTGGGCAATGCCCACCCTACTTTTTTATGGCATCTGCGAAAAACAGCCCGATCGCGATCGCGATTCTTGGCGCAGGCCGCTGGGGTCGTCATCTGATTCGGAATTTTCACCAAATCCCTGACGCGCAGATTTTGGCAGTGATTGATCCCGATCGGTCGCAGCGATCGGTGGTCATGGCGGAGGTGGGTTTAGACGAAACCGTCGCCGGTTGTGATAGCTGGGCTGCGTTTTGCGATCGCGCGGATCTCGCCGACCAACGCGATCGACTCGATGCGATCGTCATCGCCACACCGGCCACGGCACACTACGACACGATCGTCGATGCCCTCCAGCGCGGCTATCACGTCATGTGCGAAAAGCCCCTGACCTTGGATTACGGCGAATGTCGTCACCTCTGCGAGCTGGCAGAACAGCACCACCGCCAATTATTGATCGACCATACCTACCTGTTTAATCCGGCGGTACGGCGCGGCGCGGAACTGATCCGCGACGGCGCGATCGGCGATCGGCGCTACGGTTATGCCGCACGGGTGCATCTCGCGCCGGTGCGCCTCGATGTGGATGTGATCTGGGATTTGGTCATCCACGACATCAGTATTTTGAATCACTGGCTGGGGGAAGCGCCGCAACGCCTCAGCGCGATCGCTCAAGCATGGCTACAGCCCACCACGCCAGGAAGCGCCCCTACCGATCTATTTCCTGACGGTTTAGCTGACGTTAGCTTTGTGCGTCTGGTGTATCCCAGCGGCGTGACGGTACAGGTGCATCTCTCTTGGTTCAACCCGGATAAACAGCGCCGTCTCGCCGTCGTCGGCAGTCGTGGCACACTGGTGTTTGATGAACTCACGGAGTCACCGCTGACGTTCTATCGCGGCCACATGGAAGCGCAGCCGTCGGGCTTTTGGGAGCCGATCGACCAGGCGATCGAGCCGATCACGCTGGAAGCCGGTGAGCCGCTGCGTAACGTTTGCACCCACTTTTTAGACTGCATTCGCACCGATCGCACCTCAGAGATTTCCTCGGGCACGATCGGCGCTGAACTTGTGCGAGTTTTGCTAGCGATTTCGCGATCGGTCAATACGGATGGAGCCTGGGTTGACGTGGTGTCGATTGTTTAGCGGTGTTTGGTCATGTTTAGCCATGTTTTACCGGTCAATCGTTTTGTCCGTACCGAGGACGAGCAAGCGATTAAAATAGCCGACTACAAATACCGATCGCGATGCCGATGACGATCGCAGCTCCAAGCGCCAGTCTGGCCGTTTCTGAACTCACACCTTGATGTTGCGTGACGCCATGAGTCTGGATTGTGAACACAGTCAGCGCCGCCGGAATCGAACCAAACAGGATCAACACGATGATCCCGGCAATCAATCCCGCGACGGCGCGACCGAGTCCTTGCAGGGCGAGTCCCGACAGCGTGAACAGCCCGATCGCAACACACGTTAAACCAATTGCGCCCAGCCCAAGCCCCACAACAATTTGCCATAACGGGCGAGTCGCAAGCATCAGACTAAGACTTGGCTTCGGCTTCGGTTTCGCTGCAAACGGGGTAGGAGATACGGCGAAGGTATTATCCGCGTTAGAGTCAGCTTTAGAGACGATCGCGACCTCAGACACAACCTCAGACACAACCTCGGGCGTGACCTCGGGCGCAATCTCAGAGGGCAAGTTCGCCGGTATGTCGAAATCGACGGGTCGCGACGCTTCTGCCTCTCTCGGATTCAGACTTGAGCCATCATCCCAGCGTGCCGGAACATCATCAGAATTCCGCATGAGCATTCAGGACTTAAGAAGACTTAAGTGGTTGTAATTTGACTGGAAGGATAGGGGGGAGACGGCTCAGACTGAGTTTCCTCCTTTAGCCAATCGACCAAACTTTGCGTCCACTCATTTGCCTCCCCCCAGGTATTTAGACAGACGAACACGGCTTCGGGAGATTGCTTTGCGATCGTCTGAATGGTCGCGCGGATCGCATCGGTCAGCTTGCCAGGAAATAAGAAGTGAGGCAGCAGACCAATTGTTTGATGACCCAACGCGAGTAAATCCTGGATTTGTTTGACCAGTTGCCCTTCTCTCGACCAATAGGCGACGCGATGGGGATGGGTCATTTCGCCTTGAAGACGTGTCGCGATCGCTTCGATTTCGGCATTGCCGCCCATCCGTCGGCTACCGTGAGCGATCGTAATCCAGGCATCCATCTCAGGATATTGCCGCATCCGATCGCAAGCTGAACGGGCGAAATCGATCGCATTACCCAGGTGGGGCAGAGTAACAAGTCCCGGTGATGAGTCCGCTCGCCGAAAGGGCGTCAATCTAACATCCGGTGGCGCAATCCCCTGTGATAAACCCGATCGCGCGATCGCAATTTGCTCCGGAATATCATCACAAACATGAACACCCGACGACAGAAACAGCGGCACGATGTAAATCCGCTCGACCCGCTGCGCATAGGCAAACTGTTGAATTTGTACCGCGAGGGATTCCTGGCCGAATTCCAAAATTGCCCAGCCCACAGGACAGGCCAAAGCTTCTGATAAACGATCAGCCAAGGTCGCGATCGTCGCTTGGGGGCGTGGATCTCGACTGCCGTGAGACACAAGCAAATACGCCGTCGTCAGATTCAACAAACTGTCATTACCTCAGAAACATCGCAGCATGGATGACCCAGTTGCGGTGTGCCAATTTTATCGATTTTGACTCCCTTTCTGCACCGAATTACAACGATCGCGTCAGTGGTTCTTGGCCGCGATCGTTGCCATTCGGTGCAGAAAGGGATTAGAAACTCATTTTCTGGCATAAAAAAACACCCACACTTTGAGCCGAAGTGCGGGTGTTATTGAGAAAAGAGTAACTAACAAAATGAAAGCAAAGCGGGTGGCGGGAATCGAACCCGCATCATTAGCTTGGAAGGCTAAGGTTTTACCACTAAACTACACCCGCAAGTTTTGCGTATGTGTTGTCACCGCAATAAAATATAGCACAACTCAATTTTTACGCCAATTTTTGACCGCTCAACGCATCGTTTGACACACTTGCGGACTCATTGGTTAGTGCTTTTCTCCGCAAGCGCACCTTAGCATTTTTCCTAGCGCCACTGTAACGCCAACACAATATCGAGCTGATCGACCTCGCGCCCATTGGCAACGCTTGACGCCGCCTCAAACCGCCAGCCCTCGATCAGCATTTCGACGAACGGCTCGAACTGGGGGAGTTCACGATCGCGATCGGGTTCCAGAATACGAACAAGGCTCGGTATACCGTTGGGATCGATCGATAGCTCGACGTGAAGTGCGATCGCGAACGGAATCGCCAGACCGTCGGGCAACAGCGCGGGGTCTGCGTTGACGGGAAGGTCGATATTGGCGGCAGGTGCGGTGAGTTGCGCGGGGTCGCGATCGGGGTCGGGGTTGACGCTGGCAAGGGGGGTGAGGCGCACGATTAAGCCGAGGCGATCGTCTCCGGTGCTGGTGTTCGTATCCTCGCCGTTACCGGTAGGAGAGTTGGAATCGTTGCCCTGTGGGTCTTGTTCGTTTGGGTCTGCTCCAGCGTTACCACCAGAGGTTTCACCCGTGTCTCCCGAAGGATTGCCGTTTGAATTACCTTGATTGCCTTGATCCTCTACCTCGCCGAGATCGTCATCATTGCTAGTTGTGGGTGGTGTTGGTGCTGGGGTTGGTGTTGGGTTTGTGGGCGATGGGTTTGGCGGGGAAGCTTGGGGCGTATTTGGATCAATTTGATCTGTAACATCGCTGGTGTTGCGGGTGCTGTTTGTTTCGATCGAGGGTGTAGTTTGGGGAGCCGTTTGAGGTGCTTGAGGCGCGGTGGCCGGGGCGTTAGACGCTGAATTTATGCCGGTTTGGCCTCCAGTCTCGCGATCGGGCAAGGCGATTACCCCAATTTCGATCGCGCCCAGTTCTGCGTCATTGCCTTGACCGACCGAAGCACGACGGGCTTCGCTGGCTCGATAGGATACGGCCAGCACGATCGTCAGGATCACGCCATGCACCGCGATCGAGCCGATCGCCAAACGCGACCATAACCCCGACGGATCGCGCCTGATCCGGCTGCCGCTGCGAACGCGCCCGAGTTTAGGCGAGATGGCGGTTGCGGTTGGGAGGGGGATTAAGTCGGGATTACCGGAGAGTGACGATCGATCTGGCTCTGACATGGGATTGAGCATTCGCTAATTCGAGCATCCGTCAGCAATTTTTCGCGCTGGCATTACGATCGTGCGTCCACAAGTCGATCCAGTTCGCGCTGCATGACCGATCGCACATGATCACAACATTTTTCGACGTATTGCCGATCGCGTGCCGCCTCACGCCCCGATCGCTCAAAGACGATCGGCTCGCAAATGCGCGTTTGAATCGACACCGGCAGCGGCAGATTTGGCCAAGGGCCGATCGACAATCCCCAGGGTAAACCGAGATAAACCGGGTACACCTCCGGGTCAAGATCGAGATTTCCCGGCCACTTCATCCAGCCGCGATCGTGCAATTGTTTCGCCAGCGGATAGAGATCGTCCAAAATGATCAGCGTCTCGTGTGCGCCATTGGAAATCACCGGCACGATCGGTACATTGCAGCGCAGCGCCAGCTTAATAAACCCCATTCGTCCGGCAAATTCGATCTGATGACGTTGGCGATGGGGACGAAACACATCCTGAGCGCCGCCGGGATAGACCAAAGCGCTCGCGCCGCTGCTTAAGGCGGCGATGCCCATTTTCGGGTGTGCTTGGAGTGCGCCAAACTGAGCCGCCGTGCGCGAGAGGGTAACGGACTGATACCAAAGATTACGATGGGACAGGCCATACATCGGGCGCGTCAGCCCCTCACGGCGAAACCAGTCGTACATCGTCATGTACATATCCGGCGCGGCCAGTCCGCCATTGTGCGATCCCACGAACAGCGCCCCCGATCGCGGCACATGTTCCCAGCCGCTGGTTTGCACCCGAAAGTAATGATCGTAGAGCCAGCGCCAAATCGGCATCCAGCGGGCGATTTCGGTCGGGTCGCGATCGTCGAGCGACCAGCCGTATTCCTCCGGTTTGCGAGGATCGTGAGGTATCGATGGGGGCATGGCGATCGGGACGGATAACGAATTAGAACAGGCAACGTGCAAACACTGTTTAGTTTAATCCGGTTCTGTTGGGGTGGCGGTTATGCCTGGGTTTGACGAGCGCTCTGTAAAAATTGTCCCCATTTGGCGGCGAGTTCGAGATCGGTGAACGGGAGGCGAACGGGTTCGTCAGCGGTGCGATCGAGCTGTAAAACGAAGCGTTTACCTTTGGGCAGGTCGGCCAAATCGCGATCGAGGTCAACCCGGCGATCGTCTACGAGTAGATACAGATCGCTGATATCCGCCAGATCGAACTGGCCGTATTCAAGAATGCCGCGCCGCCGTGAAACGCCCCAGGTCAAGGTCGAATCTTTCATACCCAGCACGGACAACACATCGTATTTGGCGCGATCGAACTGCCGTTCCCACGCCTGAAACACCGACACTTTTTGATACTCATTCCACCCCGCCCAAGCCAAGCCAAAAAACAGCACTAGCAATGGCAACCACATCAAACCGCGTTCCATAATCCTCGTTCGCCCCTTAAATGTGCGTCTTTATCGTGTTTCGGTATGCGTAAATCGTAGATATCAATCGTAAATCTCAGCTTGGGAAGTGTGTCAACGAACGTACTGATTCTCAGGCGAACGGGCAAAAACCGTAACGAAAATCCGTTTCGAGTCGGGCGCGAATACTAGACAATGGAGACACTCGCCTCGCCACTCTCTGCAATTTTGCCCCTGTTGCTGTGCCTGCATCCCCTCACTACCAGAGCCGCCTGTTTAACTTTGTGACCGATCGCGCCCTGCGGTGGAGTGATCGCGCCGTGCAGGCGTGGCGACACGCACAAATTGCAGCAACCACGGTGGCGCGTACCGTGCTGTTGCCGCTCTGGGCGATCGCCGAAAATTTGGGCATTCACCCGCCGCAACTCCCCGGCTTTGGCCGTTCGTTTACCGATCGCTCGGTCTTCGCGCCCGGTGTGGACGACGATCGCGAGCTTGACGCCGATGCACCGATTCGCGCGACGCTGACGATTCTCGAAGCGGCGGGCTGGCCGACGGTGGATCGACTCGATCGCGAGGCGCTCCAACCCGCAGATCCCGATCGCCAATCGCCTATCCGTTGGTTCGATCGCCCCGAATTGTCCAATCCGCTCAATCCGCCCGAACCGCCCGAACCCCTGACGATCCGACTCAGCGAACGGGAATTACGCGCGATCGCTCCCCACAGCAAACAGACCAATACATCACCGATTCGCGGTCTAGCTAGTGAGCTAGGACGTAACGATTTGGTTTTGATTTCTGCTAACAATGAAATCGTCGCGCATTTGGGGGTATTTCCACAGCAAACCCTCGATCGCGACGTTCAGCTTTTGCTAAACCAGCTCGCCCCGGTCTCGTTGCCACCAACCCGATCGGGTTTAGCCGCTCTCCCCCCGGCCATCGGTCAGCTCGTTCAACCCCTGCTAACGCGCCTCGACACGGGGCTGGCGCTTTTCGATACGCGATCGCTCCCCCCCTCCGGCTTTGCGATCGCGCAACCCTTTGATCTCCATCATGAATTCGCCGAAACCGCACTCGAAACGGCGATCGAGACACCGTTAGATCATCTCCAAACGTCACCCGTTTCCAACCTCAAAGCGCTGGGATTCTCTCTGCAATCATCGCTACACTCTCTAACACGATCGCTTCTGCCCAATCCGATCGCCTCGCCTCCAGCGTCTCCAAGCTTCTCCCCAACCTTAGATCCATCGAATCAACATTCCTTTGATCTGCATCGCGATCTAGGTCGAGATCTAGACCTAAATTCGTCGTTACTGTCTCCGTTGCGATCGCTCAATTCCTGGACGATCGCCTTGCGTCCCCTCGCGAGTATCCCGCCGACGGATCACGATCGCGCCTCGCACACAACGATCGATGGATCGCAATGGTCGATCGATCCCGCCGATCCCTGGTGGCGTAACGCGATCGATCTGGCTCGCGCGGCGATCGCCTCCTCTGTCAGCGCGATCGTTCCTGTCAAGTCACCGCAGCCTGACGCTGACGAGGCGAATCGCACACCCGATCTTGCCGACCTGATGGGTCACGCCGATCAACCTTTACAATCCAAAACCGCGAATCGTTTACGCGATTGGCTCGGCGATCGCGACAACCGTTCGGATGCAACCCTAAACCCCGACCCGCCGCGCGATCGCGTCACTGCCCCGATCGTCACGACCGCCCACGATGCCCAACTCACCACCAATCACGCAGCACCAGAAACAACCGAAACACCCGCCGCTAAGTTGATCGCTCAGCCCGCCACGTCCGGTAACGTCACCGCTCGATCGCAGCCACAACGCGCCGCCAGCGGCCTCGATTTTGATCCCGGCTGGATCGAAGCGGAGGTGAAGCAGAGTCGCTATGTGATGCATCCCCTGGAGCGGGTGTTGCGCTGGCTCGATCGCGCGATGGTGGCGATCGAGGGCTGGATTGAACGGGCGATCGAGGCGATCTCGCAGTGGTGGTCACGGCGACAAGCATCGTAATGGATGGGTCTCGAATCACGTTGAACGCATCGGACATGCCGATCGTCACGGCACTGCGCGAGCTGGCCGATCGACCCCAAGCGCGGTTTTATTTGCCCGGTCATAAGGGCGGCCACGGAGCGCCCGAGGCGTTGCGTCAGTGGTTGGGCGAGGCGCTGTGGCGGGCGGATTTGCCGGAATTGCCCGATTTTGATAATTTATTTGCCCCCGAAGCGGCGATCGCAGCGGCTCAAACTCTAGCGGCGCAAGCCTTCGGAGCCGATCGCACCTGGTTTCTCTGCAATGGCTCCACGGCGGGCGTGATTGCAGCGCTGTCGGCGGTGTGTCGTCCCGGCGATCGGGTGTTGCTACCGCGTAACGCCCATCGATCGGCGATCACGGGGTTAATTCACTGCGGCGCGATGCCCGTACTAGCCGCGCCAGACTACGATCGCGCCTGGGATCTCGATCGTGGCCTAACGCCCGAGACCGTCGCGCTGGCGATCGAGCGTTACCCCAATCTCGTCGCCATCTTTCTTGTTTCGCCCAACTATTACGGCCAAAGCTGCGATCTCGCCGCGATCGTCGCGATCGCCCACCAGCATTACTCAAACTCAAATCACCCGATCCCCGTCATCATCGACGCTGCCCACGGTTCACACTTCGCCTTTCACCCAGATTTGCCCGCCTCTGCCCTGACCAGCGGGGCGGATCTCGTAGTCGAATCCACCCATAAAACCCTAGGGGCGCTATCTCAGGCGGCGATGCTGCACCTTCAGGGCGATCGCGTCGATCCTGATCGCGTCGATCGCGCCCTGGCCTGCGTGCAATCCACCAGTCCGAATGCGCTGTTGCTGGCGTCGCTGGATGCGGCACGGCAGCAGATGGCGACGCACGGGCGATCGCTGCTGGATCGCACGCTGACGCTGGCGGATCGGTTTCGATCGGGTTTACGCGATCGCGGCTGGATCGTGTTGGGCGATCGCGGCATAGCGGATCGATTCGATCGCACCCGAATCACCGTCCGCACCGCCGATGCGGGTCTCAGCGGTTACAACGCGGATGAATTTCTCTACGCGCGAGGCGTCGCCGCCGAACTCCCGACCGATCGCCATCTCACCTTCGTCGTGACGATCGGCAACAGCGACGCCGATATCGATCGCGCCTTGGCCGCATTTCGCGACCTCGAAGCCCTGCGATCGCCCGTCGATCCCAATTCCAACCCATCGCTTAAAACCAACACCACCGTCCCAACTCAGTCACCGCCCCAATTAACCGAACCTGCAATCCGCCCGCGCGATGCTTTCTTTCAGCCCAGCGAGACGATCGCCCTCGCCGACAGCCGCGATCGCCTCAGTGCCGACACCCTTTGCCCCTACCCACCGGGAATTCCGCTGCTCATCCCCGGCGAACGCATCACCCAGACCGCGATCGACGCCCTCCAGCAAACCCTGGCCGCTGGCGGAACAGTTACAGGTTGGTCAACAGCGGGCTGGGTAAGGGTGGTGCGCGATCAGTAGCGATCTCATGCTCCCAGGACTTCTAACCCATTTTGTGTAAATTCAGCCCATTTCACCCCATGAGCCATCTCCTCATCCTGAAAAAGTTCAAAAAACATTAGCCGCTTTTCTTAAACATTTGTAGACTGATACCCAGTGCGTACTGTAAAAAAAATTTACACATGAAGCGGTTACAACTTGCCGAGCGCGTTTGTCTCGGAATCCACGTCTTTTCAATGGCATTCGGTTTGGCAGGTTTGCTCCTCGTGCTTCCGAATCCAGAATTCATCGCCAGCCTGCCACCCTTTGGGATGGAACTGTTCGGCTGGAGCATGGCGCAAGGCGGTGTTGGTTACATCATCCTCGGGGCGATCGCCGTGGCGATCCACGCTTACCGATACCTCGGTTTGCGTCCCCTGCTCTCGTTCATGCTGCCGACCCTAGCGCTATCCCTGAGCAGCGAGCTACTCGGAACCAGTACCGGCTTCCCGTTTGGGGCGTATCACTACCTCAGCGGACTCGGCTACAAGATTGCTGGACTCGTACCATTTACGATTCCGCTGTCCTGGTTTTACATGGGCTTCGTCTGCTACGTCCTGGCACGCGCCGCGATGGAAGCGATCACCGTCGCCCCGCGCTGGGTGCGTCAAATCGGCGCGATCGCCCTCGGCTCCATTTTGCTGACGGCCTGGGATCTCGTCCTCGATCCCGCTATGACCCAAACCCCCTATCCATTCTGGGCGTTTGGTGAGGTCGGTGAATTTTTTGGGATGCCGTCGCGCAACATTAGCGGCTGGATTGGTACGGGCGTGGTGTTTATGACCGTCGCATCGCTGTTTCAACGGGGCGACGAATATGTCTACAAGCGCGAACAGCTCGGCTTGCCAGTCTTGGTCTACGTGGTGAATTTCATCTTTGGTGCAACGATCACCCTGGTGGCGCTCGATTCACGGTTTGTGATTCCGGTGATGTTGAGCATTGCATTTGGTGTGATTCCAGCGATCGCCTTTTGGCGTCTTGCGCCGTCCGGTGGCGCTAGCCCGAGTTCGATTCCGGCGATCGAACTCGAACCGACTCAAACCCTTGAACCGGTCGCAAAGTAGCGCAGGCGTCTTTAAAACAAAGGCGTTTTTAAAACAATGCGCTGAGATCAAGCGATTTTTCAAATTCATCCGTCACCAGATTGATCGCTTCTTCCCGCTGCGTTCGATGGTTACCAATTCCGGTGGGTAGCGCTTTAAAACCGCGCTGCTGCCTTAGACGATTGAGCCACGTACGCCGCCACGGACCATTATCGAAAATACCGTGCAAATTGACGCCCCACACCGCGTCGTGACGATCGATCATCCCCAACCCCGCATCATCAAAAATCGCTTTGACGGCATTCGTATCGATCACCTGAGTCCGAGTTTGATGGAACTCGTAGCCACTCACCTGTAAGCCCGCCTGAGGAGCAATGGAGATCGAAGTCCGCTGGCGAGCGATTCGCTTGCTGATAATGACGGTTTTCACCGCTAAAATTCCAAGTGCGTCATGTCGCCCGTCGATGCCTTCGATTCCCTCCGGGTCGGAAATCGTTTTCCCGAGCATGTGATACCCGCCCAAAATCCCCAGAGCTGTGCCGCCTGCCGCCACGTAGTCACAAATTTGCTGTGCCATGCCGGATTGTTGCAAAACCTGTAAATCCGCGATCGTGGCGCGTGTTCCCGGCAGAATCACCGCGTCGGGATAGCCGAGGGTCTCGCCCGGTTCGATGTATTTAACCGTGACGGTCACTTCGGTTTCGAGCGGGTCAAAGTCGGCAAAACTTGCGGTGTGGGGGAGGCGGATCACCACGATCATCAAGGTATTGTTATCGCGTCCCGAACTGAGCTGTCGTTCGATGCGGGTGATGGAGACCAAGCGGCTGAAGAGGACATTGTTACGCGGAATCACGCCAAGGGTGGGAATCTGGGTGCGTTGTTCAAACCAATCCAGTCCCTGACGGAGCAGTTCAGGCGAACCGTCAAACTGGTTGATGATCACGCCCTTAATTCGCTGACGGTCTTCGGGGTTCATTAATTCCAGAGTCCCGATCGCGTGCGGAATTCCCCCGCCCCGTCCACCGTCGATTACGAGAACCATATTGGCATCGAGATAGCGAGCGACTTGGATGTTGGCCAGATCTCCCTGCTCTAAGCTCACGTCTACCGGATTGCCAGATCCTTCACAGACCACAATGTCGTACTGCGCCTTGAGCTGGGAGAGACAGGATTTGAGAAGATCCCAGTTTGGCTCGCGGTGACGCTCAAAAAAATCGACGAGGGAAATTTCCCCCATGGGCTTACCGCCGATCGTGGCTTTGACGCTTGATCCATCGAAGGGGTCTAGCCAAATGGGGGCGATCGTGAGGGAGGGCTGTTGTCCTGCCGCCCAAGCTTGCAGGGCTTGAGCATAGGGGATACGGTGGCCGCTTTCGGTTAGGTAGGTGGATCGCGAAATGTTGTGGGCTTTAAAGGGAGTGACCCGAAGTCGCTGGCGATGGAGCAGCCGACAGATCACCATTGTGATCGTAGATTTACCGACATTGGAAGACGTTCCCAGTACGACGATCGATTTCATGCACTGCCTCGGACGGTACTAGATAACAACTTACTTAAGACGAACGGAGGGCGGTGCGATTCTCACACCTACCATTGAGCGCAAGCGCGATCGAGCCTTGTCCGTTGAGCGATGAACGCAAGCTTAGGTCGATCGTAGCTCACATTGCCAGGAGTCCGATCTCAAGTCCGACAGGATATCGCGATCGGAGTTGAACGCACTGATCTTCTCTTGCTTCTAGGGCTTAACGATGGTCTTAAACCTATCGCCCAGCCCAAAGCAATGGTGAACAATACCCATAAACTTACTGAGAGAATGTGAGGTTTTCCGATGAATTTGATCCAATCACCGTAAATTTATTGAACATTGTGAATATTTTTGATCCCGTGTTTTCGATCCATGGGGCAAGCAAGGATACCGATTCAGACTTCAGGACGTTTCGTCGTTCGTAATACAATCGAAACGCATCGTAATTCCCCTGGCGATCAACGTCGTACGTTCCGTTATGTCAATTCTGCACGGTAGTTGGCTCGAATCCGATCGAGCATTGTTCGTCTGGAGCGAGACGTGGCGATCGCGTGGGAAGCAAACGACGGAGATATCCGCTGAACCGTTAGTACCGCACCACCCCGCCGCCCTGTCAGCGGCGGAACTGTGGGATTTTTTGCGATCGTCTGCGATATCGTTGCAGACAGTGGTTGAGCCTTGGGGCGATCTGCGCGAACCGATCGCGGCGCTGGATGCCATCCTCAGCTATGAAGCCTCACAAATTCAGTCGGATGTGAGCGATTCAGATCCGAGCCATCTGGATCAAACTTCAGCTCAATCGGTGGACGAAAACACTGCAAATACTGAGCTATCCGAAGTTCCAGCCGATCAGCCAACCCCTGAAGAGGCCGATCGCGAAGCCGAACTCGATCAGCTTGATGATGTGTTGGTCTCGATCAAGGGGATTACGCCTGCGGTCAAAGTCCTCTGGCTGCCGACAAGGGTGACGGAGGATGACAAGGAGCAGCAACCCGTCGCGCCTCAAGCCTTATTCCTGGAGGATAATGCCTCGCCCCCAGATCTTGAGTTGCAGCCCTGGCAAGTCCAAGGGTTTGTTCTCAGTCCTGAGGTGGCCTTGTCGCTGCTGGCGGCGCTGCCGTTGGGCGGTACGGGCGACGCGATCGCCTTTGTGGGAGCCGATCTACGCTTTTGGTCGCATGTGGCGCGATGGACGTGGGATGTGATCGCACGCGGCAAGGTTGTGCCGGAGCTGCAAACGGCTGGCGATGGGGTCTTGACGGCGATCTGGCGTCCGCTGCTCGATAGCGCTCGGGACAGCGATCGGCGGGTGGAATTTGGGCGTGCTATGCCTCTGGCGGCGCGGGCGACGGAGTTGAGCGCGGCGAGCTATCAGCCCCCGGCGCGGAACCTGTTGATCAGCTTTCTCGATGCGACGATCGATGCCCGAATGCGTCAGCTCATCGTGGATTGCACTCCCCCATCGGCCAATAGCACCATCAAAGCCTGGGCGACGGCGCTGATGTCGCCCGAGGATCGACGTGTCGCGATCGACCTGAACGCTGCTACACCCCTCGGGCAAACCCTAACCACCTGGACGGAGCCGGTGCGTGCGGTGCTGGATGGGCGTGCTGATTTCCGCACGGCGATCGCGATTTCGCCCCCCTACCCAAAACAAAATTTTTGGCGCTTGAGCTACGGGCTTCAGGCGATCGATGATCCCGATTTTTTCATTGATGCGGGTGTCATCTGGAACAACCCGGTCGATCGTCTGACGATCGAGGGGCGAACAATCGATCGACCCCAAGAAACATTTTTAAGCGGGCTGGGGCGTGCCGCCTCGCTCTATTCCTTGATCGAGATGAGCCTAGATGCCGCGCGTCCGATCGGCCATAAACTCAACCCGATTCAAGCCTACGAATTTCTCAAAAGTTACCGATGGCGGCTCAGTGAAAATGGTCTCGGCGTGATCCTACCCGAGAGTCTCGCGAAGGCCGAAACCTGGTCGAGTCGCCTCGGGCTGAGTGTGCAAGCCTTGCCGCCGCAGGGAAAACGCCTGGGGTTGAACGGGTTGCTAAATTTTGAATGGGAGTTGACGATCGCTGGTCAAGCGATTTCTCAGGCGGAATTCACGCGGCTGATTTCCCAAGGTAGCCCGCTGGTGGAGGTGAATGGAACCTGGGTCGAGCTGCGGATGGCCGATGTGCGGGCGGCGAATGCGTTCTTTTCTCAGCGCAGCGATCGCACCCTGTCGCTCGAAGATGCCCTGCGCATGAGCAGCGGCGAAACCCAGACGATCGACAAGCTGCCGGTGGTCAACTTCGAGGCGTCCGGCGCGTTGCACGAACTGCTCGACACGCTCACCGGTAAACGCACGATCGAACCCGTGACCACCACCGCCGATTTTTGCGGCACGTTACGCCCCTACCAAGCGCGGGGCGTCGGCTGGATGCGCTTTTTGGAGCGCTGGGGTTTGGGTGCGTGTTTAGCGGATGACATGGGTTTGGGTAAAACGATCCAGACGATCGCCTTTTTGCTGTCGCTGAAAGCCGAGGGCAATCTAGATGGCCCCGTATTGCTGATCTGCCCCACGTCGGTGCTGGGGAACTGGGAGCGCGAGGTGCGCAAGTTTGCCGCGAATTTCACCGCCATGATCCACCACGGCGAGAAACGCGCCAAGGGCAAAGCTTTCGCCCAGGCGATCGCCCAGGTTGATCTCGTGCTAACCAGCTATGCCCTGGCGCAGCGCGATTTGAAACTGTTTGAGGGCGTTGCATGGCGGGCGGTTATTCTCGATGAAGCGCAAAACATCAAAAATGCTGGAGCCAAGCAGTCCCAGGCCGTGCGCCAGCTTTCCGCCGACTTTCGCCTTGCATTAACGGGGACACCCGTCGAAAACCGGCTGTCGGAACTCTGGTCAATCCTCGATTTCCTCAATCCGGGCTACCTCGGAACCCAAGCCTTTTTTAAAAAGCGCTTCGTCCTGCCGATCGAGAAATACGGCGACACCGACTCGCTCAAAACCCTGCGATCGCTGGCGCAACCGTTCATCCTACGCCGCCTCAAAACCGACAAAACCATCATTCACGATCTGCCCGAAAAGCAGGAAATGACGGTCTTTTGTCCACTCACCGATCGTCAAGCGCAGATCTATCAAACAACGGTCGAAACCTCGCTGGCGACGATCGAATCCAGCCAAGGCATCGAGCGCCACGGCAACGTGTTGGCCTTGCTCACCAAGCTCAAACAAATCTGCAATCATCCCGAACTGCTCGGCCTCAAGGGACGCAAGCAAAAGCCGGTAATTGATGACTCGTTTGCCGATCCCTCTGGTAAACTTCAGCGCCTCGAAGCCATGCTCGATGAGGTGATCGCCGAGGGCGATCGCGCCCTGATTTTCACCCAGTTCGCCGAGTGGGGCAAGCTGCTTCAGCCTTACCTCGAACAGCGTTTAAATCGCGAGGTCTTTTTCCTCTACGGCGCGACCAAACGGGTGCAGCGCGAGGCGATGCTCGATCGCTTCCAGCACGATCCCCAAGGCCCACCGATCTGCATTTTGTCGCTCAAAGCAGGCGGTACGGGCTTGAATTTAACTCGCGCGAACCATGTGTTTCACTTCGATCGCTGGTGGAATCCCGCCGTAGAAAACCAGGCGACCGATCGCGTCTTCCGGATCGGCCAAACGCGCAACGTTCAGGTACACAAGTTTGTCTGTACCGGCACGCTGGAGGAACGCATCCACGACCTGATCGAAAGCAAGCAAGCCTTAGCCGATCAGGCCGTTGGGGCGGGTGAATCTTGGCTGACTGAGTTGGATACGGACGGGCTGCGTAATTTGCTGCTGCTCGATCGCACGGCGGCCATTTCATCGGTTGATTAGAGTCCATATGTACGGCTGTACGGCAAAAGTCGCATCAGTCGCCAAAGGTGATGCGATAGAGCAATGATTCTGTATCAAACGGCTTGGGATAGCGCCGCATCATTTTCCCTAAAAAGCCGTGCGGCAACAGCAAAATCGCCACCAGCTTAAACGCCACCTTCCAGATCACGCGCCGCCGTAACAGCGTCGGGTCATACCACAGCGCCAGGAACCAATAGCGCACCCCGGTTAACGCCCGCCGCCGATCGCACCCGGCATCGATCGTTTTGTAGGTCAGATATTTATAACGATGCCCAAGACAGATCCGGCGAAGCGGTTGCACCGAAGCCGGAGCCGCCGCAAAGGCTCGCGCGATCGTCCGCAAGCTCGATCGCTCCATCCGCCAGACGTTAAACGATGAGGACTGCGACGATACCCGATAGAGAATTTGCGGCTTTGGAACGACGACAAACTCAAATCGCTGCGCCAGCCGCAGCCAACAATCCCAATCCTCCGACGGCGGCAAACTCGGATCAAATCCGCCAATTTCAACGATCGCCGATCGTCGCACCAAAATATTCGACCCATTGCCAATAAAGTCGCTATACAGCAGCTTGCGAAAGACATCACCCTCAAAACAAAGCTGCGGGCCGTGGCGCAAAAACTGACCGTTTTCGTCAATGTGATCCGTCCAGCTATAGGCCACCGCCGCCGCCGGACGCGCAACCAATGCGGCAAGCTGATCGGCGAGCTTCTCCGGCGTCCATAGATCATCGGCATCAATAAACGAAATATAGTCGCCCTGTGCGAGTTCCAGACCACGATTGCGACTAACCGCCTGTCCTGCATTTGGATAGGAAACCACCCGTAAGCGCGGTTCTTCGATCTCCTGCAACACCACCACCGTGTCATCGATCGAACCATCATCGATCGCCAGGATTTCAATATTGGCGTAGGTTTGTTGCTGTAAGGAGGCGATCGTTTCGCCGATCGTCGCGGCTCCGTTATAAATCGGGATGATGATCGAAATCAGCGGTGATCGCGATGCATTCGTTGTATTCTTTGGTGCATTTTTTGGCGTATTATCCGTCGCATTCTCAGCGGAGCCGCTCGAAGCCGAAAACTGCGAAGTCATAGCATTACCGATCTAGGGGCTGTCATCAATTAAATTTGTAGCTTTTATTCAGCAAGGGTTTCAGCCCCTTCTGTTTTTTGTTGGGTTGTTCAACAGCTTGACCCGTAAGGGGTCTGGTGCTAATTGATGACACGCCCTAAATCTAAGCTGCCCAAAAATTCTGCGGCGCATAGCCCAACTCATTCAACATTTGCCGCAACAGGGGCAAACTCAAACCAATCACATTGGTATGACAGCCCTCGATCTTCTCCACAAAGAGCGCACCGCGTCCATCGATCGCAAAACAGCCCGCACACCCAAGCGGCTCACCCGTCTCAACGTACGCCGCGATCGTCGCATCATCGATCGTCGCAAAATGTACCCGCGTTACCGCACAGTTGACCAGCGTGACATTCCGCGCTGTATCAATGAGGGCATGACCGGTGTAGAGTTCACCCGTTGTACCACGCATCTCTTGCCAGCGGGCGATCGCTTCCTCTGGCGAGGCGGGCTTACCATAAATTTTCCCGCCAAGGGACAGCACCGAATCGCAGCCCAACACCAGGATCGATTCAGCGCGATCGCCACCGGTGGCATCGGCGAGTTGAGCCGATGGCGCGATCGTCTCCGGCTGCTGGCGAATGCGATCGGCAATGTGTTCCGCCTTGAGCTGCGCCAGGGTTTGCACTAACGCCGTCGGATTGGTCAGCGTCACCTGAGACTCATCGAGGTCACTCGGACAGATGATCGGCTCAAATCCCGCATCGCGCAACAGTTGGCGACGTGCAGGCGAGGCCGACGCCAGGATCAGGAGCGATCGGGCTGGAATGGTCATAGGTTGGAGAATGAATAATCAACCGTGAATAATTAACAACGCAGACCTCTGAAGTTTTAGAAACCTCCAAGGTCTGCAAAGGTCTCAATCCCCGCGATCCGTCTATTTCTGGATGGGGCGATTTAATATACCGAGAACGATTGCGCGATAATTTTGAGCTGTTCGCCGTCTTTTTCCCAGCGGCGTTCCGGTGTGGAAACATTGAGTGTGAAAAGCTGACCGCGCGTGATGACGGCACTGGCGAGGTTGTGACGTTCACCGTCGGGTAAGGTGACGGCGTACTCGAAAAGATAATAGGTGTGATCTTTATCGTCGGTGCGGCTCGCCACGTTTACGAGTTCAGCGGTTCGTCCCGAATCCGGCGGCGCGATCGCGGTTTTCGCAAGTTCGTTGCCCACTTCGCTCGGGGTTCCCAGTTCAGCGATCGACTGCGAGCCGCTAACGGGGTTGATCACGACGCTCACGTTTTCGCTACTTTCGATCAGATCGTGAAAAATCACATCCGGGGCAATATTGCTCGCGTCAATTTCTGTCCAGCCGTTGGGATAGAAAAATTCATAGCCATCATAGGCATCCGCATAATTTTTCAGGCCGCTGGTGGGCGAGACCGAGCAGCTACTGAGGACGATCGCCAAGGTGGCACAGAGAAAGACCGCGAGTCGCTTCAACATAACGGGGAAAAATTCAGAATAAAAGTAGGACAAGTCCGGAGTTGGGATTCAATCGTTGAGATTCAATCAATCAATCATCCCGGCGGATTCGCTGTTGCGATCGTACCCGATCGCGTTAATTCCGTTGCGGTTTATTTTGCAGATCTTTTGCGAGTCCTCAGAAGTCGGACGTCTCAACGAGCCGTCGCCGTTCTAGCGTTCAGGACAATATGAGACGTCGAACTTCTAACCCACGGCGTAAGTCCTGTTACAAATCTTTTTCGCGGGCAGAGCGCTCGCTTCAACCCTATCGAAGCCCCTGACATTCGCCAAACACTGACCCGATTGTATCGATGCACCCATTCCAGTGATCCTCAACCCAGGCACATGCTGCGCGATCGAGCCGTAAAAAACTCACGGGAACTCTGAAGAATCGGAAAGGGTCAAGGTTCTCGTGTGGTAGACAGATGAGAACCCGACACATCAGCCCATCTACCCTCACATCGATCGCCGATGATCGATAGGTGCAAACATCAATTTCAGACCGTTTTCCTAGGCCGATCAGCCCTTCCCCTAGAACGCGCTTAATTCGCTGAACGCCAGAAACACGACAGTGTTTAACCGTCGTTTAGTCGCCGTTTCGCCATCGTTTAACGCTGTCCTCCAGGGTTTCACGCAACCACCACAACTCTCGCTGTAGTAGACCTCGCAGACCTCATAGACCGCGCAGACCTCGCAGACCTCATTTCCAACTTAAGAAGATCAAATTATGGCTAACAACGCATCTCTCTCCGGCATCCTCAACGCGAATGACCTCGCTACCGATGCCGCAAATTTTGGCGGAGCCGCCGCTAATATTCGGTTTGACGAATATGTCGTCACGGTCGATCAAGACGGTGCTGCCGTTACCCTCGAAATCGACAATGCCGCCCTCGTAATCGATGCGCCCGATCTCAAAACAGGCGTAGAATTCGCCCAGCCCGTCGCGCTACCGGCGGGAACCAAATCTTTACGAGTAATCGTAGGCCAAACGGTGGCCGGTGACGCCAATTACAAGCTGACGGCGCGTACGAGCCTCGGCAATGTCACCCTCGCCTCGCTTGGGGTCGCTTCCACCCAACAGCCGAACATCGGACAAACCGTGAGTCTCTCCGGGGTTCTCGATACAGGCGATCTCCTCGTTCCCGTCAACGCAACTACCGATTATTCGCTCGCGGATGAATACGTCGTTAAGCCCAATATCAGCGGCAACGTAACGATCGAAATCAGCGGCGCAACTGGAACCGGTTTTACACCGAACCTGCAATTGATCGACGCGGCTGGCGTCATCACCAACATTGCCGGAGCGTCCACCTCGCAAGTCCTCAGCGCCAACAGTGCCACCCGCGTTCGCGTACTCAACAACGCCGCCGCGCTCGGAACCGATGCCTCGGCGCAATACAACATCGCCTTTGCCGCCACCACCGGTAGCCTAACGGTCACCCCGATCGCCGCCATCAGCGGTAGCGGACAAATCGAGCAAAATACCCCGACCCTGTCCGCCACTCCTGCCGCCAAGTCTGCGGATACGGCAGCCTACCTGCGCTACAACAAAGGCGAACAAGGTAGCGCCGGTTCCAACGACACAACCGCTCCTGTTAATGACTTTAACGGCATTGTCCTCTCGACCGGTGACGACGCGATCGACCTCGGCAATATCCCCGCCAATCTCGCCAGCGTCCTCACCGACCTGCAAGCCGGTCTCAACCCCGATGGCTCCAACAACGCCGATGCCCGCTGGATTATCGGTCTCGACGGCAACGACACCTTCATCGGAACCGCCAACAATGATGCGCCGATGACCGGTAACCTCGGTAACGACACGTTTAACCTAGGGGCGGGCGCAGACGTGGCCTTGGGTGGTCAAGGTTCCGATATCCTCAACGGTGACGCGGGCGACGATCAGCTCGCGGGCAACGCCGGAAATGACATCATCAACGGTGGCGATGGTGATGATCTTCTTCTCGGCGGTCAGGGTGACGACATCCTCAACGGTGGCGCGGGTAAAGACACGCTTTCGGGCGATCTTGGTCGCGACTTCCTGACCGGTGGCAGCGAGGCTGATACGTTTGTGTTGAGCAGCAACGGTGCCGTGGCTTCGGCGGACTTGGCCGATGTGATCACGGACTTTACGCCTGCACAATCGGATAAGATTCAGATTAACGGTGTGGCAGGCTTCAGCGCCTTGACTCTCGAAGGGGTGGATCTGCTGATTGATGGGGCGCTTTCGACAAATGCGACGGCGATTAAGATTACGGCTACGGGTCAGTATTTGGGCGTGGTTGATGGTATTTCGCCGTTTAACTTGGCGGAACAATCGACGCTCTTCGCGTTTGCATAAACCGATCGACTGGTCACAAAGTCCATCACGATCGACGTCCGCCCGTAGCACAGGCGTCTCGCCTGTCCCGGTATAACCCGGCATAACTGAGGATGCGAGCTAAAAAAAGCGAGGAAATTTCGTTGAATTTCCTCGCTTTTTTGCTTGAAAAGAATCCCAAATTTCGTTGGTGGGCAATGCCCAACCTACGGGTGATCGTTACCGATTACGCCTCAACCCAGATTTCGCCGTTTTCGGTCTTCGTTGAAAATACCGGCAAATCTTGCTCCGCGCTCAGTTTGCCCATGATGTTGCCGATGACGGGGGGGAAGGGTGTCCAGGTGCTGGCCTTGCCGGTGCAGAGATTGAAGGCGCTGCGGTGGAACGGGCAAACGAGTTCGCCGTTCTCATTGATTTTGCCGGATTTCATCGGTAGTTTCAGGTGCGGGCAGGAGTTGGCGACGGCGTGGATTTTGCCTTCATGGTGGATGAGCAGAACTTTTTGGTCTGCAACTTTAACAACTTTGCGGGCTCCTTCGGGGAGTTCGGATGCGGCTAAAACGTTAGTCCAGCTCATGGTGTTTATTCTGGGGGTGATCTTATAAAAGCCGATCGCCAGAAAGCGATCGGGGTTACAAAGCAGAAAATGCCTTGGATTTGAGTTTACAGGCGACCGCGATCGGCTGGCGTACTGTACGCACCATAATTGAGGCAATTTCGTCGCGTTATTCGCGATCGCTCTGTGTTCCTAGGGAGTTTTTATCAGGATGGGCGAAAGATCGCGACCCGGCGTGGGCGTTAGCTCTGGGGCGATCGCCTCGGTCTTCCCGCCATAGGCTTCGAGTTCGGCGATCAGCGACTCCTGCGCCGATCGCAGCGCCTCGGTATCGCCACCGCCATTCATCACCGCCAACCAAATCACGCCGTTTTTTGTGGGAATCCCACCCGAAATCGTACTCACTGCATCGAGGCTACCGGACTTTAACACCGCCTGCTTCGGCAAAGGTCGCGCCTGTAAAATCCCGGCATCCACGCCCGCCACGGCCACCACATCCGCCACGGTCAAGCCCTCGGGTGCAAGCTCACGTTGAATCGCCTGAAACATCATCACCGCCGCGCGGGGCGAAAGCTGATTTTCCCGTCCGAGACCCGAGCCGTTGATCAGTTGAATTTCGCTAGGGTCGATTCCCGTCGCGGCGATCACTTCGCGTTCGAGAGCGATCGCGCCTCCGGCGGTGTCGGCGAGGCTTTGGGCGATGATGTTGTTGCTATAGCGGTTCATCTGGTCGAGCAGTTCGACCAGGGGGCGCGAGGCATAGGTGAGGAGGGGTTGAAAGTTGGTGGGTTTGGCGGCGATCGCGACGGTGCGGACGGTTCCGCCGATCGCGATTTGTGGCTCGGGCGTTCCTGGTGCAAGGGTGGCGTGCTGCGATCGGGCTTCGTCCGTCCAGCGGCTGGCGTCAAGGCCGATCGCCAATAATTCGGCAGACGTTGCGGGATCGTCTTCAAAGTTCATCTGAAACTCACCCACCACAATTAAATCGCCCGTCACCTGGCGAATTCCCTGGGCGTTGAGGGCGTTACCGATCGCGATCGCATCTTCCCAAACCAACATCGGATCGCGATCGCCAACGACCACCAGATCCCCGGTCAACACACCATCGGCCACCGTCCCAACGATCCCAACCTCAGTCGAAAACCGACGATCCGCGCCCAACACGCGCAACGCCGTTAACGTCGTCGCGATTTTCGTCACCGAAGCCGCCGGGATTCGCTGCGTCCCTTGCCATTGGGCGAGCAAGCGATCGTTGGTTTGAATCCAGACGCTTTGCTGAGTGCGATCGAAGCCGAGGGCGACGAGTTTATCCAGATAGCGATCGACGATCGCCTGGACGGTTGGGTCGGGGTTGTCGGGACTGAGCGGAGAGAGTGCGACGGGTTGAGGGTCGGGTGTTGGGGCGATGGTGTCGGCGCTGGCCTGAGTTGCGGTGCGGTTCGGGTCGGCGGTGCTGCTAGGTTGTGGTTGGCAGGCGGTCAGGGCGATCGCGGCAATTAGGCCGATCGGTGTAAGGGTCGGTATCACCCGCATGATTTTATAAATGGGTAGGGTGTGTTGCGGTCACGATTGTTGACATCCTCCCCGGCCTAAAGGCACGGGGATTCCCCGGTCACCCGGAAAACCTTCCTGCTTCAAAGCAGTTGCCATTGCAGCCTGGGCTACTCCGGTCTTACACTCGCTCCACAGGCTGACACGGCAAGCCCTGCCGCCAAAATGTTCAACGCCGCATTCGTGTCTCGATCATGATGTGTCCCACATTCAGGACACTCCCACTCTCGAACACTCAGTGGCATCTTTTTAATCGTGTGACCGCAGTCAGAACACCGCTTCGTGGAGGGAAACCAGCGGTCAACTTTGACCAGCTCTCTGCCATACCACTTGGCTTTGTATTCCAACTGCCTCACCAGCTCACCCCAACCGGCATCGCTAATCGCCTTCGCCAGCTTACGGTTCTTCACCATATTGTTCACGGCTAAATCCTCAACGGCGATCGTTTGGTTTTCACGAATCAGTTGAGTGGTTAGCTTGTGAAGCTGGTCTCGCCGAGCATCGGCAATCTCTGCGTAGACGCGAGCAACTTTTAACCGTGCTTTGTGGCGGTTGTTTGAGCCTTTTTGCTTCCTCGACAGTGCTTTCTGAGCTTGACGCAGCTTTCGCTGTTTCGCCTGAAAGTGCTTGGGGTTGTCGAGCTTTTGGCCATCACTCAGTGCCACCAAACTGGTGATGCCCAAGTCGAGACCCAGCTTGGAATCGCTCGGAGGCAAAGGCTCAACGTCGATATTGACCCGTAGCGACACATACCAGCGCTTGCTTGGGGTCAAGCGCACGGTGATGCTGGTTGGTATTACACCTTCGGGTAACGGTCTCGACCAGCGAATTGCTAAAGGCTCTTGGCACTTCGCTAGGTACACTTCACCGTCGCGATAGCGAAACCCGGACTTCGTAAACTCAGCACTGCCACCGTTGGCTTTTCGTTTGAACCTCGGGTAGCGGGCGCGTCCGGCGAAGAAGTTGGTAAACGCTTTTTGCAGGTGGCGCAGACCCTGTTGCAATGGTACGCAGCTTACTTCGTTGAGAAAGTTCCACTCCTCTTGCCGTTTCCACTGAGTTAACAGTGTTGAGGTGTGAGTGTAGTTGAGTTTCTCGTGTCGCTCTTTCCAAGCTTCGATTCGCGTTGCCAGAGCACGGTTGTACACTAAGCGTGCGCATCCCAACGTGCGGCGCAGGAGATTTTCTTGCTCCGGGGTGGGATAGAAGCGATATTGGTAAGCGGCTTGAGTCACTCAAGTATTCTAGCTTCTGCCTCGGCTCACTTTAAAAGCCGTCCTACACTTGGGCTGAGCTTGTCGAAGTCAGGACGCTTGTCGAAGTCAGGACGGGGTTTCAGACCCAGTTTTTTTGATGACGTTTCAGGCGATCGGTGAAGGTAGACCGTAACGCACCGCAGCCTTTGAGCTTGATCGTCGGTGCGTTGCGGCTGTGAACACGGATCGATGTATCGGCTCAGTGGCTGATGCCGCAACACACCCTACCATTGATATTTAGGTCGGGATCAGCTCGCCCGGACGCAGTTTCGCCCACTTGCCGACCTCTTCACGAAAACTCTCACAGCCGACCACGTCCCATTCCATTTCGATCGCGTCAGCATCCGTACGAATATTGACATTAATCGTCGGCTCGATCGCCTCAAAGTCCGGCGTTTCCGTCAGATGGGGCTGTCCATGTTGATGTTCGACGGCGTTATAGGTCATGCAGCGATCGACATAGTGGCAATTCACACAGATACACATGATTCCCGTGCTATAAACGTTAAGCTCCTGGTTTAAGCCCAGAGCTGTTTCCATCCTAGCCACGCCGATCGGGAATTGTCGAAGTTTTCTCCTTAGCTCTAATTAATCAACCTTGAACTGTTTCGCGACTACGCCCCTTTCGCCCGATACCTGGCCGTTTGACCTCGATGAATTGCCGTCCGATGCTTGCCTGGTGGGCGGCGCGGTGCGGGATGCGTTGCTCGATCGCCGTAGCGATCACCTGGATCTCGATTTTATTTTGCCGAACCGGGCGATCGAGATTGCGCGGGCGGTGTCGGTGTGTCACGCGGCGGGGTTTGTGGTGCTAGATCAGGCGCGGGAGATTGCGCGGGTGGTGTTTCCGTCGGCGACGGTGGATTTTGCCTTGCAGGAGGGATGCAGCCTGGAGGCAGATTTGCAGCGGCGTGATTTTACGGTGAATGCGATCGCCTATGATCCGCGCACGTCAACGTTTATCGATCCGCTCGATGGTCGTGCTGACCTCAAGCGTAAGCATCTGCGGATGATTTCGGCGGAAAATCTCCAGGATGATCCGTTGCGGTTGTTGCGGGCATATCGTCAGGCGGCGCAGCTTGGATTTGAGATTGATGCTGAGACGCGATCGGCGATCCGTCAGCTGGCGCCGGAGTTGTCGCGGGTGGCGGCGGAGCGGGTGTGTGCGGAGTTGGGTTATGTGTTGGCGAGTCCGAGGGGGACGATCTGGCTTCAGCGGGCGATCGCGGATGGTTTGTTACGTCAGCATCTACCGAGTGCGACGCCCGATCGGGTGGCGAATTTGGTGGCGATCGATCACGCGGTGGAGGAAATCCGCGATCGTGATCCGGCTCTGTACGCGACGATCGCGACGCCGTTACGTCCGACGATCGCCACGACGTTAATCACGATCGTCAAGCTGGTGTCGATGGTTTCGGGCGATCGCGAGGTCGCGGAACAGGAATTGAAGGCGCTGAAGTTTTCTAAGCTGGAGTGGCGATCGGTGTTGGATTTGCAGGCGGCGTTGGGGGCGACGCGGGATACGGCGGCGGTACGATCTCTGTCGGTTCGTGAGTTATTTTTCTGGTTTAAGGGGTTGGGCGATACGTTCCCGGCTTGGTGTGTGGCGGCGATCGCCAGTGGTGTTGACTGGGGAGCGATCGCGCCGTTGTTGGCGATGTTTCGCACGCCGGGGCATCTGATCGCGCATCCGCTGCCGTTTGTGGATGGTAAGAAGTTGGTGGCGGCGTTGGATTTACCGCGTGGGCCGATTATTGGGGAGTTGTTGACGGAGCTGGCGATCGCGCGGGCGGAGGGGACGGTGTGTACGGAGGGGGAAGCGATCGAGTTGGCGCGTAGGTTGATCGGGTAGGGTGTGTTGCGGCATGGACAATGGAACTGATTTCGCGATCGATGTTGTTTGCCGTAACGCACCGACTAGGTGTCCAAGGTTGCGGTGCGTTACGGTCTAGGTTGATTGATCGTGATGCGGCGTCATGAGTCGTGACCGTAACACACCCTACAACTACAACTATCCGGCATTTATGAGTGTACGGATGCTCGGAATTTGATCGGCACGGAGTGGAGAAACTGCGGACTTTGGAACCGCCACTACATCGATCGATTCACCGATCGCGTTAAACACCTCCAACACATAGCCTTCTTCAATTCCGTCTGGATCGGGAACGGTATCGATAAAGGTCGCCAGGTCGCCGGTCTGGAGGTTGTATTCGGGAAAGTCGCGGTTGAGGGCAACTTTGGTATACAGCTCAATCTTGATGTTATTCATTTTTTCGGCAGGAGGGTGATGAACTGAATGGTTCCATCCTGGGTACGTTCGAGCCAAACGGTGACAACCAGTAGTGTTTTGGTTAGACCGATGAGATTTCCTTCGACTCGGTAAAATGCACCGTAGTGGTTGGTGCGATCGAGGATGGCGTCGTTTTGGGTGATGAGGTCTCGGATGGCTTGTTTGAGTTGTTCGGGGTTGGCGAGGGTGAAACCGGCTCGTGCTAGAAATTTGGATTTGTCGTCTTTTTCTTGGAAAACGAGCAGATATTGGGTGAGCTTGGCGTCGGGGATGACGATGTTTCCGCTCAGTTTCATTGCATTTTTATTTTAGGGTGAGGGTTTTGTTCATGCTACCGGAGTTAGCGAGCTCAGGTAGGGTGTGTTGCGGCATGGACAATTGAACTGATTGCGCGATCGATGTTGTTTGCCGTAACGCACCGACGATCAATGGTCTACGTGTCCAAGGTTGCAGTGCGTTACGGTCGATGTTGATTGATCGTGATGCGGCGTCATGAGTCGTGACCGCAACACACCCTACCGAAGCATTTTTTTCGATAAAAAAGCGGCCTGCATTTGCAAGGCCGCTATCGAATTAATTAATCGGGCTGGGAGGGCATTGCCCACCCATTACAATGTACCCGCGCATTGATCGGGGTGGTGGGCATTGCCCACCCTACAACTACAACTTAGATCGTGATATCGAGGGGATTAACGGTTGAATTGTTGCCAAAGGCTTCAAACTTGTAGTTAGTACCCAAAACAAAGTTGGCACTTGTCAAAGTTGGCACATCCTCAAAGATTGCAGTCAGTCGTCCGTCGAAGTAGAGGGCACCATTACCACTGTCGTAGAAGAGACCCGTTGTCGAAATTTCACCCGCAGCAGTACCACCAGCACTGAATTGCAGGATATCGAGTCGTTGACCCGTTACGGTAATAGTACCTGTGTTGCTCGGACTGTCCGAACCAAAGGCCGTGCCACCCACCGCAAGATCTGACTGGAGGACACGTACTGTAACAGTGGAAGAACCAACATTTGTAGTTGCTGTTTCACTTGTATAGCCAGTACCAAACGTGGATGTCGTCGATCCAATCGGGCTATTGCCGATCGAGCCCACAATACCAAAGTCATTATCGGCACCGCGCGTGGTCGTACCAGCCGTCGAGCCGAAGTAGTCACCCGTGGTGACCAGATCATCCGAGAGGTAACCAACTGTACCAGTGAGGAACGTAGCCGCGTTGGCGCTGCCGAACGCGCTTGTGTTGAAGATAATTACATCACCTTCAGTCGGATTGAAGTCGGTAATAACATCAACATCGAACACACCGTTAAAGACGCCGCTGCCAGGGCTAGCCGGATTTGTTCCCGAGAAGAACCAGCCATCTTGTCCAAAATAGGTAGAGCCTTGGTCTGCTCCGATTGATCCAAGGAAACCAACTTTTGCGGTAGTTCCAAGGATAAAGACATCAGCACCAGCACCACCGGTCAGGGTGTCGCCCAGGCTTTCAGAGATGCTTGTTCCAGTTGAGGACGTAGCACCGAAACCACCGCCAAACAGCGTATCGTCACCATCACCACCAGAGATGCTATCGCCGCCGCTCGCTTTACCGTAGATGATGTCGTCACCGACACCACCATCGATCACAAGGTCAGTACTGGTTCCCGTTGCACCTGAACCAACGCTGATTGTGTCGTTACCGTCGCCACCCAGAATTGTTGCGACACCTTCGGCTGTACCGATATTCGTGATTGCGACCAGCTCATCGCCAGCGCCCATATCGATAGAAGCACCTGCTCCCAAGGTACCAATACTCAGGGAGTCGTTACCAGCACCGCCGCTGAACGAACCAGCAAAGATACCTGCAACCTCCAGGGTATCGTCACCAACGCCGCCTGCTACATTTGCACTGACGGTAGCCGCAGGATTATCGAAGGAAACGATATCATTACCAGAACCACCGTCGATCAAGCCCGCAGCAATGCTCGTACCGGTAAAGGTGATGTCATCGTTGCCATCGCCACCAGAGACAACACCAGTCGTTGCGAGATCAACACCAGAGAAAGTGTCATCGCCACCTTTCAGACTGGTAACACCATCAACGTTCGTAATTTCGATTAAATCTCGTTCGTCGCTGGCGATCACACCACCGTTCGTAAGGCTCTTAATCAGCTCGGCTTCTCCCGTCACGAGGAAGGTTGCACCACCGGTGAAACTGTCGCCCGCTTGAACGGTCACAACATCACTAGTGGAAGCACCCGAACCCGCAACGTAGGTGTTGATGCCCAGGCTGTCGAACGGAATGACATCGCCAGCACCGAACGTATAGATGTCGTTACCTGCACCACCTATCAGGGTGTTGCCGCCAGCCGATGTCAGCTCATCATCACCGCCACCGCCATAAACAACGTTGCCGCTGCCTGCACGGGTAACATCAATGAAATCATCACCGCCGTCGGTGCCGGTTGCGGTGTCACCAAAGATGACGTTGCCGCCTGAACCGGAGAGGATAAATTCATCATCACCGAGGGTTGCATCCGAACCTTGAGCCGCGCCGTCACCATAGAGGGTGTCGTTGCCACCGAGAACGATCGTACCGAAGTCATCACCCAGATCGCCGGTGATCAGGCTAGAGCCGCCGCTGACGAGGTTGAAGAAATCATCGCCTTGACCCATGTAAACCGCAGCGCCAGCACCGAGGAGGCCAGCCGAGCCACCAGCACCAGAAATCGAGTCATTGCCGCCACCACCAGCGATCGTGGCATCCGTCGCGAGATCTGTACCCGAGGAAGCCAAGATGAAGGAATCAGCGCCTGCATCTGTGCCAAAAGCGGGGAAATAACCACCGACGCCATCAATAGCACGGTCACCGTCAAGGATAACGCCCTTGCCTTTGCCGAGATACTCGATAACATCAGCGCCAAAGTTACCGAAGAGGAACTGACCATCAGCCGTTGCATTCGAGCCAGCGGAGACGTAATCGACGTCTTGACCACCGAAAGCTGAGTCAGCCGCCGTGTCGCTCAGCAGCAGGGTGTCATTACCCATGTTGCCGAACAGGATGCTGGCATCATTACTGATGGTCGCAGCTTCGAGGTAATCATTACCATCACCGCCCGCAAAGATGTCACCACCGCTCAGGCCGATGATGGTGTCATTACCAGCATCACCGTAAGCGAGGTTTTCGCGATCTGTGAAAAGCAGGCTGTCGTTACCTGCGCCACCGTAGACCGTCGTTTGCCGGTCTTCGCTGAGGACGGTGTCGTTGCCAGCACCACCAATCAGCGTTGCTTGACCCGAGTCATTGCGGAGAACATCGTTGCCGGGACCACCCAAAACGATGTCGCCAATGCCACGACTGTAGATGCTGTCGTCACCTAGGCCACCTTCGAGGGTGCTACCCGGTGCAGCACCGTTAATCGCGCCTTGAATGGTGTCATTGCCGCCCGAGCCGGAAACAAATCCGACTGTGGTGGCTGTAAGCAGCTCGGCTGAATCGTTACCGAGACTGATATTTGTATTTACAGTAGCTGTCACTTAAATTAGCTCCTCTTCCTCGCGTTTACTTGATCAAAATCGTACTCGGTGACGACGAGCCTCTTTGCCAACTAATCGCTGACATAAGAAAAACCGAAGCATTTTGAGTACGTTGGCTCTCAGTTTTATCGTGCGTCGTTTTGCTACTGCCCTAGCATTGCGGCTGATGTAACCGACAGGTGCGATCGACTCTTGGGTAACGGCAGCGCAGCGAGAATTCGTTGCTGTTACTAAGTTAAGAGCTGGTCTTGTAGCTAACGCACTACTTAGTCTGTGCTAACGGAGAATTTGTTCCCAAGTAATTTAGAGAACACTCCGTAACGTTTGTTTACGCTCATACATGGATAGCATAGGAACTGGATTCGGACAATCTTTTAGATGAAACTGTTGCGGTTGATACCAAATATTCGAGACTCCAGTAAGTAGGTGGACATCGCCCACCATCCGGATCGCTCCTCATCGATGGATCGTGGTAGGCATTGTCCACCCTACGACTAAGCAAAGCGGATCTTGGAACGTTTGCGCCGTGGACATCGTCAGACAGTAGAGATACTGACGCATCCAGGCAATATGTTGAAACTTGGGCTGAAACTTGATCGGCGCATCCTGGGGGCCACTCTCAAACAGAGGCGATTCGCGCAAGACTTGGTAGATCGGATGGCCGATCGAGTCGGGATCAATCCACTGGGAGAGCGGCGCTGTGGGGATTAATCCGATCGGCAGGTGGTTCACCAGCAGGGCGGGAAGTTGCCGATCGGCGATCGCGGCAGGGATGCCAGCCCGTTCGAGCAGGTTGCAAGCGTCGCGGCGGGTCATGGCCTGCTGTGGCAGGTTGCACAGCAGTTCGTGAAAGACAAAATAGTCGTCGTAGCGCTGGCGATCGAGATCGAGGTCACATTCGCGATCGAGGTTCGCGACGGGTAGCGCGTCTGGATCGGGATTGATTAAGCCCGCGAGACCGTCTGCGGTGATGCTGATGCGTGGGTCAGAGCTGCGCGATTGGATCAGGGTCGCGTTCGGGCATTTTTGTCGTAGCCAGGTCTCGACGGATGGCCAGTGGCTCGCATCGCCGCTGAGGATGACTCGATCGATGCTTTGGACAGCCGTGCCGATGCGGCTAAAGAAATGGTTTAACTCGCGATTGAACTCCGCGATCGCCGGGATCAGGACGGCGGTTTCAAACTGACGACGCCAGATCTGGATTTCGGTCTGAACGTACGGAACGATCGCGCGGTCTTGTCCGGCTTGTAGGCATTGCAAAACGTCTCGGGCGACCCGAAGCAGCGATCGACCTTGAGGCGTCGTCTGGAGCCATTGACGCAGGGCTATGCGTGCCTCTGGGGCGGGTTCACCGACAGGAGGTAGCGCGGGCGATTTTGAATTGAGCGAGTTGGTGAGTGGATTGGTGAGTGAGTCTAAATCATCTGCGATCGCTAGATTCAGCCGATCATCGACGAGCAGTAGTTGACCGATGACATCGAGTTCGAGGCTCATTCGACCGTAGGGAACACGGTGCGATCGTCGCTGTAATCCCGTTTCAGCCTCATGATGAGACCGATCGCCGGTTACCTCACAAACGAGAAACTCGATCGCCGCTGCGTCAGCCGTGACAACCAAGGTTTTTTCAGACTGTGCGACGCGATCGGGCGATAACACCTGAGACCGTACACTCGCCCAGGCGGCATCCACAAACGTAATTTGACCCGGATGAGACACCAGACCCGCTTCGATCATCGCTTCCCGCAGATTGAATCGATAGGCTGCATTGCTCTCGCTGTGCTGGTTGACGATGATCCCGGCGAGCTTGGGCAGTTGGCTATCGACCAGGCGATCCGTATCCGGTTCGAGGGTGCAGCCGTCGGCCAGCGCATCGCAGCGCAGGGAGGTTAAGAGGCGACGCAAGGCGTGGCGCAGCTCGTAGAGGCTGAGACGATCGTCAATCGACCAGCGCACGATCGGCTGGAAGGCGTCGCGATCGTCGCGCCAGGAGATCCCGATCTCGAAACAGCTTCGGAAATCTTGGATCAAAATTCCGGGGAGTATTTGATCGCGTTCCGCCGCGCGATCGGCATTTTGGGAGTCGATCAGCGCTTGTGAGCCGATCGTCCAGTCGTCCGGGCTTGTCGCCTCTGGAGAGAGGTACACCGCACAGGGCAGACGATAGCGTAACTCAGTTGGCGGATGGCTGAACGTTTCCGACTTGGCGCTATTGGCAACGGTTTCAGCCCGTTTATCCGACGTGGAATCGTTAGCCTGAGACCAGGCCAGCGGATAGCGTTGATTTGTTTGGCGATCGATCAAAACCGCCGAAAGTTCGGTCACGCCCAGATCAAGGGCGAGATACCACCGGTTATTCGGGGGATCATTTGGGGTCGGTGGCGGCGGCAGTGTGTCCCAGATCGAGGTAAATAGCTCGGCGGGGTCAATATCCTCGCGGTCTTCGTTCGAGATGGCGGCGCTATCTGCCGGAAGGGAGAGAGAAGGCGGCGCGAGGCTGGCGGCAGGGTCTACCTGCTGCATGGCGGCGATGATGGCCGCTTCGAGTTCGCGCTCTAGGCCATCGAGACCGAGCTTAGCCGTCAGTTCGGCTTCGATCTGTGCTTCTCGGGTGGAGTCGATCGCGGCGGCATCGCCAAGTTCATCGGGGGGATCGGCACGATTCGGCTCGCTCCAATCGTTGACGATTTCTAAAATCGCATCGAATAACGCTTCGTCGGCTGCGTCATCGTCATCATCCGTATTATCACCATCATCTTCGGTATTCTCTGGCAAAGTCGGGAATGGATTTTCGGTATCAGCCCCTGCCTGAACGCCACGGTAGCCATAATATTCATCGTCCGTGCTATCGAAGGGGTTGTCGTTAGCGATCTCGGCGAGTTCTGCGGGTGAGAGCGTCGCGAGGTCGATGCTGCCGGGGTTGATGAGGGCGTAGCGATCGTCATCGGCGGGTAAATCGAGGGCGACAAAGTCGTCGGTGATGTGTTCCGACAGGCGGGCGATCGTTTCATCGAGATCGCGATCGACGGGAAGCGGTTCGATCCGTTCATCGGGATAAGGGTCGGTATCTTCAAATAAATCGAGCGCCCAGTCGATCGGGGTTTCTGACGACACGATCGGCGCTAGATCGATGTGAGATTCGTGAGATTCGGCCTCGATTGGCACAGAGGCGGGAGGAGGCGATTCGGTCTCGCGTCGATCGTTCTGGTCATGAATGGACGATAAAACGGGCGCAGAAACAGAAACGGCTTCCCACTCATCAAGAGCAGGAAGCTCGGAAAATTGCTGTTTAAGGGCCGCTTTTTTATGGGCGATCGGGCGATCGGTATTTTCTGCGGCTTCAGTATTTTCGGTATTCTCTGTGGCTTCGGCGTCTGCTGTCGCTGCGATCGCTGGGTCTAAAGCAGGCGGAACCGGGTTGGGTCTGGCCTGAAGGGAGCTTTGGGGAGCCAGCGGTCGAGTTTGATTTTGGGGATTTGGGGAGACACGAACCGGCTCTGAAGGCGCGGACGGTGTGGCAGTGGATGCCGTAGATGACGTTTCCGGAGACGTAGCGGCGATCGCCGGGTCATGACCGGCGATCGGTGTAACTGCACTTGGTGCAGTTACATGCGGTACGGTCACAGGCGATGCGGTCGGGGCTGAGGTAAGGGAGTTCGAGACCTCAGCCCCCTGCGCTTTTGGGTCGGAGGCCGCTGGTATATCCGGCTCTATTGCCGGGGGCCCCCCGCGAGACGACACTATTCGACTGTGAGAATCATCGTCGTCTTCGTCGCCGTCACCCGTTGCGGTCACGGGACGATTCGGGGCGCGATCGCTCGGGGCAACGCCGGACGCTTCGAGATCGATCGCGTCGAGCTTGGCGGTACGGCGTGCGTCAGGGCTGGCGATCGATAGCTCGCGGTCAATGTCAGCAGCAGCAGTTTCGCGCGTTTGGCTGGCGTTGCGATCGCGATCGGTTTCATCATCAAACCAATCAAAGGCTTTCGCCATGTTCGATGATGATGTGTGCTGCGATTCCGATTCGAGTTCGATGAGCAGATCATTAACCAAGTCGCTACGATCCAGCCGCGCTTCGGCGGACGGTACGAGCGAGTTGGGATCTGGAGTCGAAGAGGACGGCATGACAACGGCTGATTCAAACAGATTCAAATCTGAGTTCTTATTCTGACTTATTTCGGTCGTTTTTGGAGTTGTCATACCGGCTAATAAAGCATCAAAGTCGTCATCTACGGCATCATCTGCCTCGGTAGAATCAACCTCAAAATCAGCTTCAGAAACGATTTCGGAATTTAAATCGGCCATGATGTTGAGGTCGATTTTGGACGTTGATTCGGTGGGTTGACTTGCGAGTACCGTTTCGATCGCGAGAAATTCATCCTCATCGATACGATTGCCGATCGCGGTGGTTTCACGATCAAGATCGGCGATCAAATCCGTTTCGCCCGTCGAGATTTCTGTCGGCGTCACGACGTTTTCGTCGTGTTCTAGGGGGAGGATTGGACTCGCTGCCGTGGGTTCTTCTGGTTCATCTAACTCCGGTTCTGGCGTGGCTTCCGGTTCGCTGATCTCTTGCGCGATCGGCTCCTCGATGTCGTCTTCCTCCAGCGCCGTCGTAGGCTCATCGCTGACGAGACTGTCGGGATCTTCGCGCTCAAGTGCAGGAACCGAAATATCGTCGGGTTCCGAATCGGGCCGTTCGATCACGGGTTCATCGAGTGGCTCGATCGCGTTGCTAATATCTTGCTCGACGGGAACTCCGGGTGGCACTTCGAAGGAAGCCAGCACAGGATCGGCCTCGGGCGTGTCATCTTCAGCGAACAGATCGAGATTAACTGCGATGTCTCGTCCCAATATGACCTCTGGAATATTGGACTCCTCGGTCAGTAATACTTCGCTGGTGAGACTGTCCTCCTCATCTTCCAAGATGTATTCGTATTCGTATTCGTGTTCGTATTCGCCTTCAATATCTTCCGGCTCAACATCCGGTTCTAGTTCGATTTCGGCTGTGGACTCTGGCTCGGCTTCTAGATCGAGTTCACTTAGATCGGGTTCGTCGAGATCGAGTTCACCGAGATCGGGTTCAACTTCAAATGTTAGGCCAGCATCGAAGTCGATCGCCGTATCTTCCTCGATGATGTCGTCCGAGAGACGCTCTGGATCGGAGTTGGGCATCGCTTCGGGTTCGGCGATAACGTCATCAGAAAAGTCATCAGATTGCGGTGTCACCGGCTCAGAGGGGTCTACCGCAGCATTGGCGATCGTGGAAGATTCTGCAACGGCGCTAGGTGCTTCCGAGGTATTGCTTTCTGGGTTCTCGATAACGTCTTCCGCGTTTTCTGCGTCTTCCGAATCTTCTACATCTTCCCAAAGCTCGATCGAGCTTTCAGTCAACGTCTCCGACTCTTCCAGCTCCTCCGGCTCTGCCTCCTCAAGCAACGTCTTCGACCCTTCTAACTCTTCCGATTCCTCCACATCCTCCGGCTCTGCCTCCTCAACGATCGGCATTCCGAAGATTTCGCTGTCATCGAAGTCTAAATCATCATCACGGAGAGCCTCCTCAGCGATCAACTCGCCCAACGTGTCGCCCGAAAAATCTGCCGATTGATCGTCGGTTGTCTCAAGCAGAAATTCATCTCCATCCTCAAGATCGCCTTCAAGCGAGAGATCCAGATCCGTAGACTCGTCACCCAAATCTGACTCAAAGTCTAAACTGCCGGGCGTCGTGTTTTTTGTGCGATCGAGAGTTGGGGCGATCAGTACTGACGGTTCTGGAATGACAAGCTCTTCTGAATCATCGAGGTCATCGTCATACCAGTCATTGTTGTCCTCCCATTCCTGAGATTCATCGCCCCAAGCTGTGGCTTCATCGGCCACTTCTGTCCCCAGATCTGCAACGGTGGCATCTTCGATTTCAACGGCTCCCCACCCTTCTAAAGCAGACGACGTAACATCGTCCGTACTACCCATTTCGACAGCATGATGCTCGTCTTGCGGCAAGACGGATGCGGCCTCGGGTTCGTTACTGAGGTCATCGCTGAGGTCGTCACCGAAGTCGTCCTCTGCCCAGTTATCTTCTGCTGAAATCTCGGAGTCTTGCCCAAATGTAGAGGGGTCGAATTCAAAGCTGTCGGTCTCGGATTCGGGGTCAGCGATCGGAGGTTGATTCGTTACATCAGTCGCCGGGGTATTCGCGGAAATGTCCGGGGTGGTAGAACTCAGATTTTCATCAGTATTATCTGTCCAGAGATCGGTGTCGAGTTCGCTGTCGAATTCACTGCCGAGTTTGCTGTCAAGTGGGGCGTCGCTGGCGAAATCGGTGGATTCATCTGTGGCGATGACGGCGATCGAGTCTGCGGCTGGGTCGTCCTCGATCGTGCGCGGCGTTGGCGCTGACATCGGAGTTTCTTCGTCCAGATCGAGGGCGGGAAGATCATCATCCTCGGTCAAAACTTGGGCAGCGATCGTCGCGAAATCATCAAAATCAGCTTCGTCAGCGTCGTCAAAATCAGCCTCATCACTTTCGATGTCCACGAACGAATCATCCGCATCAAAGTCGGAAACGAGGGAGTTCGCCATTGCGATGAAATCGCCGGAATCGTCTGGATCGTCTGCACTATCAGACGGGTCGGTGATAGCCCAGTTTTCAGCCTCGATCGCGGTTTCACCAAAACTCTCTAGTCCGACTTCGGCGTCATCATCTAAACCGAAATCATCGTTCCAGTTTTCCTCTAGGTCTAACTCCTCTTCCTCGCTGTTGGCTGCGTTTGCCGCAATCCCATCAGCCTCGACGGTGGAGACTTCATCCCATTCGGGGCTGTCGGTGTCATTAAGGGTGTCATTAAGATCGATGCGATCGATGTCAGCCTCGCTTACATTGGCATCGGCATTGACGGGTTCAGCTTGAGTGGTGGATAGAGCTTCGGGTGAGGCGTCATCATCCGGGAAAGTTGCGGCGGTTTCGCTCCAGGGATCGGCGATGGTCTCGAAGGTTGCGGTGGTGTTTTCCGTGATGGAGTCGGTGTCCGCCATCATGACTTGCTCAGCGATCGCGTCAAGCTCATCAAACTCGTCAGGCTCGTCAGGCTCAAGATTTTTAACGTCTTCGATTTCCTGCGCGGTTAGATCGAGTTCGTCTGACTCAGTGTGGGCGACGCTGGGTGTCGTGAACCGGGGTCGTAAAGAAGACCACTTTGTTCGTGAAGACTCCAGTGCAGGAAAAGCAAGACTTTGTTCGTCAAAAGCTTCGGTATTTTCGGTGTCTAGATCTTCGGTGTCTGGGCTTTCGGTGTCTAGGTTCTCGACAATAAGGTCTGTTTCAGAGTCCTCCGCGATCACTTGAGCCGCGATCGCTTCAAAGTCCATGAACCCGAATAGTTCAGCGTCAGGACTCGCATTAACATCGTCGTCTGGTTCATCGAGCGGGGCAAATTCTGAGAGGACGCGATCGAGGGGATCGTCATCGTTATCAACGTCGCCAATCTCGTCAACGTCGTCATCTTCCGTGATGTGAGCGATGATTTCGATATCGTCAGGAGCCTGCAACGCCTCGATCATGGTTGGCATCATCGACGGATCGGTGACATCCTCATCGTCGCTGGGCAGATCAAAAAAGGCGGCAAGACCGGATTCAATTTCGGTGGGGCGAATGTATACGTTGTGATCGGACGTAGCGTTTCGCTGACTGAGGTCGCGAGCAATTTCTTCGATGGTTCGCGGTGTCTCGGCAGGCAAGCCGGGAATGAGAGGCGTTGCACGTTCGAGATCCATCGTGTCGGTATCGCCTAGGTCAAATGGCTCGAAGTCGATCGGATCACCGAGCAAGTCATCGTTTTCTTCATCTATATGGTTTATCTCATCGACTTCGTCTGCTTCATCTGCGGCAAATGAATACAGATCCGGGTTCACCTCAGACGATGCCGGTGGATCGATTTTGTCAATCTCCTCGTTGGCGTCCTCGTCGTCATCAAACCAGCGACTATCGAGACCCGTTTGCATCTCTTCGGGAATCGCATTCCAGCGGAGGGGGACATCGCTCTCGTTTGGCTCGGCGTCGTTTATCACGTCATCGAGCATGATTTCGCCGTCGGTGCCGCGTACATCATATATACCCGGGTTCTCGCTTTCCTCGGATGCGTCCTCAAGGAGCCAACTGTCCTGTTCGTTCGGTGATTCCGATGCCTCTGGGCTTGATGCCTCTGGGCTTGATTCCTCTGGGCTTGATTCCTCTTCGCCCGCTTCCTCTTCGCCCGCTTCTTCTTCAAAGGCTGTGATGAGATCCTCGCCGAAATCTTCATGACGATCGATAACGTCCGTATTCTCTAGAGATTCTGGAGATTCTAGAAGAGAAAGCTCGGTTTCCGTATTGTCAGGATTTTCAGGTGGCTCGTCGGCGGTCAGTGCGTCGAGAGCTGCATCGGTAACGGTATTGGCAATACTGGCGATCGCCCCGAGGCTGGCTGCGGCGATCGCGATGCCGCCGATCGCTTCACCGGAGACGGTTTCGTCTGCTTCAGCACTGGTGTCGTCGGACAGGGTTTCATCGGCGAGGCGATCGTCGTCGGCTGGCTCAATCGTGCTGATTGCTTCGGCGTCGTTAGCCTCGGCGTCGTCAGCCTCGGCGTCGTCGGTTTCGCTTTCATCGGTCTCGACGATCGAATCGATGCTCAAAACATCATCGGAAACTTCATCACCCGTAGCGGCTTCAGATACTTCCACATCGTCCGCTTGTTCGTCCACTTGACGATCTATATTGTCAAAATCGGTACGGTCAAGATCCGTATCGTCGATCGCAGCTTCAGCATCGTCCGCCACGGCATCCATTTCGCTAGCCAGATGATCCGCGCCCTCGCTCTCATCCAACACGTCCATAGCTTCCACGGTATCTGAGATCTCGGCGATCGAATCAGCCGCCACCGAATCATCCATCACCGAATCAGCCGCCACGGTTTCCGGTTCAAGCGGCACGATGAATTCTCCGAACGGTAGCTCCTCGTTTTGTATGTCGTCGTCTTGGGGCGTTTCGAGTAAAGCGGTCAGATCGGTTAGCGCTGTAATCCGCTCAGGCGGTGGCACGATCGCGCGGGTGGCCGTCGTCGAAGTGGTGGAGGCGACGCCAAAGGAGGCGGCAGCACGATCGCGCATGTCCATCGCCGTATCCGCCGGATCGGATAAATCGACAACCTCGCCGTCATCATCATCCATGACCGCCGGATCGATCGTGGCTTCGATTTCGTCGGCATCGCGAGCCGTCGTCGCGACACCGCTCGGCAACACATTTGCAGCCCGATCCACCAATGCCTGCACGATCGCATCACCCTGCTGACTCAGGCGATGCATTTTCTCAACGCTGGTCGCGAGAGAATCTTCGTAGCTGCGAATATTCGACAGCACAGCGTTAAAGCTCGTTTGTAGCTTGCCGTCGAGTTCGAGCAGCAGCCGATCAGAATCGGCCTGAAGGCGCTGCACTTGCTCGAAACGTTGGGCGGGATGGAGTACCGGCGAGCTGGTCGCGCCGCTATCTGGCAGGCGGTTGGTACTGAAATAGGCGCTGAAGTAGTTAACAAGGCGTGTTTCGAGGGTTTGCAGCATCCCGCCAAGCTGCTGAGTGATCGCATGTTGGAGGCGATCTTGAAGCGTACTCACAAAGGTCGCGATCGTGCGCTCTTGGTTGCTTTGCTGCTGAAGGAGGCTGTTTTGATACTGCGCTTGGGTTTGTAGGTGCTGGATTTCGCTGGCAAGGCGATCGCGTTCCTGGCGCAGGGTGTCGAGATCGTGGCGTAGGGGTTGTAGCAGGCTTGAATGCAACACCATAATGTCGCGTGCAAGGCCAGATTCAGAGCTGTCGCTACCCGTTCCCGGAGTTGAGGTGGGGGAATTGCTCGGGGAATTGCTCGGGGAACTGCTCATAGCAGGGCTAGAATCCGCCGACCCCGAAAACGGTGGATCGAGACTGAGGGCGCTACGCACAATATTTTCAAGCTCGATCGCGTCTAGATATCCGGGCATTTCCGTTGGGTCTGAGGACGGGTTTGGTTGGCTCATGGCAGTCTCACGCATGGGGGGCAACGATCTCAGCGGACTCAGTGGAATATCACGATGTTGTTCCGAGACGACGCGGCTCGTGCCTTGCAATGTATCGGGCAACGTATCGGGCGATGGGTTGGACTGCGTATCGGGCGATGGGTTGGACTGCGTATCGAGATAGCGCCGAATCTGTTGAAGCAACGCCAACTCCTGCGGGACAGCATCCGCCGGAGCGCCGTGTAACTGTTCGGTGGCGCGTCCGATGATCGTGTCAATTTCAGCAATGAGTGCTTGGATGTTATCGGGGCGAGAAGTCACGAGCGTTCCTCTTCGGCGAACTGTCAGCGGATTGAGTTTTCAGCAAGGCGATCGATCTAGATCATCTAATCGAAGAGATGCGGCGGTCTCTCAGTGGATCGATTAGTCGATTTCAGCGGTATTTAGAATTTAGACTGTGTTCAAGGGGCGAAAAGATTGGGGAGATTCCCATTACGATCGTGATCGGATGCGATCGCAGTTTAGCCATGTGCAACAGAGAGTCCTTCGCTTCCGATGCCAGACCCTATCTCGATCAAAAATGCCCCTCGATCTACCATGCCATAAACGCTCAGGTTTAAGACGTTAAAATCCAGCGAAAAACGATCACTTTCAAAGCTCTCGATCTCCTAAAGCAAACGTTCCCCAACACAATCAGACAACAGATGTATCTTGATTGAGCTGAAACCTAAAGATAAATTGCAAAAATTCACAGGAATTCGCAATCAATTCGGCCTGATTCAAGATCGAGGCCGTTTGAGGTGTAACAAGAAAGTAAAATGCACGGGTAGGACTTCATTTCAGGGTCAACGCATACTCGGCAGACCCTCACCCTAAATCCCTCTCTCAGGCCGGGGGAGGGACTTTGATCCTTAAAATCTTGCTCCCCTTCTCCCATTTTGGGAGAAGGGGATGGGGAATGAGGGCATTCATTGGGAGTATGCGTTTGCCCTGGACTTCATTTCGGGTGATGCAAATCCCATAGAGTTGATCGGCTACACTAATCATCTCGAATCTATATCACTCTGTAGAGATCGATACCTTTTTCGCCAAATTCTGAAGCCAGCACGGTGAACTCAGGCCGTAAGCGTTCTGCGCTTCCTATGATTTCAGGCCGTTAACATGCTTGCCCTGTGGGCAATTGGGCCACACTATCACGAGTCAAACTAGCGACCTATGGACGATCGACACAACCCACGCGGCGACAATCCAATCGAGGCTCTATTACGTGAGACCCCATTTTTTGAGGGTTTGCCAGATGCTGCGATCGAAAGTGCGCTCTCCCACGTGGTTGCCAGAACTCATCCGCCAAACCAAGTGATCTTGCTTGAGAATGACTGGGGAAGTTCGGTGTATTTTATCCTGGAAGGCTGGGCTAAAATTCGTACCTATAACCTCGACGGCAAAGAAATCACCCTCAATATTTTGGGAACCGGTGAAGTGTTTGGCGAGATGGCCGCACTCGATGAAGTACCGCGATCGACCGACGTGATCACCCTCGCGCCGACCACGATCGGCAATATGCCCGCCCAAGATTTTGTCAAACTCGTCAAAACGGAGCCGCTCGCCGGGATTCGTCTGGCGCAACTCATGGGGCGTCGTCTGCGTCAGGTGAACCGTCGTCTACGGCTGCGCGAGTCGGACAGTACGTCGCGGGTCGCGGATATCTTGCTGTTTTTAGCGGAAGGCCAAGGCAAACAAGGCACGAGTGGCGGGATGCGTATTCCCAATTTGCCCCACCGTGAGCTGAGTAGTCTCAGCGGTTTAGCGCGGGAGACCGTGACGCGCGTCCTCAGCAAGCTGGAAAAGAAGGGCTTGATCGAGCGTGAGCGCGATACGCTGCTGATTCCCGATGTCTATAGCCTGGAACGAATGCTCAACTAGTGAAGGGCGATCGCGACTGAACTCAACCAAATTAAGATGACCCTGCCTGATTCCCCACGCCGATCGATCGCAACACGTCGATCGTCCGCGCTTGCCTTAGTTGAGACGGCCTTTCTAGCGAGTACCGGCAGCCTCATTTGGCTGATCGATTACTACTTTCCGCTCGGTCCCATCCTGCGGCTGTTTTTCCCGATCCCGATCGCCCTGGTGTACCTCCGCTGGAATAAGCGAGAGGCACTGATGGCGACAGCGGTTTCGGGACTATTGCTGTCGGTGCTGATGGGACCAGCGCGAAGTGTTTTATTCCTGATGCCCTATGGCTTTCAGGGTCTACTACTCGGATGGCTCTGGACGCAGCGGGCGAAGTGGTGGCTTTCGATCGCGATGGCCACAATTCTCGGCACGTTTGGCATCTTTTTTAAAATTTGGCTGTTATCGGTCTTTCTCAACCAAGATTTGTGGGTGTATTTCACCAGTCAGGTGACCGAACTGATCAACTGGGCGCTGGAAAAATTGGGGATGTTCGTGCAGCCCAGTCTTGAACTGGTGCAGTGGTCGGCGACGGCGATGATTGTGGTGAATAATGCGGTGTACATTTTGGTTGTGCATCTGGTGGCACTGCTGCTGTTCGATCGGCTGGGTAATCCGATTCCGCGCCCGCCTCAGTGGATTCAGGTTTTGCTGGATGTGGAATACGACGAAGAACCAAGCTCAGACCCTGCGACCAAAGCAAGCAAGGCAGCGAATATGGTCAATGACGAACGCGACGATCGGCAAAAGCAGGAGAGTGATGATAAAAGTGATGAGTTTGATTTTTAGGGATTTGGGTTGGTATCAAATAGCAACATCAGTGGGTCAGTAGAGGTGTTTGGCGGTATTCGCAATCGGGTGAATTTAGCGTGGTTTCAGTGTTGGGAGAATCGTCGATCGCGATCTGCAACGAACCGACGATCGTCCATGCCTGGTGCGATCGCGTGCGTGGAACTGCGCCCCGATTCGTCTGTGTCGCGGGGTTTACGGCAACGGCGGCGATCGATCAGATTTCCGCTGCGGGTCTGACGCCCCACGATCGGCTATTCACCGCCAATGCAGACCTCGATTTTCTCGTCAGTGGCGACACGCGCGATCCCCTTTACCCCCTGCCTCCCCTCGTCGCCGGTGCATCTCCGGTGCTAATTTCCCGCGCGATCGCCACCGAACTCGGCTGGCCAATCCACGCGATCAATGCCGGACTGCCCTACGCCCTCAGCCAACCGGCGATCGACCTACAGAGTCCCCCAGCGCGATGCGTGTCGAGTGGCCGCAGCCTCGATCGCGCCGTCGTCGAACGGTTATTTGAGCGCGGTTTGGAGCTGGGGCGGGCGTGGAGTGAGTCGGGTGAGGCAGCGCATTGGCTGGCGATCGGGGAATGTGTCGTGGGGGGAACGACGACGGCGCTCGGGGTATTGACGGCGATCGGGATTGAGGCCAGCGGGTTGATGAGTAGCAGTTTGGTGCAGTGCGATCGCGGCTTGAAGGATCGGGTCGTGCGATCGGGGCTAGAGGCGTTGGCGCGGCGGGGTTGCGGGTTACCGCTGGAGCCGATCGCGGCGATCGCGGCGGTGGGCGATCCGATGCAGCCGGTGGCAGCCGGTATGGTGCTGGGTGCGATCGAAGCCGATGTGCCGGTGCTGCTGGCCGGGGGGACGCAAATGTTAGCGGTGTGGGAGTTGGCGCGACGGTTCGCGCGGGTGGGTGGATTTACGTGGCGAGCCGATCGGGTCGTGGTGGGAACGACGCGCTGGGTGATTGAAGATGCGGCAGCCGGGGCGGTGAAGCTAGCGCGATCGCTGGGTGCGCCGCTGTTGGCGTCGCGGCTGGATTTATCGGGGTCGCGTCATGGGACGTTGCGGGTGTATGAGCAGGGCTATGTGAAAGAGGGCGTCGGGGCGGGCGGTGCGGCGATCGGGGCGGCATTGCATCGGGGCTGGGATTCGGCGCGGATGGTACGCGCGATCGATCTATTAGCCGATCAGTTAGCCAATCCGTGGGATTTATAGGTCGAGAAATAACCGTGTGATTTCCCCAGCTTCGATCGGCCTGCTATACAAATAGCCCTGGGCTTCATGACAATGTTTCGATCGTAGAAATTCAGCCTGTTGATTTGTTTCCACTCCCTCAGCAATGATGCGTATATCGAGCGCCTGACCGAGTGCAAGAATGGCACTACAAATCGCCATGTCGTTTACATCTTCTGGAATATCTTTCACGAAAGCACGATCAATTTTCAGCTTGTCGATCGGTAACTGTTTCAAATAGCTGAGAGATGAATAACCCGTGCCAAAATCATCCACTGAAATATGAATACCAATGTGTCGCAACTGTTCGAGCTGTTCAATATTGCTCTCCGCGCGACCCATCAAGGTTCCCTCTGTGACTTCTAGCTCTAAATGTTGAGGCGATAAACCACTTGTTTCAAGTGCAGCTTGTACAACTCGAACAAAATCTGGATCTTGTAATTGTGCCGCTGAAATATTAACGGCCATACGGCCAATATTCACCCCATTATCGAGCCAGGATTTTGTCTGGACACAGGCTTTTTTCAAAACATAGATGCCGATTTCTTTGATTAAGCCACTTTGCTCGGCGATCGGAATAAACTTAACCGGTGAAATACTTCCCTTTTCGGGATGTTGCCACCGCAGCAAGGCTTCGCAGCCAACCCAATTCAAAGACTGTAAATCAATTTGAGGTTGATACACCAATCTCAATTCATCACGATTAAGCGCCTCACGCAAGGCATTGGCTAACCACATATATTCAAAGGCAGCCGTCGTCATTTCCGCCGTATAAAACCGGTACGTGTTGCGGCCTTCCTCTTTGGCGCGATACATGGCGGTATCGGCATTGCGTAGCAAAACCGCCACATCCAAACCATTGTCTGGAAACAGGCTAACGCCGATACTGGCAGTGATGTGAACCGGGTAGGTTTCTCCGATGAGTTTAAACGATGTTTCTAGCGCTTCCATCAAGCGAGCAATGGCAAAACTGACCTGTGAAACAGACTCAACATCAACCAAAATAGCAACAAACTCATCACCACTAATTCGAGCCAAACTATCATTGGCGGGCAAAATCTGACGCCAACGTAAAGCCACTTGCTGCAAAATAGAGTCGCCGCTCGAATGCCCTAGACTATCGTTGATGCGCTTGAAATGGTCGAGATCGATAAACACGATCGCCACTTTGGTACGCTGTCGGCTAGCGTGCTGAAGACTCTGCTCCAAGCGGATATGGAGCATCAACCGATTGGGTAAACCGGTTAGGGTGTCATGGTGCGCTAGATGGTAGAGATGATCCTCTGATTTTTGTAAGGCTAGCAGGCTTTTAGAAAGCTCTTCGGTACGTTCTTCGACTTGTTCTTCAAGATTTTCGCTGTAGCTCTTCAGGGCTTGTTATGCTTGTTTTAAAGCGGTGATATCGCGTAAAAAGACGGTGAATAGCGTTTCACCCTGTATTTCTTGGGATGAGACGGACGACATCGCAGGAAACTCGCTGCCATTCCGACGAAGCCCAAAAATTTCGCGGCGTTCATCCTTCAGCAGAGAGGAGTATTGCGATCGGTGAAATGTCTCAACGTGTTGATCATGAACACCATGAAATCGCTCGGGAATTAGCAGATTGATCGGCTGGCCGATCACCTCCTGAACGCGATAGCCGAATAGGTTTTCTGCTCCTCGATTGAACAAAATGATGCATTGATTTTGATCTGTAGTGATAATGGCATCATTGGCATTATTTAAAATGCCTGAAAGTCTCTGCTGTGAGGCTTCGAGTCGCTGGCGTGTTTTAATTTCAATCGCATTTAAAGTATTGAGTTTATGTGCTTTCCAGGTAATAAGCGTAGAGAGGAGGATCAAACTAAGCGTAGTGGTAACAGCGCTGCTGGCCTGAACCCCGTAGTAATTTCGGATCTGAGCGGTTTCGGCGAATAATCCGATCAATAGCTGCGCCACGATCACGATCGGCAGTAGCTGACGCAGCATTACACTTCCGAGCTTTGAATCCCATAACAGGGCTAGCCAGCCCCGGTTGGGAAATAGGCAAAGCACGCCCACACTCAGAGCGATCGCTCCCAGCGCAGTATGGATCGCCATACCCGTCTTGCTACCAGCGCCGTATAGCACCGTCGTTTCATAGAGGTAGCCGACGAGAGCCACAAACCCAACGTGGGCGGCCAGCAATACGAAAACTTGGCTAGCAACACCACATCGCGATGAGTGTACCCAGATCAGCGCGATCCCCAAAAGCAAAAAGGTCGCAGCGGTGTTGGGAGCCATACGTCCGGGTGCGGCCACGCTGCCTGCTGGTTCTGGCTGAAGCACAAGCCACTGATCAACACCAAGCTCGATGCCTAAACTGTATTCGGCTAGCGTGAGAGCGCTAATCCAGATCATCAGTCCTGCCGCCACAAAACCGAGAAACCGATAGCCCCGTCGCCATTGTTTGACGTGGCAAAGACATGTTTTTTGAGCGAGTGCTAATGAGATACCGCCGAGCATCAGACATAGGGCGGTATTCACCTTCATGGTGGGTAATCCAGGCAAGAGACCCTTGAGGACATCGATCCCAAGGAGCCAACCACCCACAATGACGCAGACACCGAGTCCTAATAAGCTACTGCTAATCAACCAAACGAGTATTTGACAGCGATGATCAAAACGGTTCGGGGATTCTCTAATCATAAATAGAATTCGTAAGGTCGAAAAGAGATGAAAGCGGTCTTTTTCGATACAGAAACTAGAAACAGAGGGAACATAGCAAAAATGCTAGAGAAACGATCAAATTGTTCAGTATGCTTTCGGATGCATTCTCTAAAATCTACAAATAAAATTGACTTGTGAGCTTTAATTCATAAATTTAATGAGAGAGCAGTGTTATGTATGCTTTCGTCCTCAGTACCGGGACAAAAAATCATTAGGGAAAGCTGTAACCCTTACAGAGCAGTGATTTTAGCTTTCTCGAATTTGCGAGAGGGTTGAGATCGACACAGCCTTTATCTAAAGGAACTTTCAGCCTCTGACTCACAACTTTCGTCTCGGTACTGAAGCTTTCGCCTATCTGGATGATGTGTATTGCTAAAAAAATCATTTTCCAGAGAATTAATCTAGTATTTCAGGCCTATTTATCGTATTGCTTGCGTAACGTATTGAAGTTTCTAACGTGCCGATCTTTTTGAAGATTTTAGGGAGTTATAGCGTTATTTCATGACGGTTAAGTCTAGTAACTAGACCACCCTAGCGCCTGAAGACATGAACGTCCGCGATCGAAATTACACAAGATAATCACAAAATACATTAGGACGAACGAGATACTCACGATCGTTCTGCATCGCTCCACGCATCGCCTCACTCATCGCCCCAAAATCAGACAAGTATCCGGCTCAATTTGACCCTTTTAGCTTAAAAAAGTTGGCCGAAAAGCTGCGCGATCGGTCGCCTGAAATTGCCGCATGAGTTGATCGATCATGGCGGTTTGCACGAGTCTTAACCGAATCTTGAAGTTCTATATCGTCAAGCAATTCAGCGATTGATCATACTAGTATAAATACAGAGCTAAGGCATCATGCCTCAGCTTCTTTGACATCGACTGACATCGACAACAGCCGGTCTATTCTATTATCCAGCTCGATGCTCCAATGGCGAACTCAAAGCGAGAGTCGTCTAAATGCTGGCCGTGTATATCCTGAGCCTGGAAATACAAATTTGGGTGCGCCATCGTGTTCGCCTTTAAATAAAGTGATTGAGTATGGTCGGACTGGGAACGTTGAGAGGTACGATCGCGTCGCTGTTAGCGCTACCGATCGCTGTACCCGTTTGCGCCCAAATCGTCCCAGACCGCACATTACCGACGCCGTCACGCGTGACCCTCGACGGTAATACCTTTGAGATCACGAACGGGACGATCGCCGGGTCGAACCTGTTCCATAGCTTCAGTCAGTTCGATCTACCCACGAATGCGATCGCCGAGTTTGTCCAGACCGCCGCGATCGACAACATCATCGCCCGCATCACTGGCGATCGCGGTACGACGATCGATGGTCTCCTCCGCGCGAACGGTGCGGCGAATCTCTACCTCCTCAGTCCCGGCGGGCTGACCTTTGGGGAACATGCGCGACTGGATCTGGGAGGATCGTTTATTGGCAGTACAGCGACGGGCTTGCTGTTTGCAGATGGTGGGGTTTTTAGTGCGGTGAGTCCGGCGGCGACGGATGCGGTTTTGAGTGTGACGACGCCGCTCGGTTTGCAGTTGGGCAGCGAGATAGACCGTGCGGGGATTGCGCCGATTCGGATCGCGGGTAGTGAGCTAATCGCGCCCGACCGCTTGGTGTTGGGCGGTGGCGCGATCGCGTTAAATCAAGCCGCGATCGTCCAAGGGGGCGGGGTGGAAATTGTCGGGACAAGCCTCGATGTTCTCGGCGGCAGTCGGATACAGTCGATCGCCAATGATTCACTTGATACACCGTTGACAGGTAGCGAAATCCGTCTGGATCTGAGCGATCGCGTGACGATCGCGGGCTTCACTGCTGACGGCCAATACAGCGGTATTTTTTCCCAAACCACCGGCAGAGCTACGGGCGGCGATATTGTGACGATCGCACCGGAGGTCAATCTGAGCGATCGCGGGTTTATCGCAGCGCAAACCACCGGACTCGGCAACGGTGGCGCGATTCACCTCGATGTCGATCGCCTGACTCTCAGCAATGGCGGGCAAATTTTGAGCGAAGCCCGATCGATCGGTGATGCCGGAGCGATCGCCATTCGCGCCCGTGATGCCGTGACGATCAACGGACGCAGCGATCGGTTTCGCGTCTCGCCCTTTAGCGATTTACCCAGCGCCTACGACCTCACCGGCCTCGAATTCACCACCGACCCCGACCCCAATATTGAAGCCGCCGACACCATCCCTCACCTCAGCCTCGCCCGCACCGCCACCGATATCCGCAGCGGCGACACCGTCCTCGCCACCGCCCAAGATGCCGTTTTCGACTACTACATTTTTGCAACAGACACCCCCAACAGCCGCGCCATCTTCGATATTGACTTTGGCGGCAATGGTTTATTTGATGACGGCAGCCCTGGCAGCATGGGAACCGAAATCTTTTTGCTCGACTACGATCGCGCCAACCTGATCGACAGCACGGCGGGAGTCTTTAACCCCAGCCTCGGCGCAGCAGGCAGCACCAGCAACTTTGACGCCTATCTTGATCTGACACTACCCGAGGCGGGAACCTACGTCCTCGGCGTCGGGGAATTCGATAGTGGCGCAGCGAGTGCCACCACCTTTGAACCCGTGATCGGTGAGCCGGTTCGCCTGGGGGGAACCTACGTATTACAGCTTTCCCTGGAAGCCCCCGGCACACCCAACACCACGTCCCGCGAAGCGATCGCCCCCGGTGTTTTTAATCCCAATTTTGGTGACAGTAGCGCCATTTTTTCCCTGAATCGCGATTGGGGGATCGGTGGAGATGTGACGATCGAGGCCGCGACGATCGCAATTACGAACGGCGGCGAACTGTCGGCGGTGACGTTTGCTGCTGGCGATAGCGGTAACGTTCGATTAACTGCGAGCGATCGCCTCCAAATAAACGACGGTAACGCCTTGGTCTCGACCCAAACGCGCGGCGCGGGACGAGCGGGCGATCTCACGCTGGCCGCACCGAATATTGATATCCTCGGAGCCGCACGGCTGGACTCGACCACCTTTGGAACCGGGAATGGGGGCGAGATTCAGGTTACGGCAGAGAATACGTTAACGATCGACTCCCTCGGTGGCGAACGCACAGCGACGGGCATTTTTAATGAGGTCAAGGAGCTGGCGATCGCGGATGGTGGCAACATCACGCTGCGTGCCGAAGCGATCGTGGTGCGATCGGCGAAGCTGTCCGGCACGATGCGCGGCATTGGTGACTCTGGCGATTTGATCCTCGAAGCGGGGACGAGTCTAACCCTGGAGGCGGGCAGCGATCTCGATGTGGAAGTCAACGGTCAGGCCGTGGGCAACGGCGGCAATATCATCCTGCGTGCGCCGCTGATTCGGATTGCCGACGCGACGGAAATCGAGACAGAAGTGGACGGCGAGGGGACGGTGGGGCAGGTCGAAATTGTGGCGAGCGATCGCCTCGACATCGACGGCGGCCAAATTCAGGTCGAAATTGACGAGCGCGGGCGCGGCGTGAGCGGGGCGGTGGTGTTGGTGGCTCCGGTGGTTTTGATTACGAATGAGGCACTGATCGAAGCCAAACTTGATGACAATGCGATCGGTACGGGCAGCACGATTACGATCGTGGCCGACACCGTCGAGATTACAAACAGCACTCTCGCACTCGATGCGGACAGCGGTTCGGTGGGCAATAGCGGCGATTTGCGCATTGAAGCCAGAACGATCGCCCTAGACGATGGGGCGAGGATTTCCACCAGCACGAACGGGACAGGGAATGCCGGTGTCACCGACCTACGGGCGAGCGAATCGATTCGCATCAGTGGCAGCACGATCGCTGGAGCCGTCGAAGCCCGCGCGATCGGCAATGGCGGCACGGTACAAATTGCAACGCCCCAACTTCACCTCAGCGACGGATCGACGATTCAGACCCAAACCGAGGGTGCAGGCTTTGGCGGCACGATCGTGCTTTCCGTCGAAGATCTCAGCCTCACCGACGGAGCGCAGATTTCGGCTTCGACCCTGGGCGATTTTCCAGGGGGCAATGTGACCATCAATGCAGCGGGAACGGTCGCGATCGATGGGTTTGCCCCTCAAGCAGGCACCCTGATCGACGGAGCGGAAGGAACCGCCAGCGCGATTTTAGCCGATGCGCCAGGAACCGGCGACGCTGGCACACTCACGCTTCAGGCCGATCGCCTACAGCTCTCCAACGGAGCCACAATTCGCGTCGATAGTGACATCGCCGGACTCGGCGGCAATATTCAGATTGATGCAGCCGAAATCCAGCTCGACGCCGCGCAACTGACCGCCAATGCCGCCGCAGGCGATCGCGCTAATATCACCATCACTAGCACCGATCTACGCCTCGCAAACACCAGTCTGATCGCCACCAACGCCACCAATCGTGCCACCGGTGGCAACATCACCCTCACCACCGAGACCCTAATCGCCCAGCAAAACAGCGATATCACCGCCAACGCCGAAGACAGCTTCGGCGGTCAGATTACGATCGACGCGATCGGGGTTTTCGGTACAACCTTTCGCCCGACGCTCACCCCCCGCAGCGATATCACCGCCACCTCCGCCCTCGGAGCAACCTTTAACGGAACCGTCGCGATCGTCACCCCCGATATTGATGCCACCGCTGGCCTTGTCGATTTACCCGAAGACACCGTCGATCCCAGTGCGGAAATCGCTCAAAGTTGTGCGGCCAGTGGCGGCGCATTTACCATGACAGGGCAAGGCGGCTTACCCGAAACACCGGATACAACCCTCGCCGATCGTTTCTCGGGGTATCCGGTGCGAGGTTTAACCAGGGTCGCGCCCCCCCTAACGTCTTTGACCCCCGCTGCGACAGAACACGATGACATCATCAAAGACTCCATCCAAGAAGCGTCAGGTTGGTCACAATCACCAGCGGGAGGAGTGGTTTTAATCGCAGGTGAAACCGTGAATCCTGTACCGCGATCGACCTGTGGGGGATCAATAGTTGATTGATTTGGCGGCCTGATACGAAATCCGCTTGTGTATAAGCCTGGATCACCGCTTTGGGTGGACACCGCACTTCGACTCCGCTCAGTGCTCATAGATATAGCAGAAACCGATTGTATTAGGACACTCTCATTCAAGCTAAAAACCGCACTTCGACTCCGCTCAGTGCTCTTCAGTTTTTTTTGATACGTCCTAACCAAATCGTTTTTTGCTATATTTTTGATTTTTCCCATACAGAACCGGATTTCGTCTGACCTCGTATCCGGTACGGAGTCATTCATATCAGAGCGCCCAGGTGAATACTTCACCTGGGCGCTGTTCTCGGTCGTTTGTGACCAACTTCGGCTTAAGAATCAATCATGCAAATGCACGATCGTCGATCTCTGCTGCGATTTAAACCAGTACAGGCTCATTGACCGTCACGAAATCGTTCATCGATCCAGCCAGAATGTCATCTTCAATCAAGCTCGGATCGCTGATGTTGAGTACAACACCGAAGATTTGGCCGCCGGAAAGGCGAGCAACAAAGTCTGACGCACCGTCATTGTTGTAGTCTTCGATCGAGAAAGAAACGTCCTGGATGACGTCTGCCGAGATAGCGAGACGGTCAACACCCACTTCGTAGTCAGTAATGATATCGATACTGAGCGAAGTTTGCGTTGTGACGTCAAGTTTGGTCATGAATGCGAACGTATCTGCTCCCGCGCCACCGGTGATTTCATCAACGCCGCGATCGCCTGTCAGGATATCATCGCCGTCGCCGCCATCTACGATATCATCACCGTTGCCGCCACGAACAATGTCATCACCGCCGCCGCCGCGAACAATGTCATCACCTTCATTGCCGTTGATGATATCGAGGCCATCCCCCCCTTCAATTAGGTCATTCCCCCCTAGGGCAACAGCAATATCGTTACCTTCCGCACAGTCAATTACGTCATCACCACCACCGGAAATCACCACATCACTGTCGATCGTTCCCAAGATCACTTCAGCGTTATCCGACGTGATCACCGTGTTGGAATCTTCAGTATTGAGGTCGATCTCATCAAGGCCATCGCCATCAGAATCACCATCTGCATCGAAGATCGTTTCGTAGTCCGCCGTCAGCGCAGAGATGGTGTTACCCCAATGAATTTGGAGGGTGATTTTACTCTTGATCAGGAGCGAAACTGCAACCGCGCCAGTGCCATTCGCATCGCCGCCGATCGAAACTCCACCATCGCCGAGGACTTCATCCACCACATCCTGAGGCAGCGGTTCATAAAAACCAATCAGGTCATCGGACAGGGTAATGACTTTTGCAAACAGTTCAGCATTGGCCGTCGATTCTTCCGGTGAGTTAAAGCCGGTACGGATGCTTTCGCCGCCATCACTGGAGAAACCAATGAGCTGAATCGTATAGTCTTGGCCGTCAAGCTCGAACGAGACCGGCGCAACGCCACCGGAGTTGAGACGCAGGCGATCGCCATCTAGCACCGGATCGCCGGTGGTGTTCGGGCTATTAAAGATATCAAACAGAAACTCGAAAGACAGCGTATCGCTGGCAACATCCGAAACCTCATCAACAGAGGAATCGTCGTCCGTAACTTCATTAACGACACCATCCGTGTCGTCGAGGTTATCATCGTCCTCGCCACCGATCGACGAATCATCGGCATCATCCGAATCATCGTCATCCGAATCATCGGCATCATCATCCGAATCATCATCGGCATCATCGTCATCCGAATCATCATCGGCATCATCATCATCCGAATCATCGTCATCCGAATCATCCGACGAATCGCTAACTACGACTTCATCAACACTATCGGACGTACTATCATCATCAGAGACTTCCGAATCGTCATCATCTGCGGTTAGCTCGCCAAACTCAAGCTTGAGCGTAAACGGAAACTCACCATTAAAGGCTTCGTTGACCGTACCGTTGGTGTAGAGCAAATCACCAAGCGAGAAAATTTCGTCAGCTTGAACATCAAATTCAAGACCGTCGAATTGCAGGACGTTGACAAAACTATCCCCAACCGGAACACCCCACTCAAAGCGGTTGTCATCACCACCATCCGCATCCAGAATCTCGAAGACCGCAGAACCTGCTTCTAGCGGTTCGCCGAACATAGCAAAGGATTTGCCGGTGATCGATGCGTCTTCTGCAACATCATCGACGACTTCATCGATGCTGTCACCCGTATCGTCTCCAGTCGTTTCGAGGATCGCGATCGCATCACCCGTCAGCTTGCTGCTCTGCGTCCGTACGCCAAATTCTTCACCCGTAATATCTGCGAGCGTAATGCCGCTGATCACAAAACTGGTTTCGGTGAGAACACCTTGGCCACCTCCAGCGTTGCCCGTTTCGACTCCAACGTCAAAGGCACTGGGATTTATACCGGGATTGCTGCCCGGTTTGCTGACGCTATCGGAAACAAAGCTAGTTGCAATGACATCATCACCCGTGATGCTCAATGCATCGAGGATGGCGGCTTCGTCATTGGCGAGATTGAAAAATACGCCGAGGATATCTTCGGTTGCGGAGACGGAAACGAGAACGCCACCATCGCTATCTGCTAGCGAAATCGCGGCGGAGTTTTTACCATCCTTCAGCGTGAACTTTAGGCCACTATCGGCGACACCGGTAGTGACGGCGGGGTCTGCATCGGTTGATGCGGAGGGATCGATAATCTCTTCATCTACAGCCGTTGTTGTCGGCGTAGAGGAATCACTAATAGTATTGTCATCTACGGTTGTTGTCGTTGCGTCATCGACGATTACAGACGTTAGATCTTCCATCTTGATTACCTGAGTTTGAGTAACGTTAAATTCAACAGACGGTTCGAGCGGTAGACGTAGATGAGTTGCGCATTTACATCTACTGATCGCTTGATATTGGCGATCGACCCTAAAACATAGTCAATAATCTAGTGATTTATGCGTGCGGGGTGGTTCGTTGTCGCGATTCAACGGATGTGAGGTTTGCAACCTAACGATCGAACATTTTCAACGTCTAAAATTTCTCGGAAGAGAAAATTAAGACGATGTACGACCATCACGCAATGGCAGACCCACAGTTTAGAGCTTTACCCTGACACGCTGACGAAGCGTTGATCTGTATTAGAGCCATGCTATTAAAGGACGTTAATGGCTTTACGGGGTTCCCGGCTGGACGAAAGTCAGGAATAGAAGACTGGATAAAATGAGCGAAAAAGGCAGGACTTCAGCAGAAGTCCCACTTCGGAACGAGCCTTTGTCGTTCCAGTTTTCAGGACGATGTGAGAAGTCGGACTTCTAACCCATCGACGCCGCCTAAATTTAGTATCATCATCACCAGTATTGTCAGTCCCATAACCGAGAACCGATCGTGAGCTACCCAATGGATCGCCGTGCCTACGCTGAAACCTACGGCCCGACCGTCGGCGATCGCGTCCGTCTAGCCGACACCGAAATCATCATCGAAGTCGAACGCGACTACACCACCTACGGCGACGAGGTGAAATTCGGCGGTGGTAAGGTCATCCGCGACGGTATGGGACAGTCGCCGATCACGAACGCCGATGGTGCGGTGGATGTGGTGATTACCAATGCGCTGATTCTCGACTGGTGGGGCATCGTCAAGGCGGATATTGGCATCAAGGATGGCAAGATTTTTAAGATTGGTAAAGCTGGAAATCCCTTAGTTCAGGACAATATCGATATCATCATCGGCCCTGGAACCGAGGCGATCGCCGGGGAAGGCTCGATCGTCACCGCAGGCGGCATCGATAGCCACATTCACTTTATTTGTCCGCAACAGATCGAAACGGCACTCGCCTCCGGTGTCACCACCATGATCGGCGGTGGAACCGGCCCCGCCACCGGAACCAATGCCACCACCTGCACACCGGGGCCGTGGAATCTCCACATGATGCTCCGTGCCGCCGAAGCGTTCCCGATTAACCTCGGCTTTATGGGCAAGGGCAACAGTGCTAAACCCGAAGGCTTGGTAGAGCAGGTGTTAGCCGGGGCGATGGGGCTGAAGCTGCACGAGGATTGGGGGACGACACCGGCAACGATCGATACCTGCCTAACGGTGGCCGACCTTTACGATATCCAGGTGGCGATCCACACCGACACGCTTAACGAGGCCGGTTTCGTGGAAAACACGATCGCCGCCTTCAAAGATCGCGCCATCCACACCTATCACACCGAAGGCGCAGGCGGTGGTCACGCACCCGACATCATCAAGGTTTGCGCCCTGGCGAACGTGCTGCCGTCGTCCACCAACCCGACGCGCCCCTACACCGTCAACACCCTGGAAGAACACCTGGATATGCTGATGGTGTGCCACCACCTCGATCGCGGTATTGCGGAGGATGTGGCCTTTGCGGAGTCGCGGATTCGCCGGGAGACGATCGCGGCGGAGGATATCCTGCATGATCTGGGGGCGTTCAGTGCGATCGCCTCGGATTCTCAGGCGATGGGTCGTGTGGGTGAGGTGATTATCCGCACGTGGCAGACGGCGCACAAGATGAAGGTGCAGCGGGGAGCGTTGGCGGGCGATAGCGATCGTAATGACAATGAGCGGGCGAAGCGTTACGTGGCGAAGTACACGATCAATCCGGCGATCATGCATGGGATTGCGGATACGGTGGGTTCGATCGAGGTGGGTAAGCTGGCGGATTTGTGTCTGTGGAAACCGGCGTTTTTCGGGGTTAAGCCGGAGCTGGTGATTAAGGGCGGGACGATCGCCTACGCGCAGATGGGTGATGCGAATGCGAGTATCCCGACGCCGCAGCCGGTGCATATGCAGCCGATGTTTGCGGCCTATGGTGCGGCGAAGTTTGCGACGAGTGTGACGTTTATGTCGCAGGCGTCGATTGATCGGGGTGTGGCGGAGACGTTGGGGTTACGGAAGCTGATCGCGCCGGTGTCGAATTGTCGGACGATCGGCAAGGCGGATATGAAGTTGAATGATGCGTGTCCGGCGATCGAGGTGGATTCGGAGACGTATGAGGTGCGGGCGGATGGTGAGTTGTTGACTTGTGAGCCTGCGACGGTGTTGCCGATGGCGCAGCGTTATTTCTTGTTCTAGATTATCGTACAATAAAACATAAACAGGAATCAAGTCTATGTTTGAGGTTCAACTTGTTAACGTGGCTAATAAGGCGCTCGTGACAGGTTTACTCATGCCACTGACTGAGAAGCATCTTGATGATGTGGCAACGTTTTGGAAACCGCGATTATCTCCAAGGGAGGTTGATTATGATTGGGATTGGGTGTTCAAAAAGAGAATCTATAACATTCGGACACAACAGCTAGAAGGCTGGGCGATCGAATACGAAGACATCACCCAAGGACTTATCCTCTGGGACGCATCGGGTCGGCGTTCTCGCCTAGAGCGCGACGCCCGTGTTGTCTATATTTTCTCTGTTGCAACAGCTCCGTGGAATAGAATGGAGATCCAACAGCCACCGAAATTTCAAGCGGTTGGAAGACAGCTCGTTCAGTTTGCTCGTTCAAAGAGCCTAGATCTTGGCTTCGGGGGGCGTGTTGGTCTTCACGCTCTGCCAGAAGTTGAGGAGTTCTATCGACGCTTGAACATGACAGAAATTCCTGGCAGTCCTGATGATAGTGAATCAGAGATTGAGCAACTTACTTATTTTGAGTGGCGGGCGATCTCTACTTAAATGATCTAATTTGATAAATCCTATTGAGGAGCAACGTTATGCACTACTCATTAAGTGAAGCTGAACTACTAGAGTTTGCGGCTCTTGAGGACGAGATCGGTCATAGCCTCTCTGCGGGCTTAGATTGGGGAGATCAAATTGGCGAATTCTTCCGTCAGTCCTGTAGCTATGTTGATAGTACGAAGTTAGGTGAGGTTTTAACAGAAGGTTTAGGCAATATTTTCTCAGATGCCGAGATCCAGGATTTGATCGAGTCTTTCCAGCAAGAGGTTTCTCGTAAAGTTGAACTAAAACTCGAACAACAACACAACCTAAGCTAATTATTTCTCTAATATCAATCACAGCGATCAAGAATTCCTTTTGAGTCATTAAACTATGCCAGAAAAAATGCCATTAGGAAGACTTGTAAAAGTCAATATTCGTGACTATTGGGAACGAGAAGATAATGATTTTACGCCGTGGTTAGCAGAGGAAGAAAATATACGTCTATTAGGCAATAGTATTGGCATTGATTTGGAGCTAGAGGCGCAAGAAAAAGAAGTTGGTCTGTTTCGAGCTGACCTACTTTGCAAAGATACTGCAACCGGAGACTTTGTTTTAGTTGAGAATCAACTGGAACGTACCGATCATGGCCATTTAGGGCAACTTTTAACCTATGCTTCTGGATTAAATGCCGTTACAATTATTTGGATTGCATTGCGATTTACAGAAGAACATAGAGCCGCTCTAGACTGGCTGAACGAAATAACTGATGAATCGATTCGATTCTTTGGTTTAGAAATCGAATTATGGAAGATTGGCGACTCTGACTTAGCTCCTAAATTCAATCTTGTCGCAACACCGAATGATTGGAGCAAGACCGTTATTGGAGCGGCCAAAAATATTGAGAAAGCACAGCAAACTGGGATCAAAAAACTCCAGATTGACTACTGGACGGCCTCAGTACCGGGACAAAAAATGAAACTCTTACCTCATAAGCATTTCAGGCTATATCGGGTGAGTTTTAGGATGTGTGATATCCGTACTTTAATCTGAGCGTGTTCTGGAAATCTCCGACTAACGAGAGGATAGGCATTCCAGGATTCAAGTAGTAGGTAGCCCAGCTCGAAAATCGCGAAAATGGACATCTTTTCGGCGGCTCAAACGTCCTCATAGCAAAAGGTCTACGTTTTTTGTCCCTGTACTGAGCTGGACGGCTTTTCGTTCACTGGCTCTTGAAGAAGCAAGTCTAATTAAACCCACCAAACCCTTACCTCAGAATTGGATGAATTTGGCGATCGGTCGAAGTGGCTTTCTCTTACTTGCTATTGTTTCAACTTGGAATCGTCAAACTGAAAGTTATGAAAGTGGCGAAATTAGAGCGGAGTTAATCACAAATCATTCTGATATTAACGAATCTCAAGGCTATTTTGCATTACTTCAGCGACAAAAGGATGACACTGAATCTGAGTTTGGTCAACCATTTGAGTGGGATATGCAAGCTGATCGAAAAACTTGTCGGATTGTTATCCGTCAAGATGCTGATATTAATAATCATAGCGATTGGGATCGTCAGCATCGATGGTTGATTCAAACACTGGATCGAATGCACAACATTTTCGCGCATCGCGTCAAATTATTGAGTCTTGACGAACCGTTTATCCAAGATATAGTCGATAATTCGTAGGGTGGGCATCGCCACCGACCGACAATTCCAGCCCATTAGCTAAATTATTGAAGCCGGAGCTGATCCATCACAATGGATCGTGGATAGGTCAATACTGAATGCTGTTAGTTGACCAACAATCCAATTTTTCAAGATCTTTGAACGAGGGAGAGAGTGCCAATCCTGTAAACTCGGGTCACACACAAAGCCATGAACACCGATCGCCCATAACCCGATCACCCGTTCATGCATCCACCCCACAACCCCCAGCGCGATCCGAACCCAAGCGATGAAAGCACTCATTCTGTCAGGAGGAAAAGGCACACGCCTGCGTCCCCTCACCTACACCGGCGCAAAACAGCTCGTCCCCGTCGCCAATAAACCGATCCTGTGGTACGGCATCGAAGGCATCGTCGCCGCAGGCATCACCGACATCGGCATCGTCATCAGCCCCGAAACCGGCGATGAAGTCCGATCGCGCACCGGCAATGGCGACCAATTCGGCGCGACCATTAGCTACATCTGCCAAGACCAACCCCTCGGCCTCGCCCACGCCGTCAAAATTTCCCAGGACTTCCTCCGTGACTCGCCGTTTATCATGTTCCTCGGCGATAACCTGATCGAACACGAACTTAAATCCTTTCTCGATCGCTTCATCGAAAAACAACTCGACGCCCTGATCCTGCTGCGCCCCGTGGAAAATCCGTCGGCCTTTGGCGTCGCGAAGGTGGATGCCGATGGCCGCGTGCTGGCCTTGGTCGAAAAACCGAAAGATCCGCCGTCAAACCTGGCACTGGTGGGGATTTACTATTTTTCGCCCTACATTCACGAGGCGATCGCCCAGATCCAACCCTCCGCACGGGGCGAGCTGGAAATCACCGACGCAATCCAAAAACTCATCGACCTCGATCGCCCGGTGGACTCGCGCGTGATTGAAGGTTGGTGGCTCGATACCGGCAAAAAAGATGATTTGCTCAGTGCGAATCAAATCGTGCTGGATGCCCAGGTGGTGACCGACATTCGGGGAGAGCTGGATAAGGCGACGAAAATCGATGGGCGGGTGCGGATTGGCGCGGGGTCAACGGTGAAAAATAGCCTGATTCGTGGGCCGGTGGCGATCGGTGACAATTGCCGCATCGAAAACTGTTTTATTGGCCCCTACAGTAGCATCGCCGACGGTGTCACCCTGCTGGATACCGATATCGAACACAGTGTCATTTTGCGCGATGCCACCATTTCCGGGATTAAACAACGGATTGTTGATAGCCTGATCGGACAACGGGCGCGGTTGGGCGAGGCCGTACCGCGTCCGAAGGCGCTCCGGTTCATGATCGGCGATGATTGTCAGGTGGAATTGGTGTAGTTAGCGGGTGAGGGATGACAGAATGACCGGTGATAACACCAGCCATACCTACGATGCGATCGTGATTGGGAGCGGCATCGGTGGTCTGTGCGCGGCGGCGATGTTGGCGCGGTATGGCAAACGGGTGGTGGTGTGCGAAAGCCATTCTGTGGCCGGTGGTGCGGCGCATGAATTTGTCCGGGATGGCTTTCGCTTTGATTCGGGGCCGTCGTTTTATTGCGGCCTGAGCGATCGCACCAGCCTCAATCCGCTGCGCCAAGTCCTCGACGCGATCGGCGAAACCGTCGAAGCGATCGCCTACGATCCCCTCGGTCACTATCATTTTCCCGATCGGAGCGTCCCGATTTATGGCAACGCCGAACGCTATCGCGCCGAACTCGCCAAGGTTACGCCCAGCGGTGCGGCGGAGTTTGCCGAATTTGAGCAGGCGATGCTACGGATGTACGCAGGCTTGAAAGATGTGCCGTCGATCGCGCTGCGATCGGACTGGCAGGCGATCCCGCTGCTGTTCTCACGCTACGCGATCGGGATGCTGAAGCTGTTACCGTCGATCGCTGATGTAGACAAATCCGTCGGACGGATCGCTGATCGTTATATTCGCGATCCCTGGGTGCGGCGTTTGCTCGACATTGAATGCTTTTTGCTGTCGGGACTGAAGGCGCACGGGACGATCGCGCCGGAGGTGGCGTTTATGCTGGGTGAACGGGATCGATCGGTGATTGATTATCCGATCGGCGGCAGCGGCGCGATCGTTGCAGCCCTGGTGCGGGGTTTGGAGAAATGGGGCGGTGTGTTGCGGTTGCGATCGCCGGTCGAGCAAATCACGATCGAGCAGGGTCGCGCCGTGGGGGTGCGGCTGAAGTCCGGCGAACCTTTGCACGCGCCGATCGTGATTTCCAATGCGACGATTTGGGACACGTACAGTCAGTTATTAGACGCGGACGATCTGCCCGATCGCGATCGTCAACAGGCGATCGCCACGCCCGCGATCGACAGCTTCATGCATCTCCATCTCGGTATTCGCGCCGACGGTCTCGACGATCTGACCGGCCATCATGTCATCGTCCATAACCCCGATCGCGACATCGCTGAACCGGGCAATACCTGCATGGTCTCGATTCCTACGGTTTGGGATCGCAGCCTCGCCCCCGAGGGTCACCACACGATTCATGCCTATACGCTTGAACCGTTTGAGACCTGGGCAAACATTGACAGACTTAGCAATGCTTACGATCAGCTCAAACACGATCGCGCCCAATCGCTGTATCGCTCTCTAGAACGCATCATCCCCGATCTGCGCGATCGGCTCGTCCTCGATCTGATCGGAACCCCGCTCACCCACGCCCGTTTCCTGCGACGCCACAACGGAACCTACGGCCCCGCCATTCCTGCCGAACGCGATCGTTTCCCGAGTTGCCAGACGCCCATACCCGGACTCTACCGCGTCGGCGATAGCACGATGCCGGGAATCGGAGTTCCGGCGGTGGCCGCGTCGGGGATTCTCTGCGCAAATTCGTTGGTCAGTAACGATCAGGTTATCGAAATGTTAAACGCGATCGGCTGTTAGCCGTAGGACATCGACCAACAACAAAAAACGCGGAAGTTGAAATAACTTCCGCGCGTCAAAATGAGTGATACCTGAGCGATGACGATGTGTAGATTAAGTCAGCGCGAGGCTAGGCATCAGCCCCCAGCAACTGCGGGGACGATGCTGACTTCATCACCATCACTCAAGACTGTTTCCGTGTTTTCCAGGAAGCGGATATCTTCACTGTTCACGTAAAAATTTAGAAAGCGACGCGGCTTGCCCGTCTCGTCACAAAGACGATCTTTAATGCCGGGGCAGCTTGACTCCAGCGCGTCGATGAGCTGCGCGATCGAGCTGGCGTCACACTCGATCGTGGCTTGCTCGTTGGTGAATTTCTGGAGCGGGGTCGGGATGAGAACTTTAACGGACATGAGAACTTTATAAAAAACGAGCTAAAGAATATGGGGGTGAAATGAGCGACTTAGATCAATTAGATCAAACAGAGATACTCACAAAAGCCTGTCTGTGTCTGCTGGAAGTGCGACCGCATAGATTGCGGTCTCAACTCATTAAATGACCAGAGTGATTAAGGCTTGTGGAGAATGACTTCACTCGTCCTCAATCACTCCGGCTTCAGACTATACCGTCGTTTGTTCCCAATCGAGACGATTGAGGGTATTGGCACGCTCAAAGGCGGCCTCGAAGGCTTCGAGTTTCGGCTCGATCGTCAGCGGTTCGCCGACGTAGGACGAAACGGCTTCCTGGGTTTTAAGGCCGTTACCGGTGATGTAGGCGACGGTGGTTTCATCGGGATCGATTTTGCCCGCTTCGACCAATTTTTTGAGGACAGCGATCGTCGTGCCGCCAGCGGTTTCGGTGAAAATGCCTTCGGTTTCCGCCAGGAGCTTCATGCCTTCGATGATTTCCGCATCGGTGACGTCTTCGATGTTGCCGTTGGTTTTCTTGGCGATTTCCAGGGCGTAGACACCATCGGCGGGGTTGCCGATCGCGATCGACTTGGCGATCGTGCTCGGTTTCACCGGCTTGATGAAGTCACGATCTTCTTTGAAGGCTTGGGAAATCGGCGAACAACCTTCCGCCTGAGCGCCACTGAAGCGCACATTTTTAGCTTCAACCAAACCGCAATCGACAAACTCGTTAAAGCCTTTGTAGATTTTGGTGAACAGCGAACCGGACGCCAGCGGCGCAACGATGTGGTCGGGCAGTTGCCAGCCAAGCTGCTCGGCGACTTCGTAACCGAGGGTTTTCGAGCCTTCCGAGTAATACGGACGCAGGTTGATGTTGACGAAGCCCCAGCCGTGGGTGTTGGCGACTTCTGAACACAGGCGGTTGACCTGGTCGTAGTTGCCTTTGACGGCCATCAGGGTCGGGTTATAGATCAGCGTGCCGAGGATTTTACCGGCTTCGAGATCGGCGGGAATGAAGACGCAGCAGTCCAGGCCAGCGTGGGCGGCGATCGCGGCGGTGGAGTTCGCCAGATTTCCGGTGCTCGCACAGGAGACGGTCGTGAAACCCAGCTCACGAGCGCGGGTTAGAGCCACAGAGACCACGCGATCTTTAAAGCTCAACGTCGGCATGTTGACCGCGTCGTTTTTGATATACAGCTTTTTCAGACCGAGACGACGGGCGAGGCGCTTGGCTTCAACCAAGGGCGTCATACCTGTACCCACGTCGATCGGGTCGTTGGACGAAACGGGCAGAAATTGACGGTAGCGCCAGATGGAGTTCGGACCGGCTTCGATCGTCTCGCGGGTGACGGTGTTGCGGATAACGTCGTAGTCGTATTTGACTTCCAGCGGGCCAAAGCACTCTTCACAGACGTGTTTGGCAACCGGCTCGTATTCAGCGCCGCATTCTTTACATTGCAGGCGGTTGAAGGCGGGGGCGGTGCTTAGATTCTTCAGGCGCTCAATAGCTTGGGTCATGTCTCAAAAAAGCGTTTAAAACGCTGCCGTATCACTCATTGCGCAGCATCCTAACACGGTGTCGAATTGTCGCAAACTATACCCGACTTTTTTAGTCGGGATTTGATTAAGCCAAAAAATAGCGATCGATCACACAAGATTGACCGATCGCTGTAGGAATCACAGAATCCAGCAAGAGGTTCTGTAACATGAAGAAGCCTGAAAATTAAGACGGAACCGCAGGGGTGACGTAGGACGCGAAACTCAACTCATTGACCGCATTCCAAACGCGAACCTCATCGCGGAACGCTGACCACTGGTCGTAGATTTCCTTGAATGTTGCATCCTTCGCGGCATTCTCTTCAAACAAGTCCTGAGCAGCTTTTTGGGCAGCATCGAGGATCTCCGGGCTATAGGCTCGAAGCTTCGTCCCGCTCGCGATCAACTCTGCCAGCGCCTTGCTGTTCAGGGCATCGTATCGCGCCAGCATCATCATGTTCGACTCGATCGTCGCCGTTTTAAAGGCGGCTTGATATTCCGGCGGCAGGCCGTTCCATTCGTTGAGGTTAACCAACACATCGAGGGTTGCGCCCGGTTCCCACCAGCCCGGATAGTAGTAAAACGGGGCTGCGGTATTGAGGCCGAGTTTTTGGTCATCGTAGGGACCAACCCATTCCGCTGCATCGATCGCGCCGCGATCGAGCGCCAAAAAGACCTCACTTCCCGGCAACACCTGAACATTAACGCCCAAGCGAGACATCACCTCGCCGCCCAAACCCGGAATCCGCATTTTCAGACCATTGAGATCCGCCAGTGTTTTAATCTCGCGTTTAAACCAGCCGCCCATTTGCGTGCCGGTATTTCCCGCCGGAAAGCTAATAATCCCGAACTGTGCATAGATTTTGTGGATCAGTTCTAGGCCACCGGCCTGATACATCCAGGCGTTGTGCTGCTGGGCGTTGAGTCCGAAGGGCATCGCCGTCGCAAACCCGAGGGCAGGATTTTTACCGATGTAGTAGTAGCTCGCCGTGTGGCCACATTGGACGGTTCCGTCCTGTACCGCGTCCATGACTTGCAGCGCTGGAACCAATTCCCCGGCGGCGTAAATATCGATCGTAAACCGTCCGTCGGTCATGGCACTAACGCGATCGGCGATCGTCTGCGCCCCGCCGTAAATCGTATCGAGGGAAGTCGGCCAACTGGCGGCCATCGTCCAGGTGACTCGGGGTAGGCTGGTGCTGTTCGCGCTGTTGGTCGCGGCTTGACTGCACGCGGCGATCGCGGCGGTTGCGCCACCCAGAGCAGCATGGCGAAGCAGATTACGACGTTTCATATATGTATAAGTCTGGATGAACTGCTATTTATTCTTAAATTCGTCGAAGACTGATCGCCTCAACGAGGGAGCTGAAATTTTAGAATCTCTCAAGCTTAACCCCAGTCATGATCTTGCTTCCTATCAAGACCTAGATTAATGCCCCTTCAATGACGAGCATAGCCACACAAAAAGCGGGTTAAACTAACCCGCTTTTTTAGCATCAAACCAGCCTCAAGACTGAATTATTGATATATCGCGATGACTGGCCTAACATCATTCAGTGTCTAAATGAGTAACGACTTAGCACCATAATTTAGCGAATCACAAATCACTTAAGAATTGCTGGTTTGTGCTTCAAGCTGCTGCTTCAGTTTGGCTAACTCATCAGCCCAACGCGGATCGGGTTGACTGGAGGCAGCAGGAGAAGAGGAGGTCGATGTACTAGGCGCACGACCCGTTGTCGATTTGCCACCACGGCGTGGACTGTCTCCGCCACGGCCACCACCGCTACGCGCGGCCACCGGAGCCGGAGCAGCATCCTCTTTCTTACGCGGTTGAGCCTTCTCAACTTTCAGATTCGCGTCCTTAAACGCTTGGCCGTCATAGCTCGCGATGATTTTATCGGCTTCTTCATCGGTCTCAACGGTCACAAAGGCAAAACCACGGCACTTGCCCGTTTTGCGATCGGTCACAATTTTGATCGAGAGATCATCACCGGCATCTTTGAGTAATTCTTGCAGCTCGTCGCGTTCGACATCTTTGGGTAAATTACCAACGTAAAGGCGAATAGACATGAAATGAATCTCCAGTATGAGTATCTAAAATGAAAACACTTTGAACCAGCTCGAATTTGCCAAAGATATTTGGTAAAAACGAACGATTGCTCGGATGAATCGAATCACACAATGCGACATGGGCGATCGCTCAGGACGTATTTCATCGTGGGCTTTGTCGGGCGCATCTCGCTCGAAACAAACTTGATAGAACCGCTTGCTTATCGGCATCGCTCTGAAACGAAAACGGTTGTGCCAGACATGCTCTAAATTGTTCACAACTCGTATCGACACCGACAAAGACGCTGGAAAGTAAAAAATAAGCGACCAACATCTCTCAATGCTGTTAAAACTTGCTGAGATTGGGAAAGTTTCAATCCTTGGTACAGGCGAAAAGCGACCCAACAACAGCCCATTGATGAAGCCACTTAATAAAAGCGGGCTGACACAGTAGATTAACACTGAATCCAGCAACGGCTGACACGAGGGCTGACCTAACAATATTTTGTAGCATTTGCAACAGGCAGTGATGAATCCTACGACTGTTTGCGTCTTTTTTGCAAGTACTTTGACAAACGTCAGTTGAGCATCGAGGCAAGATTTACGAACTTGCGCAAGTCGAGAGCGAAAATAGTGCCAGTGATTGGATTGCGTCCACACTATCATAGGGGATCGAAAAGTAACAAAAATTTAAGAAAGTTTGATTTCGATCGAGCGATCGTTAAAAGCCTCCTTTGGCCAGAATAACGGCTCCCCAGAGGGCGCAGAGACCGGCGAGAGTGGTTGACCAAAGCGGATGGCCGTTTTGAGGGGGAGCGATCGCCGTGGAACTGTTGGCGTTCGGGGAGGTTGGGCGCGACAAGCCTGATGTCGGGCGATCGGCGTCTGGTGTGGCGATGACTTCGAGGCGGTCAACGTCAATCCAGGGGGTCACACCACGGCGAAACCAGCCGGTAATCGTCACCGGTTGACCGATGAAGCGAGTGGCGCGATCGTGGGTCGGCAGGAGCCAGCCCAGCCAGCCGGTGCGATCGAGGTAGTGCAGCGGCCAGAGCGTCGAACCGTCATCGAGCCACAGATCTTGACCGAACCAGTTCCCGACACTGCGACGCCCGACGAGCGTACCGCTGAGTCGCAGGGTGCGACTATCGACCGGCAAACTGTCGGGATCGAGCATCCAGCGATCGAGATCGGGATCGGCACTTAAAGCGTAGGGTTTGAAATCGGGAAAAAAGGCATTGATACGCAAAACCGTCCCGATCGCAAAGCCTTCGAGAACAAAGCCGAAGGTCAGCCACGGCCAATCGGCCTGTAGCCAGGATAGCGATCGCCACTGGAAGATTTGCCCCACGGTCCCCAAACTGGCCGCGATCGCCACCAACCCAACGGCGGCCACCACGCCGATTAACGGGGTCATATTCTGCATCAAGCCCGCGCTTTCGAGCAAACTGGCGGGTGTAATCGGTAAGCTGCGTGTGGGGGTACGAGGGCGACGGGGAGCCTTGGGATCACAGCGAAAGATCTCGGGCGGAAATTCGGGGTCGAGCTGGAAATGTTGGGCGAGGTGCGTGAGGCGATCGAGACGTTGACCGAGGGGCGGATGCGCGTCACCGATCGCCAGCCAGGTGCTGTAGGAGGTCATGGCATCCCAGCCCAGACGCTCAAGCGGCGGGTGTTCGAGATCCGCACCGCACCAGAGACCGTGACGCGGATTAATCGATCCGAGTAGTTCAAACCGTTCGCAAAGCGTCGAGAAGGCTTGATTTCGGTCAAACTCGCGCCGTTGGGTCAGGGCTTGTTTGACGAGGCTGCGGGCGCGAGCGTTGGGATTGCCGGTTAGATTCGCCGCAAACTGATCGGCGTAGGTTTGACGCAGGCGCGACCAGGCCAGCAGCGGCAGGCGTAACAGCCGGTAGATGCCATAGGCTAACGTCGCGATCGTTGCCGTCAGCCACAGCCCGATTTCTGCGGCAATGATGCGCCCACTAACGAGATCAAAGCGCAACTGGGCGGGTCGATCGCGCTGCGTCCATTGCTGACAGCGATCGCCGATCAGCGTCAGCCCGTCGTAAACGATGTACGGCAGTTGCAGCAGCGCCACGCTCACCGTGGCAAAAAAGACATCGCATTGCACCCCCGACGCGATCCCTGCCGCCACTTCGATCGCGATTTCGTCCGCCGTGAGCGTCTCGATCGCGCCGCTTGAAATCACCAGCCGCAGCGACTTTTGACCATAGCCATACATCCAAACAAAAGCAGCGGGGCTGTTAATGGTATGTAGCGAAGGCTTGGCGCGTTTTTTGTGTTGGGCAAACCGCGTCAGAATTTGTGCAGCTTCGGGTGAATGTTTCACGAGGCGGCTATGGGTCAGCGGTTTGGTTTGGTAGCGTTTGGCGAGCAAGAGATCGAGCAGGAAGGGCGCGGCGATAACCAAAACGCCCAGGGCGATCGCCAGACTCAGGTTGTGATTGAGATAAAACGCCTGGATCGGACGCAGACCGATCGCCAATAACACATCGTTCCCCCGCTGCATCAGCCAGTGAACCAGCGTCGAAACCAGCACACACAGGGCGATCGTCGCAATGAGTTCCCGGCGTCGTAAATGCCCAGCCCGGAGACCCTTCAGGCGCGTCCAGCGTTCGGCTCGTTCGGCATTGCGCCACGTCCAGTCATCGGTCTGGTTTGCAGACGGCTCTGCGACGGGGAGCGGTTGAGGCGAATCGCTTTCGCTTTTACTGGGCGGCAAGTCCCGTAAGTCGGCCGATCGTGGGCGAGTCGGTGGCGGGGGAAGCGGCAACGCCTTCGGCTTGGAGGGGGGAGAAGGCGACGGGACAGCGGCTTGGGTGAAAGGTTGCGATTTCCGTGGAGCCGAGTCTACGGTTCCTGGCTCTCCGAGTTTTGGGAGGTTTGGACGATCGGGAATATTAAAGGCGTCCGCATTGAAAGGATTAGAGTCAATCTCTGGGGCTTGAATCTCTGAAGCCTGAATTTCTGGGGTTGGCGCACGGAGTTCTGACGGCAGCACGATCGCGCGATCGGACGCACCAGACACGGCCTGCGGCGATCCATCTTCCTCCTGATCCTCTAGCGAGATCGGCACAAATCCAGCACGACTCGGAGACGGTGTCTCCAAAATTTGATCGGTTTGATTTTGGATTGGCGGTTGGCCAGGGCGTGAGGCCGCCGCTAGGGTTTCCGAACTCGACGGCTCCGAACTCGATGACAGAGTGTCGTTTTCATGATCAGGGGAAGAAGGAATAGCCATCGCCATACCGGAGTGTGTCTTGAGCGGCCAATTAGACGCAGACTCGATCGCATTGATCGCCTCTAAGGATGCTTCGAGGATACCGCACACAAATTTGAGTCAGCCGTCAGCGCCTTCCGTTTTACCTTGACGCCGATCAAAACTTGCGACAAACTTAATACTGGTCGTAGTCTTCACTGCTGTTGTTTGTTAAACAACGTAAAACAGTACTCGCAAGACCTTGCGTTCTAGTGCGGCATTGAGTCAAGCATTTTGGGATGGTAAATCCAGGCTATCAGCCCCAAAACTGCGAGATCAAAACGTTGCTAAACTCAATTTAATCGTCCAAATATTCTGTCTCTGCGCCCTCATATTTACACCGAAGCTCAGGTCTCTTGCTTATGGAAACGCTAGAGTTCGTCATCTATCCAGACGGTCGCGTCATTGAAAAAGTGACCGGCATTGAAGGAGCGTCTTGTGCAGATGTTACCGCCGCGATCGAAGCAGAACTTGGCGTCGTTCTATCCAGTGAAAAGACCTCTGAGTTTTTCGCCCAATCTCAAAACGATACGGCACAAACTCAGACTCGGAATACCCTTCACAGCGAGTGGTCTTGACGTGAATCTATTGTTGCTGAGTCGATAATTTATTAGTCAATCATTTGACTCGACATCCAACCCATAAGATAGTTCGTCCTTCACACACGTTTCTATTTTTTAAAGTTTCCCCTTCTTCAACTTTTTTTAATTCGTCAAACCATCCTCCTATGTCTCACTTCAGCCACATCAAGACCAAAATCCGCAACCTCAGCACCCTCCAAGGAACCCTCACCACGCTTGGCATTGACTGGAAAGCAGGGCCAGCCGATGTCCATGGCTACCGTGGCCAGACTCACAGCGCTGATGTTGTCGTCGAGCAAGACAATGGCTATGACATTGGATTTGCCTGGAATGGTGAATCCTATGAACTCGTTGCCGATCTGCAATATTGGGCGCAAACGGGATCGGTCGATCGCTTCATTAGCAAAATCACGCAGCAATACGCCTTTGATACCGTGATGCAAGAAACGGCAAAACAGGGGTTCCAAGTTGCAGAACAAAACAAAAATACCGACGGTTCAATTCGCCTTGTACTTCAACGTTGGGGCGCCTAGGTTTTTCCTCGTTCTCCAATCTAATGTTTCGGTGTTGAACTGATCGTAACTGGTCGTAACTGGTCGCAACTGGTCGCAACTAGCTGTATCTGAATGACGTATCAAACCTGAGAAACTTTCGAGCAATCTCCGAACCTTAATTCAGCCATCTATCGCGTTTGGTTCGGTTGGGTTTAGATATGGTTTAGACATAAAGGCGTGCGATCGCACGCCTTTTATTTTGGGTGATCGATGTTCGACGCCGCATCCTCTATCTGTCTACATATCCGTACAAAAGACCACATAAAAGACGTTTGCTGCTATGACTCACTTTGATCGCGAATCCGAATTCATACCCGAATCCCTCCCCGAATTCCCCTCCGAATTGCCGAACGTTTCTCCAGGTTTAGGTCAATCCAACAGCCCGTCACATAGCCCCGATCGCAGTGGTTTTGAGCCAGAACTCGGCGCGGAATTGCGGCATGATATCAGCGATCGAACCGGCTTCGAGCCAGAATTAGGCGGCTTTCTGCGACAAAAAGGCGTCTTTGTGGACGAAGTCACCTGTATCGGCTGTAAACATTGCGCCCTGACGGCTCGCAACACGTTTTATATTGAGCCGGATCTCGGTCGCGCTCGCGTGGTCAATCAGACGGGCGACTCCGAAGACATTATTCAAGAGGCGATCGACACCTGCCCGGTGAACTGCATTCACTGGGTGGACTATACCGAACTAAAACAACTCGAAGCCGATCGTGCATTGACACCGGTTCCGCGTGCGGGTCTACCGATTTCTCGTCGGCGCACGGGAGGCTAAACGCCGGAATCGCCCTGGCGCTGCTGCTGATTGCGCTGCTGTTGACGCTGGCGCAGCATGTTCGCCTGTACTTGGGCTTGCCATGCTGCAAGGCGCTGCTGATCTGGGCGCGGCGCGGCTTGACTCAGCGGGCTAGAGGTGCGGATTACGTTATCCACTTGGGGCAATGGTGGGCGATCGATCGCGGCTTTTTGCGCCGGTTGATGCTCCGGCTGGCGCATTTCCTTGATGGTGGCAATCAGGCGCGGGAAAAGACGACGGACGATATCGCGCTGCTGACGCTGGATGGGGCCGACGCCGATCGAGAGCTGTTTGATGTGGTCTTCGAGTTTGCGAATATTGCTCTGAACGGTCTCTAGGTTGGCATCATCGAGGGGAGCGAGCCGTGCTTTGACGACGCTCAGTTCGCGCTGGAGAACGGCGATCGCACTTTCCACCCGTTGCGCTTCGCTGTTTTGCTGCTGACGCGGGATCATCTGGAACCACTCACGCAGCTCCGAGATTTGCGCCACAAGATGCCGCTCGCGTTCGCGCTGGCGTCCCGTAAACTCCTGCATTTGCCGCAGGTCGTTTTGGAGCGTCACTACGGCATCACGTAGAGCGGCGACCTGTTCGGGGCGGGTGCTTTGGCGTAGCTCTTGACGCAGGATTTCTACTTGCTGAACAGTTTCGCGGTTCGATCGCTCTAAACTCACGACTTGCTGCAACATCGGGTCAAGGTTAACCGGATCGGGCAGTAGCTTTAGGCTTTGCTGGAGTTGGCCGACCGCTGAAACGTATTGCGTCTGCATCCGCTGCTGAAAACGCTGCCGGTTGACGGTTCCCAATCCCATCGCCAGGGTGAGCGGCAGAGCAAAGTGGACGAGCTGCTGGGTCACGGCGGCAACGCCGATCCCGATCCCGGCTCCGACGATCGAGGTCATTTCGAGGGCATCGAGGGCATCGAAGCGGCTCTTCTTCTCGGTCGGCTTACTCGGTTTATTCGGCTTACTCGACTTAGCCGCTGCGGTCGGTTTCTGACTTGCCGATGATTCCGCAGGAGTGGCCGTTGTGGCGGAACGCGATGGTGCTTTGGGCATGGTGCGCTAGAAGAGGGGAAGGAACGACACAACGGCGAAAATGCTTTGATCAGGATTGACCTCGATTGATCGGCTGGTGATGAATCAGCGACAGCAGTGGTCAGAGTCTTGACAATTAGCAAAAATGGTAAGCCAATTTTACCCTATCGAAAATCGGGATGCTCGATCGCAACCGGTTCGATACCGGTTTGATCGTTCCTGATGCCTAAATCTGGGCGAATGCCAGGTGACGGATCAACGTTGCCGTCAACGCCTAAATCAACCAGCAAATCAGGGTCAGAATGACCAAAATAATCAGCAGAGCGAGATTAATCGCCACATCGGTACGGCTGTTCAGCAAGGCTCGCCCAAAAAATTCACGCCCGCGATCGGTGATAAATCGGCGAACCCAAAGCGGCACGCGATCGTACATCGGCTTATACTGAGCCACGCTCCGAGCCACACGAATCACGTTGTAGGCCGACAGGCCGGTTAACAGCAAACGGTAGATCAAAAAAAAGTCGATCGCCATAGGTCGCAACAGTGGGAGAACCCTCTAAATTCTCTGTTTGGTTAGTCTGAGCTTGGTAGGGTGGGCATTGCCCATCATGACGGATACTTTTCGCTGGTATTGATCGTGGTGGGCTGTGCCCACCCTACGAAACTACGAAACTGAGTTTGAGTTTATAGTCATTCGATATAAGAATGAGACACGTTCCATATCAGCTTGGTTAAACCTGCCCTCCTGCACGCTTCATGACCGATCTCCCCGACCTGCCGCCACTCTATGAACACGTCCGCGCCAATCCAAATCTGGCACTGTCTTACCTCAATCTCGGCAAAGCTCTCGAAGTTCACCAACGCCCGATCGCTGCCCTCCGCAGCTATCAACAGGCCGTCAAACTTCGTCCAAACTATGCTGAAGCGCAATTTTGCCTGGGTCGTCAGTGGTGGAAACAGGGGGATATCGAAGCGGCGCGATCGCACTTTGAACAAGCCGCCGAGCTGCGCGTTCCGGGTGTACCCCTCGCGCTCCACTTTAATCGCGACTTGATCTATGGCCATCACGGGATGCGCGATCCCTGGCTGTTGTGGGATGGGCATGTGTATCGGCTGTACTACCTGGCCGGACTTTGGGATGAGCCATCACGCTCGATTCACACCGCCCATTCTAAAGATCTCATCACTTGGCACTACGACGGAACCATTGTCACCGCACCAGATGCGACGATCAGCTTTGGTAGCGGCACGACGCGGATCATCAACAATCTCTATCATCTGTACTATTCCGTGCGTCAGCAGACAGACGCTGGCGATCGCGAGACGATCACCCTCGCGACATCACCCGACGGTCTGACCTGGGAAACCATCGACCACAACGCGATCGCCCTAGACTCGCACTACTACGCGCCCCAGGACTGGCACACCCCGAACTTCTCTGTCGATCCCAAAACCAATAAAACCTATTTCTTCCTGGGAGCGAGTGCTGCGAGCTGTGAGGACTCGGACTATCGGGGCTGCGTGGCGATGGCGGTCGGGGAGCGAAACAGCTCAAGCCTGACGGCATTGCCGCCCGTGTTGTTGCAACTGGCGGGTAAAACAGGATCGTCGTCGGCCTTCGGGCGAATCGATCGCCCCCAGATCACCCTTGCGAATCATCAATACTATCTGACCTTTTCCTGTCCGAGCGATCGTCTGCATCCCGATTGGCGATCGCGACTGGTTCCGCGCCGCTTAAGTGAATCCTCGATGTTCTGTTACGTCTCAGATTCGATTACGGGACCCTATCGACCCTTTCCCGAAGATGAACCCTTTGTCTGGGGTAGCGAACGTACGCGGCTGGCGCGATCGGGGATATTTTTCGATAACCCACAGTGCAAGTTATTTGTGTATGGCGATTATCCCCAATCCCAGCTTTTAGAAGTCTCGAAACGTTTTCCGATCGGCTGGAATGGTCAAAAGATCGGGATTATGTTTAATTTGCAGCTCGATGAGACTCGGGGTAGTTAGTCCAATAAATCCGGCTCTTCTCGTACGATTTTGTCGTAGAGCGACTGGAAGCAAAACCAGCCCATAAAGGGTGTCCCGACTTGGGAAGCGGTGAGGGTCGCGGTGTCGCGATCGATCGCGATCGGCGTTCCAGCAGCTTCGGCTAATAATTGCGACTGACAGCAGCGTTCCATCGCGATAAACCACCAGGCCGCTTCATCCACGCTCTGACCAACCGTGAGCAGACCGTGATTCCGCAAAATCGCCGCTTTCGCCGTGCCGAGGGTCTGGCCGATGCGCTGACCTTCACTGGGGTCGAGGACAACGCCGGTGTAGTCATCAAACAGGACGTGATCATCGTAGAACGAGCAGGCGTCTTGGGTGAGGGGGTCGAGTTTTCGACCGAGGGTAGACCAGGTTTTGCCGTAGATCGAATGGGTGTGGGCGGCGGCGATCGCGTCGGGGCGAGCGGCGTGGATTTGGGAGTGGATGGCGAAGGCTGCGGCGTTTATGGGGCGATCGCCGTCGAGGATCTCGCCGCTGGCGTTGACCAAGATCAGATCCGATACGCGAATATGACCGAAGTACATGCCAAAGGGATTGACCCAAAAACTATGGGGATCTTCCGGGTCGCGGGCGGTAATGTGTCCGGCGACGCCTTCATCGAAGCCGTAGCGGGCAAAGAGTCGAAAGGCGGCGGCGAGCCGTTGTTTGCGGTGCAGTCGTTCGTCGGCTGGGCGATCGAACTGGGGCGGCTGCGGCAGGTTTTTGGGAATCAGTGATTTAACTGACACAAAGTTTGTGAAGTAAAAAAATATCTTAAAGAGTTTCTACTGTCTTAGCAATGCTGTATTTCTCACACTGGCTAGGAGTTAAGTACCAAACCTCTCCTGTCGTGCAGCCTCAAATGCTTTGACTAAGGTGTCTGCCCATTCTCCAGTGAGTGGGTATTTTTCACCCCAGCTTGGATGAGGATCAGGGGGGACATAGAAACTAGTACCTCCATATTCATCAGAGTACAGCCATATAACTCTTTCATCTTTGCGATCTTGAGCAAACTCATATGATATGCAAGCCTGCTCAATATGCTCGTCTTCGCGCCCCTCGTACTCTGAGGAACTTGAAGACTCTGGACAGAACAAAATAACTGAATATTCATCAATCCATGGTTGCCCAAAGATCAATAAAACTTGAAAGCCTGTCAAAGTGCTTAGACTTTGACATTTATCTTTCTGCACCTTGGTTGGTACATCAGATTTGATTTCTACAAATGATTTCCAATCGGGAACCCAAAAATCTGGTAGATACCAAGTACCAGAGAGATTATAGGTATCTGGCTCATAGACAAAGCTAAAATTCAATGAGTTTATAAATACAGCCCACCTTGCTTCCAATCGAGAACGAAATCGGCAGCCTTTATATACTGTCTCAACAGGACTGATCATTAGATAAGCTTTTTACTGAGATATCTTCGTGGATCTATCAAACAAAATCTTAACAGCTAAATTAATCTCTTGATTTTTGAAGTACAAAGATTGGAGTTTTTGAAAGGCTCCAATCTCTGATGTACTTATAATTTTATATATCGTTAGATATCAAGATCGACGAGATTGAGCTTCGGCCCTTCGGTTTCGATGAACTCACGACGCGGTGCAACTTTGTCGCCCATCAACACCGTAAAGATCCGATCGGCCTCCACCGCATCCTCGATTTCGACCCGCTTCATCATCCGCGTCTCCGGATTCATCGTCGTATCCCAAAGCTGCTGCGGCATCATTTCGCCGAGACCTTTGAAGCGCTGGATGTTGTAGTTGGCGTTTTCCGGGAACTCATTTTGAACTAGGCTCGTGAGTTCGCGATCGCTGTAGCAATAGTAATGATTGCGACCTCGCTCGACTTTGTAGAGCGGCGGGCAGGCAATGTAGATATGTCCGCGATCGACCAAATCCCGCTGATAACGATAGAAGAACGTCAGCAGCAGCGTCCGGATGTGAGCGCCATCGACATCCGCGTCCGTCATGATCACCACACGGTGATAACGTAACTGTTCAACATCGAACTCTTCGCCTTTAATGCCGAGACCGAGCGCCGTGATCAGCGACTGGATTTCGTTATTTTTGTAAATCTTGGCGTCATCGGTTTTCTCAATGTTGAGGATCTTGCCGCGTAAGGGCAAAATCGCCTGGAAACGCCGATCGCGTCCCTGTTTCGCCGAACCGCCCGCACTATCGCCCTCCACGAGAAAAATTTCCGACTCGGTGGGATCTTTCGTACTGCAATCGGCGAGCTTACCCGGCAGCGTAGACGATTCGAGTACCGATTTGCGGCGCACCAGTTCCCGCGCCCGTCGTGCCGCTTCCGCCGCATTAAACGCCTGAATCGCCTTTTCAAGAATCGTATCCGCCACCTGCGGATGAAATTCGAGATATTCCGTCAGGACTTCGCCCACTAGCGAATCGACAATCCCACGAACCTCGGTATTACCCAGCTTCGTTTTCGTCTGGCCTTCAAACTCCGGATCGGGAACCTTGACAGAAATTACCGCCGTTAGACCCTCGCGGATGTTCTCGCCGCCCAGGTTCGGCGTCCCATCCTTGAGCTTGTTGCGCTTACGAGCGACCGAGTTCATCGTCCGCGTTAAGACCGTTTTCAGACCTTCGAGGTGAGTTCCACCGTCGATCGTCCGAATGTTATTCGCAAAGCCAAGAATATTATCGCTAAAGGCATCGATCGACCATTGCAGCGCCGCCTCGACCTGTACATCGTTGCGCTCGGCATTGATATAGATAATCTCTTCGTGCAGCGCGTCTTTATCGCGATTCATGTACTCAACGTACTCACGAATCCCGCCTTCGTAGTGATAGATCTCCACCCGTGGCTCGTCGCTTTTCAGCAGTTCAAGACGCAAATCACGGAAGGTAATTTGAATATTGGCATTGAGATACGCGAGTTCGCGCAACCGTCCCGACAGAATGCCGTATTCAAACTCGATCCCCGTCGAGAAAATCTCCGTATCCGGCAAAAAGCAAACGCGCGTTCCCTGTTGTGTGGGGTCATCGCTCGCCGAAATCTTTAGATCACCCTGAGGCTTACCCCGTTCGTAGCGTTGCACATGGGTATTGCCCTCGCGCCACACCGTAACTTCCACCCACTCCGATAGGGCATTAACCACCGAGACCCCCACACCGTGGAGACCGCCCGAAACTTTATAACCGCCACCGCCAAATTTGCCCCCCGCGTGGAGCACCGTCATCACGATTTCGAGAGCGGATTTGCCGGTTTTGGAGTGAATGCCCGTCGGGATACCGCGTCCATTGTCGGTGACGCTGACGGAGCCATCGGCGTTAATATCAATCAGGATCGCCGAGCAATGACCCGCGAGGGCTTCATCGATCGAGTTATCAACAACTTCATAGACCAGGTGGTGCAAACCGCGTGGCCCGGTTGAGCCGATATACATCCCCGGCCGTTTACGGACGGCTTCTAAACCTTCGAGGACTTGAATCTGGTCAGCGCCATAGCTGGTGCTCATACATTTCTCCTTGGTGCGGCATTAACGCGGCGTTAAGCCATAGGCTCGCGTTATTTCCGGGCAAAAACACCTAAAGCCTAACATGAAACGCCCCTAGGCGATTTTAGGGACGTTTCGCGAGAGATTCATTTTGGGGTTGCATCCCCGCTGTTTTTGTGTATTGAATTTTGAGGGGTTGAGTGATGATGTAAATCGCTCATGAGGAGTGTCTGGGGGCGATCGCAATAACTCTCGACTCGACGCTTAATTCGGTCATGCTGAACGGACTTCGTTTAGAGTTTTGCTGTAGGTTCAATACAGTGCTTTTTTCTGACCTTCAACCTTCAACATAGACCCCAAACGGCATGGAGCTTCCCCACCTCAACCAAACAAGCTCGCGCGCCCCAAACGGCTCGGCGGATGTATCCGAAGCGATATCAGAAAGCTCTGAGAGACCTGAGATGCCCGAAGAGATGTCAGCGCCAAGCGTCGCGATACCCACGCCGCAGCCCGTGATGTCATTGCTCACGATCGCGCCGTTTTTCTTTTGGGGGACGGCGATGGTGGCGATGAAGGGCGTGATGCCGCATACGACGCCGTTATTTGTGGCGGGGTTTCGTCTCGTCCCGGCGGGCGTGCTGGTGTTGATTGCAGCGGCGATCGCCGGTCGGCCACAGCCGCAGAGCTGGAAGGCGTGGGGCTGGATTGCCGCGTTTGCGGTGATCGATGCGATGTTGTTTCAGGGGTTTTTGGCGGAAGGTTTGGAGCGCACGGGGGCGGGGATCGGGTCGGTGACGATCGATTCGCAGCCGCTGATTGTGGCGGTGCTGTCCTGTGTACTGTTCCGTGAGCGGATTGGCTGGATCGGCTGGGCTGGACTGGCGATCGGCGTGGTGGGAATTGCGGCGATCGGCCTGCCGATCGAGTGGCTGGCGGTACATGCGGCGCGGTTTGGGAATTGGGCGGCGACGCTAACCGGAATCGTTGACGCGACAACGGCGGAGATCCAGGCGGAGATTCAGAGTGAGATGGTGTTTGGTTTGGGTGAAGGGTTGATGTTGCTGGCGTCGTTATCGATGGCGATCGGGACGGTGATGATGCCGAAAGTCTCCGAACATGTCGATTCTCTGGTCGCGACCGGTTGGCACATGATTTTGGGCGGTTTGCCCTTACTTGCACTGTCGGTCTCAGTCGAAACCCAGCAGTGGCAAAACCTTTTGCCTGCCGAATGGGGAGCGCTGATTTACACCACGATTTTTGGCAGCGCGATCGCCTACGGTTTATTTTTCTATTTTGCCGCACGCCAGAACCTGATTAGCCTAAGTTCGCTGACCTTCCTGACGCCCGTCTTCGCCCTAATATTTGGCTATCTCCTGCTGTCGGAAACCCTGACGCTACAGCAGTGGTGTGGGGTGGGTTTAACGCTGGTGGGGGTCTACGTTATCGGGAAACGTCACGATTTTGATACCGCGATCGGGTTGGAAACCGCCAAGAGAAACGAAGCGGTTACGCTTCCTCTCGATGCTCCCCCAGAGTCCTGAAAATTAACAATTGTCGTTAAAGCATGGCATCCGAACGAACTCACAGCTAGATTCATTCGTATCCGTCGCAATATCCCGGAGTTTTCCGAGTTGCTGCCGTAAACCTCTGAGCCAGCGACTATAGTGGGGATACTTTGCTCCCGCGCTGTCGAATCGTACCTTCTCACGACCTCATGCGTAGTCCGTCCAATTCGTTTTTACGATCGCGTGCGCTGTGGCGCCTTCTCGCTGTAGCGGGAATTCTTGCCGTTCCGACGCCAAGCCTGGGAAGTATTCGATCCATTCCCGAGATCAAAACCGTTCAATCTCGCGAGTTTTCGATCGCCCAAACTGCAACCGGTTCGGACGAGACCCTCGATCTCAATGGTGAGGCGACTGAAAATAATCCAGAAACGACAGAAGAAACAGTCGATTTACAGCTTGGCGACACCGATCCCCGCGTTCTAGAAGTCCAGCGCCTATTAGGTCTCAGCGGCTACTACGAAGGCGAACCCAGCGGGATTTTTGATATCTCAACCGATCTAGCGGTCAGCCGATTTCAGGAATCTCACAACCTCGAATCAACCGGTGTTGTCGATTCTGTCACCTGGGAACGTTTGCAATTAATGGATTCTTCGTCCGGTGAGTCCGAGACCGAGAAACAGCCCGCTTCTTCAACGATTGAAGAACCCAAGGATACAAGCTCTCGCCCAGAAGTCGGGTCGGGAGGCTTTAGCAAACTCATGCTGTGGTTGAGTTTGTTGATTGTGACGATCGGCGTTGTGGGGATGGTGTTTTACTGGCTGCTACGCATGTTTGAAGGTGGCGAGAACGCGGCTGACACCGGTGATTTTGACGAACTTGCGCCCGAAACCTCTGAATTTAGCCTTGATCCGCTTGGTGGAGAGCTAGCCCAGCAGGCGGCAGAGCATCAATTGGAACATCCAAAAAATCTCGATGTTCCCGCCACGACCTCTAGCTCGATCGCGACGATCCACATCCCCGCAGAGGCCGATCGTCCTGCGGCGAAAGCGATCGACCCGGCGATCGGCAAACCGTCGCCCCTCCCAAGCCCCGAGGCAGAGCCGACCCCCCCCAAAATATCGCTACCGGCTCCGACACCGACACCGACACCGACACCGACACAGCCAATCCCTGTTATACCAGCGAAAATATCGCAGCCACCCGCTGCGCCACGTATCGACCCTCCACCGCCGACGGATGACGTTTCGATCTCGATGGCATCGTTTCCCCTCGCGTCACCCACCCCTGAGTTAAGCTCACTATCGCCGCTGACCTCTACGGCCAACTCATCTTTACCCTCCGAGATTGTTACAGCAAAGGTCAGTATTACGGAGCGTCTCCTTCAGGATTTGCATCATCCTGAGCCGAGCCAGCGTAAAAAAGCAATTTGGGAATTAGGACGGCGCGGCGATTCACGCGCGATTCAACCTTTGGTCGATCTCATGCTGCAATCGGATTCGCAGCAGCGAAGTTTGATTCTCGCTGTCTTAGCTGAAATCAATACGCGATCGCTAGAACCCATGCAGCAAGCCCTAGCGCTGTCGTTCCAGGATGAAAGCCCCGAGGTGCGAAAAAATGCGCTCCGTGACCTGACACGGATTTTTGATTCGATGTCTCAGATGGGATATTTCATCAGCAGTAGTGTCTACGATCGCGATCCGTCGGTTCGAGAAACTGCCAAGTGGGCGATAACCCAGCTCGAACGCATTCGCTCATCAGCGGGAGTCGATCGGCAATTGCCCGACGATCGTCAACCACCGCCCTAAAACGCTTGGGTTCTGTCCTCGCTGCTCAATGGCACAGCTCTAGAAATTCATTCATCAGTCGCAAAACGAATCCCGTGATCTCTAGAGATGCTTCAACGAGCGTCTCTTTTTTTATGAGTCCTAACCCAGTCGCTCCCTGCTATCGGTTTACGTTCCGGTTTGTCAAAATTTACGTAAAACCACCTATCCGATTGTCACAGGGGGGTATAGCCAGTTCGCAAAGTAGAACGCGCTGCGTACGGCGATCCAGAGATTCAGCGCAGAATGAATACATTGAAGGAGCGAACGAGACGAGTTCTCATCCAACTCCTCACACACCTCAAACCATCCATCACCAACGCAGTAGTAACCATGAAAACGATTACCCGTCTCGCCAACAAACTCCAACTCGCAACCCTCAGCGCCACTCTTCTCGGCGCAGCCCTTGTCAGCAGCATCAGCCCTGCCAATGCAGCCATGTTCGGCCAAGAAGAAGTTCGCCAACGTGATTTCATCGCGATCGCCGCACCCGTCGGCACAACGACACGCCGATCGCTGCTCATCGTCGAACAACAGGCCAGCACCCGCCCATGTTGGTCCGAAAGCGGCTCCGCTCCGACCATTGTTGAACCCCTCCTCCTTAACTTTGACTTCAGCGGCATTTGCGGTCGGGCCACCGATAGCAACGCTTATTCTGTCCGAGTCGGCGGCGAAGACCTCGGCATCAACTACACCCTCAGCATGGTTCGCAGTGGCGACGACATGGTCTTGATGGCGAATCCCTACCGTGGTAACGGCCCGAGCCTTGAAATTGGCCGCGCGGGCTACACCGAAGATTTCAGCAAAGTGGCACTCAATCCGGGCTGGCGCTTCACGAAACGGACCTATCAAGGTCGCACCCTCGGTCATATTTATCTGACCAATGACAGCAGCCTCGCTGAACTCAGCGAAGCCACCGGCAATATCGCGACGGCTCCCGACGCTTCGACCCCTGTGACCAGCCCGATCACATTGCCCACCCCGCCCAACAGTATTCCAGTTGCTGGCACACCCGCTATCGATGACACCAATCTTGACTGGCGCGATCGCCTTGAACTAAATGAGATCCAACGTCTCGAAATCGAGCGCATCCACAAAAACTATCTCAGCGAACGCGATGCCCATGAACTTGCCCTCGTGGACGCTCGCAATGAGCTACAACAAAATATCTTCAGCGGCGATCGTCGCCAAGCTCGCCGCACCCGCACCGAAATCCGTGGCCTACACCGCGAACTCGCAGATCTGTACTACACCAGCCTCAATAACATGCGTGATGTGATGGACAGCGAGCAGCAAGTTGAATTCGGCGAAATCGTAACCCGTCGCAGCACAATGAATGGCGATGATGCCATCTTGACGGGCATGGTGCGCTAAGAGTATTACCCGGAAATATATAGCCCATCCCAGAAGTCCGACTTTTTAAAAAGTCGGACTTTTCACCTACTTTGCGTAGGTCTTAACCTTGCTAGACCTCAATCAAATAACTCTGAAAATAACGACTCAAACTCCCGTGGAATCGGATATTCCGTGGTTGGACACTGCCAGATATAGCGTGTCCGAATCTCATTACGATCGCAATTGCTCACCGATCCACCCGTCCGACAATATTGCTCTGTGTGTTGCTGACTTGACCGCTCACGCACGATCGGCATCGGTACAATGCGGGTCGCAAACTCGCCTTGCTCGACAACCCGATCGCCGTCTTTAATCTCGTATTCAAACTGATTGAGACCGGGCATCACCGCCATCGTTCGACGACCGATAAATACACGAATTTGGTCGGCGCTAAAGCCCATATCGGCACGATCGGAGGCGGAACCCTCATCATAATTGCGTTCAATGTTGGGGTAGGGATCATCGTCGATACCCGCCGTCACATTGCGAATTTCAACCTCTAGCTTGTCCGCCGGTACGGTGGTCGCCGATCGAAACACCGCCGTGATCCGTCCGACACCGCCACCGGGACAGTCGCCTACATAGCGATACACCGGCAGCGATAGCGCATTCAGCGTCGGGTTCCCCACGGCTTGCCAGCCCACATCTTGGCTGAGACTGGCGCTACCGAATTCCGGCAGGCGATCGACCGCTGAACTCAACGCAGGCGCGTACCCCGCATCGACTCCGCGCACGGTCAATTCGTAGGCTCCACGTGCCAAACGATCGCGACCGTTAACGATGATGGTATAGGTTCCGGAGGTGGGTAAAACAACTTCCAGTTCCGGGTTGCGATCTCCCGGATCGGGGGTATCGAGATCAGCGCTCGCCGCGATTTGTGTACCGCTCGCATCAAGCAGCGCCAGGAAGGCGTCAAAGGTCAGATCGGTTAGTGAAAGTCGAATCGTTTGACCTTCCTGTCCCGTGAAGTTGTAGGTATCAAAGAGACTACTATCCTCGGCGAATGTCTGATCGCCCGGTTCCAGAATGCCTTGCTGTTGCAGCAAAACGGGCGCATCTTGGGGAACCGTCGTTGAGAAATCCTTGGCGGAGCTGGGCTGAGCCAGCAAGCTGAGTGCAGCGCTAAGGGTGATGAGGCTAATCGAGCGGGAGATGGAAATCATGGAAATATTCGCGATCGCAAGAATCAAAGGTTGCAACAGAAATGATGCGATCGAGGGCGAATCATAACGTTGCCAATGTCTCTGACTTGGGGATCTCGATCTGGGGTTCCCGACACTTCTTCAACATTGACGCATCGATCGGCCAGAACCCGGCGGTATCCTCGGCGCACGGCCATGATATCCTCAGAACTTTCGATGATTTATGTGAAGTCTACACCGCCAAAAATTCTTGGATAATGCTGTTATTGAGTTCTTGTGTAGAACCCGATGCAACAATGCCGCCCTTTTGCATAGCGTAGTAATAATCCGCTTGACGGACAAAGTGTAAATGCTGCTCAACCAGTAAGACGGAAATCCCGGTTTTTTCGATGATTCGCCGTACTGCCACCTCAATTTCGAGAATAATGGACGGCTGAATGCCCTCGGTCGGTTCGTCGAGCAGAAGTAATTGCGGTTTGCCCATCAGCGCCCGCGCGATCGACAGTTGTTGCTGTTGGCCACCCGACAGGTCGCCGCCCATCCGACCGAGCATCGTTTCGAGTACCGGGAATAGCTCGAAAATTTCCGGCAGGATTTTTTCTTTGCCGGTGCGTCCCGTTGGACGTGCTTCACAGCCCAAAATCAGGTTTTCTTCGACGGTTAAACGTGGGATGATGTCGCGTCCCTGGGGAACGTAGCCGATGCCCATCCGCGCCCGTCGATCGGTCGGTGATTTTGTGATTGGTACACCGCCTAGTTCAATCTCGCCACTTTTGGGTGAGAGTAGACCGACGATCGTTTTTAGCATCGTTGTTTTGCCGACACCGTTGCGCCCAATCAAGCAGATCATCTTGCCTCGGGGGACGGATAAATCGACGTTGCGGAGGATATGGCTTTGGCCATAGTAGACATTCAGACCGGAGATGCGGAGCATCAGATCGGTGTCAGTGGTGGCCATTGGGGTGGTGGTTGGGGTGGTGGTCACGATCGCTGATTGGATTAAGGATTGGATAAACGAAAGAAGTAGGGTGGGCATCGCCCACCATCACGGATACCTATTCGCTGGCATGGGTGTGGTGAGCAATGCCCACCCTACGGAACTACGGAACTTACGCCGCTTCATCCTCATCATCACTGTGTCCCAAATACACCTCAATCACACGCGGATCGCTTTGCACCGAGTCCATATCGCCTTCGCATAACACGGTTCCCTGGTGTAGCACCGTGACCTGACGTGCGATCTCGCGAACAAACTCCATGTCGTGTTCGATGACAATAATCGAATGACTTTGCGCCAGCGAGTTCAGTAGCTCTGCCGTTTGAAAGGTCTCTTCGTCGGTCAGTCCAGCCACGGGTTCATCGACGAGCAGCAGATCGGGCGATTGGGCGACGAGCATCCCGATTTCGAGCCACTGTTTTTCGCCGTGGGAGAGTAACCCGGCGGCAATGTCGGCTTTAGCGACGAGGCCGATCGTTTCGAGCAATCCGGCGATCGTCCGGCGTTCACCGCTGGACTGTTTACGAAACAGGGAGCCGATGACGTTTTTGGTGCGATTGCACGATAGCTCTAGATTTTCTCGCGGCGTCAGGTTGAGGTAGACGCGCGGCGTTTGAAATTTGCGACCGACGCCAAACCGGGCGATCGCGTGTTCGGACATTTTCGCCAGGTTTCGCCCTTTAAAGGTCACCGTACCTTCGGTGGGCTGCACCTTGCCGGTGATGATATCCAAAAACGTGGTTTTACCTGCACCATTAGGACCGATGATGGTGCGCAACTCTCCAGCTTCCATGCTGAAGTTGAGATTATTCAGGGCTTTAAAACCGTCGAAGCTAACGGTTAAATTTTCGATTTCGAGAATTTTACTCATGGCACGGTTCTAACAGGACAGAAAAATGACTCGGAAATACCATCAAACTCAAGCGATCGGCCTTCGGTAGGGTGTGTTGCAGTCACGATCCATGATGTTCAGCGCGATCAATTGAAGATAGGCCGTAACGCACCGCAGCCATTGGAGATGGATGCCTGGGAGATCGCTGGTGCGTTGTGGCGAGGAACATGGATCGACTTATGGGTTCAGTGTTTGATGCCACAACACACCCTACCAAAATCCATTTTTGTGGATGACTCAATTAGCCTTACGATTTCTCATCCGATTCAAACTGCTGACGCTCGTATTCCACCTCGGGATTGGCCAGACTCGGAAATGGAACCATCGGTGTTAAACCGAGACGATTTTGAAGGAACGGCCACAACTTATCGCGGATCAAGCCCATAATTCCGTCCGGTAATGCCGTCACCACAATCAGAAACAGCGCCCCCTGGAAAAAGAGCCAGACTGCCGGAAATTCTTCGCTTAAAAATGTCCGCGCGTACGACACAATCAGCGTGCCAATAATCGCACCCACCAGCGTCGCCCGACCACCGACCGCGACCCAGATCACCATCTCGATCGAGGTCGAAACCTCCATCGCACTCGGCGTGATAATCCCCGATTGCGCCGTATAGAGCGCCCCAGAAACCCCAGCCAACGCACCCGAAATCGCAAACACCAGCACCTTAAAGCCCGTCGGGTCATAACCCGAAAATCGCACCCGGCTTTCATCGTCCCGGATCGCAATTAGCAAGCGCCCAAACCGCCCCGATGTCAGCCAGCGACAGAGCAAGTAACCCAAAATCAGCAGCAGCACCGAGACGCGGAAAAAGGCAAGCTGCGCTTCCGGTGAACTCATCAGTACGCCGAACATCGTTTCGGTGTCGGTTTTAAGGCCGTTTGTGCCGTTAATTAGCTTTTGCTGACCGTTGAAGAAGTTAAAGAAAACGATGAGCGCGGCCTGGGTGAGAATCGAAAAGTAAACGCCGCGAATCCGGTTGCGGAAAATCAGGTAGCCGAGGAGTCCGGCGATGATGGCCGGGATGGTGAAAATCGCGATCGCCGTAAACGGAAACGAAACGAACGGTTTCCAAAAAATCGGTAAATCCGAGACGCCGTAGAGCATGAAAAACTCCGGCATCTGACCCTCGGGTAATTGCAAATTGGTATGCATCGCCAGAGCGTAACCGCCCAGGGCAAAAAACAGGCCATGCCCCAAACTCAGCATTCCCGTGTAGCCCCAGATCAAGTCGATGCCGAGGGCGGCGATCGTCAGCGAGAGAAAACGCCCGAGCAGCTTCAGCCGGAAATCCGACAGCATGAGCGGGAGCGCGAACATCACGAACAACGCGATCGCGACAATGGCGATCGCCTCGATCGTTTTCCGGTTCGTCCAAAAATTTCGATTCAGCCGCGAAGTAGCAGTCATAGCGTCAGGTGCGTGGTGTCGTCGTGCGGAGTTTGATGGAGATTCTCGTAGCGCAGGTGTCACGCCTGCTCGGGTTTCAGGAACCGTTGGGATTAACCATTGGGATCAAGCCAATGCGTCCGTTAAGCGTCGATCGTGCGGCCTTTCTGGGGGAACATGCCCGCCGGTTTGACCTGTAAAAAGGCCACGATCGCCGCAAAAACCATCACTTTCGCCATACTCGTCGTTGCGAAAAACTCAAAGAAGCTCGCCAGTGCGGGAACATCGCCAAACATCATCAAAAACGTACCGGAGCCAATGAGATAGCTAAAACTACCGATGACCAGCGCCGCGACGATACTGCCCACCAGTTTGCCGACGCCGCCAACCACGACCACCATGAACGCATCGACGATATAGCTCGATCCCAGGTTTGGCCCCACCGATCCGAGCAGCGTCACCGCACAGCCCGCAATCCCGGCCAACCCTGACCCCAGCGCAAAGGTCAACGCATCGACCCGCTCTGTTGGGATGCCCAAACAGGCGCTCATCTCACGGTTTTGGGTCACCGAACGAATTCGTAAACCCCACAGCGATTTATTCAGGAACCAGTACACCCCGATCGTGCAAATAATCGTCAACGCAATAATGAAGAGACGCGCGTAGGGAAGCTGTACTGCACCGATCAAGATGCCACCCCGTAGCCATGCCGGAGCCGTGACATCCACGTTACGGGCGCTGAACCAGGCACGGTTAAGGCCGTCGCTGTCGATTTTACTGAGGAGAATGCCCGTTACTGTGGCGATCGCGATCGACAAGGCCAACAGCGTCGCATTTGCCCAGCGAGCAATCCGCTCCCAGTCGGCGAATTTCTGCACGATAAATTTGCCGCCAAAATACAGCAAACACATCAGACCCACGGCGATCGTCAGCGTCCAGCTAATGCTGCGTACGGTTTGGATCAGGATTAAACTCACGCCCCAGGTTGCAAGCAACGTTTCGAGCGGCCTGCCGTAGAGATGTCGTATCACCCCTTTTTCCAAGATTAAACCCGCGATCGCCGCCACAATAAAGGCTAACGGCAGGGCAACCAAGATATAGATATCGAACAGCGGTGAACCTAGGGGTTTCATCGCATTTTGTACGAGAAACGTCGTGTACGCGCCGAGCATCATCAGTTCGCCGTGGGCAAGGTTAATCGCCCCCATCAAACCAAAGACGATCGCAAGGCCCAGCGCGACAATCAGCAAGACTGAGCCGACGCTGAGACCGTTGAAAAGAGCGTTAAGTATCTGTGACACAGTAAAAGCCAGGAAAGCCAGATTAGGGGCGATAGCTCACAGACCCTACAGCGAACGGGCAAACCAAAAAAGTTCATCACAAACAGACAGATTAATTTTGATTTCGATTTGGTTCGGATGCAGATGAGACCCGTTGACAACCCTTCGTGGTAGCCTAGGTAGGCTCAACTAAAACATACTTCGCACATCCAGTGTCTCGGGTGTTTTTAGGCCGAAAAATTTTGGTCGATCGACTCGATCGTCATCACCTTTTCGTTGTGTCTGTTTACATGCAGTTCATCATGAACCCATGAATTTTAAGGCCGCCCTAAAAGCCAACCTGGATGGAGGTTAAACCCGAAAAGGAGAATATCAATTATGGCAGTCGTTACCCTGGCTGAACTGCTCGAATCCGGCGTGCACTTTGGGCACCAAACGCGCCGCTGGAATCCGCGCATGGATCAGTACATCTTTACCGAGCGCAATGGCGTTCACATCATCGACCTCGTGCAAACCGCACAGTTGATGCAAGAAGCGTACGACTATGTTCGTACCAACGCTGAAGCGGGTCGTAAATTCCTGTTTGTGGGTACGAAGCGTCAGGCTGCTGCCATCATTGCTCAGGAAGCAGCACGCTGCGGTGGTTACTACGTCAACCAACGTTGGTTGGGCGGCATGTTGACCAACTGGACGACGATTAAAACCCGTGTCGATCGCCTGAAAGAACTCGAAGTGCTTGAGTCTTCGGGCAACCTCGATCTGCGTCCGAAAAAAGAAGGTTCGATGCTACGTCGTGAACTCGGCAAGCTGCGTAAATACCTCGGCGGAATCAAAGGAATGCGCAAGATTCCTGATGTGGTGATCATGGTAGACCAACGCCGTGAATACACCGCTGTCCAAGAGTGCCAAAAACTCGGTATTCCGATCGTCTCGCTGCTGGACACCAACTGTGACCCTGCTGTCGTCGATGTACCTATCCCAGCTAACGATGATGCGATTCGCGCCATCAAGCTGCTGATTGGTAAACTCGCCGACGCGATCTATGAAGGTCAGCACGGTAAGCTCGACTCCGTTTCGGGTGATGAGTATGCCGATTACAGCGAAGAGAATTTCGAGGATGATGACATTTCGGATGAGGATGTTGTCGAAGGCGTAACGGCGGCAGATGCGGGCGTTGACGTTGAGTCGGAAACCGCTGAGACGGATGCTGTACCGAGTGAAGCCTAGCGCCTTGCTTCAGCGTCTTTAGCGGGTTTTAGACTGAGCGTGATTTTCTAGGGGGTATTGATTCGTGAATGCCTGTGAGAATCTTTATCTGCTCGTGGAACTAGGCATCCCACGGTTTTTTTGCTGTGGGATCGCCAATTTGTGAGAACCATTCTGGCGATCGAGGTATTATCTCGATCGCCGGAGTTAACAGCAATAACGATAGGAACGTAGAGAACGATGGCGGACATTTCAGCCAAGGCCGTAAAAGACCTGCGCACCCAAACCGGTGCAGGGATGATGGACTGCAAAAAAGCCCTCAAGGAAACTGAGGGCGACATGGAAAAAGCCATTGAATGGCTACGTCAAAAGGGTATTTCGTCAGCGGAGAAAAAATCCGGTCGGATTGCCGCAGAAGGTCAAGTCGGCCAATATATTCACACGGGCGGTCGTGTGGGTGTGTTGGTTGAGATTAACTGCGAAACCGACTTTGTTGCCCGTGGCGAAGAGTTCCAAGACCTTGTGCGCAACATTGCGATGCAGATCGCTGCTTGTCCGAATGTGGAATACGTCACGACCGATGAAATTCCGGCGGATTTTGTTGCGAAAGAAACCGAAATCGAGATGGGTCGTGAAGATCTCGCGAGCAAGCCGGAAAATATCCGTGCCAAAATCGTTGAGGGTCGGATTGAAAAGCGCCTGAAAGAGCTATCGCTACTCGATCAGCCCTACGTGCGTGACCAAAACATTACGGTCGAAGACTACGTTAAACAAGGCATCGCCAAACTGGGTGAGAACATTCGTGTTCGCCGGTTTGTTCGTTTTGTCCTCGGTGAAGGTCTTGAGAAAAAACAGGAAGACTTTGCGGCAGAAGTCGCGGCACAAACTGGCGCGATCTAAGCGATCGCCTCAGATTTGAAGCGATGTCAGTAATGTGAGTCGGTACGTCGATGCGTTTGGTGAATCGGTTGCCGTTTCATTCTGATATGAGACGAGATGAGACCGATTCACGGGCCGTAAACATCTGGGGGTAGTTATCCTGCCGCCAGATTTTTTTTAATATGTACGGGTGGATCGATCGCGATCCAACATTTGATCGAGAAACGAACGTGGCTGGCAATTTAAAACGCATCGAACAAACTGCGAAAGCGCAACTCGAAGAATTGGTCGATCTGGGCGATCGATTTAATGATGCTTACGATCGCTACCTGCAAGCGCTCGCACCTGCCGTCCAAAAGCAGCTTATTCTGGCGACGTATCAGCTTTGTACGCGGGGCTATCCCGAACATTTTCTGGCGTTATCCGTGGAGAAGCGTGCGTCGGCTCAGTCTCAGTTACAGCGGCTTGCAAAGCAGATTCGACAGGGGTTTGAAGAGTATTTTGAGTCGGACGAACCCGAGTTTGAGCCGTCGGAGTCTGGTGAATTTGAGCTGGAGAAGTCCGAACGGAATGAAGATGTCAGTCTCGCAGCGGAGCGGCAAGCGCTAGATGCAGATATCAAGGAGGTGGAGAATTCGGACGATCGCGATCTGATCGCTCCTCTGGATCAGAATCAGGAAGAAGATAGGAGCGACCCGGCGCAAGATCGCGAAAATTCATCTGGAGAACCGTCGCGATCGTCTTCCTCACCCTCAGAGGAGGGGGAGCGCAATACCAGTTACCTCAATCCTTCCACTTTGGGAAACATCAGCACGTGGCGCATTGAAGATCTGACATCTGCCAAGCTGAAACAATTTATTCGCGATCAGCGCAGTAGCGAGGATGGTGATATCGCGGCTTCGAGACCATCCCAAGACTCAGAGACAGACTCCGCCGCCGATAATTCCGAGGCAACATCCCAATCCCAACCTCGACCAACCCTCACCGAACGCGAAGCCAAACTGATCGCCCTCGCCTTGGAGGCCAGGCTGCGAGCTGAGGCGGACGATGAGGGGGACGACGATGATGACGATATTACAACGCCGAATAATCTCCGGGCGTGGCAGCGATCGGTTGAAAGCGACATCGTCAGGATGCTCCATCAGGCTTCCGTGCAGGTCAATCAACTGTTACACCAGTGCGGTATCCTACCCCAGGAATTTCCCCTTGGCTTGCTAGAAGCATTTGGCCAGGGAGAAGCGATGGCGGAGATGCCGACCGGAACGCCGAACCTGCTCAAGTTGACGATTAAAAGTGGAGGTCGTAGTTCCGAGGAATCCGCCAGCAACACCCTACAGCTCGTGGCCATCCGTCTGCATCTCGCCGAGATTGAATTTGCGGAAACGGCTGTTAGTCAGGCGCGTCACACGATTCGTCAACTTCTCGCGGAACTTTCGGGACTCCGCAAGCGCTATGTCGCCAATCAAAAGGAGTACACGATCGCGAAGGCCGAAGCGGCATGGCGATCGACCTGGTCAAGGGAATGATCGATCTCTTTTCGTTCTCGCTCTCATTGAGAACATGGCTGAAACAAGGCAAATTCGCTGCCAAATCAGGCCGTGACCCCAGTAAAGATCAGTAAGCCAAGGTACATATTGACGGGTATGTTACAACACAAAGATTCTCTGAATGCCTTGTCATTCGAGAGTCTTGACAAAATCAAAACCAGTACGTTTTAGTCTCTTAAGCGACCTATGACTCAAGCTCAAGCCACGATCGGAATTCTCGGCGGCAGTGGTCTGTATCACATGGAGGCCCTTGAAGATATTGAAGAGCTGCACCTGACGACGCCCTTCGGTGATCCGTCCGATGCGATTATCCTGGGGACGATCGACGGGGCGCGGGTGGCTTTTTTGGCGCGACACGGTCGCGGCCACCATATGCTGCCGTCTGAACTGCCCTATCGCGCCAATATCTACGCGATGAAGCTGTTGGGTGTGAAGTATCTGATCTCTGCTTCGGCGGTGGGTTCACTAAAAGCAGAGGTCAAGCCGCTCGATATCGTTGTGCCGGATCAGTTTATCGATCGCACCAAAAACCGCCCCTCAACGTTTTTCGGCAAAGGCGTGGTCGCGCACATCACCTTTGGCGATCCGGTCTGTCCACAGCTTGCCAGTGTCGTGAGCGACGCGGCGAAATCCCTAGAGTTGCCGGACATCACGATTCACGATCGCGGGACGTACGTTTGTATGGAAGGCCCCGCATTTTCCACCCGAGCCGAGTCTAATCTGTATCGCAGTTGGGGCGCATCAACGATCGGGATGACGAATCTAACCGAGGCGAAACTCGCCCGCGAAGCCGAGATCGCCTATGCGACGATGGCGCTGGTGACGGATTACGATTGTTGGCACGACGAGGTCGAGGCGGTCAGTGTCGAGATGGTGATCGAGAATCTGAACCACAACGCGGAGAATGCGCAAAAGGTTATTCGTGAAATTGTGCAGCGACTCCAGGCGAATCCGTTCGAGTCGATCGCGCATACCGCACTCAAAACCGCACTCTTTACCCGCCTAGAAACCGTTGATCCCAAAACCCTCGATTCGCTCCAGGCTATTCTCCAACCGTATTTGTAAGCCTTGATCAGCCTTTGCAAACTCGAAGGAGTTCGGGTTGATTAGCCAAACAAACCTAACCAAAGGGGGAGTGTTGCCAGCAGTCCAACCGTTGACACCAAAATACTGCTGGCCATCAGTGGCGCATCGATTTCATACTCTTCGACCAAAATCAAACCAGCGAACGCGGTCGGCATCCCTGCCATCAGCACCAAGACGAGGCGCAGGTATCCCGTTATGCCGATCGCAGTCAAACCCAGCCCTGTGATCGCAGGCATGACCAGGATTTTGAGCAGGCTCGGCGTGATCGACTCCTTGAGGCTATCCCACCCTTGAATCTGACTGAGGCGCATCCCCATCAAAATTAAAGCCGCAGCAATCACAATCCAAATCGTGGCATCGAGACCCATCTCGATCGACTCTGGGAAAGCGATCGCCTGGGTTGAAACGCCTAGCGCAAAAGCCCAAAGAGACGGAACCCCTAAAATATCGCGCACCTGCTGCCAACCCAACCCCACACCACTTGACCGCCCAAAATGGCTCGCGATCAAAACTCCAATCCCCGAGGTCACCAACACATTGTTGGAGACCTGATAACAGATGGCCGCGCCGAGATGCTCCTCGGGAACCAGTAGCGGCAACAACGCAAAGCCAACAAAACCGGTATTTCCCAGCAGTCCCGCCAGGATAAAGCTACCCTGACGGCGGCGTGAAGCGGAGTGCAACAATTCCAGTTCATTCGCGTCAGGTTCAGAATCCAGCCCATGTTCTGAAGTACTGGCAAATTGGCGGATGGATTCGCTGGGGGGGTCTTTGTGTAGAGCGCTTGGGGCAAGGCGCGGCGGAATCCCGGACTCATTTGGGCGTTGTATAACATTCCAGGCGAGCCAGCCTAGGCCAAAATTGATCGTTACAACCGCAATCAGTGATATTGGCGCGATCGCCAACGCGCTCGAAAAATCTCCATGTCGAGCTAGCACAAACACTTCGAGGGGAACCCCAACCCAGAATAGCGATCGTCCCAGCAAACGCGGTAGCCGATCGGGCGTGATCCGTAACAAAACTGCACCCACCGTCACCCAAAAGAGGAGCGGTGTGTACGCCCGTAATAGCGTTTCACCCATTAATTGCCATGCGTCTTAACCTAAGTCCTAAACCGTAACACGGAGTGAGTTGAGGGATAGGCCGCAGGAGGTTGCTAAATATCAAGCCAGCCAATGCCAAGGAAGGCAATCCAACCGGCGATCGAGAAAAAAGCAAACAGCCCCCACATCAGAGGCAACACCCATTTTTTATCGGTGTAGCCCAGCAGTGGCGTAAATGCCACAAGCAAAAGAAAGACTAGAAAAACGATGAGAGCAAACAGCATTGTCAATCTCCCCGAAGTAGATTCTTCGGCTAACGAGAGCTGTCCCTAGAGGCGATAGCTACTCAAACCGTACATCTATCATTTTAACAAAAGCCCCCATCAATTAACGATTTGAGGAGATCAAAGTCCTATTGATCTAGAGATGCCTCAATCACTCAGAAATGAGTTGTCATGCCAGCAAAAATCGGTATTCATTTTGTTCTCACGATCCCAGTTGACTGTAAATATACTGAGTAAACGTGCTGAGCTTGAACCTCGGCATTTATTAGGATTCTGACTTATTCTAAAGATGTATTAAGGATAGTTAATTTAAGCCAATAATGATTTTTATGCTAGTTCCGAGAGTTTCATATAAGCAAGAGTTATGATGGATTTGTGAGGAATTTTTGATTTTTCTATCATAAATAACACGTTTGTTTTGTTGCTTCATTTTCTCTATGACGAGGCATGATTCGACAAGACTCTAAATCTTTAATTAAAGTTTTAACGAAAGTTCTAATTAAAACGTTCAAAGCCTTTTAATGACTCATGTTTAGTTTCTGTAATCAAAAACTCACGCTAAGGTGATGGAAGCACCCATCGATCGCACTATGACTATCCTCGTCCCCCAATTTGCTCAACTCTTTGCAAATACACTCGTAACCGCCTCGCGCAATCATTTTAGTGGCAGGCTAGCGGTCAGCACGGACTCATTAACCTGGCATCTCTTTTTTCGCTTAGGGCGGATTGTTTGGATTGAGGGTGGGGTACATCCTATGCGGCGCTGGATGCGTCTATGTAAGCGTTATTTGCCGAATTTTGAAGCCGATACGATCGCGGCTTTACATCGCAATATAACTCCCACAACGGCTTGGTCTTACGAAGCGCTTTGTGTGGCACTGCAAAAACGTCTGACGAGTCGTGAGCAGCTTCAAGCGGCGATTATGGATGTGGCGATGGAAGCAATGTTCGATATTTTGCAGACCGCTCAGCGCTCGGATCTCACCTACATTTGTTTTGCGGAAGAAGCTCCGAGCCAGTCCTTGGCACTCCTAAAGGTCAAAGACGTTTTTGCTCATGCGCTACAACAATGGGAAGCGTGGCAGCAGATTGAATTGGGTGACTATTCCCCCAACCTCGCGCCGAGTATCGTTTCAACAGAACGATTGCGTAAGATTGTCTCGCCTCAAGCGGCTCACCGTCTCATGAATATGGCGCAGGGCGATCGCAGCCTGCGAGACTTAGCCGTGGCGCTCGATCGCGATCTGTTGCGCCTCAGTCGATCGCTACTCGGAGGCGTACGTCAGGGGGCGATCGCGCTGACGGAAATTGAAGACTGCGAATTGCCCGCTGTTGTTCAGCAACCGATCTCTAGCCTACAAGGGTCGGAATTTTCAACACTTACATCGGAGGGTCTCGTCTCCAGTCCACCGATATTCACAGCGCCGCAATCTAGCAGTCTTCCTCGCCCTGCTGTTCCTCAACCTTCTAACAAAGCCATCCCCCCTGCCGATCCCGCATCGTTAGAGAGCAAAGATCACCCCGATCGCACTTCGGCGACAGTTACGTTCGACTTTGTGGAAAGCTATGAGACGCTGGCTAACTCGCAAAAACCAACGATTGTTCATGTTGATGACAGTCCGCAAAATTGCGGCATTGCTCGGACAATTTTGGAGTCGGCAGGCTATCGCTATATCGATGTCAATGATCCTCTGCAAGCGATTCCGACTCTACTCCAGGCCAAACCCAAGTTAATTTTGCTGGATTTAATGATGCCTGTCATTAATGGCTATGAGCTGTGTTCACAAATTCGGCGTGTATCGAGTTTGAAGGATTTACCGATCGTGATGCTCACGAGCCAGGATGGCATTGTCGATCGAGTTCGCGCCAAGGTGGTCAAGGCTTCGGCATTTCTTTCCAAGCCGATCGAGCCGAGTAAGTTGCTTCAAGCCGTTAACCAGTTCGTTCCGATCACAAAAAGTGCATCTTAGCCGGACAACATCGACAGGCCGACCAACATAAACGCTTCCGTCCATTCGACGATCGCGCCGTAGGTATCGCCGGTATGTCCGCCGAGCTGTCGGGCGATCCAAGCTCCGATCCCCGTCGATAGCGTGACGCCCAGAATGACCGATCCGAGACTGATGAACCAGCGATCGGGGTGGGCGTTGACATGAACGAGGGCGAGAAGTAGCAGCGTGATCGCACCGGGCAGCAGGTCGCGCCAAGATTGTTGTGACTGGTGGAGCGATCCTTTTCCCTGAGTGCGGAGGTAGGGATAACGCACGATCGCCACGACCTGACCCCAGCGCCCCCAACCGGCGGCGGTCATCAACACAAAGGCGCGATCGCCAGACAGATCGGCTAGCGCAGCAACCTTTAACACCACGATCGCCACGGCGGCCATCGCGCCAAAGGCTCCGGCGACACTGTCGCGCATCACTTCCAGGCGACGCTGGGGATCGAGGACGGCGAGACCATCGGCTAGGTCGATCGCGCCGTCGAGATGCAGCCCGCCGGTGAGGGCGATCGCGGCGATCACCACGACGGCACTGGCGGTTAGCGGAGCCGCATTCAACGCGGCCAGGATCGCATCGAGCAACCCGAGCAAAATCCCGATCACAATGCCAATGATCGGCGCAAATCGAGCCATGCCGCTAAAGTTGAGCGTCCAACTGGCGGGGACGGGCAAGCAGGTATAGAACACGAGGGCAGCGCTGATGCTGTGCCATTGGTTTACCCACCAGTTGAAATGACGATCGCTCATCGGGTTTGCTCGGTATTGGCTGGCCGGATTGTCCTGGGTGTCCTAGGTCTGGGGCGCTATCACGGATCGATTGTGATTGCGATTGTGATTGTGGCTGGGCTGTGGTTAGCGGCGGTTCAGTAGACCTCTTGCACGAATATCATTCCCTCTCCCTAAATCCCTCTCCCAGAGCGGGAGAGAGACTTTGAAAGGCAATATTTTTGATTTGGCTCCCCTTCTCCCTGCTTGGGAGAAGGGGCTGGGGGATGAGGGCGATTCATGCAAGAGGTCTAGCCGCAAAACTTACGCTTCGATCGCTTCGAGTAGCGCGTCCGACATGGCCTTGCAGCCGACTAAGGTTTGTCCTTCCGACATGATATCCCCCGTGCGGAAGCCGCGATCGAGAACGGTCATCACCGCTGCTTCGATCTTGCTGGCCGCTTCGGGTTGATTGAGGGCATAGCGCAACATCATCGCGGCGCTGAGAACTTGCGCGAGGGGGTTGGCTTTGTCTTGACCGGCGATATCCGGGGCGGAACCGTGGACGGGTTCGTAAACGCCGGGGCCGTCAGCGCCGAGGCTGGCGGAGGGGAGCATCCCGATCGAGCCGGTGAGCATGGCCGCCGCGTCGGAGAGAATATCGCCGAACAGGTTGCCGGTGACGATCGTGTCGAACTGCTTCGGCGCACGGATGAGCTGCATCGCGGCGTTATCGACGTAGAGGTGTGATAGTTCAACTTCGGGATAATCCGCATTTAAAGCCGTGACGCGATCGCGCCAAAGCTGCGACACATCCAGCACATTGGCTTTATCCACCGAACACAGCTTGCCGCCGCGTTTTTGTGCCGTTTCGTAGGCGACGCGGGCGATGCGATCGATTTCACTCGCGGTATATGCCATCGTATTCACGCCACGCTGTTCGCCGGTTTCCGTTTCAAAAATACCTTTCGGCTGACCGAAATAGACACCGCCCGTCAGTTCGCGCACCACCATAATATCGACCCCTTCAACCACCTCACGTTTCAGGGTGGACGCATCGATTAACTGCGGCAAGATCGTCGCTGGTCGTAGATTGGCGAACAGTTCCAGACCCGCGCGTAACCCCAGCAAGCCGGTTTCCGGGCGCTGTTCGCGCGGCAAATTGTCCCACTTATATCCGCCGATCGCCGCGAGCATCACCGCATCGCTTTGCTTGCAGGTGGCGAGGGTTTCGTCCGGCAACGGGCTGCCGGTGGCATTGATCGCCGCACCACCGATCAGCGCCGTCTCAAAGCGGCACGCAAAGTCAAATTGTTTGCCGACCGCCTCGATCGCAGCAACCGCGACAGGGATAATTTCGGGGCCGATGCCGTCACCGGGAAGAAGGGTAATGCGGTACTGCTGGGTCATAGCGAAATGATTCAAAAAGTGAAATGACAAGCTGTTATGGACGTCATGGCGATCGAGCAACGTGTCCGTCAGCGGTCAAATTCTATCGGAAAGGTGTACAGATCCGGCAGATTTCTCGGAGTCACGATTACTGCAAAACCCATAATTAAAGCTAAAAAAATCGCCCGATTTTGTCTCGTGATGAGTCCAAAACCGAGCGATCGTTATACTTCTAGGCTTAAAGATCGAGGACTAGATCGCCTCGGTTCCTTTTTCGCTCGTACGAATCCGAATGATGTCATCAACCGGCGAGACAAAAATCTTACCGTCGCCGATTTCACCCGTACGCGCAGCTTCCGTCAGCTTAGCGACGACCATGTCAACTTGATCATCATCAATTACGATTTCGATCTTCAATTTTTGGAGAAATTCAACGGTGTACTCCGAACCACGATAACGCTCGGTTTGGCCTTTTTGACGACCGAAACCACGAACTTCTGACACCGTCATACCGACGATACCAGCATTAACCAAAGCGATTTTAACTTCGTCAAGTTTGAAGGGACGAATGATAGCTTCTACTTTTTTCACGATCGAAACTCCTTAAAGATTCCAGGGATCAGGATTCAAATTTAACGAACAGCAATGAATCCAAACCAAGCTAACGGGATAGCGCTTGGATTTTTTGTTGCGTATTATACGGTATGACTTCAGACGTGCCTTGTAATCGGCGCACCACCCGCGAGATCGTTCGATTACAGAACCACATCCGCCAGTCCGAGATAGTGTAACCCTTCGGGTGAAACCTGGAAGCGACACGGGACAATTTCAACCCCCGCAGCGACCGCGTCGCGCAATAACTGGCCGTATTCTGGGTCGCGCTCATCACCGGGCGCAAACTGCGTACAGTCGCCTCGGTTAATGAAGTACAACATAACGCATCGACATTGATCGCCCTGATTTTGGGCGATCGCGGTCAGCTCTCGCAAATGTTTTTGACCCCGCGTCGTGACGGTGTCGGGAAACAGCGCTAGGTCATCCTGCGCCCAGGTCGTATTTTTGACTTCAACGTAAATCTGGCGATCGCCCCCCGTCAGCAAAAAATCAATCCGGCTTTTGCCATCGACGCCATATTTCACCTCGGGCTTCACCGTATCGTAGCCCTCGATCGCCACGATCTCGTGACGTTCGAGCATCCCCTTAATCACCTTGTTCGGCAAATTCGTATTCGCCCCCACCCACGTCCGGGTTGCATCGCGCATCTGCACGGCCTCCCAGGTGTATTTCAGCTTGCGCTTGGGATCGTCACTGTGCGTGATGAGAACCGGACTACTCGGATCGCAAATGCCCGTCATGGGACCTGTGTTGGGGCAGTGAGCCGTAACGACACTGCCGTTAACCAGTTCGATATCGGCAAAAAAACGTTTGTAACGCTTAACAAGCGTGCCGGAGAGGGTGCGCGGGTAGCAATAAACCAGGTCTGACATAGCTGTAAGACGTATCTAACGGGCGAAAACAATAGGTGACGATCAGATAAAAGCTGGGTCGCGATCGGAATTTAGTATTGTCATACGTTATTCCTAAACTCCCAAATATCCCGACACATCCAAGCGTTCCAAGTTTAGCGAGTGTCGGGTCAATTCTTTCAATCTTGGAGTGATTCAGGCGTCTCCTTCCGGATGACAAGAATTATTTTGTTGAACACTATCTAAAGCATCTTGCGACAGGCCAAAATTCGAGTGAAGCCAAGACCATAGCGCCGGATCAGCAAAATCTTCGATCGTTAGCGTCGCTCCCGCTGCCGTTAGCTCCGCATCGCTATAGGTCGTACGCACCCCAAGCGTCACCAGTTTCGCCCCAACCGCCGATCGCACACCCGTGGGCGTATCTTCAAAGGCGATCGTCACCTCGGGCGCAACATCCAAGCGGCGCAATCCTTCGAGATACGGATCAGGGTCTGGCTTGCCGCGCGGCAGCTCTTCGGCGAGAACGATCGTTTCAAACTCACGGTGTCGATCCGTCATCAAGCCCAGCACATTCAGCATATGCTCGGCATTGGCACGGGGCGCGTTGGTGACGACGCCGCGACGGATGTTGTGCGATCGGCACAGACTGAGCAGGCGATCGAGTCCAGTCAAGCGCTCAAGGTTCGCTGTATCACGAAAGAGCCGCTCTTTGTTTTGGGCGAATTGTAAGCTTTCGCGGTGAGACAAGTCGGGTAAGATATCACGAATAATTTTGGCGTTCGTATTGCCGCTAATATGATGTTTATAAAAATCAAGATCAATGAATAGTTCGTGATTTGATAATAGAGTTTGCCAGGCCGAAAAATGGGCGCGATCGCTATGGGTCAGCGTACCATCTAGATCAAAGAGAATTGCTTGAAGCATAGGGATCTAACTTTTAATACGTTCAATGCTAAGTCTGGCATAATAGCAAAACAATCCAACTTTTGATTTAAACTTCAGCCTTGAACTGACGAATAAAAACGTCCTATATTAACTGTAATTAATCGCAAAAATAAAACTCTCTTCTGATGCCAGAAAAACAGTCTGAAAC
>JAABST010000006.1 GCA_011390275.1 Geitlerinema sp. S16
GCCGAAGACGCCTGAATCACCTTGAGATAGTCGTGATAGGGCAGCGTTCCGACAAAGTGAACCCGCGACAGGTCGAGTTTCTCGCGCAGTTCGTCTACCATCGCCTCGAAAGTCGAGACTTTCACACCACAGGCTCGCCGGAACTGAGATGGAGATAGGTCTCGTAGTGTTCTGTACTCCATTGGCCTTCTAACTTTCTTTAGCGTCTCTCTCTGTTCTAACTTATTCGTGCAAGAGGTCTAATTAATTTCAGCTCATATTCAACCCAATTCAAGCCAATTCGACTCGGTTCAACCGAGCTTGACCCCGCTTGATCAACACTGTTTAACGTCCAGTTTGTTGGAGAATGAATCGGGTCATGAATCGAGAAATGAATCAGGTCATGAATGGGTTAAGCAGCATCTCCAAGATGGTCAAAACATCTAAAGATGCTGCTTTTTGTATCGATTAAATTATGAATCGAATTATGGAGTGAATCGCTGAATGATTAACAACAGCAAAGAAAGTCGGCGAATAGAGTACACTGCGAAGAAGTTTCGATCGCGTTCGTTTTGAATGCTCTATGATTCCTCGCTTACTTCGACTATCAAACTTCTTTAGCTATCACGACGCCACTCTAGACTTTTCGGGCTTAAACACAGCCTGCATTTGTGGTGAAAATGGTGCAGGCAAATCCTCCTTGCTGGAGGCGATTTCCTGGAGCGTGTGGGGTAAAACACGGGCATCAAGTGAAGATGAAATTATTTGCGTTGGTGAACGGGAAACGCGGGTCGATTTCACCTTTGAATCTCAGGGGCAAGGGTTCCGAATTATCCGATCGCGCCGGATGGGACAAGCCAGTTCATTGGAATTTCAGGTGGAAACACCGATCGGATTTACGACCATTACCGCCAAGGGAACCAAGGCCACCCAACAAAAGATTCTTGAAACCCTCAACCTCGATTACGACACGTTTATTAATTCAGCCTATTTGCGTCAGGGTCGCGCCGATGAGTTCATGCTCAAACGCCCGAACGATCGCAAACAAGTGCTAGCGGATTTGCTCAAGCTCGATCGCTATGAAGCTCTGGCTAAAAAAGCGCGGGATGTGGCACGGCAGGCCAAAGCGGAGGCGGATGTGGTGGAGCGTCAGATCGCGGAGTTGCAGACGAAGGCGGAGGACTTGGGCGATACGGCGGTGGAGATCTCCGTTCTGGAAGATACGATCGCCGCCCTGCAACATCTACAGCAGACCGACCAGACCCGTCGGTCGCAATTGCGCGATCACCTCAGCCAGCGCCAGGGCTGGGAGCAGCAGCACACCTGGACGCAGCAACAGCTTGACGCGAATCGCCGATCGCGTCAGCAACAGCAGCTTGATCGCGATCAGGCCGTTCGCCGCCGGGAACACCTAGCGCAGTTGCTTGATCGCGCTCCTGAAATTGACGCCGCCTTTGCGGATTACGAGCGTTTAACCCACGAACTCGAAGCCTGCGATCGGCGCTGCCATGAACACCAGCAGATCCAAACACGCCGCCAAGCGGTGGTGACGCAGTTAGAACGGACGATCGCCGACTGCCAAAGCCGATATCAAACCGTTCGCGCCGAACTCGATGCGCTGGATCGACAGCTCGCGGAGGCCACCACCACCACCCAACGCGCCGACGAAATCGCGACCCAATACGATCACCTAAACACCACCCGCGATCGGCTCAAGCAGCTCGATCGCCTCCAAGCGGAAACCGCCCCCCTCGAACTGCGCCGCCAGCAGATCGAAACCCAGATCGAACACCAGCGCCTCCGCCTCGAATCTCAGCGCGATCAGCTTGCTGAACAGACCGAACAGTTGGCCAGCCATACCCGCCGCCGTCCACAACTCGAAACGCAATTGCAGGGATTGGCGGATTATTTGCAAGATTTGGAAAAGAAGCAGGTGTATTTACACCGGGTTCAGGAGAAAGGACTCGAACGGCGTGGGTTTCTCGATCGGCTCAAAGCGCACGAAAATGATTGGGAGCAGCAAATTACCGAAATTGATCAAAAAATCGCCACGATCGGCGAGATCGATGCACCGTGTCCGCTGTGCGATCGACCCCTCGATGAAGAGCACTGGACACTGGTGGCCGCCAAACATCAGCAGGAGCGCAAAGACGCCAACGATCGGCTGTGGTTAATCCGTGAGCAGATGGCCACGTCCAATCGCGAAATTGCCCTATTGCGTGAAGAATATCGCCAGGTGAGTCAAGAGTTAAAGCCCTACGATGGCCTGCGCGAGCGACGCGGCCAACTCCAAGCCCAGCTCGAAGCCTGCCAAGCCGACGCTGATCGTCTGACCCGCCTGCAAGCAGAACGACAGGCGATCAATCAACACGTGAGCGATCGCGATTACGCCCCCGAACTTCAGGCAGAATTGCAACAACTGACCCGTCAGATTGCCGACTATGCCTACGATGAACGCGATCGCGCCTTAGTGCGTAGCGAGGTGGAAAGTTTGCGCTGGGTGGAAATCGAACGCGCCAAAATTGACCAGGCGATGCGAACGATCGCGGCCTTAAATCAACGCCGTCCAGACTTAGCCGCCAAGGTTGAGCATCTCAGCGCCGAGCGCGATCGTCTACCGCTCGACTCCGATCTCGCCCGCGAACTCGCCGACATCAACCAAAAAATCGCCGCGCTGGCCTACAGCGCGGATCGTCATAACGACATCCGGCAACAGCTCCGCTCCGCCCAGGGCATTTTTCAGCAGGTCGAAGCCCTCAAAACTGCCCGCCTGCAACTGCCGCAATTGGAGCAAACGATCGCCACGCTCAACACCCAGATGGCCGATCGCGATCGCAATGATCAACAGCTCGAACAGCAGCTTTCTCACATCGCCGAACAGCTTGCCGCCAGCCTCGATCCCCAAGCCGAAATGCTTGAAATTGAGCAAACAATCCAGGCACGACGCATCGAACTCGATCGCCACCTCGCCAACCTCGGACGCCTCCAGCAGCAAAGCTACCAGCTTGAACAGCTCACCACCCAAATCGACACACGACGCAGCGAATGCGAAGCCTTGCGCTACCGCCACCGTCTCCACAATGAACTAAACCAAGCCTTCGGAAAAAATGGTCTACAGGCACTGACGATCGAAACTGTCCTCCCCCAACTCGAAGCGGAAACCAATCGGCTACTCTCACGCCTCAGCGCCAATCAGCTCCACGTCCAATTCGTCACCCAAAAAGCCCGCAAGCGATCGCGCTCCAAATCCAGCAGCAAATCCAACACCACCCAAGCCCTCGCCGACGCCCCGATCGAAACCCTCGAAATCTTCATCGCCGACACCCGAGGCACACGCGCCTACGAAACCTATTCCGGCGGCGAAGCCTTTCGGATTAACTTCGCCATCCGCCTCGCCTTGTCGCGGCTGCTCGCCCAGCGATCGGGCGCATCGTTGCAGTTACTCATTGTCGATGAAGGCTTCGGCACTCAGGACGATCGCGGACGGGAACGGCTGGTCTCAGCGATCGAGGCGATTTCCGGCGATTTCGCCTGCATTTTGGCCGTGACCCACATTCCCAGCCTCAAGGAAGCTTTTCAAACACGCATTGAAGTCACCAAATCCGATCAAGGTTCACAGATTCAGCTCATCAACTAAGCCCGTCACGGATCACCGGATTCTACGAACTCAGTCAACCCAGCGCCGAACGTAACACCCAACGCAATACCCAAAACCCAAATCAATGAACACGTTAGAGTAGGAAGCAGATTTCACACCACCGTTTTCACAACAGGTTTTACATTATGCAAGAAATTCCCCAGTGGATGGATTGGATCGCCGTCGGTTTTGCGATCCTGATCTTGATTGGCAGTGGTCTGCTGACCGCCAATGGCGCGATCGAGGCCGAGAAAAATCTCGAACGTCCGAAACGCAAATAAGTCTCGATTTGAATTGCTGTTGCGCTTGACATGCCTCTAAAACATCAACACTCAAGCGCAGCAACAACCACGTCCAAACGCTCCCTAGAACAAGTCCTTGCGGCCACGTAGCTTCGTAAACGTCCGTACCGGATCGCTCGTCTCTAGTACCGCCTGAATCGCCGGATCATCCCAGCGCATAAACGGATTCGTCCGCTTCTCCAAGCCGATCGTGGATGGGATCGTCGCTTCCCCGCGCGATCGCATCCCCCGCACCGTCACCATTCGATCGCCCAAATCCCGATTCTTACCATCCACCGTCAGCGCAAACCGTAGATTGCTTTCCGTATACTCATGAGCGCACCAGACTCGTGTTTCATTCGGTAGCGATCGCAGCTTCGACAGCGAGTCCAACATCTGCGCAGGCGTCCCCTCAAACAAGCGGCCACAGCCACCCGCAAACAGCGTATCGCCACAGAATAGATCGCCGGTAGCGCGATCGCCATAGGGCGGGAAGTAATACGCAATGTGTCCACGGGTATGACCCGGAACAAAAAAGACCTGGGCTTCGTTTCCGGCAAAGGTTACTCGATCGCCCTCCTGTAACTGCACCGTTTGACCGGGAATGCGATCGCGATCGACATCACTGGCGTAGATCTCCAAACCGGGATATTTCTCCCGCAGTTTCAGATTTGCGCCCACGTGATCCCCGTGGTGGTGCGTGTTGAAAATCGTCACCAGCGTGGCATTCCGTTCCGCCAGCGCATCAAGCACCGGCTCTGGAACCGCAGGATCGACCACAGCCGCCGTCCGCGACTCTGGGTCAAACAGAAGAAAGATGTAGTTGTCATCAAGAGCGGGTAGACGAAGGATATCCATAGTGATGTCATGAACGACAGCGAAAAGAAGCGAACGGCAGGAGTACCACCACGCTTATCACTTATTGTTACGCGCAACTCGCTTGCCTGCGTACCCTGGATTGCCCCACATTGAGTTCATCTTAGAAACCGAGTTTCTTTAAAGAACCTGATTTCTCGCTGTTAGATTTGAGCTTGGTTTGACCGGTCAGATGGGCGATCACGGGGCGTGACCGTACTCGCGATCGCCCGCCAAACTGCGATCCCAAAAAAGATTTGACTAAAAGGTAGACAATCGTTTCGTATCTCCCTATACTTGGAGACCGCGAACGAAATCTGGTACACACCAGAGAAACAGCTTCTTAAACTTCAATCGCGAGTCCGAAGCACACATGCAAGATCGAGAGTCCGCCTTAAGCGGGTGTATGGCCTTGCAAACAACACGCGACTCCTTTTGCACGAAAAGGAAAACAGTCGCTGGGATACTGGAAAGCCCCAAAGCTGTCTAAGTCCCTTGCTGAAGCAACACGAGCAATATGGCTCAATTCAGCAACTTCGGAAGTTGGGTTTTGGCCTTTTAAATACGAAAGCGTCAATCCATACGTGAGTAGGATTTTCTCAAGATCAGCATAGCTTTTTGCTGTGCTGAATCTAAGCGTGCGCCTGCGCAAGCTGTGAGTTCTCCTGCTCTATCCAAGCGTGTGTAGTCATCTGAACACAAGAAGGAGCAAAAAGAAGTGTCTGTTGGCATTCTTGGCACCAAAGTAGGCATGACCCAAATCTTCAGCGAAGACGGGGTTTCCATTCCTGTGACTGTGATCGAAGCTGGCCCTTGCAGCATCACACAGGTCAAAACGAAAGAGACGGACGGCTACGAAGCCGTTCAAATCGGATACGGTGCGGTCAAACCAAAAGCGCTCAATAAGCCGAAACTCGGCCACTTGAGCAAATCGGAAACCGACCCAGTTCGCCACCTGCGCGAATACCGTACTGGCTCGATCGGCAGCTACGAACTCGGTCAAACCCTATCGGTTGACGTGTTTTCTGAAGGCCAACTCGTCGATGTTGCTGGTAACAGCATGGGTCGCGGTTTCGCCGGTTATCAGAAGCGCCACAACTTCAAGCGTGGTCCGATGTCTCACGGTTCTAAAAACCACCGTCAGCCCGGTTCAACAGGTGCCGGTACGACCCCTGGTCGGATCTACCCCGGTAAACGGATGGCTGGACAAATGGGCGGCAAGCGCGTCAGTGTTCGCAAGCTTCAAGTGGTCAAGGTCGATGCTGAACGCAATCTGATTTTGATCAAAGGTGGCGTTCCTGGAAAAGCCGGTACGCTCCTGAGCATCACCCCCGCGACCATCGTGGGTCAGCAGTAATCGAGACTGAGAAAGCCCAGAGAAAGTTAAGTAACAGCAATGGCTAATTGTGTCGTTCGCAACTGGGAAGGCGCCGAGGTTGGAAATGTCAGCCTCGACCTAAAAGTTGCTAAAGAAGAAAATGCCCAGCACATCGTGCATCGGGCGGTAATCCGTCAGCTCAACAATTCCCGTCAAGGGAATGCTTCCACGAAAACTCGTGCGGAAGTACGCGGTGGCGGTCGCAAGCCCTGGCGTCAAAAAGGGACAGGCCGTGCGCGTGCCGGTTCTAACCGATCGCCGTTGTGGCGTGGTGGTGGTGTCATCTTCGGCCCTAAACCCCGTGACTTCAACGTCAAGATGAACCGTAAGGAGCGTCGTCTAGCGCTCCGTACCGCACTACAATCCCGTACCGCAGATGTGATCGTCGCTGAGGGTCTCGGTGATAACCTCACCGCTCCGAAGACCAAGGAATTGGTCGCAGCCTTCACCCGCTGGGGTATCGAAGTCGGCTCCAAAGTCTTGATCGTGCTCGACGATGCGCCGGAAAACGTGGTGCTATCGGCTCGCAATCTTGAGCGTGTCAAACTCATTCGCGCTGACCAGCTCAACGTGTTTGATTTGCTCCATGCTGATGCGATCGTGACGACGGCATCCAGCCTTGAGAAGATTCAGGAGGTTTACGGTGAGTAGAACGGTTGAAGAACGTAATCTGGCAGATTTAATTCTCCGTCCGCTAATCACGGAGAAGGCCAACCTGGGTATGGAAAATAATCAGTTCACCTTCGAGGTGACGCTGAAATCGACCAAGCCCCAAATCAAACTGGCGATCGAACAACTCTTCGATGTCAAAGTTCTGAAAGTCAATACGTCCGTTAAAGCGCGTAAACAAAAGCGCGTTGGTCGTTTTGTTGGCTACAAGCCTCAATATAAGCGTGCGATCGTCACGTTGGCCGAAGGCGATTCAATCCCGCTCTTCCCGGATGTATAAGGTCGGCTCTTGCCGCATCTAGGTGTCATAACCCGGCGTAAACCTCGCCCTCACGGTTATCTGACACCGCCCTAAGAACTCAAACACCGAAGTACGACTGAAGAAATATGGGTATTCGTTCCTACCGGCCGTATACACCGAGCACGCGTGACTACAGTGTTTCTGACTTTGCAGAAATCACGCGCAGCGAGCCGGAAAAATCGCTCACAAAACACGTCCACCGCAAAAAAGGCCGTAACAACCGAGGCGTCATCACTTGCCGTCACCGGGGTGGTGGTCACAAACGTCTGTACCGCTATATCGACTTCCGTCGTGACAAGCGCGATATGCCCGCAACCGTGCTGCACATCGAGTACGACCCGAACCGCAACGCTCGTATCGCCCTCGTGCAATACGAAGATGGCGAAAAGCGCTACATCCTGCACCCGAATGGTCTGCAAGTTGGCGCGACGATTATCGCAGGCGAAAGCGCTCCGATCGAAGTCGGTAACGCGATGCCCCTGAGTGCTGTGCCTCTGGGTGAAACGGTTCACAACGTTGAACTGTACCCCGGTCGCGGTGGTCAAATGGCACGCGCCGCCGGAACCGGTGCGCAGGTCATGGCAAAAGAAGGCGGTTACGTCACGCTGAAGCTGCCGTCGAGTGAAGTTCGCATGGTGCGCCGCGAATGCTACGCCACCCTCGGTGGTATCGGCAACGCTGACATCCGCAACATCACGATGGGTAAAGCGGGTCGGACTCGCTGGAAAGGCCGTCGTCCCCAGGTTCGCGGTAGTGTGATGAACCCGGTGGATCACCCGCACGGTGGTGGTGAAGGTCGTGCGCCGATCGGTCGCAGCGGCCCGATGACCCCCTGGGGTAAACCCGCGCTCGGCAAGAAAACGCGCAAGAAAAACAAAGGCAGCAATAAGCTTATTGTCCGCCGCCGTCGTAAGTCCTCCAAACGGAGTCGCGGCGGTCGCGATAGCTAGAGCCGACCTCTGGCTTGCTGAAAGTTACGGAAGAACGGAAAGATTTAGCTTCAGGACAACCCCATGGGCAGATCCCTTAAAAAAGGTCCCTTCATTGCGGACCATTTGATGAAAAAGATTGACGCGCTCAACGCCAAAGGCGATAAGCAAGTCATCAAAACCTGGTCGCGTGCCTCGACGATCATCCCACAAATGATCGGTCACACGATCGCGGTACACAACGGACGAACTCACGTTCCCGTTTTTGTTACCGAACAAATGGTTGGCCATAAGCTCGGTGAATTCGCCATGACGCGCACCTTCAAAGGCCACGCCAAAAGTGACAAAAAAGCTCGCCGTTAGGTAGCCAAACACCAGAAGAAGGAGAAGCCGAATGGCTGTTGACACTAAAGAGCAAGCTAAGGCGATCGCGCGTTATATCCGGATGTCCCCGCGAAAAGTGCGCCGCGTCCTCGACCAAATTCGCGGTCGTTCCTACCGTGAAGCCCTGATCGTTCTCGAATTCATGCCGTATCGCGCCTGTGAACCCGTACTGAAAGTACTGCGTTCCGCTGTCGCTAACGCTGAGAATAACCTCGGTCTCGACCCTGCAACGCTAATCGTTGCGGAAGCCTTCGCAGACCAAGGCCCCGTCCTCAAGCGGTATCGCCCCCGCGCCCAAGGCCGCGCGTACATGATCCGTAAACCGACGTGCCACATCACCGTCGCCGTTGCACCGGAAGACTAGAACAAGGGATTTATAGAGGGAAACAACCGTGGGACAAAAAATTCATCCAATAGGCTTCCGCCTAGGCATTACCCAAGAGCACCGCTCGCGTTGGTTCGCAGAAGGCAACCGCTATCCTGAATTGCTGAAGGAAGACTTCAAAATCCGGGCTTATGTGCTGAAGAATCTCAGCAATGCTGGGATTTCGGATGTGCGCATCGAGCGTAAAGCCGAGCAAATCGATCTTGAAATCCGTACCGCTCGCCCCGGCGTTGTCGTGGGTCGTGGTGGCAGTGGTATCGAGACTCTGCGAGCTAGCTTGCAAAAGCTGCTGGGCGACACTAACCGCCAAATTCGCATCAACGTGATCGAAGTGACGCGCGTGGATGCTGACGCAGCCCTGATTGCCGACTACATTGCCCAACAGCTTGAGCGTCGGGTTTCATTCCGCCGCGTTGTGCGCCAAACGATCCAGCGTGCTCAGCGTGCAGGTGTTGAAGGCATCAAAATTCAGGTGGGTGGTCGCTTGAACGGTGCGGAAATCGCGCGTTCTGAGTGGACTCGTGAGGGTCGCGTCCCCCTGCATACGCTGCGGGCTGACATCGACTACCACTACTGCACGGCACAAACGATTTACGGCATTTTGGGCGTCAAAGTCTGGGTCTTCAAGGGTGAAATCATCCCTGGCCAAGAGAATATAACCGCTCCGCCGCCGAATGCTCAACCCCGTCGCCGTCAATCGCGTCGCCGTCAGTTTGAAGACCGATCGAACGAAGGCTAAGCGAGTCCAGGCCAGCCTTGACCTGCTCACCTTTCGATGACCACGTCCACTTTTAGTCAGTCATGTTAAGTCCAAAGCGTACTAAATTCCGCAAGCAACACCGGGGTCGCATGACCGGTATGGCCTATCGCGGCAACAAGCTTGATTTTGGCGATTTCGGTCTGCAAGCGATCGAAGCCTCTTGGATCACCGCGCGTCAAATTGAGGCCAGCCGCCGTACGATGACCCGCTCGATTCGCCGGGGTGGGAAAATCTGGATTCGGATCTTCCCGGATAAGCCGGTCACCATGCGTCCTGCGGAAACCCGGATGGGTTCCGGTAAAGGTAACCCGGAATTCTGGGTTGCAGTGGTCAAACCTGGTCGCATCATGTTTGAGATTGCCGGGGTTCCCGAGGAAACGGCACGTGAAGCCATGCGTCTCGCTGCGTTCAAGCTGCCGATCCAAACCAAGTTCGTCAAGCGTGAAGCATAAGAGAGGAGATCACCATGGCATTACCCAAAATTGACGAGGTGCGAGCCTTAAGCGATGAAGAGATCGCCGCACAAATCGTTGAAACCAAAAAGCAATTGTTTGAGCTGCGTATGGAGCGGGCGATCGGCAAGCTAGAAGGCCCGCATAAGTTCGTGCACCTCAAGCATCGCCTTTCCCAGCTTCTGACGATCGAGCACCAACGCCTGATCGCCTCCATCGAATCGTAGACCTGACCTTTAGTTCTGCAATCCCCGCTCTCCCCAAATCCAATGGCAGTCAAAGAAAGAGTCGGTACCGTCGTTAGCAACAAAATGGATAAAACCGTTGTTGTGGCGATCGAAAACCGCGTCCCCCACCCCAAGTACGGCAAAACGATCGTACAAACCAAGCGATATAAAGCACACGACGAAGAAAACGCGTGCAACGAAGGTGATCGCATTCGCATCCGCGAAACCCGTCCTCTGAGCAAAACGAAGCGCTGGGTGGTCGTCGAAACGATCGAACGCGCGTCGCAACTATAGTCCCTGTTACTGCGAACCGCATCGATTGAGGAAAATCCACCGTGATTCAAAAAGAGTCTTACCTAAACGTTGCTGACAACAGCGGGGCACGCAAACTAATGTGTATCCGCGTGTTGGGCAACAACCGCACCTACGCCCGCGTAGGCGACGTAATTATCGCCGTCGTTAAAGATGCGATCCCCAACATGGGCGTGAAGCGATCGGACATTGTCCGCGCTGTGGTTGTCCGGACGAAGAAAAACCTGCTGCGATCGAGCGGCATGAGTATTCGTTTTGACGATAACGCCGCTGTCATCATCAACCAAGATGGCAATCCGAAAGGAACCCGTGTGTTTGGCCCTGTAGCTCGTGAGTTGCGGGATAAAAACTTCACCAAAATCGTCTCGTTGGCTCCGGAGGTTCTCTAAAAAATGGCAAAGTTCGGCAAAAAGAACCTGCATCCTCTCAAGATGCATGTTAAAAAGGGCGACACCGTCCAAATCATCTCCGGAAAGGACAAAGGCAAAGTCGGTGAAGTGATCTCCTCGCTTCCGAAAACGAGCCAAATCGTCGTTAAGGGCGTTAACGTGCGTACCAAGCATGTGAAACCCCAACAAGAAGGCGAGTCCGGTCAAATCCGTACTTACGAAGCACCGATTCACAGCTCTAACGCCATGCTGTATTCCACTAAAGAAAAAGTGGCCAGCCGCGTTTGCTATACCTTCACCGAAGACGGTCGTAAGGTTCGCAAGCTGAAGAAAACGGGCGAGATTATTGATTAGGCAACCGTTTCGGTTGACCTAGACCCTAGACAAACCCCCAGGTTTGTCTGACTCGTGAAGTCCTGACGACGACCAGGACGCTTACTCGTTAGGAAGCTATCCATGACACAGCGACTGAAAACTCTTTACACCGAAACGATCGTACCCAAGCTGACCGAACAGTTCAGCTATACGAACGTTCACCAAGTCCCCAAACTCACCAAGGTGACGATTAACCGAGGTTTGGGTGAAGCATCGCAGAACGCCAAAGCGCTTGAATCTTCGGTTCAAGAAATCGCTATCATCGCCGGTCAAAAACCAGTGGTAACACGAGCTCGCAAATCGATCGCGGGTTTCAAAGTGCGCGAAGGGATGCCAGTGGGCATCATGGTCACGCTGCGTGCCGAGCGCATGTATGCGTTTCTAGATCGTTTGATCAACCTAGCACTGCCCCGTATCCGTGACTTCCGTGGCGTTAGCCCCAACAGTTTTGACGGTCGTGGTAACTACACTCTCGGCGTACGCGAGCAGTTGATTTTCCCTGAAGTCGAATACGATGCCATCGATCAGATCCGAGGAATGGATATCTCGATCGTCACCACGGCAACGGACGACGAAGAGGGTCGTGCGCTGCTTAAAGAAATGGGAATGCCTTTCCGAGCGAACTGAGGCAGGTTTTACAAGAGGAAACTATGGCGGTTAACGACACGATTTCAGATATGCTCACGCGGATTCGGAATGCGAATCTCGCGCGGCACGCCACGACGAGCGTGCCTTCCACAAAAATGACGCGCAACATCGCAAAAGTCCTAAAAGAAGAAGGCTTTATTGCTGACTTCAGCGACAGCGGTGAAGGCATCACTCGGGCGATTGAAATCTCTTTGAAATACAAGGGACGCAATCGTCAGCCCATCATTCAATCGCTGAAGCGCATTAGCAAACCAGGATTGCGCGTTTACTCGAACAAAAAGGATTTACCGCGTGTTCTGGGCGGTATTGGCATTGCGATCGTCTCAACGTCGAGCGGCATTATGACCGATCGAGAGGCTCGTCGCCAGGGCGTTGGTGGTGAAGTTCTCTGCTTCGTTTACTAAAGGTTTCGCGGGTCGTACTACTGCACGTCCCGGCGGTAGCCTAACAGTCTATCGTTCAGTCCATGGAAGTATCACATTAGGACAATGTCACGAATTGGTAAGCGTCCGATCCCGCTCCCGAACAACGTTTCGGTCAGCTTGGATGGACAGCATGTTTCGGTTAAAGGCCCTAAAGGTCAGCTCTCTCTCTCCCTGACAGAGCACGTCACCATCGAGCAAGACGGAGAGACCCTCCTCGTTAAGCGCGTCGATGACTCCCGCGTTGCTAGAGCCCGCCACGGCCTCAGCCGCACCCTTGTCGCCAACATGGTGGAAGGGGTTTCCAGCGGATTCCAGAAAAAACTGGAAATCCAAGGTGTGGGTTATCGTGCTCAAGTCAAAGGCAAAACCCTCGTGTTAAACGTCGGTTATAGCCAACCGATCGAAGTCGAACCTCCCGACGGAATCGACCTCGCTGTCGAAGCCAACACGAACGTTATCGTCAGCGGCATCGACAAAGAAATCGTTGGCAACATCGCCGCCAAAATCCGCGATGTCCGTCCGCCCGAGCCTTACAAAGGCAAAGGTATTCGCTATGCGGGAGAATATATCCTCCGCAAAGCCGGTAAGTCAGGTAAGAAGTAGGCTTAGGTTATGAAGCTCAATCGCAAACAATCCACTCAGCGCCGACACCGTCGCATTCGTCGCAAGCTGTCCGGCACTGCCGAGCGTCCCAGACTCGCCGTCTTTCGCTCGAATATGCACATCTACGTGCAAGCGATCGACGATACGGCCGATCGCACCCTCGCCTCGGCATCAACCCTCGATGCCGACATCAAGTCGCAAGACCTATCCAGTTCGACCGGTGACGCATCGACGGCTGTGGGTAAACTCGTCGCCGAACGCCTCAAAGCGAAAGGCATCGACAGCGTGATTTTCGATCGCGGTGGCAATCTCTACCACGGTCGCGTCAAAGCCCTGGCCGACGCTGCTCGCGAAGCTGGCCTCAACTTCTAGTCCCCTACGAGGAATATATAAGATCGTGGCAGAACAACGAGAACGCCGTAAGAAAGGCAATCGCAATCGCGAGAAAGAATCAGAATGGCAAGAGCGCGTCGTCCAAATTCGTCGCGTTACCAAGGTCGTTAAGGGTGGTAAAAAGCTCAGCTTCCGGGCGATCGTTGTCATTGGCAACGAACGCGGCCAAGTTGGCGTCGGCGTGGGTAAAGCCAGCGATGTCATCGGAGCTGTGAAAAAAGGCGTCGCCGATGCCAAAAAGCATCTCGTGACCGTCCCCCTAACCAAGGCAAACTCCATTCCGCACCAAACCAATGGTCGTGCTGGCGGAGCTAAGGTGATGATGCGTCCCGCTGCACCGGGTACGGGTGTTATCGCCGGTGGTGCTGTTCGGACTGTGCTGGAACTCTCTGGCGCGAAAAACATTCTCGCCAAACAGCTCGGATCGGGCAGTCCGCTCAATAATGCTCGTGCAACCGTCGAAGCGTTACGCAGCCTGCGCACCCTCAGCAGCGTTGCTAAAGAACGCGACATCTCGATCGAGCAGCTCTACGCCTAATCCGCCAGAGCATTTGACTCTCTGGCTTGGTAACGAGCCGACCCATGACGAAACTGGAAACAACCGATGAGACTCGATGATATAACCCCCAAAAGCGGCTCAACCCGACGGAAACGTCGTCTAGGTCGTGGTATCTCTGCCGGTCAGGGCGCAAGTTGCGGCAAAGGAATGCGTGGTCAAAAAGCCCGCTCTGGTAGTGGCACTCGCCCCGGATTTGAAGGGGGACAAATGCCGCTCTACCGCCGTGTGCCGAAACTGAAGCATTTCACAGTAATCAATCCGAAAAACTTCACCGTAATTAATGTTGCCAAGCTGGGCAGTCTCAGTGCTGGTAGCGAAGTGACCCTCGAATCTCTCATGAGCGCTGGAATTGTCACCACCAATGACGGCCCGCTCAAAATCTTGGGTGACGGCGAACTGAGCATCAGCCTGACCGTCAAGGCTGCTGCCTTCACAACCAGCGCTCGCCAAAAGATTGAAGCCGCTGGTGGTACTTGTGAAGTAGCCTAGGCAGACCCTTAGGCCTTACACTTCACCTAACTGATAGACGTTAAATTAGCCGTGATTTTATCGATGTAGCTAATCTCTGCCGTCTATCCCCTACGTCCATTGACATCAGCCTGTACGAGGTCGTTCTTACCATGGTGGTCAGTCGAGAGAAAACACCCAGCGCTCAGGAGACATTTCTCCAGATGGCGCAAGCAGCCGGTCTACGTGGCCGCTTGCTTGTCACGATCGGCTTACTCATCCTTGTGCGCTTTGGGATTTACCTGCCTATTCCCGGCATCAACCGTACGCAATTTGCAGCGGATTTGCAGAATAGCCCCTTCCTCGGATTGCTCGATGTGTTCTCCGGTGGTGGCCTGCAATCCTTGGGGATTTTTGCCCTGGGTATCTTGCCCTTCATCAACGCCTCGATCGCCATCCAACTCTTAACGGCAGCGATCCCGAGCCTAGAAGATCTGCAAAAAAACGAGGGTGAAGCCGGACGGCGAAAAATTTCGCAAATCACACGCTACATTGCCCTTGGCGTTGCCATCCTGCAAAGTATTGGCATTGCCATTTGGACGAGTGGTTATGCGTTAAATCCGGGATCTACAGCTTTTGTTGTTCAAACAGTCATTGCTCTAGTTGCGGGTTCGATGTTCGTGATGTGGGTTTCGGAACTGATCACCGAGCGCGGCATTGGCAATGGTGCGTCCCTATTGATTTTTGTCAATATTGTCGCTGTTCTACCCAAATCCCTAGGCGGAACGATTCAGCTTGCCAAACAAGATCAAGGCATCATTGGTCGAGTTATCTTGCTGCTACTGGTCTTCCTGGTGACGATCGTCGGCATCGTCTTCGTTCAAGAAGGCGCTCGTCGTATTCCGATCGTCTCCGCTCGCCGACAAGTCGGTCGCCGCCTCTACCGTGAACGGACGAGCTACCTGCCGCTGCGTCTTAACCAAGGCGGAGTCATGCCGATCATTTTTGCTTCAAGTTTCCTGATTTTGCCAGGTATCTTAGCTCAATCGACCGGTAATGCATTCTTGATTCAGGTTGCCGATTATCTTCGTCCGAGTGGCCCAGCCCCTTGGCTCTACGTCTCGTTTTATCTCTCGCTCATCATCTTTTTCAGCTATTTCTATGCGTCTTTAATCCTGAATCCAGTGGATTTGTCGCAGAACTTGAAAAAAATGGGCTCTAGCATTCCTGGAATCCGCCCAGGGCGAGCGACCAGCGACTACATCGAAAAAGTGATGAATCGCTTGACCTTTCTGGGTGCTGTCTTTCTCGGCATTGTTGCCACCGTGCCAACGGCGGTCGAGAGTGCAACCCAGGTCACGACATTTCAAGGCTTGGGGGCAACCTCTCTCCTGATCTTGGTGGGTGTCGCGATCGATACAGCGAAGCAAATTCAAACCTACGTGATCTCTCAACGTTACGAAGGAATGGTTAAACAATAAACCGACATGAGACTCATTTTTCTTGGCCCCCCAGGGGCGGGTAAAGGAACTCAAGCCCAGCGTATTGCTGAAGCCTGTTCTTTGCCCCACATCTCCACCGGCGACATCCTACGTGGTGCTGTTGCCGCTCAAACCAGCCTTGGACAGAAAGCTAAAGGATTTATGGATAGCGGAGAACTCGTTCCCGATAGCCTAATCCTCGACCTCGTCAAAGAACGCCTCCAGGCCGACGATACGAAGTCCGGCTGGATTCTAGACGGGTTCCCTCGCAACGTTTCACAAGCTGAATTTCTGTCTGAACTGCTGACTGAAATTGACCAAGGTCTTGACCACACGATTAATTTCGACGTTCCTGACGATATCATTGTGTCCAGAATGCTCGAACGTGGCCGTAAAGATGACAACGAAGATACGATTCGTCGTCGTTTAGAAGTTTATCGAGATGAAACAAAGCCCCTGATTTCCTTCTACCAGTCTCGTGATTGTCTTGTCCCGATCGACGGCAGTCTCAGCATTGACAACGTTGCACAACAACTTGAAGCCGCTCTCAAAATTTAATGTCTCTCTCTGTCAAAGAGTTTGATATGATGAGAAACGGTCTTCCGTGTGTTTGCTGCGTTCGTTTGAGCTTGAGGAAAAGCCTTGTCTAAACAAGATTTGATCGAAATGGAGGGGACGGTTACTGAATCCCTACCCAATGCGATGTTCCGCGTTGATCTCGATAACGGGTTTAATGTTTTGGCACATATTTCAGGAAAAATTCGCCGAAACTACATCAAAATTCTGCCCGGCGATCGGGTCAAAGTCGAATTGACTCCCTACGACTTGCAGAAGGGCCGCATTACGTACCGCCTGCGTAAAAAGTAGAGAATTTACCTAAAATCTTTGCCCCGCTTCGAGTTTTCCCTCTCTCCCACAATAAAATGCGAGCCGCAGAATACCTACATCCCCCGTAGTCGTATTCGGGCTTCGATATCGTCAATTGAACTGTCATGAAAGTTAGAGCTTCTGTCCGAAAAATGTGCGACAAGTGCCGTGTTATTCGCCGTCGTGGTCGAGTTATGGTGATCTGCTCAAATCCCAAACACAAGCAGCGACAAGGCTAAACCGATATTAGTCCCCTCGCGAGTCCGACTCGCAGCCCCACTCTGAAGCATTACGATCCCTAAAGGAGGAATCCCCCGGTGGCACGAATTTCCGGCGTTGACTTACCGCGCAACAAACGCGTTGAAATCGGTCTGACTTACATCTACGGTATCGGTTTACATCGATCGCAGCAGATTCTCGCAGCAACCGGCATCAGCCCTGACACACGAGTCAAAGACTTGTCAGACTCTGAAGTCGCAGCGTTGCGCGAACATCTCGAATCGGCCTATCAAGTTGAAGGTGATCTGCGGCGTTGGGAGGCGATGAATATCAAGCGCCTCGTCGATATTGGATGCTATCGTGGTCGCCGTCATCGCCAAGGATTGCCCTTACGGGGTCAGCGCACTCGCACCAATGCTCGAACCCGTCGCGGCGGTCGTCGAACCGTGGCTGGGAAGAAAAAAGTGAAATAAAGCGGTCGATTTTTATCTCGACCTCGCGATGGGATGACGGCGCTGTCGCCTAGAGGAAAACATTGCGTTATCCCCTAGTTCGACTCTACAGTTTGGCACTCAACTCAATTGACTTAAAGGACAATGGCTCGACAATCTGGCAAAAAATCCGGCGCTCGGAAGCAGAAGCGCAATGTTCCGAATGGAGTTGCATACATTCAATCTACGTTTAACAACACGATCGTTACAATCACCGATCCCCGTGGAGAAGTAATTTCCTGGGCTTCCGCCGGTTCAAGCGGCTTTAAGGGTGCAAAGAAAGGAACGCCGTATGCTGCACAAACGGCGGCTGAGAGCGCTGCTCGTCGTGCAAACGATCAGGGTATGCGACAAATTGAAGTGATGGTGAGCGGCCCTGGATCGGGGCGTGAGACGGCAATTCGGGCTATCCAAGGCGTTGGTCTTGAAATCACGCTGATTCGCGACATTACACCCATTCCACACAATGGTTGCCGTCCTCCTAAGCGCCGTCGCGTTTAGGAAGCTTGCTCTTGGAATCTCGGGGACTTTGGATATAGGGAGGTTATGCTGTGGCGCAATTCCAAATTGAATGCGTTGAGACGAATACAGAAAAAGATCGTGGACAATACGGCAAGTTTGTCATCGATCCTTTAAATCGCGGTCAGGGAACGACAGTGGGCAACGCATTGCGTCGCGTCTTACTCTCGAACCTTGAGGGTACTGCGATTACTGCTGTGCGGATTGCTGGAGTTAATCACGAATTTGCGACGCTTCCGGGTGTTCGTGAAGATGTGCTTGAGATTCTGCTCAACATGAAAGAGATTGTTCTCAAGAGCAATTCAAATCAGCCTCAAATTGGTCGTTTACTGGTTCAGGGGCCCGCCATGGTGCGGGCTGAGCATTTTGAATTGCCGCCTGAGGTCGAAGTCCCCTCGATGAACCAGTACGTTGCGACGCTGGCCGATAATGCCTCCCTTGAGATGGAATTTCGGATCGAGAAAGGCATTGGGTATCGAGCTGTTGATCGGAGCCATGATGAAACGGGCGCGATCGATTTCATGCAGATCGATTCCATTTTTATGCCGGTTCGGAAGGTTAACTACACCGTTGAAGATGTACGAGAAGATTCGGAACAAAAAGACCGTCTCTATCTTGAAATTTGGACAGACGGTAGTATTACGCCTCAGGAAGCGCTCAGTGAAGCGGCGGAAATCCTTGTTAATTTGTTTGCGCCTCTGAAGGATATTACGCTCGAATCGATGAAGGATGAGTACACGCCGGATGAAGATCCGACGAGTCAAATCCCGATCGAGGAGCTACAACTCTCCGTCCGTGCGTATAACTGCCTCAAGCGAGCTCAGATTAACTCCGTTGCGGACTTGCTGGATTACTCCCAGGAAGACTTGCTCGAAATTAAGAATTTCGGTCAAAAGTCCGCAGAAGAGGTGATCGAAGCGCTGCAAAAACGCTTAGGCATTACCTTGCCTCAGGAAAAAGCAAAAGCGTAGTTTTTGCGCTGCCGCTAATCGTACGTCCCTGATTTTAAAGCAGGGCGTACACCTAACCCCCTTGATATTCAGTCAACACGAGAGAATCATGCGCCACCGTTGTCGTGTTCCCGAACTCGGGAAACCTGCTGACCAACGTAAAGCCCTGCTCCGGGCTCTGACGACCGAGCTGCTTCGCCACGGTCGTATTACCACCACGAAAGCACGGGCAAAAGCCGTGCGATCAGAAGCCGATCATATTATTACCCTAGCCAAAGACGGTACGCTATCTGCGCGTCGTCAGGCGATGGGTTACCTCTACGACAAGCAGCTCGTTCACGCGCTCTTCGCTCAAGTTGCTGAGCGTTATGGTAAGCGTAACGGCGGCTACACCCGTATTCTGCGGACGATCGCCCGTCGTGGTGACAATGCAGAAATGGCGATCATCGAGCTGGTCTAAATGTCGCGCCTGAAAGTTACGGTTCCCCGTCAGCGGATTGCGCTTGCCATTCAGTACGACGGCTCCGACTTTCATGGATGGCAGCGTCAACCTTGCGAGCGATCCGTTCAACAAACCCTCGAAACCACGATCGAAACGGTTGTTGGTCATCGTGTGGTACTCCACGGGGCTGGGCGAACCGATACGGGTGTCCATGCCGCCTGTCAAGTGGCACACTTTGATACCGATAGTCCGATCCCCGCTTCCAAGTGGACTAACATCCTGAATACACGTGTCCCTGAGAGCATCAATCTTAATGCCTCGGCTCTGGTTCAATTTGACTGGCACGCGCGATTTTCGGCCACATGGCGGCGTTATCGGTATACAATTTATACCGCTCCACGGCCTAATTTGTTCGTTAAGCCGTTTGTCTGGCATTACTACCACGAACCGCTTGATGCTGAACTCATGCAGTCAGCGTTACAGCCCCTGATCGGACGTCATCATCTGTCGGCCTTTCGGCGTGCCGGTTCAAGCCGAGCGGATTCGTGGGTGGACGTTCAAGATGTTGAGTGTCGCCGATCGCAAGATTTTATTTCGATCGAGGTGCAGGCGAGTGGTTTCCTTTACGGGATGATGCGTCTTTTGGTCGGAATGCTCGTTCAAGTCGGTCGAGGTCAAAGGACGATCGAAAACTTCGAGGAGATTTGGACTAACGAGCGGCGCGAGCTAGTGAAGTACGCAGCTCCAGCCAAAGGTCTATGTTTTCTGCGTGTGGGCTATCCCGACAACCCCTTTCCGCCCGAAGCGTGGTACAGCACAATGCCACACTTTTCTTTCGATTCTTTACCTGTCAGTTGTTAAACCAACCATGGAAAAAACCTATCTCCCCCCCGCCCAAAACGACGCCGCTCAGTGGTTCGTCGTCGATGCTAGTGAGCAGAGACTCGGACGCCTCGCGACTGAAATTGCTTGCATCTTGCGTGGCAAAAACAAGCCGACCTATACCCCTCACTTGGATACAGGTGACTTTGTTGTCGTAATTAACGCTGAAAAAGTTCAGGTTACGGGCAAAAAGTCAACCCAAAAACTCTATCGCCGTCACTCCGGTCGTCCGGGCGGGATGAAAGTCGAGACGTTTGACAAGCTGCAAGCTCGCATCCCCGAACGCATCATCGAGAAAGCGGTGAAAGGAATGCTGCCGAAGAATGCTCTTGGCCGCAAACTCTTCACGAAACTCAGCGTTTATGCTGGCCCGAGCCACCCTCATGCGGCTCAACAGCCTGAAGTTCTGTCGATCAACACGATTCCCGGAGATAGCTAAACACCATGGAAACTAACGATAAAGTTGTGTACTGGGGAACCGGTCGCCGCAAGCAGTCGATCGCCCGTGTCCGCCTGGTTCCTGGCCAGGGTACGCTCACGATCAACGGTCGTCCCGGCGATAACTACCTACAATACAACCCGACCTACCTCAACACGACCAAAGCTCCGTTAGAAGTGCTGGGTCTAGAGGCGGAGTATGACATTTTGGTTTCGGTCAAAGGTGGCGGAATCACGGGTCAAGCGGATGCAATCCGTCTTGGTGTGGCTCGTGCCCTATGTCAGCTTGATCCCGACAACCGTGCGCCGCTCAAGATCGAGGGTTATCTGACCCGCGACCCGCGTGCGAAAGAGCGTAAGAAATACGGTCTACGGAAAGCGCGTAAAGCGCCTCAGTTCTCGAAACGTTAATCAATTTTTGCAACCGTTTCGAGCCTGTACACTCTGGCAAGTGTTCGAGAGTTTATCGATTGTGGTTACATTTGTTACGACAATCGCTCGATCGCTTCCAGGGTTCGTCTTGTTCACGAGTCACTGCCACATTATTCACCATGCCTAAATCTGATATTCACCCCGAGTGGTATCCCGAAGCCAAAGTCTATTGCAACGGCGAAGTCGTCATGACTGTCGGTGCAACCAAGCCGGAAATGTCGGTTGATGTTTGGTCGGGTAACCATCCCTTTTACACGGGTAACCAAAAAATCATCGATACCGAAGGTCGGGTGGAACGCTTCCTGCGTAAGTACGGTATGGCTCCGCCTGATACCGATGAAACCCAAGCCGAATCGAAGTAGACCCAAGCGTTTACCTACCCAAAGGCGGTCGAAAGTCATTTCGGCTGCTTTTGTGTTTTTCAGGGCGATCGTGCCTGATGTTGGCTAGGCTCGAATAAATGTCGCCATGGCCGTAAGCTTGAAGTGACGATCGCGCTCCACACTGAATTCTTTTTCCCGCAGTCCGATTTCCACGATCGTGGTTCTTTCCTATGGCCGAATCATACCTTCTTGATAAACTCGCTTCCGTCGAACAAACCTTCGACGAACTCACCCGGCGACTTGCTGATCCAGATACCGCCTCTAATCCGACGGAATTCCAGCGGGTTGCAAAACTTCGTGCGTCGTTAGAAGAAGTGGTCGATACGTATCACACCTGGCAGGAAAAGCAGGAAGAATGGGTCGGCGCTCGCCAAATTCTAAGAGAATCGATCGGCGATGCTGAGATGCATGAGATGGCGGAACTTGAGGTGAGCGAGTTAGTCGAGGAGATCAATAGCCTCGAACAACGGCTCAAAATTTTGCTGTTACCGAAAGATCCCAACGATGATAAAAACATCATGCTGGAGATCCGTGCGGGTACGGGCGGTGATGAGGCGGGGATCTGGGCGGGCGACTTGGTGCGCTTGTATTCGCGTTATGCCGAGTCGCAAAACTGGCGCGTGAAGCTGATCAGTGAGTCGCTGGCGGATATGGGCGGATTTAAAGAGGCGATTTTAGAAATCGAGGGCGATTCGGTTTATAGCAAGCTCAAGTTTGAGGCGGGGGTTCATCGGGTGCAGCGCGTGCCGATGACTGAGGCGGGTGGCCGTGTCCATACGTCAACGGCGACGGTGGCGGTGATGCCGGAGGTAGATGATGTGGAGGTCAAGATCGAGGCGAAGGATATTGAGCTGACGACGGCTCGATCGGGCGGAGCGGGCGGTCAGAACGTAAACAAGGTGGAAACGGCGGTAGATTTGTTCCACAAGCCGACGGGGATTCGGGTGTTTTGTACCGAGGAGCGATCGCAGCTTAAGAACCGGGAACGGGCGATGCAGATTTTGCGGGCGAAGTTGTTCGATATGCAGTTGCGTGAGCAGCAGGAAAAAATTACGTCGGAGCGGCGATCGCAGGTGGGGACGGGGTCGCGATCGGAAAAAATCCGCACGTACAATTACAAGGACAATCGCGCGACGGATCACCGTTTAGGTCAGAACTTTAATTTAAGTTCGGTGCTGGAAGGGGATGTGGATGAAATTATCCAGTCGTGTATTGCGAAGGATCAGCAAGAACAGTTGGTTGAGCTAGCGGAATCAACGTCTGGTGTGGGTTCTGTATAATTACGGACTCGTTCCATAGTCCAGATTTTAACGGCAAAAATTCAACTCTCAGAATGGAGTATCTTAACGCAAGATATTCCATTTTTTTGTGAGCTAAGTTCTGAGGAAAGAATGTCTGATACCTTATGATGAAAACATCTTTTGTCTCTAGATCATCATAGATATTGTGCTACAGCTAATCATATTTGTCAGTCTGATCTTGATTGGCTATGAACTAGAGTTTCAGATCATTCGGCGTTGGTTGAATAGATGCTGGAATCGATTTCATGCTTGGATCGGCCAGAGTCGGGTTCGGAGATCGGCGGTTAAATCTACGTCAAAGCGAAGGAAACAGCCTCAGGTTAGTCCACAGCTTCAAAATCAGCTTCAGGATAAGCCCGCACGAAAGCACTCACCCGTGAGGTCAAACGTCAATCAACAGACTGATCGAAGCAGGAGTCAGAGGTTGAACTCTCCCTTTCAGATTGCTCGCCCAAGACCCACGAAAGCGAATCCCGATCTTGTTTTTCTTGAACGCAACAAATCCCACGAGAAATCTAAGAAATCTCTAGATCATCAAAAAACAATCAATCTACATTTAGAAGCAGCTTCTGATTTAGCAAAACAGCACAAATTTGATTTAGCTCTTCCCATTCTCAATCGTCTAATTAAAGAGCATCCAAACTCTTTGAAAGCACGCTTAATTCGAGGACGTGCCTTGCGTGAATTAGGGAAATATGAAGCTGCTCTGACTGATTTTGACCATGTGATTCAGCAAACACCACACCACATGGCGGCACATCGTGATAAAGGTTTAATTGAGTACGACCAGCGAAATTATCTGGCTGCGATCGCTAGTTTATCGATCGCCATCGGTCATCTGCCGTCGGCACAACTATTTAAAGTTCGAGCGAATGCCTACAAAGGATTAGGCCAAAATGAAGCGGCGATCGCGGACTATTTAAGCGCCAAAAAGATCTATGCACGCCAGGGAGTGAAGCACCAGGTTCGCCAAATTGAGAAACAGATTCATACTCTGTATGGCATGACACAATCAATCGGACAATCTCATCGATTACAAGTTGCCGTTAACTTTCCATTTGAGCAAGGCCGACATAAAGATAAGCAGCATTTACTAAAATTATTGGACGGCGATCACGCAAAAGCGTGTCGTTTACTGGAATCAAGCCGTAGCCGAAACCCTTCACGATCGGTTCATTGGTATTTTGAAAAGACGATTCATGATTTAGAACGCGATCGAAAGTGAACCGGGATCAAGTTCAAAAACTACGATACACCAAGTAATTCGCCGATCGCCAAACGGGTTCCATTGGCAAAATCCCAACCCGACGCAGCTTTTTTGCCCGAAAGCTGAACCTCACGCAGGAGTAGCAGCCCATCACCCGTCATCACAATCGGACCAATGTTTTTAACCACGGTAACAATCTCGCCCGGTTTGGCAGTTTCGGGAATCTCGGGAGAAAGTACGGCAAGTTCTGCGGGTAACTGATCCTGCCAAGATTGGCCGATCGGAGCCGTTGCCTTAATTTTCAAAGTCTGCCCGCGAAACGTGGTCATACCGTTGGGATAAAAACCGCGAATTTTGTTGTGAATTGCGATCGCCGACTGCGCCCAATCGAGCTGGTAATCATCTTTTTTAATCAGTGATGCGTAGGTCGCCCGATCGTTATCCTGCGACTCGGGCGTGAGGTCACCGCGATCGAGGCCGTGGAGCGTTTCGACCATCAGCGCCGCCGTATCGTCAGCCAAACCGGCCATCAACTCCCAGGCATTCTCTAGCAACCCAATCGAACGCGATCGCTTCAGTAACATCGCGCCGGTATCCATACCCGCATCCATTAGCATCGTCGTGATCCCCGTCTCGATCGCGCCATCGTGCAAACACCACTGAATCGGCGCAGCACCACGATATTCGGGCAATAGCGAGCCGTGACCGTTAACGCAGCCCAAACGCGGCATGTCGAGAATTTCCTGCGAAAGAATTTGACCATAGGCCACGACAACGAAAGCATCGGCTTGGGTGTCGCGCAGTTTCGCTAAGGTCGCCTCGTCGCGTTTGATGCGAGCCGGTTGCCATACCTCGATTCCGGCTTCGACAGCGATCGCTTTGACGGGCGAGGGATCGAGACCCTGGCCACGTCCGCGCCGCTTATCCGGTTGGGTGACCACGGCCACAACCTCAACGTCGGGGCGATCGATCAGAGTTTGGAGCGTCGGTACGGCAAACTGAGGCGTACCGAAAAAGACAAGTCGCATGGTGTGAAATTGAAACGGGATGACGGGGTTTACGGCTGGGCAGCGGATAGGGCGCGAATCGCTTCTAGCACTCCCTTGGCTTTATTTAACGTTTCCTCGTATTCACTTTGGGGATCGGAATCCGCCACGAGGCCAGCTCCGGCTTGGACAGAAACCATCGGCTGACCGTTTTCATCCGGACAAATTAACGCCGTGCGGATGGCGATCGCGCTGTTGAGCTGGCCGTCAAAGCTGTAGTAGCCATACACACCGGAATAGGGGCCTCGGCGATCGAGTTCGAGGTCATGGACGATTTCCATCGCGCGAATTTTGGGCGCACCGCTGACCGTTCCGGCAGGGAAGCAGGCTTTGAGCAAATCCCAGGCGGTTTTATCCGATTCAAGCTGGCCGATCACATTGCTCACGATATGCATGACGTGGCTATAGCGCTCGATCGTCATCAGCTCGTCTACATGCACGCTCCCTTTTTCGCAGACTCGACCGAGATCATTTCGCCCTAGATCCACAAGCATGACATGTTCGGCGCACTCCTTCGGATCGGCGAGCAAATCAGCGGCTAAAGCGTCATCTTCTGCGCTGGTTGCGCCCCGTTTCCGAGTTCCGGCGATCGGGCGAACCGTGGCGATCGTCGTGCCGTCATCCTGGCGATCGGCCTTGACCATCACCTCGGGGCTAGAGCCGACGAGCTGCCAGTCATTGAAGTTAAAAAAGGCCATGTACGGCGAAGGGTTGATCGATCGCAGCGATCGATATAAATCAAAGGGTTTGCCCGTATAGGGTGCGGACAAACGCTGCGAGATCACGACTTGGAAAATATCTCCCGCCTTGATGTACTCCTTCGCCTTAAGAACGCTGTTTTTAAAGTGTTCCTGAGTCGTGTTGCTGCAATAGGTTAACGGCGGAGCCTGACTGGTTTGGGGCGATTGCCATTCGAGGATCGTTTCACGCGGTTCGAGGCTGGTTTTGAGCTTATCGACCAGGGTTGTAACGCGCGTACAGGCCGCATCGTAGGCGTGGGCAAGATCGACCTGGGGATCACGCAAATCGGCATAGGCGATCGCCCAAATTTTGCGCTGAACTTGGTCAAATACCAATAAATTATCGACCTGCATCCAGAGGCCATCGGGCAGGGAGGCAATCCCGCTGGCTTGGTTGGGATGTACCGGTACACGCGATTCGATCCACTGAATCAGCTCGTAGCCCCAAAAGCCGAACAGCCCACCAATACCTTGGGGCAAATTCGGTAAATGGATCGGCTTGAACTCGTCAAGGCAGCGTTCTAACACGGCAAAGGGATCGCCACTAAATTCATCACGTGTCCCGTTGCGATGGTGTTGCACCGTGCGATCGCCACGCGCTTCGAGCACCCAGAGCGGATCGCAGCCCAGAAAACTATAACGCCCGATCGATTCGCCCCCCTCGACCGATTCCAGCAAAAAGCTATAGGGTTCGCCTTGGCAGACTTTGAGCCATGCCGATACCGGGGTATCGAGATCGGCAATCCATTCGCGACATACCGGTACGAAATTGCCCGTTTGGGCGAGCTGCTCGAATTCAGAAAAACTCGGAAACATCATGAAGGGTATGAGCGTAATTGGCCTTTAGATCGGACATAACAGGAGCCATGCGATTCTGAAATCCCCCTTCTGCTCCGGAAATTTCAATGACGAAGGCTTAGCTTAAAAAGGATGACACAAAAAAGGAGAATGCAGCTCAACCTACATTCTCCTGAATTTAATTTTGAATTAATAAAGCTGATTGCAAACTCAACGCTTAAGTTGCTTTAAGCATCGTACGGCTCTTTGCCGCTAAATTTCAACTTAGACGGGTTCGGGTTGTCACCGATCTTGCGATCGACTTTACCCGCGAACTCACGACCTTCGTTGACTTTCTCGGGGAAGACCCCATCAGCCGGGTGAAGGTACTGAGTTTCGCCGGTCGGGAAGACACGGTAAACCTTGTAATCTTCCATACGCGGCTTGAACTTCGTACGCAGTTGCGTACCCAGTGCGAGGCACTGCTCTTTACGTGCAAAATAGAGCAGGTTTTCGCCTTCATTCATGATGGCGGCTCCGCCCGTCGGCATCTCAAAGACTTGTTCTTTTTTGCTTGTCCAAGTGATGGCGTACTTTTCTTCGATGTCTGCTTTGGTAAGCAAGCCACCCGTACTGCCACCGAACTTGGGAGTCTGTCCGGTCAGTTCTTCAGCCATAAAAAGCGTTCTCACAAAACGGGTTTTGAAGGCATCCTATCACCGTCGTTCAGATGCCTTGAAATCCTGTCAACAAATGTAACAGTCACTCTCGGGCGAGATGCGAGCTGCTACACCTCAAAGCCAATCTGTATATTTCGTAATATTTACAGTCAGGCATTGATTTCGTCAGGCCGATTACTGAACTTGAAGTTTGAGCGAGAAGGTAATGGGTTGGACGGCATTAACCTCGATTATGTAGATTCCGTCGGCGGGAATTTCCTCTGACCAAAAAACGGTATTGGTTGCGATCGCGTTTCCATTCGGACTCAAGATCGTCATGCTGGCGTTATTTGAAAGTTCTGCGGTCAAGATTTGGCCTTGGCGGACGATGACCTGATAACGCCGCTTTTGAGAAGGCTCGATCATGCCGCCCGTTTCGGCAGAATTGCTCAAGGTTAGATCGAACGACTCGACACCGGGATTGGGGATTGGTGTTGGGGTAGGTGTGGGTTGGGGGGTCGGTGTTGGGGTCGGCGTTGGCGTCGGGGTCGGGGTCGGCGTTGGCGTCGGGGTCGGAGCTGGAGTTTCCTCCGGAGCCTGGAGTCCGAGACGGAGCGTATAGGTGGCCGATTCTAGCCCTCGAACTGGCTGTAACCGCAAAATATGCGTGCCATCCTTCAGGAATGTTCCGTTCCAGCTAGATACACGATTTCCGCCAGCCATGACGATGCCCTGTGGATCAAGTACCGTTAATAGGGTTTGTTCTCCCGCGACGGACACGTCCAGTTCGTAATCAACCTGACCTTGAACCAGATAGTCGTAGGTCTCATTGCTTTTGAGTTCGCCATCGAGACTGACATCGCCGCCAGGGGATAAGTTGATCCGTTGGCGATAGGTTTGCGGGCTTGAGGCTGGTGTCGGAGAGCTGTCTGGCGTCGGCGTCGGAACAACGCTGCTCACGGGTGTTGGAGCGGGGGCGGGGAAAAGTTCCGCCATGCCACTAAAAATTTTCCAAGAACTCCAGCCTGCAATCACTGCGAGCAAAATCCCCAGAGATCCCACAATCAGCGGGCTATTTTGTAACGAAATCGGTGGTGACGATTTGGGTGCATGACGATCGCTATCCGATTCGGTCTCCGGTTCGCTGTCAGCGGTTACCAACGTCGTCGAGTCATAGGATCGACCGATCGCGACGGTTTGCATCTGGGTGGAACTCGGGGATGGCACGCTGGGCGGGGTCATCGTGGGTGCGAGAGGCGCTACGGCGTTCGCTGTGCCTGCGACTTCGAGACCGACAGCGGTCAATAGTGGATTGAGATCGAGGATAAGCGCCTGGACGCTGGGATAGCGTTCGCTGGGCTGGGTTGCCAGTAAGCGAGTCAGGATCGCTTCAAATTGGGGATTGAGCGAAACATAAGGCTGCCAGTTCCAGCGCAGCTCGCGATCGTCAAACAGCTCGTGGGGTTCGCGTCCCGTCATCAACACCAGACCCGTGACCGCCATCGCGTACAGATCGCTATTGGGATAGGCGCGTCCCGTTTGCATCTGTTCGATCGGCGCATAACCAAACTTACCCACAGCGGTGTGGGAGGGGGGAGAGGTTGTCGTTGCTCCCGACTGCCCTTGGGTGGCGACCTGGGTGGCCAACTCTTTAACGACGCCAAAGTCGATCAGGACGGGCATCCCATCCCGTGCCCGCTGGATAATATTTTCGGGGGAAATGTCCCGGTGGATCACGCCGCGATCGTGAATGTATTCTAAGACGGGCAGCAGGCTCCGAAATAGCTGAAGTACAGCCGTTTCAGAGAATGCGGCTTGCTGCGATCGGTAGGTCTCAATCTGCTCGCGGTAGGTTTGTCCGGCGACATATTCCTGCACGAGGAACAAACGATAGTCGCTCTCGAAAGTGGCTTGAAAACGCGGGATTTGTGGGTGCTGTAGCTGGTATAGCGTTGTGGCTTCACGCTGAAATAATTCGCGAGACTTTTCTAAGGCTTCGCCTTCTGTTCCCGCAGGCTGAAATTCTTTGAGCGCACACAGCTCGTTAAAACGACCGCGATCTTCGGCTAAATAGGTTCGCGCAAAGCCGCCTTGCCCGAGCACGCGAATCGTGTAGTAACGCTCTTGTAAAACCGTGCCAACTTCGATAGGAGGTCGCATAGGATTTTGGAAAAGGATTGAAGGTGGATTATTAAGGGCAGGCGCGATCGAAGTCCGATAACGGATGCGGCATAATCCCGCCCCTAGACCCAACGATCGCCGACAACACGCGACAATCCACGTGCATCGAGTAGCCTCATTCTAGAGCAGCCCGAGCGGCCATTCTGTTAAACCGCTGATTGCCAGGATTTATATCTGCGAAATTTCCGGACATGTCGGCATTTAGTCTGTCGCCATTCATCAGGATGTCCATCCTGTTCGCGGCAACAGTTTTCGCGGCAGCAGCTTTCGTGGCAACAAATATATTAATCGTCGATCGTAATTTCATCGAGTCTGCGAATCGTGACTTCGGCCTGTTCCAGATGCGCCGCGATCGCCGACCCCCAGCAAATCCCGATCGCGCCCGCTGCCCCGGCAGTCTGTGCCATCTGAATATCCAGCGGTGAGTCTCCCACCATCAAGGTTTGCGCCGGATCGACACCGAGCCGTACACAGGCATCGCGGAACAAACTGGGATCAGGTTTACTCGGGCCGCGATCGACCCCCATTTCCAGTTCGATATAGGGATCGAGACCGTGAACTCGAACAAATTCTTTGACTCGCACAGTGGTATCAGCAGATAAAATCCCCAGCTTGAGACCACGATCGTGCAACTGAGCCAACAGCTCCAGCGATCCGACAAAGAGCGGCGAGGTGGTATCGGTTTCCGTCGCGGCAACCTGAGCATCAGCTTCGGTGAACACTTCCGTCGCAATCTGCAACGATTCCCACCAACCCCGACCCGTCTCGGCCACATAACCCGCCGCCGCGATCAAATTTTCATGACGGCTACCGATCGCCAGCAAACTGTTCGGATCAAGGCGATCACCCTCAATTCCGTAGGCAATCAGCATCGAATCCGCTGTGCCGGGAATGCGAGCATCGAGCAAGCGAGCCCGTCGCCGACCGAGCAACCGTAAAAACTCCTGCGAATCGGCAAGCGTTCCATCTTTATCAAAGACGATCGCCTCAACCTCTTTAAAGACAACCGTCCCACACCGGATATTAACCATCAGTCCGCTTTCCTCTCCTTTGCACTTGGGTCAATCTTTGATTGATCGACATTCAATCCTAAATCCAGCCTTGAAGCCCCAAATTGACCATTTTAAAAATCAGGTTTCTTTGAGAACAACGAATAAACAAACAGAAAGAGAGAGGAGATCTTCGTAAACCTCCTCTCTCTTTGATTAACAAAACCGGTAACCCAAGGTTTTTAGCCTTAAAGACAGCCCTAGGGGCTACAACGGTATTTTGCTTGGCCTGAACCAATGAACCAACGGATTACGATTGATTACTCAACCGCAGCCAGCTCATCTTCTTCCTCTTCATCCAACATGTCATCTTCAAACTCTTCTTCGGTCGCCTCTTCGAGACCTTGCTGTTTCGCAATCAGAGCCTGACGGAATTTTTCAGCCATCTCCTCCGCTTTCTCGAAAACCACTTCCGGATTCTTGACCATGTCGCCCGGTTCCGGTTCGAGTTGCTTGGTCGAAAGCGAAATACGTCCGCGATCGGCATCCAGATCAATAATCATGACCTTGAGCTGATCGTTCACGTTGAACACGCTGTGGGGCGTATCAATGTGATCGTGAGAGATCTCAGAAATGTGCAGCAGGCCGCTGACACCACCGATATCGATGAACGCGCCGTAAGGCTTGATGCCGCGCACCGTACCAATGACAACTTCACCGACTTCGAGGCCATTCATCTTGCTCTCAACCAGAGCACGACGATGACTGAGGACAAGGCGGTTACGCTCTTCGTCCACTTCCAGGAATTTCAGCGGCAGATCTTCGCCAACCAAATCTTCCTTCGGCTTGCGGGTGCTGATGTGGGAACCCGGAATAAATCCGCGCAGACCTTCGATCCGAACCAAAGCACCGCCTCGGTTGGTCGCAAAGACGCCAGAGTGAACCGTGGCATCTTCTGCTTGTAGCTGACGCACACGTTCCCACGCACGCATGTACTCAATGCGGCGAATGGAAAGCGTCAACTGTCCGTCTTCATTCTCATCCATCAGGATGAAGAATTCACGGGTTTCGTTTGCTTGCAGTACTTCATCTGGAGAGTCAACCCGGTTGATCGACATCTCTTGTAGCGGGATGTAGGCGGCAGTTTTAGCGCCGATGTCGATCAAAGCTCCTTTTGGCTCGATGCTAAACACCGTGCCAGCGACAATGTCGCCGGGGCTAAAGTGGTAATCGTACTGATCTAAGAGGGCGGCAAAATCCTCGTGAGTAAAGCCGATGTCAATCTTACTAATGGTTTGGGGCATTCGTGCTTTGTCCTAGGGGTGACTCTCCATATGTCAAGTTGACTCTGCGGGTAGAGGGATTTTCGATCGCCGTAGCCTGACATAAGCGCCAGTCAATTTTTAGGCGACAGCACGTCCACTCTAGATTGATCCCGAGAGTTTCATAACTCCAGTGCTCCATTGTACCCTAAGGACTTTGCATTTCTGAACCCCATATACACGCAAAAGTTTCGATAAATGCCTGAAATCTCTTACTTCAAACCGTTAGAGAGACCTCTATTTCAAGATATTCGCAATATTCGCAAACTTGAAAAATTGAGAAGTTTAGGAAAAGCTGGGCGACAGAAGACAGGTCATGATAGGGCGATCGCGCGGCGTGCTTGGAGATCAACAATCGAAGTCCGCAATCCGTCCCCTAAGCCTATCTATATGAATGCGGCTTAAGAGGAAGCCGGTTCGTACGAACGAGACTTTGGTTGATCCGAGGTCACTGTTTCAAGTTTGGACTGTAGCTCTTCGGTGAACTCTTCACTATGTTTAACGGCATTTGATACACGAGGATCGAGATCAGCGCGATCGGCCATCGTACAGTCCTCTTCCCGATCCGACTCTGCTTTTAACCGCTCCAAGGTTTCCACAAAATCACGAATTCCCTGAAATTGCCCATACACCGAGGCGAAGCGAACATAGGCAACCTCGTTGAGGTGACGCAGATGAGTTAGAACTAGTTCGCCAATTTCTCGGGTGGAAATTTCCCGCCTAGCTGTTTGCTGAAGTTGCGCTTCAATTTCATCAACGATAGCCTCAAGCTGTTCATGTTCAATCGTTGTCTTCTCACAGGCTCGAACGATTCCCCGTAGAATTTTTGAACGCTCAAATAATTCATGTGTTCCGCTTCGCTTAATGGCTGTGATCGGTACACATTCAATTCGTTCGTAGGTTGTAAATCGCCGAGCGCAGCCGAGACACTGGCGTCGTCGTCGGACACTTTGACCCGATTCTGCGGATCGTGACTCTAAAACACGGCTTTCAATGGTCTGGCAAAATGGGCATCGCATAGGCCGAGAATCATACTATCGGCGAGCTGAGATTGAAGGATTTAGACTTTCCATGACTGGAATTTTCTTCAACAGAACTCTTGACAAGATGTCATATCTTATTCATTAAAATAGCACAGCAGATGAAGTTCTCCCTAGGGCTTCGGGTCTGCTGTGCTTAAATTCAAAGAATTGCCGATAACACTGCAAGGAATGTCAATCTCGGTTTAGATTTCAGCAACTGGCAAGTTATATAAAGTTGCTGTTTGGCTTATTTACCGATCTTCGGCGTGTCGCGGAAGGCGATCGCGAAGAATAAAACGCCGATACCGGCAGCGAGAACAAAGATATAAACGAGACTTTCCATTGTTCTGAAAAACGATGCTTTACACCGTTCATAGTGTACTAGTGATCGAAAACGGCTTAGAACTAGCCCAACCTCTAAGAGACGTGACGAGTTCTAAGCCGCTGCTTACCTCAATTGAAATAAGAGTGCGCGGAGACCGTAACTATGCGTTAGAACGCGTAGATTTGTCGCCCACTTTTTGGAACGCACCCCACTCCACTTGGTCTTCATCGAGATCAGGGTCAATACCAGCAAACACGTCACGGAACAGTGTCCGCGAGCCATGCCACAGGTGTCCGAAGAAGAAGAGCAGCGCAAAGCAGGCGTGACCGTAGGTGAACCAACCGCGCGGGCTGGTACGGAATACGCCGTCTGAGTTCAATGTTTCACGATCGAATTCAAACGGTTCGCCAAGCTGAGCTTTACGAGCGTAGGTTTTAACGTCCGTCGGATTCGTGACGACTTTACCGTCAAGATCACCACCCGAGAAGGTTGCCGTTACACCGGCTTGCTCGAAGCTGTACTTCGATTCAGCACGACGGAACGGAATGTCTGCGCGAACGACACCATCTTTGTCTTGTAGAACGACCGGGAAGGTCTCAAAGAAGTTCGGGAGGCGACGAACAAAGAGTTCGCGACCTTCGGAATCGGTGAAAGTCGGGTGACCGAGCCAACCTTTGGCAATACCGTCACCTTTGTCCATTTGACCCGTGCGGAACAGACCACCTTTAGCGGGGTTGTTACCGACGTAGTCGTAGAAGGCAAGCTTCTCAGGAATCGCGTTCCAAGCTTCGCTTTGGCTTTCACCAGACGCAAGGCTCGATTGAACACGACGCTGAATTTCTTGGCGGAAGTAGCCGCTATCCCACTGGTAGCGGGTTGGGCCAAATAGCTCGATCGGGGTTGCCGCCGAGCCGTACCACATCGTACCGGCGACGACGAACGCTGCAAAAAAGACCGCAGCGATACTGCTCGATAGCACGGTTTCGATGTTACCCATCCGCAGCGCACGGTAGAGGCGCTCGGGCGGGCGAACACTGAGGTGGAAAAGACCAGCAATAATGCCGACAATGCCCGCCGCAATGTGGTGAGCTGCGATACCGCCGGGGTTGAAGGGGTTAAAACCTTCGGGTCCCCAAGCCGGTGCCACAGCCTCAACATGGCCAGTTAGACCGTAGGGATCGGAGACCCAAAGTCCAGGCCCAAAGAGACCGGTGACGTGAAACGCTCCAAACCCAAAGCAGAGTAGGCCGGAGAGGAACAGGTGGATGCCGAACATTTTCGGCAAATCGAGAGCCGGTTCGCCGGTTCGCGAGTCACGGAAGAGATCGAGATCCCAGTAAACCCAGTGCCAGCAGGCAGCCAGGAAGAGAAGACCTGAAAGAATGATGTGAGCGATCGCCACGCCTTCAAACGACCAAAAGCCAGGATCGACACCGGTTTCACCGGTAACGCTCCAGCCGCCCCAAGATCCCGTTACGCCGAGGCGTGCCAGGAAAGGCATCACGAACATGCCCTGACGCCACATCGGGTTCAGGACGGGATCGCTTGGATCGAAGATAGAAAGCTCGAACAGGGTCATAGACCCGGCCCAACCCGCGACAAGCGCGGTGTGCATTAGGTGTACAGCAATCAGTCGTCCTGGATCATTCAGAACCACTGTGTGTACTCGGTACCAAGGTAGTCCCATTGACTACGCTCCTCCTGAGTAATGACTTATTGCTCAACGCGGTTTGTTTTACCGATCTGCCTCACTCGGGATGGAGTGTGGAATCTCAGGCTCTACCGTCTAGGGTAGATGGCCGTACGATAGCAGAGCGATCGGCGCTGATATTAAGAAAGATTATTAACGAAGTGTATCGACAGAGAGAACCGAATGCAAGCGATTTAAAGCCTTTTAACAGTTGCGATCCCGTCTAAATTGCGATATGTCTCGACGGCCACATCATGTGAGTACATCCATTCGCAAGAACCGAATCCTTCTCAACTTCATTCGGCGGTAGGGGGAGTCTCCGGATCGAGATGTCCAATCTGACACAAGGCGGCGGGTGTACACAGACGTAATAAGACCGCTTCCGCATCCATCAGGCGTTTCAGGACGACTTGGCCAATGCCAGAGATATCATTACTCGAATCGGCTTTAACCTCTAGCATCAAGACCGCATCCTCAGCACGGTACAGCCAGAGACGTTCTCCTTTTTCGACGATACAGAGTTCCATGCGTTCGATTTGTGGGGGTCTTCGCCATGCGGCAACATTCCATAATCCTTGAGGCCCCCAGACGCGGGCGATCGTCCAACCTTCAGAAAGGAAAAAATACTTCACGAATTTTATGATGTCTTGCAATCGAGTGGATGGCGTGCGAGACGGTTTCGACTCACGAACGCTCTAATTTTGGAGTGTTCTTGTCCGTTCGTCTAGCACGTTTCGCGTTCCACCCTGAAGGGAGGCCTGGATGTCGGCGAGGCTGACGCTCGTGAAATACTGACGGTGAAATTGTTGCTCGGCGATCGCAGTGTGAAATTGTTCCAATGCTTGGGCTTGTTCAGAAACCGTGACAGGGTTTTCCGTCTGGCGATCTGCGAACGCAAACCGTAGATCATTATCCCGCCGAATCACGCTAAATCCGTGCATTTCCAGAGCCTGCAACCCCTGATCGAGGGCAAAACCACTGAGATCCAGCCGGTAGCGAAGATGGACATGGTCAATGGATTGGTTGTGATTGCAGAGGTATTTGGCGATGCCGACGAGGTCGCGCCAGAGGCGATCGGGGTTGGGAGCATCGGGCAGGGTATAGGCAAGGGCGAGGTGGGTGGCGTTGGGATGACGGAGTTGGAGGCGGCGCAGACGGGCGCGAAGTTCGTCCCAACGGGTCGGACAGTGAGTGAGTTGAGGAATGGCGTTGGGGTTTGGAAGTCTGGAATCATTCGTTTCCCAGGGCTGTGAAGGATCGCGCCAGTCCAGCAGCTTAATGGCATTTAAGGTCGGGGTGGTTGTGGCGGCAGCGGATTGAGAGGGAGCGATCGCGTCTTGCCAAGGTCGAACGGCCAGGAGGCGCACTTCATAGTTTTGACTATGGGGATTGAAATCAAGCTCAACGATCGCGTCGCATTTTCCATTGGGCAACTCATCTTGATAATGACCCCACCACACCCCAGGAAAGCCGCTGACATTGGTTTCATCGCTATATTCATCCCAGATCTCAAAGTGAGTTTTGATGTAGCGAACGGCTTTACCGCTGAGATCTTTAATATTTTTATTCTTAACATTCTCGAACCAACAGCGGCGGATCAGTAAGCGCGGGGCGGGGTTGCCCATGCCGCAGGGTTCGATCACCTTGAGTTCGCGGAACAGCTCTCGCCCCAGTTCGGGGACAGTCACCATGAGATCGGCCTCGATGATCTCGGGCAGTCGCACGCGATCACCGAGCTGTAAGGCAAGCTGTCGTTCGATCGCCGCTTGGAAGAGGGGAAGATTGGCCAGCGGCAGGCTGAGACCAGCGGCGAAGGGATGACCGCCAAAGCGATCGAGCAGGCTGGCCTGAGATTTCACGAGTTGATAGAGATCGATACCACCCGCCGATCGCGCGGAACCACGGGCAAAGACGGTCGCAGGATCAAGGTCGGGATCGTCACGATCGCGACTGAGTAAAATCGTCGGCCTACCGTATTCCTGGGCAATTTGTCCCGCTGTTAAGCCGAGGACACCGCCAGCCCAGCCCGGATCTTCGAGGATGATCGCCCGCGTTGTCGAGAGATCGATCGAGGCCAACCGCGCCTTGACCCGCTCTAAGACATTTCGCTGAAGTGCCTTGCGACGTGTATTGGCGTTTTCAGTTTGGAGCGCTAATTCATTGCATCGCTGCCGATCGCGGCTGGTCAGTAGTTCAACGCAAAAGCTGGCATCCCCGTAAATACGACTCACGGCGTTAATTCGAGGCCCCAAACCAAAGGAAATATCGGTGGGTCGATCGCCCGAGCGTTTGCACAGGTCGAGTAATTTCGCGACGCCGGGACGAGTGGCAGTTTGGGGATCATTTTGCTGCTGAAGCTGAGCGATGCCGATCTGTGCCAAGTAGCGACAGTCGCCACGCAGTTCAACCAGGTCAGCAATTAGGCCGATCGCGACGAGATCCAGCAGGCGATCGAGCGGTTCGGCGGGAATTTCGGGTAAAGCGGTGTAAAGGGCTTCGACGAGCTTGTAGGCGACGGCGACACCGGAGAGATGATAGAGCGGGTGGTCACGATCGAAGTAGCGCGGATTGACGATCGCGACGACATTGGGGCGATCGTCCGGCAGGGTGTGATGATCCGTGACGATAATATCGAGGCCGAGGTCTGTGGCGGCGGCGATTTCCGCCAGATTGGTGCTGCCGGTGTCGCAGGTTACGACCAGCGAAACGCCCGCAGCGGAGAGACGTTCGAGGCCATGCCGATTTAAGCCGTGGGAGTCGGTCAGTCGATCAGGAATGGTGTAGCACAGCCGATCAGGACGCGGGAAAAATTGCCCGAGGCCATCCCACAGCACGGAGGTCGCCGTAATTCCATCTGCGTCGAAATCGCCCCAAATGGCGACGTATTCTCCCCGATCGCGAGCGAGACAAAGCCGCGCGATCGCTCGATCCATTTCGATCCCGAAGGCACTAGGAGGAGTGGGCGAATAATCATCCGGGTTGAGCTGTCCGGGAAGTTGTTCGAGATCGCGCCAGCCGCGCTGCCAGAGGATCTGCGCGAGACGATCGATGGTCGGAATCTGCTCGCGATCGACACAACGTCGCAGGGCTTCATAAAACTCCGGTGGGGGCAAGTCGTCCAGCGGTAATTGCCAGAGCGTTACGAGGCTGTTCGTCATGGCGCGTTATGAACCGTGAAGCGGTCTAGCGGAAAAAGGGGGCGTTACCGTGCTGCTAGTGTTTGTTCAACGTGGCTACATCCACTCGTCCTCTTCCAGTTTGGCAAGATCTTCGATCGCCTGCAAACCGCGCGGATCGCCGACCCGCAATAGCGACGCTCTGGCATCTTCGATCACGCCGACTTCTGATTCTTCCTCTAGGGCATCGAGTAACCCATCGATCGCCCCGGCGTACACCACATTCGACGGCAGCTCTCGACAAAGCTGACCCAACGCCCAGGCACAGTTACTCCGAATCGCCGCGATACTGTCCGTCCGCAAACCCACAAGCAACGGCGGCACCGCAGCTACGGCAAACTCATAGCCAACCGTCGCGAGCTGCCCAAGCGAACTCGCCGACCAGAGACGCACGGCGGCAATATCATGACGCAGAGCATCCACCAGCGGATCGAGCGCTCGGATATCTCCACAGTTGCCCAACGCCCAGACCGCTCCTTTGCGAACGTAGCCGTTCGAGTCGTCGAGGCATTGAATCAGAGGGGCGATCGCGTCCGGACTGGTATTGCGTCCGAGGGCATAGGTCGCGCTCACTCGCGTTAGCGGGCAAGACGACTTCAACAGCTCAATCAGCGGGATGATTGCACGCTCATCGCGAATATTGCAAAAGGCTCGCGCTGCCAGGGTTCGCTCGCTCGATTCGATGCTACAGAGCAACGTCAACATGTGTTCGCGATCGCGATCGCTCTCACCACCGCTACTCGCAAGGGTGGCCGCCTGACTCGTAGCGTTAGGTTTGATCGTGCCTGATGGTTTGTCGTACATAAGCTCCGTAAATCAGCTCGATTTCTACTCTACGATCGCACCGGTCGTAATCCTCAGCTCAAAAATTTTAGCAACCGTTCGGTTGTTATAGAATTCCGGCCAAGCGTATAGATTTCACAACCATCTCAGTCCTTACCTATTTCGCCGCATCAGAGCACGGGCGCGAGCTTCGATCGATGTAGACATGGTGGCCTCCATTGGCTTTGCGGGCAAAAAAGACGGCTAGGGTCGCCTCGCTAGGCGTCTCCTCCTTAGGTTAGTTAGATTTTCTGTATAAGATGCTACTTTTTTATATTTATAGAACTTCCTTCATATAAATTTATGATGCATTGTTTAGAATTTCAAAATAATCACGACTATTCACTGATTTATGATCCCCACTCTGTTTCTCGGTCTGTGATATCTAAAGATCAGTCGCTCTGGATCACCCTATAGAGGCATTGCACTAAGCCTTCAGAGACGCTGCTCACCTCAGAATTTAGATCTGTCTGGGGATCAAACAAATCAGGGGATTACTCACAAAATAAACAAGCCCTGAAATCTATCGTAAATCTTAAATAATCAGTCGATCTTATAAAGTGAATTAGGATAAGGGAGGACTTCAGTTCTTGTTTCATAAGCGTTCTTCAGTTTTTTGTCGGTGGAATAGCTTTTTTTTTGTCGCAATTTAAACGTAATTGCAGTTATCAAAAATGCACACTCTACCTTGATAAATTATTTGGATGATTCGGAGACCATATAAATATCAGATGCCATTTATGCTAGGAAGCGACACATTTATGAATTGCCAATATCAAGTTGCATGTCCAAATTGTGGCCGAGAAGCACAACGCATTTTTGTCCGGGACAGCCACATCATGCGAACACAATGTTCATCTTGTGACTACCTACTCATCCTGAGTTCTAAAACTGGGCAAGTCATTGAAGCTTATTCTCCCGGTATCTCCATACATACATTGAAACAAAAAGTTACCTATTCCTAACTAAGACAACAGACTAAAAGTGGATTAAACCGCGTAACTCAAGCATTCTGTTTGCAGACAAGCTCGAAGCTTTTGCTACGCATAGCGTCCATTCATTTACTTGGACGACTTCATGCAATAGGAGATTTTAGATCTATCTCCGATCCCTCGATGGTGATCTGTTTTTGTTCGGATGTTCCTGATTAGCCGATCAAGTAAGTCGTTGCGGTTTGATTAAAACATTTGGGATCGTAACGTTTGCTAGACATTTGATCGTACGAGTGACTTCAATAGAGGGGATAGATTCTGACCAAGTCAAAGACTATCCCGATCGCGATTGCATCATTCAGAATTAATTTTCGATGAGCGAAGAATCCAAGTCTTACGACGTAAACGAACGGATTGCCGCCGCTGGGTTTGATAATCCGAAGCGTTTTCTCGAAATTAAGCGATCTGCCACACCGCCACCGCCACCCAGATCTGACGCATGAGCATGGTTTGAACGACAGCCTTTAGGGTAAATGGTTCATCCTGTCTGAGTGAATCGGTATCAAGCCAGGGCAAACGCATACTAATTTTGTCCAAACGAGATAATCAGGGTTCCAGCGATTGAGCCACTCAATCCACATCAACTTTTTCTCAACAAGGCAATCATTTCAGCTCCGTACTGAGAAAAATTGGGAGTATGCGTTTGCCCTGGGTATCAAGCCCATCCTTTCGGTTTATGTAAGGTAGACGCGGTATTGTTTTAGAATTGACAGCGCTTTGGTCGGTCGCACTGTTTAGTGCTGAGTACCAACTGATTCGTTAGCTATTTTGACGTTCTTTGACAAGGAGTGATCGTGAAACAACGCGGTGTAACAGTCTGGTTTACGGGTTTGAGTGGAGCAGGCAAGACGACGATTAGCCAAGCGGTCTCAAAGCGTCTGATTGACGCGGGCTGTAAGCTGGAAATCCTTGATGGTGATATCGTCCGCACAAACCTTACGAAAGGACTCGGTTTTAGTAAGGAAGACCGTGATGAAAATGTTCGTCGTATTGGTTTCGTGTCGCACTTGCTGACGCGCAACGGCGTCATTGTCCTCGTTTCGGCGATTTCGCCATATCGTAATATTCGGAACGAGGTTCGCGATCGGGTCGGAGATTTTGTTGAGGTGTTTGTGAATGCACCGCTGAATGTCTGCGAAGATCGTGATGTGAAAGGTCTTTACAAGAAAGCGCGATCGGGCGAAATCCCACAGTTCACAGGAATCAGTGACCCCTATGAGGAACCGGAAAATCCGGAAATTGAGTGCCGTACTGACCTTGAATCCCATGAGGAAAGTGTCGATAAGGTCATCGATTCGCTAAAAAAATTGGGCTACTTGGAAGACAAATAAATCCCGCGCTACGGTAGTTCGCAACATCGTCTGACCCACTCGAATGTTGCTCGCCCAAGCAAAAAAAGGATAGATCGCAGAGCGCGAGACCTTTGAGGTTTTAAAAACCTCAAAGGTCTGAAAGTCACGGACTGTCATCGCTCACTGAGACTTACTTCAGTTTTTGTTTGATAAAGGTCAGAATTTGATGGTTTTGCTTTTTCAGCGCCTTAATTTCAGCCTCAAGCGTCGCGACCCGTGCTTCGAGTCCGGCGAGATCTCCACCGCCCGCTGCACTATCAACCGGCTTCGTTGCAGACTTTGAGGGAGAGGAAGATCCAGCTTGGCGCGGTTTTTTCGCCTTGGCCATCGCCGTTTTGATCGCACCGATGAGCTGTTTTTTCTCGAACGGCTTTTCGATGAACTCAAAGAATTCAAACGGCTCAGGAATTTTTTCCGTCACTTCTTCGCGACGGCCAGACATCAACACGAGCGGAATTTTAATTAGATCCGGACTGGCCTGGATTTCCTGGAAGACTTCCCAACCGCTCTTTTTCGGCAGCAGAAAATCAAGCATGATCAGGCTGGGTTTTTCAGAGCGAATTTTATTGAATCCGTCCTCCCCATCTTTCGCTTCAACCACGTCAAAGTTGCCGGGAGGAAGCATGCTTTTTACGGTTTTCTGGATCACTCGGCTGTCGTCGATGACCAAAATTTTGTGACTTGCCACAACAAACTCCTTAAAAGCGTTGGCGGGATTGAGCTACCCGGCTGACTGAAGATTTCGTGTCTAGCTTACCCTCATCTCGCAGCGATCGGCTAGAAAACCTTCGCAAGATCGGGGCAAGCGCATACCTGGCCTGAGTGTATCAAGGGTCTGTCATTTCAGAATGATCACGTTAAGTGCGATCGCATTCCACCACACCAAGGACATATTCGCCTTCGTTGAGGCTGCAATTCCGCGCTACGTCGAACACAATGCCGCGCTGGGGAGTACAGACCTCGATCGTCTCTGGTATGTTGCCATTGCGGTTAAATGAGACGAGCTGATAGAGTTGCTGCCCTGCGGGGACGATCGTGCCGATGAGGGGGCGCTGGCTGAGGGTTCCGCCACGAGGGGCGTAATAGTTGACGAGTTGCGATCGCTCAAATAGCTGTGTGCGGTGCGAGAGGCTTTGAACGAGGGGGAATTTGGGGATGTCGAGAATGCCCTTTGTGGCGAGATAATTTTTGATGCCGCGCAGTCCGCGATAGATGGCGTCCGGGTCGGCGTCCATGCCGGAGCCGATTTCGATCGTCCAGGCTTCGATGTCGAAGATGATCGCGCGATCGAGTTTCGCTAGCTCGCGTTCGAGGGCGAGCCAGGGTTTACAAAAGGCTTCGTCAAAGGCATTACCGTCGTAGTCGTGCATCAGGAGGCCATATTGCAGCAAAAATGCGTCGGCGCTGGGTTGGCGATCGTGGAAGCAGTAGAGATAGTTTATGGCGAGGTTGCTGCTGCTGTGACAGTCGATGATGTAGTCGGCGTCGAGGCAGAGATCTTGGAGGTGATAGCGGTAGCGTTGTTCGAGGGGCAGGCCGTGGGGTGTTTGGAAGGTGTCGGCGATCGCGTCAAAGGCGCGGCGAATCTGCTGACGAAAACTTTGGATCAGTTGTTCGGGGCTGTCGTCTCGATGCTGTTTGGCAAAGGTGGCGATGCTGCAAGTTTGGGGCTGGGCAGCGGCGTGTTTTTCGTAATCCCAAAAAATGCGGTTCCAGTCGTGGCCGGTGTAGGGGTTATAGCGTCCGCTGGAAAAGTGGTGCGATCGCTGGTTGGCGGAGAACGGGTTACAGTTGGGAATGATCCAAATTTCGCCTTGCAGTTGAGACGAGTCGAGATCGCACAGCAGCGCGATCAGTTGTTGCAAGACCACATTGCCGGAGACCTCGGAGCCGTGAAGGTTGGACTGGAGGTAGACCTTTTTGCCGGGACGATCGCCGACGAAGCGATAGAGCTGTATGCCGAGAGTGTCGCCGGAGGCAAGATGCGCGATCGGGCGGGTTTGAATGTCGGGGATCACGATCGATAAAAGTGCGCGGTGGCGTAAATCACCATTCGCTGGGATTGATTTGTCCCAGAACCCAGGTGGTGTATGTACCGATCGGGCTCCATAACAGGTAGGGAGCGAGGAGGGCGGCGGCGATCGGCGAGAGTGAGAAAACCGTTACGCACAGCATGGCACATAAAACCAAGCCCGTACCGCCAATAATCGTACCAACGCGCAGACAGCGGGTTTGGCACATGATCGAGGTGTAGGCCAGGGTGGTGAGTTCGAGACCGAGGTAGTAGGCCATTAGCCACCAGGCGGTGGTGCGATCGGGGCTGGCATTCCAGGCGATCGTGGCGGAGGCGGCTCCACAGATAAAAATCGTCGTCCAGATCAGCGGGATAAACCGTTCAAAGGTCAGCCAAGCGGGGCGTTGCAGCTCCCGAAACCAGCGCACTTCCTCGCGTCCGAGACCCATGCCGCTGAGAAAAACCAGCGCCACGGTGATCGTTCCGATCACAGACCAGGCGGGAATAAACCACAGAAAGAAGGAAAGCGATCGCGTCGGGGGCGCGTCGGGGCGGGTGGGATAGCGGCTGAAGGGGGCGAAAATCATAGGGCGATCGGCGGGTCAAACGGCTGAATGGCTGGGCAAATCGGCTCAATAAGCATTGACGAACATAAGACGAGCTTAACTGAGCGGATCGGGGCGTAACTGCACGATATCGAATTTCAGCAGATAGGTCAGGGTGAGATATACCCGATGGCGCAGGTGGTCAGGGGAATCGACGATCTCACCCAAGCTGTGATCGGCGGATTTGGTGGAATCGGCGGGATCAGACGGATCGGACGATGCTTCCGTAAGGGCGTGACGTTGCGCGATCGCCGCGATCAGTTCGCTGACCCGTTGATCGCGCGTTTTGAGTTGATCGAACAGTGCTTCTAAATCGGCCTCAGCTAAACGATGACGATCGCCGATCCGATTTGGCCAGATGTTGCGTAGGGTGTGGAACCGATCGGGCGCGGAATTCACGCCGAGGGCGATCGTGTCGTGATCCCGAAGGGTTTGGCTCGGGTAGTGGGCAAAGGCGCTAAACGGATCTTCGATCGTCGGAATCGCAGGATGATTCGGTTGCCGGGGAACCCGCTCGATCTCGGTGGATCGGCGATCGCGCATCTGCTCCCAGAGATCGTCATAGCTCGCGATCACCTGTCGCCAGTCGTACACTGATCGCGCCCGCTGCTGACCATTCGCCCCGAGCTGACGGCGCAGGTCTGGATTGTCGATCAGTTCCACCAGCGACGCCGCACAGCTATCAATATCGATCGCCACCGCGTTCGCACTTTCGCCCACATAGGTGCTGTAGTTGATCCGATCTTCGTAATAATCCTGCGCCAAGCCCACACCGCTACCCGGCGGCGGCGTTACGGTCGGTACGCGAAAACCATCGACCCCGTGGCGTACCGATTCCTTATAGCCGTTCCAGTCCGACACCACCACGGGCAAACCGGCGGCCATCGCTTCGATCGGCGTGAGGCCAAAGGTTTCTTGAATATTGTCCGCCAGAGAAATAAAGATATCCGCCGCTGACCAAATCGAATCGCGCACGTGGCGATCGCGCCCATCCAGGAAAATACCGTTCACACTCGGACACAGAGTCGGCATCGTGTCCTTAAACATGGCCTCATCGCGCTCATTCTCAAACCAGCCCGCTTGAATCAGGTGGATGCGCCGACCCGTGCCTCCCCTCATACGCTGCGTCGCCCGCTCGATCGCGTCATACATCGGGATCGGGTGCGCTTTAGCGTAGGCAATCAGCCGCCCAACGAACAGGATCACGATGTCCTCCTCGGCAATCTCCAACTGCTGCCGCCACCGTTGTCGTTGATCGCGATCGGTTTCCGGCTGGCCGGTCACAAACCGATCGCAGTCCACCCCCAAGGGAATCACCGGTAAATCGAGGGCAATCTGAGGCCGACGGCCAAACTGCTGGGCGAGATACTCCGACCAGTGATCGATCACTTTTTCAACTCCGCATCGCACCGCCTGCGAGGTACAAATCAGCGCATCCCAAGGCTGCACCGGCGCGATCGCCAAATCGCCGATCGACTGCATCACCGCGCGACTCGCCGTCGTATGAGTCACACCACACAGACCGTATCCCCGCTGATCACTCGTCCGCCGTCGCCATGCCAAATCCCCCAAACCAGGCGACGGATGATACAGCACATCGGCCTGGTTCGCGCTGCGGGGATCACCTGCTGCCAGCCAATCGATCCCCGCTGGATCGAGACCCCAGCCCGTGACTCGCTGCTGAAAATCCTGAAACGCAGCGCGATCGTAGGCGTAGCAATACAGCCGATCGCAACGACTATGGCGTAAAACCGCTTTTAGAAAACCTTCCCCAGCAGCCTGACGACCCAGCAGGCGTTTGCCTCCCGTTTCATAGCCATCCGGAGCATAGAAAATCGCGGCAGACAGTGAGTTAATCAAGGGAAAATTCGGGATGAAACATGAAGCAGGATTACGGATTCACTGCTCATTGTTCATTACTTACGTCTCACGTACAAGAACGCCATTGAGAAAAATATCCGCCAATCCTTCGGCCATATCCTTCATCGCCTCGGGCGACATCTCCTCCGATTGCAGGGTGTTGTGGCTAAATCCGGCGACCATGAAGAGTCCGAGAAAAACGTGCGCGATTAAACGCGGATCGAGCGGACGATAGACGCCGCGATCGATGCCCGTTTGCACAAAAGCTTCGGCCACGTCGGTCATTTTGGCGATGACATCGGTTTGGATTTTCTCGCGCAGTTCGGGATGAAATTGCGCTTCGAGAAAGCAGACTCGAAACAGATCGTTATTGTCACGCAGGTGCAACATCCGGCGGCGCATCATCTGCGCAACCGCTTTGTAGCTCCCCATTTCGCTTAACTCGGTCAGCAACTCCGTGAGGATATCGATCCAGCCAGCGGTGGCCACTTCGATCAAAACGGCCTTTTTATTGTCAAAATGTCTGAAGAGTGTCCCCTCCGCTACCCCGGCAGACTGAGCAATCTCACGTGTCGTAGTGCTGTCGTATCCTTTGCGAGCAAACAGACGTTTTGCGGCACTGAGAATTTTTTGGTGCGTCGTGGCTTCTCGTGTAGGTGGAGAAACTGAAATTGTTTTCATGGGGATCACCGCAGCTCGTACTTGTATTGTGAGCGACAGGATGGCGTGAGCCGTAGGGCTTTTATAGAACGTTATTTGACGTTACATAAATCTTCAGTCGCTGTTCGTGACGTATCTATTTTCGTATCTTTGTTTGCGTTCTGAGTTTTGTTTTTATGCGATCTGTAAATTTTTGGGGCGTTTGTTATCGCGTTATCTCTCTTTGGTGCTGGAGATTCACCCTCGTAACCATGACGGTGGGCTTGATCCTCGTTGGCGGTGGGTTAATCCTGCCACCGGCGGCACTGGCCGATCGCCTACCGATCCAGTCTTACATTGACCGCACGATCGCCAATATTACAGACTTCACGCTCGATAACGGGATGCGATTCATTGTGCTAGAACGCCATGAATCTCCGACGGTGTCGTTTATCACCTATGCCAATGTGGGTGGGGTGGACGAGCCGCCGGGGAAAACGGGGATCGCCCATTTTCTCGAACACTTGGCCTTTAAGGGAACCACACGCATCGGTACGACAGACTATGCCGCAGAGCAGCCGTTGCTCGATCGCCTCGACGATCTCCACCGCGAAATTGAACGCAAACAGGCGGCTGCTGCTGAGACAAATCCTGACGATCTAGCTGCGCTCAAGGCCGAATTTGAGCAGCTCGAAACGGAAGCCAACAGCTACGCCATTCAGAACGAATTCGGCCAAATCGTCCAGCAATCGGGCGGAGTCGGCCTCAATGCCACCACCTCCGCTGACGCCACTCGCTATTTTTACAGTTTCCCATCCAATAAGCTGGAACTCTGGATGTCGCTGGAATCGGAGCGTTTTCTCGATCCGGTCTTTCGCGAGTTTTACAAAGAACAGCAGGTCATTCTCGAAGAGCGCCGGTTACGGACGGATAATTCGCCGATCGGTACCACGATCGAAGCCTTTCTCGCGACGGCATTTACGACCCATCCCTATCAACAACCGACGATCGGGTCTGCCGCCGACATCGAAGGCTTAAGCCGTGACGAGGTGCAGGCATTTTTCAACACCTACTACGTACCGAATAACCTCACCGTGGCGATCGTGGGAGATGTCGATCCAGGTCGCGTGCGTCGGCTAGCGAAGACGTATTTTGGGCGCTATAAAGCTGGGGAAACGCCGCCCCAGGTGACCCAGGTTGAGCCGGAACAAACCGAGGAGCGAGCGATCGAAGTACGGATGCAAACGGAGCCGTGGTACATCGAGGGCTATCATCGCCCGTCTCTGAACCATCCCGATAACGCGGCCTACGACGCGATCGCCTCGATCCTCAGCAATGGCCGCACCTCGCGTCTGTACAGCGCCTTAATTCAAGATCAACAGGTCGCACTTTACGCCGAAGGATTTAACGGGTTTCCGGGCGATCGCTATCCCAACTTGATGCTGTTTTACGGTCTCACGGCTCCGGGTCATAGCGTCGATGATGTGCAGGCAGCACTCCATGCCGAAATTGAACGCATCTCGACCGAACCCGTTAGCCCGACGGAGCTGGATCGCGCCAAAACCCAAGCTCGGGCGGGTTTACTGCGATCGCTCGACTCCAATAGCGGCATGGCGTCATCGTTGGTGAACTACCAGGCGAAAACCGGCGATTGGCGTAACCTGTTCGAGCAGATCAAGGCGATCGATGCCGTCACGGCGGACGATATTTTGCGCGTCGCCCGCGCTACCTTTACCGAGAATAATCGGACGATCGCTCGTCTTTTACCGTTAGATCCTTCAGCCGTAGATCCTTAAAACCGTCCGCTGTTTGCATCTCGCTTGTCTCCCATCGTCTCAATCGTCGAATCGTTTCTTCGCCACCATGATGTCTTTGCTGCGTCGTTTATTTCAGTTCCGTCCGAAGCCCCGATCGCCGTGGCTGGTTATCGTCGGTCTCATCACGGCGATCGTGATCACCCTGCTTCAGCCTCAGCCCTCCGCTGCGGCGACCGCGCAACACTACACCGATCTCGAATTCCCCCCCCTCCCCGAAATTCAACTGCCCGATTCGACTCGCGTGGAACTCGATAACGGCATGGTGGTCTACCTCGTGGAAGATCATGAACTGCCCCTCGTGAGCGGTTCCGCCACCATTCGCATCGGGTCACGCTTCGAGCCTGCCGATAAAATTGGCCTGGCCGCACTCACGGGCGAACTGATCCGCACCGGTGGAACCCGCGATCGCAGTGCCGCCGAAATCGACACCACCCTCGAACAGATCGCCGCCTCGGTGGAAACCTCGATCAATCTGACGCTCGGAACCGCAAGCTTCAGCGCCTTGAGCGAAGACACGGATACCGTTTTCAGCCTATTTGCAGAAATCTTGCAGCACCCGGTTTTTGACGCCGACAAATTTGAACTCGCTAAAAATCAGTTTCGTGGCAGCATTGCCCGTCGCAATGACGATCCCAATGAGATCGCCGATCGCGAACTCAATAAGCTGATCTATGGCGAGATGAGTCCCTACGCCCGCACGGTCGAATACTCCACCCTCGGCAACATTGATCGCGAGGATCTGATCGATTTCTACACCGACAAAGTCAGCCCCGATCGCATTATTCTCGGGGTCGTCGGCGATTTTGAAACCGAGGTCATGACGCAAAAGGTGATCGAGCAGTTCGGCGGTTGGTCGGCCACATCGAGCCATGAACTGGCATTGCCGGAGGTGACCCCCGCCACCGTCAGCGGCATCTATATCGTCGATCGCCCCGATCTCAGCCAAAGCTACGTCGAAATGGGACACCTCGGTGGCCTGCGTAATAGCCCGGATTACGCCCAGCTCGGCGTGATGAATAATGTCCTTAACGGCTTTGGTGGACGGTTATTTGACGAAGTGCGATCGCGTCAAGGCTTGGCCTATACGGTCTATGCCGCCTGGAGCGCCAACTACGACTATCCCGGCATGTTCATCGCAGGCGGCCAAACCCGCGCCGAAAGCACCGTGGACTTTATCCGCGCCGTTCGCACCGAAATCGAACGCATTCGGAACGAAGCCATCACCCCCGAAGAATTACAGATTGCAAAAGATAAAACCCTTAACTCGTTTATTTTTAACTTTGCAGACCCGGCTCAAACCCTCTCTCGTCTAATCCGCTACGAATACTACGGCTACCCGTCGGATTTCATCTTTCAATATCAGCGCGGCATCGAAGCCACCACGATCGCCGATGTTCAGCGCGTCGCCCGCACCTACCTCGCACCGGATGATTTAACCATCCTCGTGGTCGGCAATACCGCCCAGATTAATCCGTCTTTAGATTCGATCGATCCCGCTCATGCCGCCCAACCGATCGACGTCTCGATCCCCGCTGCGGGCTAGCCGCCTAAACAACGGCACACAAAAACGACGATATATTTGCTGGAGAGACGTTGTTTACAACGTCTCTTTTTTCATTGAGTTTCATTGAGTGAATTATTCTTCTGGGTCTATTCCATGTTTGAAAAAGACGACTTGATTCGACTGCTCGATCGCGTCAACCTCGGCAACAACGCCAGCGCCGCCGAAAAACAGGCCATTCTGGCGGCGATCGTCCGCCTTGAAGAACGCAACCCCACCCCCAAGCCCCTAGAAAGCCCCCTGATTGACGGCAACTGGCGCTTGCTCTACACCACCAGTAACGAACTCCTCAACCTTGATCGCGTGCCGCTCTACAGCCTGCGCAATATTTACCAGTGTGTCCGCGTGGCCTCGCGATCGATTTATAACATCGCCGAACTCGACGGCATCCCCGCTTTGGGCGGTCTGGTCAGCGTCGAAGCCCGCTTTGAGCCGCTCTCCGATCGGCGCGTTGACGTGATTTTTCAACGGTTTGTCGGCGGATTACAGGGAGCTGTCGGCTACACTTCCCCCGATGACTGGATCACACGCCTTGGTCAAACCCCTCGATTCCTCGCCCTAGACTTCAGCTTGGCCGATCGCGATCGGCGCGGCTGGCTCGATATTACCTACCTTGACGAAACATTACGAATTGGGCGCGGAAACGTCGGTAGCGTATTTGTACTCGCAAAAGTTTCAGCTTCGATCTAGTATTTGCCCAAGGTTTTCTGTTTTGAGTGGTTTTGCTCAATCATCGAGTTAAGGATGATGGCAGGCGATCGCCATTGGCGCTTACCAGTGAAACATTGGCTCTAGATCTCATCCAAACAGCAAGCGTCTAGAATCAGTGTCAATCCCTGAACAATGATCGCTTTGCCTGAGATCCGAGTTCTGGTCATCCACCTCAAACCCATAACCTCAGTTACGCATCACGGCTTCCTCGTTGTGTCTTTCTCTGGCGTCTATCTATGTTCGATTTCGGCCAACTCCGCATCAAAACAAAATTGATGGCGATGCTACTGTCCGTTAGTTTGGGTTCGATCGCGATCGTCAGCTACCTCAGTTGGGATCGTGCTCGCAACATCATCAAAACGGCAATCTCTAATCAACTCGTCAGTGTTCGTGCCTCCAAGGCTTATCAGATCGAATCGTACTTTAACAATCTGTACGGACACATTGCGACCCTCTGTGAAGACCGCATGGTCGTTGAAGCCATGGTGGAATTCAATACCAGCTTTAAAGAGCTAAATTTTGAATATATTCCTGACCAATGGAATCAGACACTCGAAGAATATTACAAAACTGATTTTTTTCCGGAATTGGCTGCAAGCGTGGGCGGACAGCCACACTTCGCGAACTATCGCCCCACCACCCAAGCCGGAACCTATATTCAGTATTACTACATCGCAGCGAATGAGGCAAAAGTCGGAGAAAAAGCAACGCTGAATGATGCGAATGACGGCAGTAATTACAGCAAAATTCACGCGAAATATCACGAGCTTTTTGCCAATTTAAGCGATCGTTTTGGCTATTATGATGTCTTTCTAATTGACCATAAAACCGGAAACGTTGTTTATTCTGTGAGTAAAGAAACAGATTTTGGCTCAAATCTGTTTCGTGGTGCGTACCGTAAAACAAACCTGGCGACCGTCGTGGAGCGCGTTTTGCAAAATCCAGAGCGAGGCGCAATGCAGCTTGTGGATTTTGAACCCTATCGCCCCTCCTATGCTGCTCCGGCGGCGTTCATTGCGGGGGCGATCTATAACGGGCCACACGTCGTGGGCATTCTGGCGATCCAGCTTCCCGTGGATGAAATTAACAAAGTGCTGACCGGCAATGAGCGTTGGAAAAGTGATGGTCTCGGCGATACTGGCGAAACTTATCTTGTGGGGTCGGACTATAAAATGCGATCAATCTCGCGCTTTTTAATTGAAGATCCCAGCGGTTATAAAAAAGGCTTAAAGTCCAGCGGCATCCCTGACAGCACGATCGCGCAAATCGAAAAATTCAATACCTCAATCCTGCTACAGCCCGTCAACACCGAAGCCGCAAAGCAGGCCATTAGCGGCGCGGAAGGCACAAGCATTATTCAGGACTATCGTAATACCGAAGTTTTAAGCTCGTTTGCGCCACTGAATATTAGTGGCGTTGATTGGGCGATCATCTCTGAAATGAATCTTTCGGAAGCCTATGCTCCCGTTCGCAAACTGCAAGAGTTTCTACTGATTTCAACCGTACTGTTGATTCTGGCGATCACGTTTATCGCTCGCCTTGTAGCGACACGCTTTGTCACGCCGATGGATCGCATGATTGAAGGCGCTCGACAGATCAAGAATGGTGATTTTGACGCGGAGGTCAGTGTCGAGTCCCGTGATGAATTTGGCGAACTGGCCGAGAGTTTTAACGAAACGGTGGCACACGTCCGTAAGCAATTTCAAGTCGTTAAGGAAAAAACCCGTGAAAATGAAGCGCTGTTGCTGAACGTTTTGCCTGCTCTGGCCGTTGAGCGTCGCCAAGCTGGCGATCGGCTTGCCGCCAACAAATTTCAAGAAATCACCGTTATGGTCGCCAGCATCGATGGGTTCGATGCGCTGATTGAAAATTTAGAACCTCAAAACAGCGCCGAACTCCTGGATGAACTCATCGATATTATTGACGTTTTAGCCAGCCGCTTTGATATTGAACGTCTTGCGTTGCTTGGCGATGATTTCGTTGCCGTATCGGGCTTGAGCCGACCTCGTATGGATCACACCCAGCGGCTGTTAGAATTTCTGGTCGAACTGGAAGATGCGATCGTCGGTTTCGGAAATTTACACAAAGGTCAGCTTCGTTTGCGAGCGGGCATCAGTTCTGGAAGTGTTCAGGCTGGAATTATTGGGCGCAATAAATTTGCCTACAATATTTGGGGGCCAGTCATGACGATTAGCCTTGCCCTCAAAGCTCAAGCACCGGTAGCGTCGATTCTGGTCTCCTCAACTGTGTTTAGCCGCCTGAAGGAATCCTACGACTTCACCCCAAATGAGGATGTCTTAGTGACAGACACTGGAGAATTCATCAAAGCGTGGAAAATTCGCTTAGGTTCTGAATTGGGGGAATCTAACTCCGAGAATCTGTCCCAAGTCGGGTAGCCTAACGTTACCTCTGTTGATACTGCCATTCATCTTGGCTTTGAGATGGGTCATGCTGAAACCTCACGATTTAGGCTTCAGCATCGCCGTGGCTTTCGCCCGGTGAGGATGTTAATCAATCCCATCACTAGTAGGTCTACTACGAGGAGAGTTAAGACTGTGTCAGACAATCTAAATCAAGCGATGATCGTCTGGGGGACGATCGTTGTCCTTGTTTTTCCATGTGTGACGATCGCCCTGGAAGAAGTCGTCACCCGACTACAACGCAAAGCCAGTCCGCTCGTGAACCCCATCATTCAGGTTCGCAACTTTGTCATGCCCCTAGTGGCGCTGCTGATCGTTGTCGTTGAGATCCTACAACTGCCCGTTGTTCACCCGATCGCGAAGACGCTTGCGACACTGCTCGGGCTGGCGAGCATCGTGGTTTTACTGAACTTTTTGGGCGTGGTGTGCGTTGACAATGCACCTCTATATTCCTGGCAAATTCGGATTCCCAACCTGCTATTCCAGTGCGCACGGCTGTTCGTCATCCTCTGCGTCAGCGGCTATGTCGCATCGACGGTGTGGAATGTAGACCTTGGCAAAGTGGCTCAAGCGTTGGGGGTTGGGTCTTTGGTCATTGCCCTTGCGCTTCAAGACACGCTCAGCAATCTAGTGTCTGGATTTTTGCTGATTTTTGAAGCGCCCTTTAAGGTGGGGGACTACCTGCGCATCGGTGACATTGAAGGCGAGGTGATCGAGCTGAACTGGCGAGCCGTGCGCGTCATGACCGGTAATAAAGATGTGGTCATCATCCCGAACGGTGTCTTGGCGAAAGGATCGATTTATAACTACACGTTGCTCAATAGTGTCCACGGTCAAAGCGTCGTGCTGCGGTTTTCCTATGAAGATGCACCGAACCGGGTACGATCGGTGCTGTTAGACGTAGCGTCTGAGACCGAGGGAATTGAGCCTGATCCAGCTCCGTCTGTACGCACGATTTCCTATGATGATTTTTCAATTTCCTACGAATTGAAGTATTACGTTCGTGATTTCACAAAAAAAGGTGGGTATCGTAACAAACTGATGACTCGCATTTACTATGCGGTACGACGAAAAGGCTTGACGATGCCCCTCCCCATTTCGCTGCAATACAACATTGATCGCGACTTTGTCCCCCCCGATCAGCAACCGACGGCGATCGCCCAACGCCTGAAGTCCCTGCCCTACTTCCACGCCCTGCGGGAAGAGACCATCGATCGCGTCGCCGAGCAGGTAGCCGTGGAGTACTACGGCGCTGAGGAAAATGTCGTGGAAGCCGGTGAGCTGGACGAAGCGTTCTACGTTATTTTGTCCGGTCAGGTCAAGCTGATATACGAAGGCGACGGCGAGGAAGATACCTTTGAGGTGACACACCTGAAAAAAGGCGACTTTTTCGGTGAAATGGTGTTGTTACCGACCGAGGCAAGCCTGGTAACGGTTGCGGTCGTTGAAGATTTGCGTGCTATTTCACTGCCCATGGCATTGCTCGCAAGCCTGATTCAGCGCAATCCACGCTTTGCCCAAGATCTAAACGGATTATTATCCGAGCGTCGCCGTACTCTCGATTTTATGCTTGATTATCGTACTCGAACCAGTAAACGTTTACTGGCGGCTGAGTTAAAGTTTGCTGTTGCTCAGGATTTTAGCGATTCGGGTCTCGACGATGATGGAGATGATGAAGAATGATCCAATTACACTGGCTCAAACAGGTCTGGCGTCACCATGATGCCTCTGCGGTCACGGACGAGTCCGATCATGCTGGCGAGGCTGGTCACAGACGATCGCGGCGATCGCAAACCTCAATGTCACGCTTCTATGGCTTGAGTGCTGGGGGGGCAGGGCTGGTGATGGCCGCCCTCGCGATCGGTGGCTGCGACTCAAATCAAGACTTTGTGTTTGACGACACGAACGAGCTGACCACCTCAGTTTCCTCGGAAAACCGCAGCGTTGGACTACCTTCACCGCCGCCACCCTCATCACCCCCTCCGCCCAGCGGCGACATTCCCTTACCCGGATTTAGCCCTCTCGATATTGAAGGCGATCTCCACACTACCGGCAGCGACACGATCGCCCCGATTATCGACTTGCTCTACCGGCGGTTTATCGATGAGGGCTATGCCGGATTGATGAAAATCGATGCGATCGGTACAGGGAGTGGCTTTCAACTGTACTGCAATGAGATGAAGGCCGATATTTTACTGGCTAGTCGTCAAGCGAAGACCGAAGAGACGGCGGCGTGTCAAGCCAATGGTCGCACGCTCGTAGAGTTTGAGGTTGGCAAAGATGCGGTTGTCATTGTGGTCAATCCGGAGAATACCTGGCTCAAAGATGCCACGCTCAACGAGCTAAAAACGCTCTTTGCGGCTGAAAAATGGTCTGATGTCAATCCAGCATGGCCGCAGGAACCGATTACTCGTTTCGTGCCGGATTTAGACTCTGGGACTCTCGATATTTTTACCGAGCGTGTTGGCATCACTGATCGTAAAGATATTGTCAAAGCGCTGAATACAACATCCAGTTCAAGCGCGGAAGATCTCGCCCAGGGAGTGATCGCCGATCCCTATGCCATTAGCTTTTTTAGCTATGCCTACTACAACGAGTATTCCGAAGATTTGATACCGATCGCCATTGAAGGCATCAAGGCGACATCCGACTCGGTGGCACTCGGTCAATATCCGTTTTCGCGACCCTTGTATATCTACGTAGACACCACAATGTTACGTCAGAAAAAACAAGTCGAAGCGTTTACCTCCTTTCTCTTAACCCACGTTAATTGGGCGCTGGGAGATACTGGATACTTTCCGGCTGATCCCGCGACGCTCGATCGCAGTAAGGCTAAATTTTACGAAATTCTAGGCTATGACTTGCCCTAGGACACCCAGATTAATCCATTCATCAATCAAAACAAAACAAAACCGCTGGAGTAAGGATTCCAGCGGTTTGCGATCGGTCTTTCAAGGGGATCTTGACCTCCTCGACGCTCAATTCAGACGCTGAGCCGATCGTCAGGGGAGCGGTCTACATGATTTTGGGCACGCGGAAGAAATCGCCTTCACGAACCGGAGCTGAATTGAGGACATCTTCGCGATGTTCGTAGGTTTCGAGGGTATCGGGGCGGGTGACGTTGCGCATGTCGATCGCGTGAGCGGTCGGGGCGACATTGTCGGTGTCGAGTTCGTTGAGCTGTTCGACATAGTCGAGAATTTGGGCGAGCTGTCCGGTAAAAGCGTCGGTCTCAGCGTCGGTCAGCTCTAGGCGAGCAAGATGAGCAACTTTTTTAACGTCTTCGCGATCGAGCATGGTTCAGAGGAGCGAGGTCTATAGAGTAGGGTCGAACGGGTTAATCTTGGCTTAGAAGCTTAGAAGCTAAAACCCGTCGATCGCGGCGCGTCCGGTGGTTTTGAGCCAGTTTTGCGCCTCGATGTAGTTATTCGGAGCGATACCGATCGCCTGTTTCCAGTAATCAGCCGCGCGATCGAAGAAATTTTCCGCCGCATCTTCGTCGCCTTCTGCCTTGGCTTGCTCGCCGCGATAGTGAAAAATGACGGCGACGTTATTCAAGACCTGCGGCATATTCGGATTCAGCTCCATCGCGTCGTAATACTTGCTGAGTGCTGCGTCATGCTCGCCGTTACTGGCATGAATCAGCCCCATATTGTAAAGGATGTAGCTGCGATCGTTGGGATCATCTTCGAGGGTCAAGGCTTCGGCGTAGTTTTCCATCGCTTCGGCGTACTCACCGTCGGCCTGAGCTGACATGCCGTCACGATAATACGCAAAGGCTTTTTTCGAGTTTTGGTTCGTCGGCATTAGCTTCAAAATCAGGTCAGCCATGACCGTGAAGCTTTTGTCGATGAAGTTATCGTTACGTTGAGTCCGTGGCATTGTTAAATCGTGGTCTTTTTTAAGTGGGGAGCGATCGAGATGGTATTGCGGAGAGCCGTGATTCAGGCGATCGAACGCTAGTTATACGGAATCGCAAACTCGCTACCGCGAATCGGAGGATTGATGCCCGCACGCGGCATGGTGTTGAGGCTGCTGTCGAAGGGGTTGATCAGATCGCTCGTGCGAATCGGCGGACTATCGAGGGCTTGTTGGCGAATGAGGTCTTGGTAAACCGTGTCCACCAAACTCCCGTCACGCTCGATCTCGTTCTCGGTGTAGCTCGTGGTAAACCAGCTCAGGCGACGCTCAAAATCTTGATTATCGTAATAATTCGGGTCGTGTTCAAAAAAGGCACGCTCGAAGGCGTCGGGGATTTCGAGCAGACGGATGCGGCGCTCTTCGGCGGAGGAAGTGAGGGCTTCGTCGTTGCTGAGTTGGGCGGAAGCGGGTTGTGGATCAGAGCCGATCGCGCCGATCCCGGCGATCGTGGCCAAAGCGAGGCCGATCGCGCGATGCCATGTCGTGTTACCGGTCGAACGTACCTTCATGACGATCCTTTGAAATGGTGGTTAGGGAGTCTGGGTCGATTTTAGTCGATTTTTCTGATTGGCTACGATCGCGTTCTGCTAAGGCTCAAGTTCAGTAATTCATTGAAATTTATCTTTGGAATTTATCTTTGAAATCTCTCTTTGAAACTGAGCCTTAGCCTTGATTTGGCAACTGATCGCCTCTAAAGCTGACCGAAGCCCTTTTTCTTTTTGTCCTTTTTCTTCTTCTTGCCGCCGCCGCCGCGATACCCCGGTGCGCCCATTCCCGGCATTCCGCCCATCCCCGGCATTCCGCCCATCCCCGGCATTCCACCGCCCATTCCGCCCATGCCTTGCCCCATCTGTTTCATCATCGATCGCATCCGCGTGAAATCCTTGATCAGCTTATCGACTTCGGACTCCGCATGACCCGATCCCTTGGCAATGCGGCGACGGCGATTGGGCGAGCTGGCAAGCAGGTCGGGATCTTTCCGCTCGGCGAGGGTCATCGAATTGATCATCGCCTCGGAACGCTTGAGCTGCTTTTCGCCCTTTTCGAGATCTACATCCGACAGCTTGTTGCCCATACCGGGAATGAGTTTCATGATCCCCGCCAGGGAACCCATGTTTTTCATCAGCTTGGTTTGCTTGAGGAAATCATCAAAGTCAAACCGCGCTTCGAGGATTTTCTCCTGCATTTTGGCCGCGTCGGCAAAGTCCACCTCTTCGGCGGCTTTTTCCACCAGAGTTAGCACGTCGCCCATGCCAAGAATCCGCGAGGCCATTCGATCGGGATAAAACGGCTGGAGCGCCTCGACCTTTTCGCCAACCCCGACAAACTTAATTGGCTGACCCGAAATCGCCCGTACCGACAGTGCCGCACCGCCTCGGCTGTCGCCGTCCATTTTCGTGAGAATCGCGCCGGTAATGCCGATGCGATCGTGGAACGTGCGGGTCAACGTCGCGGCCTCTTGGCCGGTCATGGCATCGACGACGAGCAGCGTATCGTGGGGCTGTACGGTGTCTTTTACCTGTTTCAGCTCGTCCATCATCGCTTCGTCGATCTGCAAGCGACCGGCGGTATCGATGATCACGGTGTCGATGCCGTCGGCGATCGCTTTGGCGACCCCCTGGCGGGCGATTTCGACCGGGTTGGCATCGGTTCCCAGTTCAAATACCGGGGAGCCGATTTGTTTGCCGAGGGTTTTGAGCTGATCGATCGCGGCGGGACGATAAACGTCGGTGGCCACAAGCAGGGTCGATCGGTTTTGCTTTTTCAGGTGGAGCGCCAGCTTGGCCGTAGCGGTGGTTTTACCCGTCCCTTGCAAACCAGCCATCAGGACGATCGTTGGGGCGATATCGGCATGAGCCAGCGGCGTGTTGCTCTCGCCCATCAGGCTGACGAGTTCATCGTTGACGATTTTGATGAACTGCTGATCGGGTCGCACGCCGGAGATCACTTCCGCACCGATCGCCTTTTGCTCGACATCGGCAACAAATTCCTTGACGATCTGCAAGTTCACGTCGGCATTGAGCAGCGCCCGACGAACTTGTTTTAGAGCGTCTTGGATATTCGATTCGGAAATTTTGTCCTGACCTCGAAGCTTTTTCCAAGCATCTTCGAGATTCTCGGCGAGCGCGTCAAACATAAACCTTTAGCTTTACAGCGTGACAAACGAAGCGATAAACGAGCAAACGTACAGATTAGCAATGCTTTGATCAGGATACCAGTCGCAAGAACCGCCCCGATCGCCTGAGAGGCATCCTGCCAATTTGATCCGCTGATGGGTCGATTCCAGCCCGGACGTAGCCGTCAGGGAAATCGCACGTTAGGATTTTAACGATATGTGAAGTTACGATCGCTGCCGAGTTTGTCTTGGTGCTGTTTACATCTGTGCGGTTGGCGTTTTCGTGGCGATGTTGCCAATCTCCGAGGATCGGCTTAGTCGGCCTGGAATAGATGGGATCGCCTGGGTCAATTGAGTCCACTCGATAACTGCGATCGTTTCACGCCTAATCTACGTTGACGTTAACAATGTCCCGCCTGTCCGGGAGTAAGCTCTATGTTTTTTGAAGAAGTTCAACCATTTATCAAAGAACTCCTAGCGGAACCCATCGCCTTTTTTGGTGGGTTTGCTTCGGGAGTGTTAGGCGTCGATCTCAGCCAAGATCCGGTTAAAACCTGGCTGGATAAGCAAACGGGGACAACCTCCTCGGACGATGATCAGACACCGCCGTCGCCACCCAATGGCCCTCAGGCGATCTCGATCGACTAGTATGGTTGTCTCGGGCTGAAATCTTGTCTCGGGCTGGAGCCGATGGGCTTAAACCGATCGCCTGTTCTCAGTGCCTAAAATCCATTGAACGCCTTGTTTGATTGTGTTTGACTAGCCGATCTCATCCCCCCCTACAATGAGATCGGATATTTTTTTGCGTTTATTCAGATCTCGATTCAGATTTCGATCTTTTTTATGACTCGCCTCTAAGTGAACTCCATGTGGAATACGATTTCTCAAAAAATCAGTGCCGCTACGGGTCGCCCGTTTCGCCCCGACGATCGCGGCTCGATCGGGGGCGGATGTATTAGCCAAAGTTTCGTCCTGAGCGATCGCGATCGGCATTTTTTCGTCAAAACCAATCGCGAAACACGTCTAGAGATGTTCGAGGCGGAGGCGTTGGGTTTGAAGCAAATGCACGCGACGCAAACGATTTGTGTGCCGGAGCCGATCTGCTGGGGAGTGGCGGGCAGCTCGTCTTATATCGTGCTGGAATATCTCGATATCGGGCGACGATCGACCGATGCTGCCGCGTTTGAAATGGGACAAAAATTGGCGCAGATGCACCGTCAGGGATGCAACGATCGCTTTGGTTGGGAGCGTCACAATACGATCGGCTCGACCCCGCAAATGAATGATCGATCGGAGCATTGGTCAGAATTTTTCGCCACCCAACGCCTAGAGTTTCAGCTACGACTTGCGGCGAAGAAGGGCGGCCAGTTTGAGGGAGGGGCAAAACTGATCGATCGCGTGCCGGAATTGCTCGAAGGTCATGAGCCGATCCCGTCGTTGGTACATGGCGATCTGTGGGGTGGGAATGCGGGCGTGACGCGCGAGGGTGTGCCGGTGATTTTCGATCCGGCGACGTACTACGGCGATCGGGAAACCGATATCGCGATGACGGAATTATTCGGCGGTTTTTCGCCCGCGTTCTATCAGGGCTATACCGAAGAATGGCCGCTGGATGAGGGCTACGATCGTCGCAAAATTTTGTACAACCTCTATCATCTGCTCAACCATTTCAATCTGTTTGGTAGCAGCTACGCCGGACAGGTCGAATCCTCGATTCGTCAGCTTTTAGCGTGAGAACAGGACGAAATTGATCTCCTTTTCAGCCGAACTGACGTATCGATCGGCCATCGTGATCATGGTCGTGACGACGAATAAAAGTGACCAAAAATCAAGGGGAATGCTGTTCGTTCAGCATTCCCCTTGATCGATGATGTCTTGCGTTTAATTGAGGTGCGATCGTCTACAAATACAACAGACTAGATATCGCGCACATGGCGATAATGATCATCATAAATGTGACAAGTATCGGTGATTTCCTTCATTAGCGCCCAGGAAAAATCACGCTCGATCGTATAGTCACCCCAATGCTCTTGAATCGCAGCATGAGCATTGCGCAGGTTGTACCAGGGAATACCGGTCGAGATGTGGTGCGGGATGTGGACATTGATATCAAAGCACAGCGCTTCGACCCATTTGGGATAGTTGCAATGCACCGTACCGGTGAGCTGTGCGCTCGCTTCGTGCCAGGTGTCGGCGGGAATGAAGGGGATCTCGGGCAGGGTGTGGTGGACGATCGTGAAGGTGCTCATCCAAAAGTGGTACACCATCCAGGGCAGCACCCAGAATTTGAAGAAGCCGACGATGCCGGTGGTGGCGATTAGGGTCGGCAGGATCACGGCCATACCCACGATCGCAAACAAGGCCGAGAAACGCACCTGTTCGCGCTGTTTGCCCTGAAAGTCATTCCAGTTAAAGTGCTTCGTAATCCAGTGGCCGATCGAACCCAACCACCAAAAGCGACCGCGCACGTAGGTATAGATGAACTTGACCGTCGGGCTTTCGGCCAAAAATTCGTCCGTTGTGAACGGAACCCAGGCGTTATCGACGCTGAGTTTATTGGTGTGTTTGTGGTGAAAATCGTGCTGAATGCGCCAGCCGTGGAACGGAAAGAACAGCGGCAAAAACATGAGGTGACCGACGAAATCGTTCACACGGTTATTGTTGGAAAACGATCGGTGACCGCAATCGTGACCAATCACGAAGGAACCCGTGAGCGCCGTACCGGTAAAAATCCAGGCGAAGGGCAGCAGATACCAGGGCGAGTAGGCAATGCTGAGATAGCCCAGCGAGACGCAAATGATATTGGCCAAAACGGCCAGCCACGCCTTGCGTGAATCTTTCTGAAAGACTGACTTTGGCAGGGTTTGCAGGATGTCTTTCAGTCGCAGTGACGGATCGAGTGTTGTACTCGATCGTACTGCGGTGGGTGCGACTGTCATAGGTTCAGGGATATATCTTTTACGTGAAAAGTTAAGGGTTTGCGTGCAGACGATGCTCGAAACGCGACGGCGAGTGCAGGCGACTGCATAAACTTTTGTAAACAAAAACTGCAAAACCCTCATATTTATAGCACGTGAATTCAATCTCTGAGGGACAGATGGGAATCGGGGATCGCCCGACATATCGTCGCTTTTGGCGTTTTTAGATGCGTTTTGAGCGGAGAAATCGCGATCGGGGTGGCGTAATGGCGATCAGATGGTGTGAATGGTTATGTTCTGTGGGCGATCGGCGCGGCGGTGTTAGCGGCGATCGCTGCGGTTTGGGCTTTAGTTTTTTTTAGGGTTTGGGAACGTTCCAGATTGGATCGCATCTGTCACAAATCGATCGTTCCTCGACTCGAATGCATTTGCTGGGATTCGGAAGCTAATTTCGGATGAGTTTGATCGGGTTTATATTGTGGATACACAGTCGAATGTTCGCAAGAATTTGAAGATTTTAGGCACAAAGAATAATGTATTTGGTGTTTAATCTAGGGTTGCTATAATGTTTTTTAAAGGGCGCGAAGCAGTAAGATCATGACTAAATCAGAAATTCTCCAGAAGCTCGATGAGCTACCATTTGAAGCGCAGCAAGAGGCGTTAAATTTTATTGAAATGTTGGTGGCACGGTATGTCGATCCACAGCTAGAGCCGCAGTCGGAGGATGAACCGCCAAAGCGACGACGGTTAGCTGGAGCCTGGGCGGGCAAGGTGTGGATGGCGGATGATTTTGATGAACCGCTGGAAGAGTTTAAGGAGTATATGTAAATGCTGCTTGATACTCATATATTTCTCTGGTTCATCTTAAAAGACAGGCGCTTGTCCGCTGGGAGCATCCCAGTTATGCAGCGGTTGGGGGAGGAAGGTGAAAAGCGCCATTGAGATAAGCACAGCGAAGATGAAGAATCTGTGGAACGGAAGCAGAGGACCATTGCGCTCCAGAGAGTTTTACGCGAGTAGCAATGCGCTTGACAGTAGACTCGACCGACCCAGAGCCAATCGGCCAACCCAGCGCCTGGAAGAGGTCATAGGGAACAATACGATGACGGTGCTTGCGCAGATAAGCTCGAAGCCTATGTGCTGAGGAAGATTCCAAAGCTCGGAGTTCTTCGCAGACCTCATCGACCAACCCAGACCACAACATGCTCTTCCAACGTTCTAAACGGGCAGCAGAGTCATCAAGCTTGAAGAGATTCTCCACCAAGTGAAACCAGTCGAGCACGTCACGGCGACCGGAGTCGGACGCAAGAGCTTCGATGATATTCCAGATGCCGTCATGCCCATCACCGACACAGGTAAGCACGGGAGTGCAGGGCTGCTGACGAACCCAGTCAATCAGAGCATCGTTATCCTGAAAGTAGGCCGAGCAGACTGACTCGTGCAAGCTAACCGCCTTGTAATCTCGCCACTGGCTTTCTCCTCCCGTCTCACAGCGCAGGCGAATCTTGCCACCATCAACGCTCGCGCCCGAAACGGGCCGCTTTGCATCGACCATAGGCAATTGACTCCGCTCAACCAAACGATGCAGACTGCTGTGGCCGACCCGCAATCCCATCATCAGCTCGATATCGCGCTCAGCTTCTTGGTACGACGACTTGGCACTGGCCGTCAGAGCGCACTTCTCCATCACCGGACTCAGTTGCGTGCGGGGCTTCAATCCCAGCTCTTTTGCTGTCTCGCTCTCTACCTTTACTCGTCCGATACAGCTGGTTACTTGTCGTTGCCGTCTTTGCTTCGGTTCACCGTTTGAGAAAAAAACTCTCCAATCGTCGGCCCCACCGTTTTCACCATATGCTCTCGTGCTGCTAGCTCGATGCTCTCGAAGTCGTGCAGACGTGAATCAGGCGTGTTGTTCCGGAGAATACGTGCTGCTTCGGTCAGGTAATGCTTTAGCTCGCGAGCTTCTTGTGGAGTCATTTCCTTTTCCTGCTTTGGGGTTTTACCATTCTCTCCTACTCAGCTTGCAAAAGTGGGATGCTCCCTGTCCGCTCCACTTTTAAATAGAATTGAGCTTGCCGATCGAGTTTATCTCAGTGTTGTTAGTCTTTGGGAAATTGCAATTAAGCTCCAGATTGGAAAGTTGAGTTGGGGATATGAGTTTTCTGAGCTTTATGGCTTGTTAGAGCAAGTTGATATTCACCTGATTTCGGTAGATTCTTCAGATGTGAATGAATACATGGATCTACCGCTCCATCATCGTGATCCGTTTGATCGAATGATTATTGCTCAGTCGATCGCGCGATCGCTACCTTTGGTGAGTGCTGATTCAATTTTTGATCGTTATCCAATTTCTAGGATTTGGGACTAATGGCAAAGGCTGCAATTTATTATTTTTCCCTGACGAATAAGATGATGCGATCGGAGAAGTTGGCGTGGTTTGGGATGACATCGAACTAACCCCAAACACCCGATGTGCGAATCCCACCCTCGATCGCCATTGTCGCAAAACCCGCAATAAGGCACGATCGATAGTGTCCCCACCCCCCGAACGTCGATGAGCATCGTTACATTCCAATCCGTCGCGAAAGACTTCGGCATCAAAGAAATCGTCCGTAATGCCAACTTCAGCATCGACGACGGCGAAAAAGTGGGACTCATCGGCGTGAATGGCTCCGGTAAATCGACCCTGCTCAAAATGGTGGCCGGACTCGAATCGATCGACAGCGGCCAACGCCTCACCGAACGCAACCGCCGCACGATCTATCTGCCCCAAATGCCCGACCTGGACGAGGAAAAAACCGTCATTGAACAGGTATTCGCCGATACGGGAGACGGCTCGGTGTCCGGGATGCAGCTCGTGCGCGAGTATGAGCTGCTGTCGCTGCAAATGTCCCACGCGGGAGACGACAGCGCCAAGCTCGATAAGCTGATGGCGCAAATGGCGAGCGTTAGCGAAAAAATGGAGTCGATCGGCGCGTGGGAACTGGAAACCAAGGCGAAAATCGTCCTGTCAAAACTGGGGATCGAAGACTTCGAGGCACGGATCGGTGACCTATCCGGCGGCTACCGCAAACGCATCGCCCTGGCGGCGGCGCTGCTGTCTGAGCCGGATTTGCTGTTGATGGATGAACCAACCAACCACCTGGATGCGGCGTCGGTCGAATGGCTGCAAAGCTACCTGCAAAACCATCGCGGCGCAATTTTTCTCGTAACCCACGATCGCTATTTTCTCGATCGCGTCACCAATCGCATCATCGAACTCGATCGCGCCGATATCTATACCTACGACGGCAACTACGCCTACTATCTAGAGAAAAAAGCCCTCGAAGAAGACGCCGCCGTCGGTCAGCAGCGCAAACATAAAAACCTGCTGCGCCGCGAACTGGAATGGTTGAGCCGAGGCCCCAAAGCTCGCAGCACCAAGCAAAAAGCGCGGATCGATCGTGCCAATGACCTGCAAGATCGCGAATTTAAAACCGCGATCGGCAATGTGGAAATCGATACCGTCTCGCGGCGCATCGGTAAAAAGGTGATCGAAATTCACAACGTCACGAAATCCTTCGACGATCGCACCCTATTTAAAGACTTTAGCTACACCTTCGAGGCGGGCGATCGCGTCGGTATCGTCGGCGGCAACGGCGCAGGTAAATCGACGCTGCTCAACGCCATCACCGGCAAGCTTACCCTCGACTCCGGCCACATCGACATCGGCGAAACGATCGCGATCGGCTACTTCGATCAACACTCCGAAGACCTGCTCACCGCCGCCGACCTCGATCAGCGCGTCATCGACTACATCAAAGATGTTGCCGCCCTGGTCGAAACCGCTGACGGAACCGTGATCACGGCGTCGCAGATGCTCGAACGCTTCCTGTTTTCGCCCGATCGTCAGTATTCCCCGATCTCGAAACTGTCCGGCGGCGAAAAGCGGCGGTTATTTTTGCTCAAAGTCTTGATGGGTGCGCCGAATGTGTTGCTGATGGACGAACCGACCAATGATCTCGATGTGCAAACCTTGGGCGTGTTAGAGGACTATCTGGAAGATTTTGGCGGCTGCGTGGCGGTGGTGTCCCACGATCGCTATTTCCTCGATCGCGCCGTGACTAAAATTTTCGAGATTAACCCCGGCGGTGTCGTCAAGCAGTACCCCGGTAATTATTCGGTGTATCTCGACTTCAAAGCCGAGGAAGCCGCGCAGGAAGCCGAGGCCAAAGCTGCCGAAGCCGCCGAAGCCGTCGCCAATAGCGCGAAGACAACAGGCGCAGCGGATAAGCTCAGCTCGCAACAAACGCGATCGAACCGGGCGCGAAAAATATCCTATAAAGAACGTCGTGAGCTGGAAATACTAGAAACGCGCATTCCAGAACTGGAGGACGAAAAAGCCACGATCGAAGGTCAGCTTTACGGCGGTGGCACGAGCAGCGATCCCCTGCTCGATCTGAGCGAATTGAGCCATCGATTGGCGGCGATCGACCTGGAAATCGACGCGGCAACTGAACGCTGGATGGAGCTATCGGAAATTGCTGAAGCGTCGGCGTAACAGGTTGGCTACAAGTTTCGATCGCTGGAAGACATCGCAAAACACGGATCAGCCGTCTCGCCCGCTTGCGGATGGATGCATTGGCCCTCGGTGACGGCGCTCATGGATGCTCACTGACACGCATTGACGCGCGTGTTGGTGCTGGTATGATAGCCAGGAAAATGTTTCGCCCGATCGCAAACACACCCATCTGATTCGTTCGATTTAACGAGATAGACACCAATGTCGAAATATGTGATGTGGGGCAGCTATTGCGAAAACGCCCTCGAAAAGCGTACCCCTTACCGCCAAGCTCATTTGGATGGTCTGAAAGCTCAGAAAAAATCGGGTGTCCTCGTCACGCTCGGGCCAACGGTGGACAATACCAAGGTGTTTGCGATTTATGAGGCGGACAGCGAGGAGATCGTTCAGCAGTTGATTGAAGGTGATCCCTATTGGAAAAATCAAATCTGGACGGAATACACGATTAAAGAATGGATTCAGGCGTTTTGATTGATTGGATCAACGGGCTAAGTTGTTTCGCTATCGTTTCGCTGCTGTTTCGATCGCTGCTGTTTTGGGTTAAACCACTGTGATATCGCGTAACTCATTTCGCCGCTGGCTGGATAACGAAACATTTGCGGCGTGGGTGTTTCTCGCGCCTGCGTTGGTTTTATTCGTGCTATTTGTCCTCGGCCCGATCGTCTACTCGACAGGTTTGAGTTTTACGATGGGCAGTTTTACGCGATCGGGGCTGGAGTGGGTCGGTTTGCGCAATTACGACAATGTGTTCGCTTCGCCGGACTTTTGGCAGGTGGTGGGGAATACGATTTATTTCACGATCGCGACGCTGATTCCGAGTATTGCGATCCCCCTGGGATTGGCGGTGGTGTTGGATAAGATCGCGCTTGGCCGGACGGTGTTACGGACGGCGTATTTTATCCCGTCGGTGGTGTCGATCGTGGCGGCGGGGTTGGGTTGGCGCTGGTTGTTCCAAAGCAATGGGCCGATTAATGCGGTGTTGGGTACGATCGGCATTGCGCCGACGCCGTGGCTCGGGAGTGTCACCTGGGCGATGCCGATCCTGATTTTGCTGAGTATTTGGAAGCAAATCGGGTTTAATTTGGTGGTGTTTTTGGCGGGGTTGCAGGCGATCCCGAAAAGTCGCTACGAGGCGGCGGAGTTGGATGGGGCGAATGAATGGCAACAGTTTCGCTACATTACGCTGCCAGGATTGCGCCCGACGTTCATTTTTACGATCGTCACCACGTCGATTTTCACGCTGCGAAGTTTTGAGCAGGTGTATGTGATGACGGGCGGGGGGCCGCTGAATTCGACGAATTTGCTGGTGCATTATGTCTATGAGCAGGCGTTTGGGTTGTTTGATTTTGGTTATGCGTCGGCGGTGGCGACGTTGTTGTTGATTGCGACCTTGGCGATCGTGGGGATTCAGTTGTATTTGACGCGGGATAGCGCGGCGTAGCTTCGGCGTTTCTGATAGTACGGTTTTTAACCAAAGTGCCTAAAGTGACCATTCCGTTGAGCGCTGGTCAGCACCGATCGCCCGCCGAATCATAATCTTCCCCGTCCCATTTACATCATTCACCACCACCGCCCCCCGCTGTGTCTCCCACACCGTAACCCCGCGAGCCTCTAGGGTTGACGCCATGATCGGATCAAGCCGATCGACCGCGATCGCTCCGACCAACGGCCAATCCGCCCCCACGAAAGCCGCAATCGTCCCGCCCGACCAGCACACCACCTCCGGCACGATGCCCAACTCGTCCAACCGCGCCCGCAACGAGCCGATCGCCGCCTCGGACTCGTCGCGCAACACCAGCCAGTGACGATCGCCCAGCCGTAACGCCAGATTTCCCCCAGTATCGAGTGGAATTACCGCGATTGATTTCCGCTCGGTTACCACCGGTTCAACCGCCGCTGCCCCATCGATCCACGCCGTGATCGGAACCTGATCCGCGATCATCGGCCAGGTCGGATCGACCCCATCGGCCAACGGCGTCGGCTCGATCGCCAGGGTTAACTGATTAATCCCCAATGATCGAAACATCGGCAACAGCGTAAACGTGGTCGTCTCCGGCTCGACACCATTCCCGATCAACACCGTATCGTGGCGATCGCGTACCACCACCACCGGCTCGCTCGCCTCATCCAACACATACACCTGCACCCGATCGCGGGCTTGCCACCCACCGGGCAACACCACGATCGCCACACAGATCACACACCCTATGATCGCACTGCCCAAAATCCCCACCGAGCGCCCCGTTTGCTTGGGCTGCATTTGCTCCGCTGGCTTTGCTTGATCGCCCCTATCCTCCTCTTCCAAATCCACCACACCGCTCGATCGCCACAGCCACAGCCCGAACAGCACCGCATACAGCGCCACCATTTGCCACACCTCGATTTGCTGCACAAACCAGACACGACCGAGACGATCGTGAATCCAGGTCAACCCTGCAAGCATCCACTGCATCGGATAGGCCAAACCCCGTGCCAAAAAGCTTCCAGCCACGGGTGACACCACCGCCAGGACACCGCTAAAAAATCCCACCGTCGTGATCAGCCCGAGCAGTTCGCCAACGGCCAAGTTGACGGGAATCGCGATCGGTGACACCACGTTGAAAATGTAAATCTGGAGCGGCAATGTCCATAGGGTTGCGGCGATCGGGACGGAGAGGGATTGTGCTAGCCAGAGCGGGAGAAAGCCGAAGAGCCGCGTAACCGGTTCAGTGCCGACGATTAGCCCGAAGGTGGCGAGAAAACTGAGCTGAAAGCCGAGATTTTGGATCAGTAGCGGATTCCAGAGCAGCAACAGCGTCGCGATCGCCAACAGTGTCCCACTCGATCGCACCCGCCGCTGTAGCACCTTGCCCAAAATCCCCGACCAGCCCATAAACGCCGCCCGACACACCGACGGCTGAAACCCCGCCAGCGCCGAATATAACACCAGGGTCACCGACCCGACACCAAACTGAAATCGAGGCGATCCGCCCGCCCACTTCAGTACGCTGTTTAAGACAATCCCCACGTGAAACCCTGAGGCGGCGAGGGCGTGGGCGAGTCCAAGTTCGGTAAAGCGATCGCGCAAATCGTAGGGCAAATCCACGCTCCAGCGCCCCATCGTCATCGCGCTCATCAGTAGCCCGGACGGTACGCCCAACGCGCCGACGTGAGCCTGCACGATACGATCGCGAACCGTCTCCAACCAGCTCGATCGATCCTCCACCGTCTCCCAGTCGATCGACTCGCCCACCAGTCCCGCCCAAATTCCCTGTTTGGCGAGAAATGTCCGAAAGTCGAACTGCCCCGGATTGGTTGGCGTTGCGGGTTGGTAGAGCCGCCCGGTGATTTCGGCGCGATCGCCGTTCCCCAGTCCGGTCACTTGCAACAATGGCATCGTCGTATACACCGATCCGGCGACGATTTGACTCTGATCGCCGTCGCGATCGTCTTGCCAGGTAAGCCGATCCACCGCCAAGCGAAACCGGGCTTTCCCCGCGCGGGTGACCTGGGGGCGTTCTTGCAGTGTTCCCCAAACCTGAACCTCGGTGTATTCGGGAATGGCGGCAAGGTAGTACGAAATATCGTTTTCAGCCGGGAGTGGCTGACGCACCTGAAGGTAAATCCCGGCGAGAAATCCGGCAACACCGACGCAAACCCAGGTGAACGATCGCGGCGATCCGTTCCACACACGCGGCACGATCGCCCCCGCCAGCCAGCCCCCCAGCAGCCATGCCCAGCCCCACGGCCAGATCCTCAGCGGCGCGATCAGCAACCCGACAATATAGCCACATAAAACCAGATACACCCCAATTGGCCGCATGGCGATCGCTCCTCAGTTGAAATCGACTTAAATCTACAAACGCGAGTCAATGATGTGAACTCGCTGAATTAGCTGACCGATCGCGATCGGTAAGGCCGACCAATGCCCTCAGTGACGGCGTAAATGGTCGATAGGATTCGCAGCCATAACCACGGGTAGCGCTCTTCGAGAGCGTCACGCAGGGGGCGCTCGATCGCCGGAAGCCAACCCAACAGGAAGCCGATCAGCGACTGCCAGGTGAAACTGAGATAGGTTCCGACCCAGCGCAGCAGCGAAACTGGTCCCGCCATGTCGAAAATCCACCAAAGCAGGATTGGTGTACGCCATGCCGCCGTCAGCGCCAGCCGATTAAACAGCGTCCAGGTGGTGCGATCTTTGATAAACGTATTGGCGACCTCGGGCGGTTCCTCAGCCAGTAACCCGAAGAAAATATTCAGCATCGCGTTGATCCGTTCCGGCGACAGGGTGCGGTGGGTCGGAACCATCATGCCCTTGGAAAAGAGCCAGGTGACGGCGACGTTGCTTTGGTAGGCGCGGACGAGACCGAGGTATTCGGCGGTGAGGAGATCGTGAGTTAGGGCGGTGCCGAGTAGCCGCGAGAGCCGATCGGTGTTGCGCACGAGGGAACCAAAACCGGTGAAGACGAGGGGCGATTGGAGCGAGGCGGCGTCACCGATCGCCAACAGCCGATCGATCGCCACGGTGCGATCCTGGCTACCCTGGCTAAAATAGCCGGGGATATAGCCAAAGGTGGCCTTTTTCCAGGTCAATTGATCGAGGTCGCAGCGGCGATATTCCGGCAAAATCGAGAAGAAATCCTCGTACATTTCCAGCAGTGAGCCGGGATTGTCGGGGTGGATTTCGTGATAGTGAAACAGATAAAACGTCAGGTCACCATTTTCGGTGGGGAATAGCTCCCAAATGAGCTGCCGACCACGCGAAATATCGCCGTGGGAGTTCAACACATCGCCAAAGCGGGCATCCCACACCGTCGCGTCAATACCGCCCTCAGCGCTGCCATCAATCACCCCGCCCACTGTGGGACAGACGCTATTAAACGGGCGACCGCCGCTCATTTGCCACGCGATCGGCGAGGCTGTCCCCATCGCATCGACAATCATGCGCCCATCGATTTGCTTCGCCTCGCCGGATTCGAGATCCACCAGATCGACTACGGCGCGATCGTCGAAAATATCCGCCTGAATAAACTCCGTGCGCTCCCAAATTTCACCGCCCGCCGCTAGCAGCTTCTCGCCACAGAGCTGTAATAATTTGTCCGATTTGATCGCAATATTCAAAACCTCCGGTGTATGCAGCACCTTCGATCGGCAAATATCGGGATTGTTCGCATCGAAAAATTTATTAAATCCGTCTTCGTACTCACAGGCAATCAGCGACTCGAATTCATCGACGCTAAACAGCCCAATATCAATCAGACACTGAAACTCTTGCCGCGAAATATTCCACTCGCGATTCATTCGCCCAAACGTGAGCCGCTCGATTAGCAACACCCGATAGCCCCGCATCGCCATCACCGCAGCCTGAATCGAACCGAGCGCCCCGCCCAGGTAAATCAAATCGTAGGGCGCGGGCGAGGTGTAACCCGAGGCTTTGGACTGTCGGGTGATGCAGGTTTTCGGCGTTTTGGGCGATCGCACCCCGTCCCGCCAGCGTTTTTCCCACCAGTACACGCGCTGAAGATCGGCCTCGCCGTTGGGGATCTTTTGGAAGAATTCAGCCGTTTTTGGATAGTACGGCACGAGTGCTTCAAAAATGGTGTGTTGACTTAGGTCAATCTCAGGCGGAGCCGGATAGGTCGGCGGAAAGGCCGCCATCACGTCCGCTTGAAGCTGACTCACGATCGCCCGCTCGCCAGGAACCGCCCGATCGCCCCAGCGAAACACCTTGAGGTACGTTGTCCGCTGCAACGACCACAGAAAGATCGATAAACTCGATCCTTGACTCGACTCTCCGTCCGCATCAAACTCGATCCGAATCCCGTCCCGCGTGACGATCGGGCGACCGCGATCCCCCCTTGGCCTCCAGGTCTGGAGCCAGTGTAGTACGCGATCCGTCTTGGGCGTGGGAGCTTCGAGGTAGAGCAGTTGTTTCATCGATTGATCGCATGATCGCAAAGCGGACTCATGCCGGTGAAGTATAACGAATCAGCGGCGATCGTCATCCACCAGCGGCACGATCACTGCACATTGCAGTATATCGATCGAACTGCCATCTCGATACATTGACACGATTCGCAGGCACGATTTGCAAAGGCCACCGTTAACGATTTCCGTTAACGATTTCTAGGCACTAATGACGCGGACGACTGGTGCGTTGCACACCCGATCGCGACCCGCCCCGAGTCGTCGAACCATTACCACTATTCGGTCGCCGTGCCGTTCGTCCCGGCTCGGGTGCTTTAGTTTGAGGCGCAGCGCCACTCGACGATCGATTCGTGCGAAACGTCACATTAACCCCTTCATTCGTCTGCTCCAGCACCAACAGCGGCGTCGGCTTTGCGTTTTGATCCCAATGAATAAACGCCACACGCCCCTGCAACGCCGGTTGCCACGTATCCTCATCCGCCGCAGGACTCAAATACGTTTCAATGCAATCAATAATCTGACTAATGGTCGCGCTCGTGGGCTGGGTCGGCAACTTCGTTAACTTAATTTGAATTCGGAATAAAACCCGCTTTTTAACTTGCCCCCCCGTGCCGGTTTCGTATTGCACATCAAAGGTTTCATCCACCTGCCGCCCAGACCCACGATTTTCCGGCGTCGGACGCAGCGCCACGGAAATTTTACTTTTAACCTTCACTTTGATTTGATTTACCACCCCAAAGTGAAAGGTTTCCTCTTCCATCCGCATCCGCAGATAGTCGAGGTTAAATTCACGGGAGTGGATCAAATCGGGGTTTTTCTCCATTTTTGTGATCGTATCAACCGCACGCTTGAACTTTTTCTGAAGCTCGTGATTTTTAAACTCTTCCGTTCGTAATTTTTTATTTAATTGCTTGATTTTTGCTTGCAAAACAAGACCAACCCCGACGGTGCTAGCGAGAAAAATCAGCGTTGTGATCGTCCAAATGTCGAAGCTAGGCGAAGCGTCACCCGTTTGTGGAGGCGGTGCCTGTGCCAAAATTGATTCGGTAGCGAAGGTATGCGCAGCCATACAGGGGTCTCTCCTCTCGCGGCATGATTTGTGACGATGTAACGAAGCACATTACTTTTTTGAGCGAGACGTGACGTAATTCTTCGCTGCTCGTGCTTTACGTTTTGGCGAGCTTTGTAGTCTTGCCGCCCTGATTTACGACCGTGTCACGGGCTGGCTCAAACTGGCTCTAGCTTGACCTTAAGTATACGGCCTTTCTTCCAAAGACCAAGCACGAATTTCACCTGTTTGTCAGAGCTGGCGGGCTTTTACAGTACCCTGTTAAATTTACGGAGACGAGCACAATGACCCATCAAACTAGAATTGTAGACATCAAAAAGCCCTGAAAAAAATCCAGGGCTTTTTGATTTGAGTTATCACAATAGAACAAAAGCAATTAGATTAGCTTTTCGATGTGCTAGCAGCCGCTTCTAGCTCGGCTTGCTGCTCAATGACTAAACGTAGGCTGGGGAAAAGAAAATGATTTTCTTCGACATATTGTGCGCCGAATAGACCTTTCTCTGCCCAAAAATAACGGTCAGTTGTGTGCTCATTGCGCTTCACCAGAAGTAACGCAGGTGGCATAATCTCCTGAGCCTTGATGTATTTTCGAGCTGCTGTGACGGGTTTATCCTCGCCACTCTCGATACTATACTGAGGTACGTGTTCCAGGATTCTACGTCCTTCCTGGCGTCGACGGCTCTTCCGCTTGCGTCTCCGTGCCAATGTTCGATTTCCTCCTTAAATTGGACTGCCGATTTAAACGGTAGTAATAGATACTAAAATCGAGCTGAATTATACTTTTTTAAGCTCGAAAAGTCAACCTCTAGGTTACGATCGCCTTTGAGGAGAACCCCAGCAAAAACGAATCATTTACCCTAAGAGAATCAACCTTTATGTCGGTCGAGCGTACCGTAAGCAGCCTTTGCAAGATGCAAGCATCACTCCTAGTTCAAAACTTAGGCGCGGTTTGCTGCATGGTGTACGTCACGGAACGCAGTTTGACCGGTTCGGGGGATCGGCTCATCTCAGTTGCCATTGAACCGGAAAGTGTAGTTTGGGATCAGGAGCGGGTCGAGAAACGAGAGGCGGTGACTGAGCCCGGTGTTAATCTCGATTCGGTTCCATCCGCTCCAGCGGAAACGACAATTGATATTTCGGGTTCCCTATTATCTGAGTCTGGGCGTCCCCGTCTTTTTCCCCTCCAGCCTAACGTTGATTCCCAGGCTGCGCCAGTTCGGGGTCATCTTGTGTCTGTGCCCATGCGGCTATCGGCTCAAGAACGGGAAACCTTTCCGCTGTCTCATAACGATGAAATTGTGGGCGTTTTGGCGCTGTATCGGCCATCGATCGCCTGGAATAGTCAAGAGCAGCGCTGTATTGAAACGGTGGTCACGACGATCGAATGTGCGATCGCAATGCACATTCAAAATCTGGCGCTACGGGAGTCGCTGGAGAACACATATATTAATGATCTCGATCGCCAAAGTCACCTCAGCGATCTGTTTCATCAGGTGCGTAATCCCCTTGCGGCGCTGCATGTTTTTGGGAAGTTGCTCGATCGCCGGTTAGCCGGAAATCCAGCGGCATTAGAAATCGTTGAAAATATCATTCGTGAAAGCGATCGACTCAAATCATTACTCGACGATCTCAGCATTGTGGCCAAACATCCCAGCCTAGAGCTAGCGGCGTTGCGAGGCGAAATTGATAATTTTGAAGATTTGAGCGAAGACGAAAGCGTCGTAACCACCGGTGAAATCGACGAGATCGACGAGATTAAAACCGTGCCGACGGCCTCACGATCGCGGCCATTGCCCCTGCTCCCCGCAAGCGCGAACGAATCGCTCGCGAAGATCTCGATCGGTGACCTACTTCGCCCCATTCTTCGTGTTGCCGAAACGATGGCAGAGGTGCGTGATCTATCCTTTGTTTCACACATTGACGGCTCGCAGATCATGGTGCGGACGGACATTAAACTCATGACTGAAGCACTGCAAAATCTGGTAGATAATGCCCTAAAGTACACGCCAGAAGGGGGGCGCGTCAGTGTTTATGCAACACAAATTGATGCCGATCAGCCCTTGGTTGAAATTTGTATTCGCGATACAGGCTTGGGAATTCCGCCGGAGGATCTCGACCATATTTTTCAGCGTGGCTATCGCGGCGAAAAAAGTCACATGGACATTCAGGGAACCGGGTTAGGGCTACAAATCGTGCAACAAATTGTCGAGCAGCTTGGCGCGGAGATCGCGATCGACAGTGAAGGACGCGGCCAAGGCGTCGAAGTCCGGCTATTGCTTCCGGCCTCCGATGATTCAGACCCAAGCCGTTGACGCTGCCCCCAAGTTTAGAACCAGCTTCACAGCCTGCACGTGCGCAAGGAGTGCGGGATTCGGTCAGCCGGATTGGCTTTCGACCCAAAGAGATTGTGTCAATATTTAGAGATGTTTGGCTTGTCTTTACATCTCTATCATCATCTTTAGCATCTGTAACCGCGTCTAACGTTACTTCTTAACAATGCGCACTGCACTTTTCCTCAGCACGATGGCGGCACTAACGGTGAGTGCGTGGCCTGCAAGCTCACAAATTATTCCCGACGACTCGCTAGGAACAAACATTGATGTCATCGAGAATACATTCGAGATTCAGGGGGGAGAATTATCAGACGATGGGGCGAATCTGTTCCATAGTTTCGCGGAATTTGGACTCGAAGCCGAGCAGGTCGCGAATTTCGTCACAACTTCGGAGATTCAGAACGTTTTAGGGCGGGTAACGGGCGGGAATGCCTCCTCGATCGATGGGCTGATTCAAGTGACGGGTAGCGACGCGAATTTGTTTTTGCTGAATCCGGCGGGGATTGTCTTCGGGGAAAATGCCAGCCTGGACGTGATGGGAGATTTCACGGCGACGACGGCGAGCGCGATCGAGTTCGAGGATGGCTGGTTTGAGGCGTTGGGGAGGGCGAACTGGTCGGAGTTGGTGGGTGATCCCGTTGCGTTTGAGTTTGCGACAGAAGCAGGCGCGATCGTCAATCTCGGCGATCTTGCTGTTGAGGGTGACTCGACTCTAAATTTGTTGGGCGGGACGGTGATCAACCGGGGTCAGCTTCAAGGCGGTGCGGTGAATATTGTGGCGATCGAGGCGGGGAATACGGTACAGCTTGGCTTGGCCGATCAGATTCTGCGGCTGGAAGTGGCGAGCGATCGCATCACGAGTGCGGGCGAGATCAGCGCGATCGCTTTACCCGAGCTATTAACCGGGAGTCTCGCTGTCGGGGCGACGGAGTTAACGACAGTAGACGGAGTCGTTCAGCTTCGGACGACACCGATCGGCGTGGGGGATGTGGCGTTCGTTGACGGGTCGGACGGACTAACCGGGGGCGAGATCATCACCCAAACGGCCACCGTGTTCGCTATGGATGACCTGCTAATTGGCGCAAGCGGCGTATTATTCAACACCACGGGGGGCAGCGTGATCCTTGCCGCCGATGCCGACGTGTCGGGGGCGGGTTCGCTGTTCGCCCAACGATCGGCTAGCTCGGGCACTTTTTTGGATGCCAACCTGGAAGGGAGTGGAATCAGCACCCGAGGGGGAGATCTTCAGATTTCAGGTCATGCGCTGGGTATTGATGTGATCTCGTCGGGAAGCTACGAGACGGATTTCGGTGAACTCGTCAGGGTGGCTGAAGGGGGCGATATCACGATCGAAGCGCGTGGCAATCTGGTCATCGGGGGACTCATTACCAATGCCAGCGAGCAGGCCGGTAACATCACGCTTTCCAGTGGTGACAGATTGCAGATTGGTGCTGCGATACAAGCCGATGCCGATCGCAACGCCGGAGATGTCACATTAACGGCGGTGGGTGATGTGGTGGTCGAGGGTCTTGTGAATCTGCGGGCGGTGGAGGCGGGTGATATTACCATTCGCAGTGAAACGGGCGCAATTCAGATCGGAGGATTCATCCAAGCCTTTGGTGTGGATCAGGCCGGTGATGTGGTGTTAACCGCTGCTCGTGACATTACGGCGGGGAATAGTGTCGATAGCAATGGTGGTCAAGAGGGCGGCAGCGTGACGATCGAGAGCGCGACGGGCAATGTCTCGATCGCTAGTTTCGTCTCGTCCTACTCAGACGACGGGAGCGCAGGGAATGTACGTATCCGCGCTCCTCAGGGCGCGATCGATATTGGTCGAGAACTCGAAACCTATGCCACCGATGAAGCGGGTCAAGTTGATATCGTCGCGGCGGGTGACATCACGATCGGTTCGCGCTTTGGTCAATTTATCGAGACAATCCGCACCGAACCGGGGTTTGACCCGAATCTGTGGGCGACGGTTCAAACCTATGCGGGGGAAAACGCCGGGAACATTAACCTCAGCAGTACCAGCGGCAACATCCGTCTCAATAACGCCACTTACACGGATGCCCTCGGTCAGAGCGTTACCCTCGCAAGTGTGCGATCGAGCGGCTTGCAGCGCAGTGGCAACCTCACCCTCGCCGCACCGGGTAATATTAATGCCGGTGAAATTATCACCCAGGCCAGTGGTGGCAACAGCGGTACGATCGCCATTAATGGCAATAATGTCACCACCGGTAATGTCAGCTCGATCGGTGTCACCGGCTCCGGCTCGATTCGTCTCAGTTCCACCGGTAGCATCATTGCGGGCGATGTGACGACCACCGCCAGCGCCGGTCCATCCGGAGACATTGCCGTAAATTCTCAAGTGGATGCCATCCTCGGAAATCTGCGATCGGAAGGTGGAACCGGCAGCGGCAATATTAACGTCCAAGCCCTACGCAACATCATTACCGGAGATATCACCAGCAAGGCGATTCAAGGGAACAGCGGTAACGTCAGCCTCAACGCGGGCGGCGATATTACCACCGGCGATATTGCCTCGATCGCCGATAATGGCACGTCGGGCAACATCAGCCTCGAAGCGGGCGGCACGATCAGCACCGGCACAATCACCACCGCTGACGGAACCATTAGCACCACTGGCGACACCGCCAGTGCGGGGGGAGGCAATAGCGGCGCGGAAGTCACCCTCGAACTCGAAGACCTCGAACGCCGCTACAACCAAGACTTTCTTAGCTATCTCGGAAGCACGCCCCTATTCGAGGGCAGCATGGCGGATACCGAAGCCACCGTCGCGACGCTTTTCGTCGATCGCAATGTTCGCATCGCCTCTGTTTTGATCGAACTCTTGCCCGATCGAGTCGCTATCCGACTCACCGATCCGGATCACGATCCCCAGGTTTTTTACTCGCCCATCGATCGCGACACCGTTCTCGCCACGATCGACACTTACCGCGCCCATCTGGTGAACGCCCGCTACCGACTCCTCGGACGACACAACGATTACGCCGCCCAGCTTTACGACTGGTTGATTCGCCCGATCGCCCCGGAACTCGAAGCCCGCAATATCGATACCCTGATGTTTTCCGTCGATACCGGATTGCGTAGCCTGCCGTTTGCCGCGCTTTACGATGGCGAACGCTATTTGATTGAACAGTACAGCTATAGCCTGATTCCCAGCCTTGGACTCGTCGATCCGCGTTATCAACCGCTGGCGATCGATGCCCCGATGTTGGCGATGGGAGCGAGCCAGTTCACCCGTCAAGCTCCCCTGCCCGCTGTTCCCGCCGAACTCAATACCCTAATTAACCACCGACGCAACGGCAATATTCTGCTCAACGATGCCTTTACCCGCGCCAACGTGATCCAACAACGTCAGCGTAATCCCTTCCCAATTATTCACCTGGCAACCCACGGCGAATTTAACGGTGGTACGCTCGAAAATTCTTACTTGCAATTGTGGGACGATCGGATCGGGCTGGATGAAATCCGCGAGCTGGGGTGGAGTGATCCACCGGTGGAGTTGCTGGTGTTGTCGGCCTGTCAAACGGCGCTGGGGAATAGTGAAGCGGAGATGGGTTTTGCGGGGTTGGCGGTGGCGGCTGGGGTGAAAACCGCGATCGCGAGTCTGTGGTATGTCGATGATGCTGCGACGTTCATGCTGATGACGGAGCTGTATCACTATCTCGCCACTGCGCCGATCAAGGCTGAGGCTCTGCGATCGGCGCAGCTCTCGCTGTTGAATGGTAATGTCCGTATCGAAGACGGTTGGCTTTACGCTGACGGTATCGCAGAGCCGATCGCTGTGCCTGAGACTCTGAACCAGCTCGCCGGTCGGGATTTCAGCCATCCTTATTTCTGGTCGGCTTTTACTGCGATCGGTTCGCCTTGGTAAGCTCAGGCGAACCGATCGGGGTGGATAGCTGCCTGTAACGATGCTGCTGGATCGGCGATCAGTCGTTGTCGTTAAAGGAGCATTGCACTTGAATTTTTAAGTTGCTTTTTGTGGTTCCTTTGGTGATTTAGGGGATACCGATTTCGACGCCGAATTCGAGGGTGACTTTATCGACGTTGGCGATCGCGACTTTTTTGAGGGCGGCGAGGCTGTAGTTGGTGTAGGCGTAAATCACGCTTTGGATGTCGCGGATATGGTTTTGAAAGTCTTCTTTTAAGCCTTTGCCGGTGGCTGCTTCTTCTTCGTCGGTGTCGGCGGGGGCGATCGTGGTGATCGTCATGTCAGTTTTACGCCGAGGTGTTCTAGCTGGTCATGAATCCAAGTGGTTGCGGTGGTTTCGTCGGTTTCGATCGCCCGTTCTACTCCCGTTTTAGCAATTTCTAGCAGTTGTTTGGATTTTAGCTTTGATGAAAATGATGACTTTATTTTTTCAACGATATTTTGCTGTTGAAATTTCGGCAAGATTGGAATCAGTAAATTAGCTAGGTCAGGCTGCGAAATACTGTAGTAAGCAACACCATGAACTCTACGCTCAACTTGTAAATAACCAAATTTTGAATTCAGAAATAGGCTGACATACTCAGGTAAAATTGTTTGTTTAGAAATTGAAGTCAAACGTACAAGCATAATCTCGCTGCTAATAATCCCGTTAACTTCTAGTTCTGTGACAACGGCAGAATTACCAAAACTACCTTTACGGGTAAAGAGAATGTCTCCAACTTGCAAACCTACAGGTTTGTCAACATCAGCCATCGTAATCGGAATTTTTACAGCACTTTCAAATTTGATTTGTCCATTTTTTACATCACCAACACGAATATAAGGTGTGCCTTCCTCGGTATACTCTCGATAGTCAAAACCATTCTGAATTGGTTCTATTAATGAGCCTAAGCGTTGAGATGAAAAACCACAGTCTTTAATCGCTTCTTCTGATTGATCATATTTTGGCTGGTAATACTCAGCGTCGAGGCGACCGGAGGACAGAAACGACTCGGCAAAACTCTTGACGGCAATGGTTTCTTCCGTGGGTTGCCAGTCCTGCAAGCCAAGCTCCGACAACAGCAAATCCTCAGCTTGTTGATAGATTTCTTTCGATTGTCTTAACGATGAGTGTGCAAATTTCACTAATCCTTCAACTGTCTCTTGAAACTTTCCAGAGAGAAAAGGAATCTTGAGAGATTTTATTTTATATATAAAAAGATTGAGTTGGACATTACCTGTAGATTCTCTGAGAGTCTGAAATTTTCCATACTTGGAAAGAATAAACGTAGATAAGAAATATGGCTTGAAGTCCTTTTCTATACGCACAATTCCAACGTGTCTATCAGAATTTGCTGGGAGAATTGTTTCATCTACGACAGCACAATTACCAATTGTGCCGACTGTTGAAATGATTACATCACCTTCTTGTAGCGTTGTACGAGGATTCTTCTTATGCTGTTCGGGTGATATACATTCATTTCCTGATAAATCAAATATATTCTCTTTTGGGGATTTGGCGGAGATTAAATTAATTGAACTCTCTTCATTAAAATGAATTGATTCATGAATCCCATCTGTCACATATGAAAATTCTTGAATTTTGCGATACGGCAATCTCTTGATTTGTTTTAATTTGGACAAGTATTCAATTTTAAAGTATTCACTATCAATTCTAAATAGTTCATTGTCTTCTAAAACATCGATAAGATTGAGTTCAACCGCTTCAAGCCCATCCATTAACTGCTGATACCTCACAGCATCAAACGGTGTCACGGATGGGCTAGGTTCAAAAAAACTGAGCTTCTCCTTTTTGGCAAACTCAATAAACGCTTCCGTAATACCGTCTTCCGTCAGCCCATCATGGTTAAACAAATCATGATCGATGATCCAATGATTATGCTCATCAAAGAGCAACTCACCCGAACCATCCGGCTGCTTCACATAAATTTTGTCCCCAGAATTGTCCTTGCCACTCTTGCGCATCGTCGCGAAAAAGATACTGTAATCATCCCGACGGGGACACAGTGCGCCAACCTTACGGTCATCGTTCCACTTCTGCACAAACAAAACCGAAGTTTTTGTCCCCGTGTGCGGCTTAAACGTATTGCCATGCAACCCCACCACCGCCAAAATTCGACAGCGCTCCGCAATAAAATCGCGAATATTTTTATCCGAAGAATTATTAAACCGTCCCTGGGGCAAGACGATCGCCATTCTCCCCCCCGGCTTCAAAAAATCCAGGTTACGCTCAATAAACAAAATGTCGCGCCCCACCTTCGTTTGCCACTTACCATTCGGCTTTTTCGCTAGCTCATAGCGGGCAATCATGCGCGGCTCCTTGATGTCTCCAGCAAACGGCGGATTTGCCATCAACACATCAAACTGAAATTCTCGATAGGCCTTGCTGCCTTTGGGTCGCAGCTTTTTCAGTCGTTTAAGCCCTTCAAAATAAACATTTTGCCAATCCTCCTGCTCCGTCACCTCATCCCACAACTCATAATCCAGCGTATTCAGGTGCAATACATTCGTCTGCCCATCCCCCGCAATCAGATTCAGCGTTCGCGCCACCCGCACCGCCTTTTCATCAAAGTCGATCGCAAACACCTTCTCTTCCACATATTCATTGCACCGGGGCGGCTTGTCCTCCAACGAAAACAAATGACTAGCTTGTAACCCCTCATCATCTAAAATTTGCCGCCACACATGAAAAATCGTATGCACCGGAAACCCCGAAGACCCCGCCGCCGTGTCGATCGTGTACTCATCCTCTTGAGGATTCAGCATCTTCACACACATATCGATCACATAGCGAGGTGTGAAAAATTGCCCCTTCTCACCCTTACTACTTTGATTAATCAAATACTCGAAAGCTTCATCAACTACATCCAGATTAGAGTTGAATAGCTTTACATTTTCTAACGACGAAACACACACAGAAAGATGTGAAGGTGTGAGACTGATTTTAGAATCGTCGCTAAATACCCCTTCCCACTTTTTCTTGGCTTTATCGAACAGCTCTTGGATTTTCGTTTTCAGCGCCGCTTCAGTTTGTCCCGTATTACGAAATTCTAGAGAACGAGTTGATCGCCGCTTGCCCTGTCCGGAATACCACTCATCATAAAGTTTGGTAAAAATTAGCTTGAATAATTCCTCAAACACATCTACCCCAGCATTCGCCAACACCTCATCTTCCATCTCCTCAATCAACGTCTTGAGCGATTTATTCTCTTTTACTAACTTATCATTAGCAATCAAGTCTTCAAGAGTAAATTTAATTTGAAGAATATCCGCCAGGGTTTGATTTGCATTCGGCAAACCCGGAATGTCTTCAAAATAATTCGGGTCTTTGCGCTGGTAATAGGAAATCTGATCCCCATTTGTCCAAACCGCGATCGGCGCACCCGTCGCATTACAATACGAGCGAAGCTGATCTTTCCCGTCCTTCAACTTCGGCTTTTTGACCTCTACGAGCATATAGACCGTATTGAGACGGTCTTTGTCCATCACGACAATGTCTGCCCGTTTCACCTCCCGCCCAAAGTTCACCCCATACTCTACCTGGATACGACTCAGCGAATACCCCAATCGCTCAGTTAAAACCAATAAATAAAGTTGCCGAACCACCTCCTCCGGTGTGAGCTTAATCGACTTCTGACGAATCAGACAAGTTACATAAGGAACAACCCCTTTCTTCGTTTCTTTGACTATAATTTTTTGTTCTAATTGATCGATCTCCGCCGCTTCAAATTGTGACAGCTTGTAATTTGAATCCTTGAGAATATTCGATAGTTTCATTCGTTAAAGTTGAGAAGTAAAAAAGTTTTAAAGTTTTGACGTATGGAATTATTTTTGCATCAAGCACATAATACGGTAAAGCCGTGGATATGGGTTATATCAAATCCGAGATAGCTACTCCCAACCACTCAAAACATCAAAGAGCACTGAGCAACGTCGTTCGCGCAGCGTTGGCAAGGCCAATATCGAAACAACCCAACTCACAGCACAGCACCCGAACCAACAGAGCAACATTCCATCCCCCGCAATTCCCCCACCAAATTTATCGATCGCGAGACGACAATCCTGCCATGACCCAAACCACCAATATCCCCCAACGCGCCGCCACCCTCCTCGCACAACTTCCCCTCAACGAACAGCAAAACATTCTCGCAATTGTCGAAACGACCCTAACCCGCTACCAAATAACTCAACCGCGAGAGCTAGAAAAACCGAAACCAACGATGGCCGAACTACTCGACGAACTCGACCAAATCCAGAAAGACAATCCCATCGAGCCAGAACCTACCGTCCGAATCGATCGACCCAACCCACTCTTTGACGAAGATTGATGGAATTTTTAGCCGATACCAACATCATCAGCGAACTGTATCGACCCAGACCCAACCGAGACGTGCGAGCCTGGGTAAACTCGCAACCCCTCATCGGCATTAGCGTGATCACAGTCGAAGAGCTGACGTACGGATTTGACTACAAAAACGCAACCATACAACTGGCTTGGTTTCAAAAATTCCTAGACAGCCGTTGCCAACTTTTAACCGTCACGCCTCAAATCGCCGAACAGTGCGGCATCATGCGATCGCGCTTCCGACAACAAGGCATCACCCGCAGCCAGTCCGACATGCTCATCGCCGCCACCGCCGCGCACCATAACCTCAGCGTCGCCACCCGCAACATCAAAGACTTTCGAGGCTGCGGCTTACGACTATTTGACCCATTCCAAAACGAATATGTTTAACCAAACATCGTAGGGAATATCCGCGATCGCCAGCCCCTCGCCCCCTAACGCGCCGGTTTCGGAACCTCGATCGGCGTCGCACCATCCAGCCCAAACGCCGTATGCACCGCCTGTAACGCCTCGATCGCCCGATCCGCCCGAATCGCACAACTCGTTTTAATTTCCGACGTTGAAATCGAGAGAATATTAATCCCGCGATCGGCCAACGCCGTAAACATCGCCGCCGCAACCCCCGACTCGTTCGCCATCCCCGCCCCGACGATACTCACCTTGGCGATATCCCGCTCGATCGTCACCGACTCATAGCCCACCGTCGCCGCCAACTCCGTCAGCAGCGCCACCGCAGTATCCGCATCCTCCGAATTCACGGTGAACGACAGATCGCGCGTCGGGAAGTTATTCACCATGCGGCAACGCTCGGACTGAACGATCGTATAAACGCTGATGTTGCGATCGGCCAGAGCTGCGAAAATTTGCGCAGCCATGCCCGCCTTGTCGGGAATGTGCAACACGCCGATTTGTGCTTGACCGCGATCGAGCGCCACACCGCGCACACTCGGCGCTGTGCTTGAAACAACATCACGATTCGGGGAATATTCAACCTGGAAAAACTGACACAACGCCGCCACCGCCCGATCGCCATCCACACGATCGATCGTGCAGCTCACTTTGACCTCTGAGGTCGAAATTGTCTGAATACTAATCCCCGCCGCCGCAAGGGTGGCGAACATTTGCGCCGCCACACCGGGACGACCAATCATGCCCGCACCGACGATGCTAATTTTGGCAATATCGCGGCTCACCGTCACTTCCACATCGCGATCGCAGACCTCGCCGCTTTCGGATTCGCACAGCAGCGGCACGATTTCGCGGGCGATCGCCTCAGCGCGTTCGGCGTCAGCATCGGCCACGGTGAAGGCGATATCGTTGGTGTTGCCCTCGTGGATCGACTGGACGATTAAGTCCACATCGAGCTGACGGCGACCCAGCTCGCTAAAGAGTTTGGCGGCGATACCGGGACGATCGGGGACGCGCACAAAGGAGATTTTCGCCTCGGTGGGGTTGAGTTCCACCGCATCGACCGGATGCACCAATTCAAGACCAGCCAAGGCGCGATCGAGGGGAGCCGGAGCCGTGATCCGCGTACCGGGTTCATTCGTCCAGCTCGATCGCACCACCAGTGGCACACCATAATTCCGCGCAATCTCCACCGCCCGTGGATGCAACACCGTCGCCCCCAGGCTCGCGAGTTCGAGCATTTCATCGCAGGTCACTTCGTCCATGAGCTGCGCGTGGGGAACCAGGCGCGGATCGGTGGTGAGAATGCCGGGAACATCGGTGTAGATTTCGCAGCGATCGGCGTGGAGTGCCGCCGCCAATGCCACCGCCGACGTATCCGAACCACCGCGCCCCAGGGTCGTGATCTCGAATTCATCACCGGAGGCCATGCCCTGAAAGCCCGCAACGACGACGACTTTACCGGCGTCGAGCTGGCGCTGGATGCGATCGGTCGAAATTTTCAAAATCCGCGCCCGCGAGTGTTCCGCCTCGGTGACGATGCCCACCTGTGCGCCGGTCATCGAGATCGCCGGTTGTCCCAGTTCTTGCAGCGCCATACTGAGCAGCGCGATCGAGACCTGTTCCCCGGTCGAAAGCAACATGTCCATCTCGCGCCGCGAAGGGTTGCTCGATATTTCGTTCGCCAATGCCACCAGCGTATCGGTGCTTTTGCCCATCGCGGACACGACCACCACCACGGGCGCGTCCTTCGCGGTTTGCGCCACACGTTGCGCCACGGCCTGGAGGCGCTCGACGGAGCCGACGGAGGTTCCGCCAAATTTTTGGACGATCGGTGCTGTTGCCATGGGTTAAACGTTCGCTAGACGCAGGGTGATGAGTCGGCGATCGCGCGAGGTGCTAGGCGATCGCTGGTCTGGTATTTTCGCATGTCAGCGCGGTTAACGGATGCTTGTTTGGTTCGACGACCAGTAGGGCACTGCCCACCACGATCAATTTACGGGCAAGAGGTCGGTAATCTATGGGGAAATTCAGTGATGCTGGGTAATACCCACCCTACGAAGAAATGTAATTAAAATTCTGATATTGACGAAATTTTGTATAAACGCGAGGCGATGAAAAGGCGATGACGGATTGGGTGTTGGGTTTATTGGTGGGATTAATCCTTGGGGGGATCGTGGGGGTCGTCGTTGTACGAGCGAGGCATCGACACCGCGATCAGCAACATGATCGGCAACGCGAACAGCATTGGCATCAACAGTATGAAGCGCGGATCGAGACGATCGAAAGCTATTGGCAGCAACGTCTGGATCAGGAACGTGAGCAAAATCAAGCCTATACCACGAAATTCGAGGCGTTACAGACAGAACGGACGGAACTATTGACCTCACATCAGCACCGGCTGCATGAACTCGAACAGCAGCATCAAAACACCTTAAATCAGCAAAACGAAGCGCATCACCAAGCGATCGCCAATCTGACCGAACACAATAAACAAGCCAAGAAAGCCAGCCTGAATACCAGCCGCCTCGTGATTAAGGGCAAAGTTGCCGAACAGCTTGCCCCGTTTTTGCCTGGTTTTCATTACCTGCCCTCCGATGCGCGTTTTCTTGGCGATCCGATCGATTATGTGGTGTTCGATGGCTATAGCGAATTTAAAGATGGTCAAACCACGGCTGAAGATTTAGAAATTGTGTTCCTTGAGGTCAAAACCGGCCAAGCGAAGCTCACCCCGCATCAACGGGCACTTTCACGGGCGATCGCCGCTGGCCGCGTTCGGTTCGAGACAGTTCGCATTCAGACCCCAAATCCAGAGATGCAAGAGAATCCACCGGTTCAAGAATTGCGCTCGCCAGTTATAGGCGATGTGCCGAAGGGTGAGACGGTCAGCGAGATCGAACCCAGTATGAAAGACGATCGTCATGCCTATATACGCGCCTATCAGCCGTGGCTTGACGAGGAGGATGAATTATTGAAGCTGCGGTATTCCCAAGGGGTTGCGGTACGGGCGATCGCGGCGGAACTTCAGCGTGAACCGGGCGCGATTCGTTCCCGCTTACGAAAGCTGGGACAGACGTAGGGCACTGGCCACCACGATCAATTTACGGGCAAGAGGTCGGCACTTTGTGGGTGAATTTCGTAATGGTGGGCGATGCCCACCCTACGACTACCGCCGTCCCAACGCCCCGCGCAACAGCAGCGAATTCGTCACCACGCTAATCGAACTCAACGCCATCGCCACCGCCGCAAACGCCGGATTGAGAATAATTCCAAAATTCGGCAACAGTAACCCCGCCGCGATCGGAATGCCAATCACGTTGTAACCAAACGCCCAGCCGATATTTTGACGAATCTTGTTAAACGTTGCGCGGCTGAGACGAATCGCCGCCACGATATCCGTCAGGTCGCTACGCATCAAGACGATCTGCGCCGTCTCGATCGCCACGTCCGTCCCGCCATGCAGCGAAATCCCCACATCCGCTTGCGCTAGCGCCGGAGCGTCATTAATCCCGTCGCCGACCATCGCGACCCGTTGCCGAGAAGGTTGCTCCGACTGTTGCAGCCGCGCGATCGCCTGGGATTTTTCCGTCGGTCGCACATCGGCGATCACGTTTTCCGGCGCAAGGCCAATTTGTTTGGCGATCGCGTCCGCCGCTGCCCGCCGATCGCCCGTGAGCATCATCACGCGGAGTCCGAGTTTTTGTAGAGCACGGATTGCGCTAGCGGTTTCTGGGCGTAACTCATCGGCGATCGCGATCGTGGCGATCGCTTGGCCGTCCGCCGCAAGAAAAATCACAGTTTTTCCAGCTTGAGCAAAAGTCTCGGCGTGATTGGTTAGCTCGTCTGGAATTGCAACCTGGCAGGTTTCCAGCCAGGGACGATTACCGACAACGATCGTGCGATTCTCGACCAGCGCCGTCACTCCGGCTCCGGCTTCGGTTTTGCAGTCCGTCGCCGGGAGCAGCGCGATCGACTTCGCCTTGGCCGCATTGACCAGAGCCGTGGCGAGGGGGTGACTTGTGCCTTGTTCGATCGAAGCGGCAAGCTGGATCGCTTCGGTTTCGCTGACGGTGGCGATCGTGGCGCAATCGGTAACCGTCGGGCGTCCGACCGTGAGCGTCCCGGTTTTGTCAAAAACGATCGTCTGTAATTGATGCACCCGCTCCAGGGCATCGCCACCACGAATCAGCAAACCGCGCGAAGCTCCGAGACCCGTCCCGACCAAGATCGCCGTCGGTGTCGCCAACCCCAAGGCGCAGGGACAGGCAATCACCAACACATCGATCATCAACTTAATCGCCAGCAACAGCGGCGATCCGTGGTGCGGCATGGCGCGATGGGCGTGACCCAACATCGGCCATTCTTGGGCGTGGAGAATGCTATCGCCAAACAGCGGCACACCGGCCAAACTCCAAAACAGCAGCGTTACGATCGCCAGCGCCATAATCCCGTAGGCGAAATAGCCCGCGACGGTGTCGGCGAAGAGCTGCACCGGCGCTTTGCGGGTTTGGGCATCGCGGACGAGTTCGACGATTTGTGCCAGGGTGGTGTCCTTGCCGGTGCGTTGGGCGCGAACCACGATCGCGCCGGATTGGTTGAGCGTGCCGGTGGTAACGTGATCGCCGTGATGTTTTTCGATCGGCAACGGTTCACCCGTCAGCATCGATTCATCGATCGCCGTCGTCCCAGCCATCACAACCCCATCCACCGGCAATTTTTCACCGGGCAACACGCGCAAAAAATCACCGACACGCACCTGATTCGACGGCAGATCCACCACGCTACGATCGTCGAGCTGATCGAGATCGTTGCCCTTCGTCACCAAATGCACCGTACGCGGCTGCAATCCCACCAGCGCCCGCAATGAGGACGCCGCCCGATCGCGAGCGTGCCGCTCCAGCGATCGCCCCAGCAAAATAAAGCCTAGCAGCATCACCGGCTCTTCAAAAAAGCAGTCCCAGCCTAGGCTTGGCACGTGCATCGCGACACTGCTCGCCACGTAGGCCGTCGTGACCCCCAGGCCGATCAGCGTGTTCATGTTCGGCACACCGTGGGTCAGGCCGCGCCACCCATCGACCAAAATCGGACGTCCGGGAAACAGTAGCGACAGCGTCGCTAAACCGTAATGAAACCAAATATTGCTAAAGAGCGGAATCGACGGCAAGCCAAGCATTTCCGAATGGCCGATCGTCGAAAGTATGATCAAGACGATCGCCGTGACGAGCTGCCGCCGTCGATCGTGAGCAGCCTGGTGTTGTCGCTCTTCGGTCGCTTCGATCTCCTCGATCGACAATGCCTCGGTCGTCCGAATCTGGCTCGGGAAACCGGCATCGGTCAACCGTTGCGCCAAACTCTGCGGATCGAGGCTACCCGATCGATAATGTACAGCGGCCATTTCCGTCGCCAGGTTCACCGACGCCGACACCACCCCCGTCACCTCAAGCTGACGCTCCACCGCTTTGATACAGCCCGCGCACTTCATGCCCCCCACATCCAGGGCGATCGTTTCGATCGCGGCCTGATCTCCAGAATTCATTTCAGAATTCGAGCCGTCATTTAAATGAGCCGTTAAGCTCGGGTCGAGATAGGAGTCAGTCATAAGAAAGGCAGAGCGAAGGCGTGAGTGTGATCTTGATGGGTGATCTTGACGGGTGGATCTTGACGGGGTTTTGAAGGGGTCTTACAGACGGAGATCGCAAACCGTCATCGTATCCATAAATCGGTATGGGTTCATTTTAGAGATTATTACGGGGGGCAAGCCGCGATCGGGCGTAAGGTTGTTGCGCTTCGTAACGTAAAGCGAGGATCTGCGAGCCGCGTTAACGCAGCCGATCGCCCGCCGCGATCGCCGAATTCGCCAGCGTCGCCAACGCCCCCAGCGCTTCCGCTTCCGATAATCCCTTCAGCTCCACGCGATATCGCGCCCCGCCATATTCCCACTCCAACACCGGCGGCGCACAGGACGCACCGCACACCGACGGATTGAAATAGGCCGGTGTCCCGTCGGCCAGCTCGATCGTTTGGGCGAACGACTCATCCACCTCGTAATAATCGCCCGTGCCTCGTCGTGCCGCGATCGTGCCGATCATGCAGGCATTCCCGCGACAGTCCGGTGTATATCCCAAATCGATCGCGTAGCGGTCGGCTTCGGCGCGGGTACTGGCGTAGATCGGTTCGTCCGGTAACGGTAGGCGATCGGGGAGCAATACCGGGATTTGGGTTTGAGCGCGAAGGGTCTCAAGCGCCGGGACGAGGACATCCGGCACGCCAGACGCTTGACTCGTAAGGGATTGCGCGGAATTGGCAGGATTGCGTTGGCTGGGGGATGCCGCCATCGGCGCGGCTGCGGGCGCGGCGGGTTCGCGCGTGGGGGCGACTTTGGAGCTACGATCGCGATCTGCGTCGGGCGTGTTGCCCGTTGTGGCGTCAGAGTCGTTGACGATCGGCGCGGGCGGGGGAGGGGGCGGAGTATTGGCTACGGGGGGATTGGCCGGTGGGGTGTTGCCACAGGCCGAGAGCATGAGCAGCAATCCGAGTCCGCAGATCCGGCTCGATCGGTTCAGCCACCGGCTTTGACCTACCGTAGCAAGCCAGAGTTTCGCGGGGGCGATCGGAACATAAACACGCATAGATTTCAGTGGAGAAGGGCGATCGGAAATGTAGGTGATGGCGAGAAGCAGGTCATTAATTGCGAATTGCGCCGGGATCTCACCCTAACGTGCAACTGTAAACGGTCGCGAAAAACTGAAATCAATGGTTAACGTTTCAGTCGGCTTTGTTCTTCGTGGTTTGCTTTGTGTCGTCGTCCTGCGGGGTTAAGCCGCCAATATCGCCAGAATGTCGCTCTAGCGATCGCTGGAAACACTCGTTAATGATGATGGATTTGGCAAACATAGCGATATTTTTCATTCAGCTCGATCGATCTTGACGGCTCTCATTCAAAGCAAATGTTGAAAACCGACAATCTTAACTGTTCGACGTAAGCCCCAGCCCGCAAAGCTTAACGAATAAAGGCTCTCTCGTAAATATCAAAGTGCTAAATTCAGACGGACTTCAAAAAAAGTTTTCTTAATAAGTTTAATACTTTATACCGGAATCATTCTTTTATTCACAAAAAGCATTTTGATATGACTTTTGGAAAAATTAATTGAATCACAGCAACTCAACTAGATTTCTTGAATATCTGCGCATCTTACTTAAAAAAAGTTTTTTGCTTGAGTTCATAAAGCAAGTTGTTTAGATTTTAAAACTACTTAAGATCTTAAGATCTTCAATGTAACGCTGGGATTTAAATATGATGAAACCTTTATGGAAATCTCAAAAAATCAAAATCAATCTTTTTTCGTCCCTCTGGTCTGATCTGCTAGCGAATAGCGTAATTTGTCTATACACACAAAGCTTTTAGGCGATCTTCTCCGCTCTCTTCCTTGACTCTGGCTTCAGGATATGAACACACGACGAGAGGATGTATTCTATTTTTTTGTATCAAAAGTGACAAGTAAATATTTCTTGATGATCTCTGAACTGTGAAAGAAATAGCGAACTTTAATTGCATCAACAAGTATTACAAAAAGGCCAAGGCCGTGAATTGAGCTGCTAACGTGACATGAAGTCAGGATGGGAACTAACTAGGACGAAAACCGGTTCGGTTTAGTCCTTTGCTGTAGAAATATCACGACCTATGACATTCGCTAGAATGTTGTAGTGTGAGAGTGATAACCAGTGACTTCTCTCACTAAAATAAAACTCAAGGAAGGTAATCATGGAACTCTGCCCCTGCTGTAACGCATTGATGTTGCGCCATATTCGTAGTCGTCAATTGTTTTGGTTGTGTCAGTCGTGTTCCTTTGAGATGGTTGTCCGATCGGAAAGTGAAATGCTCACCCTCAAAACACCCATGCTAGAACGCGAATCAAAGGTGGAAGTTGCCACTTCCGTCGCCTAGATTGAGCTAGATGGAGCGCGACTCATCTCATCGTGCATCAGCAGCGTTGGGTGTCGTTTCGGGTGATGGCTGGCCGAAGGTATAGAGCCAGCCATCACGGCTACAGATATAGATTTTTCCGTCCCAGACGATCGGCGTGGATTCAAAGGAACCGGCCACGCGATCGATCAATTCCAGGGTTAAGCGGTAGCGCGTGCCGCTTGTGCCGATCGCCGTTTGTGCGTCAGCTTCGGCAGTTTCGATCTCAGTATTGGTCACTTCAAACGCAATCTGAAACAGATGAATGCCGCCGTAGCCCGCAGCGACGAGGCGATTGCCGTCGGTGAAAATGGGGGTGGAAATCGAGGCGCCGATCGGGTAGGTGGCGAGAATTTTGGGCGTGGGATAGCGACGATCGTTGAGTGGACCAAAAGCCGTTCCGCTGGTTTCGGTTTGGCTGCCGATGTAGAGGTTGCCATCGACGGAACTGGTGGCAAACAGGGGCGGCGTTTCGGCGGATCGATACTCGTCGTTGAGGGCAACCGAGGCGGTAATGCCGCCTTCCCAGTCGCCGTAGCCGCGATCGAGCGTCGGCATAAACCAGTCCACGCAGTCGGGATCGGGGCGGGTCGGGTCGAGTTTGAACGCGCCGCCGAGACCGGGGATTTTTTCGCGATCGACTGTGGCGAAGAGTTTGCCGTCGCGGCTGATGGCGATCGAGCCGTTGAGGTCGCCCCCGGCCTGAAACCGCCAGATGACGGTTCGGCTTGCGATCTCGATCCCGTAAATGCGTCCGCCACCGGAGGCAATGTAGAGCCGATCTCCAAAAATAGCGGGCGAGGCTTCGGCGACGAGATTGCCGCGATATTTCGCAATGTCGGCGTCTTCGTAGAGCTTCAGTTCTTGGATAATTTGCGGCTGGATGATGCCGTCTTTTTGGCGGGCGCGGGCGGCGCTGGCGTTGAGAAAATAGCCGATCGCGTTTTCGCCAACATTAAACAGTTCGCCGTTACCGAGAGCGATCGCCGAGCTGTCGTTATCGCGGCTGTAGCTGTCGGTCAGGCGAATATTCAGCCGCCAGAGTTCGCGCCCGGTACGGAAGGAAATCGCCCGAAAACTCGGCACGGGATTCGGCGTTACGAGAGCATTACCGACGCCGCGCCGACTGCCCTGGAGAATCACCAGCCGATCGTCTTCCTCGGCGGTTTCATCGAGATAGATGCTCGCCGACCCTTTGAGAATGTCGTCAAATTCGTAGCGCCAAACGACTTGCATTGTGTCGAGATCGAGTTTTCGCAGGCTGTGATCGTAAGCGCCGATCGTCAGGTAGAGCTTGCCGCGATCGCGCACGATCGTCGGCTGTCCCGTCCAGCCCGCACCGCTCCAGGTGTCCGCCGTGCCGCCGACAATGCTGATGCCGCTGCCGAGATAAAACCGATTCAGCGTTTGTAGCGCGTTGGGCTGGCCGCGTCCGTAAAACCGGCGTTGGGCGCTGCCGAGGTAGGTGGGGATCAGCAGTTCGGTTTCGGGGATCGTCGGTCGAACGTCGTTGATCAGGGTGTTGACCTGGGCGCGGACGGTGTCGGAAATGGCGATCGGCAAGATGGCGCGGCGCGACTGGCTAGCGGCGCGGCGTGACCCGAGGAGGCTGGCGATCGTGCTGCCAAAAAAAATGCTGAGGTAACGCCCAAACCGTCGGCGTCCCCAGGGTTGCGAGGTCGCGATCGACGGAATGATTGGATCGACGGAATCGCGATTAGGATCGCCCTGAACGCTCTGATCATTCTGATCGCATTGATCGCGATCGGGTTCAAATTGCTGCACCGCTGAATTGCCTAGCGACGCCCGAATCGTGCGGATTCGAGATCGACTATTGCTCCACTAAACCGGCTCTCATCCTAGCAACTGCCATCGCCCCGATCGCGCAAATTCAACAACACGCGATCGCGCAATACGGCATTCGCGCAGGCAATATAATCGACCGTTTGACCCTCGGCGATCGCCACCGAATCGAGCGAATTTCCCGCTAGATCGCAGAGAATGCCGCCCGCCTGTTTGAGAATCGGGTAGGAAATTAAGTTAAAGCTATCGGAGAGCGATCGCGCATCCACAATTAGATTGGTTGCGCCGCGAGCCAGTTCGCACAGCTCGATTGCGGAATTATCGATCGAGCGTAAATCTTGACACTGAGCCAGCAGCGCCCGACAGCTCTCGATTTGCTTGATCGCACCGCCGTAGCCGATTTTGATGTAGCCCATGGCGCGATCGAGATCCTGCACCACAGAAGTCTTAATCGGGCGTTCTAGGCAAGTCAGCCCCGATCGATAGTAGGCGTACCCGTCCCGCGTTTCGTAGGCATCGCCCGATCGCAGCCCCAAAACATAGGCATAGGTCAGATCGCCGAGGCAGACATCCTCGACTTTTTCGGAAATCGCCAGCGCCACGCAGGGATCGCCAATGCCGCGATCCCAGTTGATCGAGCCATCGATCGGATCAATGAACAGCGAAAACTTGGCGGCAGGATGGTGGCGAGCAGGCCAGGATTCGATATAGACGTGGCAGGGAATATCCGTGACAAGGTTGAGGATGACGTTGATGGCGACATCGTCGGTTTTGTGGCGGGATTTGAGGTCGTCGGCGTCGTGGCGCGAGTCGGTGACCGGAACGTCCCAAACCTGGCGATCGATGAGGGCATGGCGGATATGCATCGCGAGATCGCGGGCAAGATCGGTATAGAGCATGGCGGTGATCGAGGCACTCATGATGGCGTTAACACAGCAAAACGATGCAGAAGGACGGAACTAGCGCGATCGCTCAGATCACGCATTGTTTCGATCTACGGATCGTTTGGGATCGTCTCCGTATCAATCGTTTCGCTTTACCCATTTAGAGTTCTGGATCTTTCAACGCCCTTTGTAAGGATGCAGGACTGACCGATGGGTCGGCCAAAACTGAACAAGCTGCTGACCGTATTATGGTTGCTTCGGATGGTAATCCAGCGATCGTGCCCAACTTTTTGTGCAAAATCTTAAAGATTTAAACCCTCAGTAATTTTACGGTCTAAGATTGCTGGGATCGCGAGTCCAGGTGATCCGATAATCGGATCGAATCGCGGGGTGTTCATTACCATTAGCGCCGCTATGACCGACTCTACTTCCCAGACAACCGTTAAGAAGAACGCGAAATTTATCTCCGCCGTCAACCCTCATCCAGAATCGTTTAGTGGAGCGGATCTGAGTGATGAAGAGGCGGTACGGGCGATCGGTAACCCATGCATTCCAGTGGGGGACTGCAATATTTATATTGGCTACAAACAAGTCTCCAGCCGCAATCAAAACCCCTGTCTGATTTGTTTTAAAGCGGGTCAGCAACTCTGGTGTCGCCAGGACTACGAACAAACCAACGATGACAGCAAAGGTACGGGTCTGGTGTGGGATGTGAAAAACGAACGTCTTTACGCCACGTTTACCTGCACGGGATCTCAGGGAACACCGGATCAGGACTTTCGCCGCTTTGCCAAAAAAGGCTGGCTCCCAAGCTACGGAAAAGGTGGCGGCTCTGCGATCGTCGTGCTGGTGCGTATCGATTTAGAAACGGGTGATCCGCAGGTCGCGACCTATATTTCGGCGGTGTTATCGAGCGGCAAATCGAATGCCTGTAGCTTGAAGGCACTTTCGATCAAGGGTGACAATGTGGTGGTGGACGCCGAAACGCGATTTTCGCCGCGAGGTATCGATCGCAAGGCGCTGATCTACGACGAAACGAAAAAAGCTCCGGCTCCTTTCGCGTACACGCTGGAACTGACGCCCGATTTGAGCAAAGCGGTACGGGCGACAGCTCCCGACTTTGAAGGGCTGCGCTAGAGAGCATCTGAGAGCGTTATAGCGTCGATCGCGATCGCGACCGGCGCTATACTCGCAACCGAACTCGCAACCGAACCCATTTCGCGCTGTCCCTATGTCCCCTCTCACCCCCATCCTCGATCGCCCATCCCTGCGCGATCGCCTCGCTGCCCCCCTGACGATCGGCAACCTTCCCATCCATAGCCGCGTCCTCCAATCCCCCCTTTCCGGCGTCACCGATCTCGTTTTTCGCCGCCTCGTGCGCCGCTACGCCCCCGACTCGATGATGTACACCGAGATGGTGCAAGCATCGAGCCTGCGTCACCTGAAGGCGATTCCGACAATTATGGACGTCGATCCGAACGAGCGACCGATTAGCATTCAGCTTTTTGACTGTCGGCCTGATTTTCTGGGGGAGGCGGCGCGGATTGCGGTGGATCAGGGGGCGCAGACGATCGATATTAATATGGGCTGTCCGGTGAACAAGATCACGCGCAAGGGAGGCGGCTCGTCGCTGTTGCGGGAGCCGGAGGTGGCGGTGGCGATCGTGGCGGCGGTGGTAAACGCGGTGGATGTGCCGGTGACGGTGAAGACGCGGATCGGCTGGTCAAATGATGAAATTACCATCTTGGATTTTGCGCGGCGGCTGGTGTCGGCGGGGGCGCAAATGCTGACGATTCACGGGCGGACGCGGCTTCAGGGGTATACGGGCACGGCGGATTGGGATTGGATTCGGCGGGTGGTGGAGGCGGTGGATGTGCCGGTGATTGCCAATGGGGATATCGATTCGGTGGCGGCGGCGGTGCGGTGTTTGGAGCAGACGGGCGCGGCGGGGGTGATGTGTTCGCGGGGGACGTTGGGCTATCCGTTTTTGGTGGGGGAAATTGATCGCTATCTCAAGACGGGGGAGCGTCTACCGGCGGCGACGCCGATCGAGCGGCTACGCTGTGCGCGGGAGCATCTGATCGCGTTGGCAGACTACAAGGGCGAGAAGGGGATTCACCAGTCGCGGAAGCATATGGCGTGGTATTGCAAGGGGTTTGCGGGGGCGAATGGGTTGCGCGATCGGCTCAGTCGGTTGGAGTCGGTGGCGGAGGGGTGCGCGATTATTGATGCGGCGATCGAGGGGTTGGCGGTGGTGAGTTTGAGTTAAGGGTGATGTTTTAAATCAAAAAAGCGGCGCGATCACGTCGATCGCGCCGCTTTGTGATGATGTGAGCGACCTACCAGTCTTCGTCGTCGGGATACTGCTCCGGCGCTTTCCCCTGCGAGCCAATCTGCTCAACATTCGGCTCCCGCATCGTGGCCTCATCGATCGGCTCGATCGACTCCAGCAACAGATCGAAATGCCAATTATCCCCAAAATCAAAATTGAAATCGATCTGCATTCCCGGCGCGATCGGCAAATCTCCCACACGCACTTCATACGCCTTCGCAACTCCAAACTCCGCATACTCATGCACCACGGAAACCGGACAACCGCTATGACTCAAAAAATTAAAGGCGTAGAGATGGTCAATATCCTCAAACTCGAACGCCTCTAAAATGATGCTTGCCACACCCTCCAGCGTCCAGACACCTGGAATCGCCAGCCGCCGCCACGCTTTCCCCACCGCAACTTTAAAGACAAAAATATTCGGGTTGAATTCCGGTATCGCCAACGTCAGAGTTTGCGATAGACTCGGCACAAACTCACGAAAGCTGTCGTAGTACAGATTGAGTTCCGCCACTAGCTCAGACTCTCCGCCGATCGTCAACCGGCGACGGATCGCCGCAAAGTCGGCTTGATTTTCCTCGACCGCTTTCATCAATAGAGACTGCATCACCTCCATGCGCTCTGGGTTGTCCTGCATGAGCGCCTGAAGAGACGCGAGAAGCGCCGCTTCATCGACATCCTCCGAACCACCGTCCGCATTCTCTGTCTGGGATTCCACCATGCCCTGAAGCTGTTCGAGCAACTGATATTCCTCCGAATCGGGCGTGAATGGAACCGAAGACGAGGTTAAAGAGGATGCGTCTAGCCGTGGGTCATGGAAAGGATCATTGAATGAGAGCATCTGCCACCGAGCTTCGGGCGGATACATGGTTTCGAGCGCGGTGAGTATGGCCTCCCCAAACTCCGTCAAGGCAATGGAATGTATACTCCAGGCTCGACCGGGCGCAGGCTTGACGGTTTCCAGGTGAACCAGACCAAACCCATCCAACAGCGCAAGATTGTAGAGCGCAGGATAGTAATCGAGCCGTTGCTTCTGATTGCGTGGCTCGCAGTCAATCACCTGTAGCGGCTGCGTGTCTTGCTTGAGCTGTCCAAAGAAATCAAGGCAGCGCTGGATAGCATAGGGGCCACGATCGCCCAAAGCATCCGGGTTTGCGTGATGCATCCAGACTGCCAACAGCGTAAAGTACTGCTCCTCAGCGCAGAGACTTGTCCAAGCTTGGAGTTGATCGGGCGAGGCGAACAGACAATTTTTGCGCTTCACATTTGGCGGCGCGAAGCCCATTGAGCGAGCCACCCAAAACAGCCCGATCGCGTAGGCGTAGTGTTTCTGATTGGGGCGCTTGAGGCTCAGGTGTGTGGGACGCGAGAGAGACTCGTTAAACTCGCGTAGAAATTTAAGTGTAGGAAGCTGCGATCGTTCTGTAACTAGGATGCCATCCGATCCGAGGCAGTCCAGAAGCACCTGAAAATCGCGCAAAATCGGCCCCGGAGTCGTGTCATTAAACGTCTGTTGCGATAGCCGCTTCCCCATCGCGAGGCTGAACTGAGTTGCATCGATCGGGGTGGGATATTGGGGGGCAAACATAAGACAGTCGCTAGATAGATGACGCAGCGTGCTGCAATGACAAACCAAAGACAAGCCCATGATAAATCGTGGGGATACGATGTCGCACGCTCATGGTTTGTCATTTTTACGAGGATAGAGCAGGGCGATCGCCCCGTCCCGAGGGGGAAATATCATCCAGCCCATTCAGGCGAAACCGTGCGCCGTAACTTCCGTTTTGCCATCGTCAGCGCTCCCCGCGTCGCACTCCCCCCTCCCCCGCATCGCTCATCGTCCCGAAAAGCTGCCCATCATCGATCGACGATCGGCTCGCTGGCCTGTACCGCGATCGCCACCACATCCCCGCATCCGCCAATCACCCTAGAGGCAATGCTACATTGCTCTTCAAACTTGCATCTGCTCACTACCCTTCATGAACTCTTGGATTTACGAGCAGCCCGCCGCGTTTGCGAACGTGATTTCTGGCTTTAGCCTGGGGCTGTTCGGTTTATTTTTGCTGATTCTCAATCAGTGCTTGAGCCGCTTTTTTCCACCGCAGCCGATACGCTGGCAGTGGCTCTACGTCGCGTTATTCATCACCGGCATCCCCACGGGGCTGTATCACGGCTGGGGCGAAACTCCCCTACTCCGCACGATCGACCTCAGCTCCAATTTAGTCCTGTCCTGGATCGGTCTCTACGCGGTATCCCACGATCGCCACATGGGCGGGTGGGTCTATTTCACGATTTGGGTTTTGTTGGGAATCAATGTCTGCGCGATCGTCGGTCGTTTCATCGTCGGCGGCGATCTGGGCTTTTTGACGTTTTCCAGTTGGGGCGGCTTCTTTGTCAGCGAGTTGCTGTTGGTCGTTCAGGGTTTGTTTACGATCGCAGTACACAGCCTGAATTTTCGCTGGTTGCCACCCCCCGCCCAGCCGCTCTGTGTTTTGACGATTTCGTTATTTATCCTCGGCACGAGTTTGTCCACGGCATCAAACCAGCAGATTGTGTGGGACTTGCTGCCGATTCATGCGCTGTGGCATTTTGTGGCGGTGCTCGCCTTTGCGGCGCTTTGGATGTATAACTTTGTGCGGTTTTCGGTTGTGCCAGTGGCGATCGTGTCGTCGCGGTCTCCGCATTTAGAGGCCGAGCCGATCTCGCCAACTCTGGAACGAAGCTGAGGGGTTGAGTCGGGATCGATCAATACGTTCTAGCGGCGATCGCCCCGGAACCGATCCCCGTTGACTACGATAGAGCGGGGCGATCGCCCCATCTCGATCGATCACTATCCAGCCCATCTCAGCCCTTCCAGTCGAAACCGTGCGCCGTAACTTCCGCTTTGCCATCGTCAGCGATCCCCACGTCGCGCTCCCCCACACGATTTGGGATCACCCCAAACGCTTCCACCTCGTCGAAGTCGCCATCCCCGCCCTCGAGCAAATTTTCGCGCACCTCGCCAGCCTCGATCTCGACTTTTTGCTCATTCCCGGCGATCTCGTCCAGCACGGCGAACGCGAAAACCACACCTGGCTCGGTCAGCGCCTTGCCCAACTGCCCTATCCCAGCTTCGTCATCCCTGGCAACCACGACATCCCCTACGCCGTCGCCACCGATACCGCGATCGCTCCCGACGAATTCCCCAGCTTTTATCGTACTAGCGGCTACCGCGACACCGATCAGCTCTACTACACCGCCGAACCCGTCCCCGGCCTGCACCTGATCGCCCTGAATTCCAATATTTTCGACGCCGACAGCGTCCAGCAAGGCGCGATCGACGATGTACAACTAGGCTGGCTCGAAACCGAGCTAGAGAAACGGCGAGGCGATCGCATCTTCGCAATGGTGCATCACAACACGATCGAACACGTCCCGCAACAGTCCCGCACCAAAATGGGACGCCGCTACATGCTCGACAACGCGATCGCCTTGCAAAAGATGCTCGAAACCGCAGGCGTCCCCGTGGTGTTCACCGGCCACCTTCACGTCCAGGACATCGCCGCCACCGATCGCTTGCTCGACATCACCACCGGCTCCCTCGTCAGCTACCCCCACCCCTACCGCATCCTCGAATATGACACTGATCGCCACGGCCAAGCCTGGTTAAATATCGCATCCCATCGCATCGAACGCGCTCACCACTGGGACGACCTCGGCCAGTTTTCCCGCGAATGGATGGGCGATCGGAGCCGTCCGTTTATGCTGCGCCTGCTGATGGAAGCGCCGCTGAATTTATCCCTCGAAGCCGCCGAGCCGCTGTTACCGGCGCTGCGCTACTTTTGGGCCGACATCGCCCAGGGCGACACCCAGTTTGATTTCGCCCACTTTCCACCCAAGGCCAAGCGCTTTTTTGAAGCCTTCAGCGCCCGCACCTTCGATCGCGCCCCCAGCTTCATCGACAATCACGCCACGCTCAAACTCGGATAAAACCACTCATACACCCCGCACCAGCAAAATCAACGTTTGCAGCAAGCCAATGACCACACCCAGCACGCCGCCGAGGTTGACGATCGACTGTAGCTCGGTTTTGACGATGCCCTCGGTGGCGCTTTCGAGGTCTTCGGCGGAGGTGGCGTTAACGCGATCGATAATGGCTTGATCGAGCGCCAGGATGGGAATCACTCGTGCCACAATGCGTTCGAGGTCAGCTTCGAGGTAGCGATCGAGAATCAGCGCCAGTTCGTCGCTCATCACTTCGAGGGAATTGTCCAGCACGTCGGACGATCGCAGCCGTGCCAAGAGTGAGGTCGTGACGCGGTCGATATCGATCGACTCGCCCAGGCTGCCGATCAGTTCCACCCCGTCGGTTTGCATGTATTTACGGATGCTGTGGCGGAGGGTGCGGCGCAGTTGGCGCACCGTCGAAAGCGCCAGATTTTGCAGTGAGAGATTTTGCAGTTCGTCGCGCAGCCGATCGCCCAGTTCCAGCGCTTGCAGGGTTTCGCTAAGGCGAGCATTGGCGGCTTGGCGATCGTCGAGGCAAAACGTCCGCAAGCGGATCAGCGCCGCACGTAAACCGACGAAATTCGCCACGAGCCAATAGGTTCCGCTGCTGCTGTCGCGAAAGCTGGTGTCGATCGCGTTGATGTTGCGATCGGTGAGAAAGTCGATGAGAAACAGGCGAACCGAGTTGGGCGAAAGGATCGTCGAGAGCATCCAGTCCGCGAGGTGATCGGCCTGGGTGGCGCTGAGGCGATATTCCAGCAGGACGCGATCAAAAATGCGATCGCTCTGCTGTGCGAGAAATTCCGGGTGGCGCGACCAGACGCGCACCAGACGTGGCAGGGCTTCGGAGAGTAAATCATGCAAAATACCGGAAACGACGCGCACGGCCTTCGAGTCGGGATCTTCGGTTTTGAGGCTGTCCCGCGCGGTTTTGAGCAGCCACAGGATCGCCGATCGCATCCGATCGATCGCCAACAGCCGCCGCGTCAGTTTTTGCAACTCTTCCGGCGTCAGCAGCGAATTAACGATCGTATCGGCCACCCGCTGCGCCAGTCGGCCTTGATTGCGCGGAATTAGGCCGGGCGTAAACGGAATGCGATAGCCACCGACAAAGTAGGGACGATAAGGCCGAAACAACATCTTAATCGCGATATCGTTCGTGAAATAGCCAATGATGCCCCCGGCGATCGGCGGGAGTAAATAAATCCAGAGTTCGGCGAAATTGGCAAAGTTCACGAGCGTTGGTTGAGGGGGGATTTGATGTTTGATGTGGGACAAGATCGCGGACGAATTGGCTCGAACGTGTCACGCGATCGCCCGGTCTACCATTTTAACGCTTGGAAATTCTAGGCTTGACACATACAGCGTTCCAGCTCTAACGGGATGGCCGCTCGCTTATGGGTGAGTCGATCAACGCAAACATGGCGCGTCATTGCACGCGCAGCCACCTTGGAGCTGTAATTGTGAATAATCGTGTAGACGATCGCAAATTCAGAAATATCCTGGGTCAGATCATCTTCAACTTCTGCCTGCCAAAACAGCTCGATCGTAATATCCTCACCGCAATAAAGCGGACGACGAAAATCGATCTCCGCATGGGTGATCGGGATGATCACCGACGTTTGATGGCTAACTTGTCCGCTCAAAACTTGCCCGCTAAAAAAACGAGCCAAGTCCATGCCCGATTTCGTCAGCGCATCTTCGTAGGCTTCATGGCAAATCGATAGCAGCGCAGCAAAATAAACAACGCCTGCCGCGTCGGTATCAGCAAAGCGAATGGTGCGGTTATAGCTCACATTAAATCTGGAAGAGAAACAATACCTGTTTTACATCGTGGCAACTCGTGGCCATTATGGCGACAAAATTGCCTTTAACCCTCGATCAAGGCTTCAAGGATTGAGGTTCGATCAGGGGTTTACAGTAAACCCGATCGCAACGCGCTGTTTCAACGCCCGTACTGGGCTGATAGCCTGCGGCCTCATAAAGCTGAACCGCCTCTACCAACACCGAGGCCGTTTCAATCCAGGCTTCGCGCAAACCTCGGGTGATCGCCCGTTGCTCCAGCCATTGCAACAAAAAACGACCCAAACCACGTCCGCGCACAGATTGAACGAGATACATTTTGCGAATCTCGCAGGCATCGGGATTGCGATTGATCGGATAAAACGCCCCCGTACCCACGATCGCACCCTCCGCTTCAATCACCCAAAACTCACCGCCGCGATCGCCGTAGCACGCTTCGACCTCAATCACATCTCGATCCGCGCCCTCCGGCTCCCATCCCAACCCATACTCCGCCAACACTCCACCAATGACCGCCGCCGCCGCCTCGCGATCGTCCGGCTGCCAGGGTCGTAGCTCGACATAGGTAAGTTGGGAAGAGTCGGGATCATTGGGGGATACAGTGCGGGGCTTGAGGTCAAACCGAATCATCGGCGGTATTAATGTTGTGGGGGTTGTGGGGGCGATGGGTGAACCCGTTGAGAGACGAGAAGGGGGTTAAGCCGTGGCGATCGCTTTGATGGGCTTCGTCGCGCCGACTAGACGGTTTTCGGAAATAAAGGTGGTCGTGGCGCGATCACCTGCGACTTTCGGCTTCGAGACGAAGACCTGTAGGCGTAAATTGGGGGTCGCAAACCAGATTTTTTCCTCAATAATCGTCGCCGGATGCTCCGTGGTTAGGACAAACGTGCCATCGGGGTTGAAATGATATTTACCGACGGTGACGGGCGAACTGCTGTTGCGATGGGACTGCAACATTCGGCCAAAGTTGGCATTGTCCGGCTGAGGAATGGGGACGAAAATACCCCGATCGTCCGGTGCAACCTCGGTTTGTCCGGCGTGTAGCCAGGTGACTTGAAACGGAAACGTTGCCGTGTCCGGATCGAGATCGCATTGACGGCAAACTCGCACCACTGGCTCATCGTCGATCGCCAGCGCCACAATATCGAGCGTCATATTGAGATCGTCGATCTCGCACGTATCCCAGGTGTGACCCGTGCGCTGCGATCGCCACTGACCCAGCGACAGGCGCAAAAATTTAGAAATATTCATGGCGATCGCTCCCAACCTTCCCGAAATGGACAAACCGAATGCCGCACTCAACAGTGAATTCGATCTGGAATTCAACCGTGAACGCCAAACGACTCAACACTGCCACAGGTGGTTAAGTTATTTGGCGTTATTTGGCGTCTCGTATTGTCGCACCTTCGGGCAAATTGGGGCGGATGCGCGTCAACTTGTTTTGATTCATGCGGACGCAAATCTTACCGATCTAGCGAAATGCGTCGGGATTTAAGCGATTTGAATCAGAGGACGGCTTCGGTGTGCCATCGAGCGAAACTGATCGGCCAGAGGACAGCATCGCCCCCGAACCGCCATCCGCTTCATCCAGGAACGGACGCAAATCGATGCGATCGCTGCTGCTCGTAATCCGCAGCATGCTACCGGCTTGGCTGCCACCGAGAATATCGCCGACGATCGCCCCGAGATCCCCCGAATTCGACAGGCCGCCGCCATCGCCCAGCGGCCAATTGCCGCCGCTGCGACCGCCGCCCAGTCCGGTATCAGTCAGCGCCGTCACCGGCTGGGTTTGCGTCCCACCATCGGCAATCACAATATTTTGAAAGGTGCGATCGCGGGTAATTTGCGGGTCTTGTCCCGGCGGTACGGTCAGCACGATCCGGCAGGAGGAATCGCGCTCGGTGGTCACGCAAACCGTGTCGTAATTATTTTCGTAGCCGTTCGCCAGTTCCAGCAAACCATCCGGGCGATAAACCTCCAGACGGCGAGCAATTTCGCGACAGCGCCGATCGCTGCTCCAGCCCGCCCCCATCGCCGTCGGCGTCACCCAGGCGTATGACTCTCCCGGCTGGCTTTCCGGGCGATACATCACCGTATCGCGTCCGCCCACGGACTCGCAGGTGAACCGCGCCTCTGCGTTGCTGGCGGTTGGATTTTCGCGATCGGGCGATTGACTTGTATCGTCGGGGATTTGGGGAATCTGGGCGATCGCGAGCGGCGCAAGGATCAGGCTACCCAGGCAACTGGCGATCGTTAAACGTAAGGAGAATTGCATGGTTTTGAGGGTGGAGAAGGTCGAACGAGAGCGGAATAAAAGATCGGCTGATGCAATGCAGATTTGCACATCAAACGCGAGTTTGGGCTTAGAACAAAACTAAAAATACAATCGGTGTGATGCATCGATCTGGGTCACGATCGCCCGCATGATTTCGTGCTGCAATGCCGCATCAATGTCTAATGATCGATTTAATTTCTTCACAGCACTCATGCCAAAAGACTAGGCGACCGGCACAAATCATGACGAGCCTTCCGCATTCGTCGTTCCAGAAATCAAGCCTTACTTTACAAAAATTAACAGAAGCAACTCCAATTCAATTTGTCAGAATAGAGCTAGGAAAGATACGTACGGCAGATTAAGCGGGGAGTCTAGCAATGTCTGACACATGGGATCTCAGGTGGATATCAGCCGACGGGACAGAAATCAACGTGGAAAACCCCGGTGAGTACACGATCGTCTCCGCCGAGCGCAGCCTACCTGGACAGTTTGAGCAAACCCAAAATACGACCGAGTCCGGCTCCTGGGTCGAACCGCCTCAGGTTAACCAAGATGGCGATCGCAGTGTGGTGACGATCGTCGCGACTCACGGACGGTTTGAGGTTGAGATCGAGGGGTTAAATATTGAAGTGCAAAGTGACAACAGCGTTCCGCCGCCGCCGCTGATGCCGTTAATGATGCCGCTGACTGCGATGTCTCCCTCTCTGATCGAAGATGAGCCGGAATCGACCCCGAACTCTGCCACGGCTTCAAATGCTGCAAAACCGGCCACGACCTGCACGCAATGCGGCCATCTCGGTCAGCCCGATGATCGCTTTTGCGCCCAGTGCGGCACGGCATTGTAGTTTGGTTACAAAAAGGGCACGCCGGAGCAAGCGAGACGCCTGCGCTACGGATTTGTCGCGATCGCCTACAGCAAGCCGCGATAGCGAATAAACAACAAAATCGCCGCCCACGATCCGAGCGCCACTTTCAACGCAACCAAAGCATTCAGCAACGGAATCGAACCACCGCTGATCAATCCCCCAAACTCGCCAACCGGAACCGCCCAACCACCCAGCGTCAACACCGCCAAGACGATAAACACCAACACCGAGAGCTTTTCCAGCATGGCTGCCCGCCAGCGCTTGTAGATCCCTTCCATCCAATCAGCGGGCGACGTGATCGCCACCAGGCCGATCGCCGTGCCGCCCGCCACCCCAGCGGCAAACCCACCGCCGGGACTCAGGTGTCCGCGTAGCATTAGCTCGACACACACCAGCGCTGTAATCGTCGCGCCGAGACGTGCCAGCACGATCGACGGCTGGTCGGTAAACTGATGCACCGTCGGCGACGGTTGCTCATCGGCCAGCAAATAGCGCACCCCCATAATCGACACCGTAAACACCACCACTTCAAAAATCGTGTCGTATAACCGATTGCGAAACAGGATGCCGGAGACCGCATTGGGGATACCGCTATCGCGCACGATCGCGGCCACCACTTCCATATTGGTGAGATCCGAGGCGGGGTTCGGGAGCCACAGCATTTTGAGAAAAAAGGCGATACCCGCAACGAGATAAATCCATTTCATCAGGCTTGGTGTTTAGAGTTTTGGGGTGGAGAATTTGGAGTGAAAGCTTTGGAGTGAAAGCTTTGGAGTGAAAGCTTTGGAATGAAAAATTAAGGCTTTGAGGCTGGGGAGAGGGGAGTTGAATCGGTTGGTTTGATCGGAAAGGTAGGGCGAAGGGTGACGATCGCCGGGTTCAGTTCGGCTTGCATCAGGTCATAGAGTCGCGGGACTCGGATGGTGAGCGGGTAGGGAAGAGGCGTTGATGCGGCATTTTCGGGGAGTGATATCGATTCCGATCCGTCTCCAATAGCGTGAACATCTCGCGTTTCGAGGGCGGCGTGTAGGGCGACGCGATCGGGGTACGAAATTAATTCGAGACGGAGGAAATGCTGACGGCAAAAATCGCGCAGATCGGCGATCAGCGGTTCAGGCAGGGAGGAGACGATCGCCTCACGTATCGGGGACAATTCCTCCGAGGTGGAATCGCTGGCAGGATTATTGCTTGGATTGATGAAAATATGGGGTGGTGTCGCCCTGGGTTCTGGCGCTTTCGATAATTCTGGTGATTCTGGGTTGTTGAACGAGTCCGAAACCTCGGACGAATCGGCCAACTCCACGAACTCTGCCAATTCTGCAACCACGCCCAATCGCAGTACCAGCGACGATCGCACCGCCACCATATACAGCGTAATCGCCAGCATTGTCCCGACCAGCGCCTCGGTGAGCGCCACATCCGCCGCCCCAAATAGCGCGTACACCAGCGCCGCGATCGCCCCCAAAATTCCCCGCACCACCAGGGCGTGATACGGATTTTTTTGTAAGAGGGTCATCATCGCTGCGATCGGCAACAGCACCACGATCGCCAACAAATCGAGATCTGTCATTGTGTTAGTCATGCGGGTGATCCTCCGTCGAACAGTAGGCCAGGACATAGCCCAAAATCGTGTTCCAAATTGCTAGGGAAATCAGCGCCAAAATCAGCAGCGGCCACTCGCGCGGAATCTGGAGCAGCAAGCCGACGACGATCGCCATTGACCCCAAGGTGTCCGCAACCGACAGGCTATGCAATTTAAATAGGACTGATCGTGATCCCAGTAACGGCCAGGTTCCCCACAACCAAAAAATGAGACCGATCGCAATACAGAGCGTACTAATGCCATCAATCATGACTCATTCACCCGTTTTAAAATCTGCGCGAGCAGCATTAATGACGCATTTCCCACACTTAAGATAATCACCCCAACCACACCAATCATCCAGTCATCTCGCAATACCGAAACAACCAAAATCATAATCGATGTTTTTGTCGCTACACTGGCAAAAGCTAACATTTTTTGCCAAATATCCTCATCCTGAAAGGCTTCGTAGATTGGAATCAATAAAGCGAGAATCATCGTGACTAAAATCCAATTCATTTGGGTTTTCTCCGGCGAATCCAGTGAATTTTATACCAGCCTCGTTCGTGGTATTCGGTGACGATCGTTTTGGGGGTGAAGGTAATGATGAAAATATCGAGAAAAACTAGGCCGGGGGTACGACGCGGCGAGACTTTTTCGAGGGTTACATCCTCATAGCGATGAGGTTTGACGATAATCTCGATCGCCTCGATATAGGCTTGGGGAATTGCGACCAGGCTATGCCAGAGAGCTTTTAACCAATCACGTAGTGCGGAGGGTTTGGTGACACTACGCGGTATTAAAAGCGCAACGACAATCCCAATGACGATATTGGTCGGGCTGAGATCGGCTGTCAGTAAAAACCAAATGGTTAACCGGAGACAGATATCCAAATAGGCCATTACCCTAAACCTCCGGGTGCGCTTGATGTGCTTGGTGCGCTGACATAAATCAGCAGTAAAAACAGCCCTATCGCGCTCAAGCTCATCACCCCAATCAGATGTTCGAGCCGCTCAAACATACTCGGTAGCTTAAGACTCAGCTTTTTAATTATTCCCAGATAAATCAACCATCCAAAGATAGTTATACCGACGGCTTTTGCGATATTCACGATGTTGTAGGAATCGATATCTACGAAATTAGCTACCAATAAACCGCCGAGTAAAATAACCATCGATGGCCAAAGAATCTTGACTTTTTTGGGTGCTGTGACCGTGCTGGAGTGGGGCAAAAAGATGAATTTTGCGAAGGTAATAGCGGTTCCTATGGCGGCGATGTTCATGGCGACGACTTGCCACGGGAGCAGCGATTTCATCATTAATGTTTTCGCGCCGAAACCCGCTAGCAGTGGCAGACCGGAGATCGAAAAGGCGGCGATCGCGCCCATCAGCCACAGCGATCGGGCGATCGGCTGTTGGTTCAATTCCTTAAAGTTGCGGCTCGGTAACGACCCCGCCACCAAAAACAGGGCGGCCTTCACCAGTCCATGCGTCAGTGCGTAAAACCCGGCCACAGCCGGAGCCGCAAGCACAAACCCGAGCTGCGACACCGTACTGAAGGCCAGCATCCGCTTACTGTCTTTTTCAAATACGGCATAGCTGACCCCAAACAACGCCGTTCCGACCCCGGCGAGCCGCACGATCGGTTCCACCTCCGGCACAACCAAAGCACATCGCACCAGCGCCAACACGGCAGTGTTGACCACCACCCCGGACAGTATGGCCGACACGGGCGTTTCCGCTTCCGAGTGGGTTTGCGGTAGCCATAAACCGGAGACAAAAATGCCGCCTTTCACCAGTAGGCCGAGAAAAATCAGGGCGATCGCTTCCGGTGGTGCAACGCTCAAACCCTCGAAATGAAAGGAGTGCGTGGCTTGGTATACCAGTGCGACACCGACGAGGTAGAACAACATGGCGGTGTTGCTGACGAACAGGTAGCGCAGGCCGACCCAGATCGATCGCGCCGATCGCGAGTAGGTCACCAGCAAAAACGAGGCGACGCTGATGACTTCGAGGGCGACGTAGAGGCTGATGAAGTCAGCGCAGAGAAAGGCGGCATTGACGCTGCCGTGGAGCAAAATGACCTGGGTAAAAAAGAAGGCGGTTTTGTCGCTGCGCCAACAGTAGAGCAGGACAGCGAGGGTGACGAGAGCGTTGGTGAGGATGAAAAAGCCGCTGAGGGAGTCGGCGATCAGGATCACGCCGAAGTGGTCGATCAGTTCAAAGGTTTGGGGCGATCGCGCGACGAAGAGCAGACCGGCATAGGTGGCGGAGATCAGCGTCACGCTCAGGGCGAGCAGGCGATCAAACTGGGGCAGCAGGTAGATGCTGAAGCCGACGAAAAACGGTAGGGCGACCCAGGCGACGGTGATAACGGACACCAATTCAGTTAATTCCATCACGGGCGGTAGCTCCGTTCGATCGCGTCGGTTTCCAGTGTGGGATTATCTCTCGCCAATTTCATAACGCCGACGAGCATCAGCGCTTGGATCGAGAAGCCGATGACGATCGCTGTGAGGATCACGGCTTGGGGAACCGGGTCGGCGTAGGTTCCGTTCGTCAAGCTGGCGTCAGGGTTGTCCGCGATCGGTACAATCTGGCCGCCACGAGCGGCGATCGCGACGTAATAGGCGATCGTGCCGGTACTCATCACATCCATGGCGATGATTTTCATCACCAGGTTTTGTTTGAAAATCAGGCCAAAAAAGCCACACAACACCGTGAAAAACACGCACGCTTCTAACATGGACAGAGGTTTAACGGGGTTACAGTCTAGACATTGCGACGCTTTCAAACTGATCAAACTGAAACGCTTGAGAGCTTGGCTGAGATGTGATCCGATCGGCGGCCTGACTTAGTGCAGATCCGATCACGATCGCAATCAAACTACAGAATATCGAGAAAGGGATCGCAATGTTCGGAAATTTTGACTTTAAAGACTCTTTTGCTCCTGTCCGAACCCACTTGAGGTCAAGATTGTTCGTTGGCTGGATCGAGGCGAGCGAGGAGGGCGACCACCTGCGATCGAATCTCCTCTCGGACACGAGGAAAAATCTCGGGTTGTTCTGCCGGATCGTCGAGCTGCCAATCTTCAAACACGTCCAATTTCGTCCAGGCTGGCGGCAAATTGACCCCGCAGCCACAGAGCGAAATGACCCCATCAAAATCCTCGGGTGCAAATTCGCTTAACGCATTGGACGTTTGACCGCGAATATCAATCCCGATCGCATCCATCGCCGCGATCGCGTGGGGGTTAACCTGACTGGCCTCTAGCCCCGAGCTGACCACGACGACACGCCCTGCTCCCAAAGATCGCGCAAAGCCTTCAGCCATCTGTGATCGGGATGAATTTTTCTTACAAACAAACATTACCCGCTTCATTGATGCCACCTCAAAGTTATAGTCGTTCGTCGTAGTGGCCATCGCCCACCATGCTTAAACAGTTCAAAGTTGCCTGGATATGACTGCGATCCGTCAGGCTCATATTGCCACTTTCTGTTTAAAGACTCTTAATCCCTTTGAGACAACGAGGATCAAGCAACGTTGCTTTTTCCGGTTCACGCGGAAACCAAAACGCCGTCCGCTTGCAAAATTCCACCAGCATTAACATCACCGGAACCTCGATCAGCACGCCCACCACGGTCGCCAGCGCCACGCCGGAATTGAGACCAAACAGCATTACCGCCGTCGCGATCGACACTTCAAAATTGTTGCTCGCGCCAATCAGTGCCGCCGGAGCCGCATCCTCGTACGTCAACCCCAGCTTTTGCGCCGCGATGTAGGTCAGCCCGAAAATAAAGTTGGTCTGGATGAAGAGAGGAATCGCAATCAGAGCAATATGCAGCGGCTGCTCAACGATCAGCTCGCCTTTGAGGGCGAAGAGCAGCACGATCGTGGTGAGCAGGGCGATCGTGGCGATCGGGTTGAGATAGTGCAGGAAAACGCGATCGAGCCAGACCCGTCCCTTCGTGCGCAAAATCCAGGTTCGCGAGGCCATGCCCATCACGAGCGGCAAACCGACGTAGATCGCCACCGATAGCACGATCGTCAGCCACGGAACCACCAGATCGCCCATCGCCAGCAACCAGCGACCCAAGGGCGCGTACAGCACCAACATCGTCAGCGAGTTGATCGCCACCATCACCAGCGTATGACCCTGATTGCTATAGGACAGATAGCCCCACATCAGCACCATCGCCGTACAGGGCGCAATTCCCAGCAAGATCGCCCCGGCAATATACGAATCGGCGATCGCCACCTCCGTTCCGCGCAACAGTTCTGTCCCCACCAGCCACGGACGAAACCACTGCCCCAAAAACACCTGCGCGAATAACACCATCGTCAACGGTTTGATCAGCCAGTTCACCACCAGTGTGAGAATGACCGGCTTCGGGGTACGAGCGGCTTTCACCGCTTGGCTAAAGTCGATTTTTACCATGATGGGATACATCATGAAAAATAGGCAGATCGCCACAGGAATCGACACTTGATGGACGCTCATAGCATCGAGCAGTGTCGCCAAGTCGGGAAAGAACCGTCCCAGACCAATACCGACGACGATGCAACAGGCGACCCACACCGTCAGGTAGCGTTCAAAAATATTGAGCGTCCCACCGGCTTGGACGGGCGAGGACGACATGACGGATCGTTCTGGAGGGCTGGACATAGCGGAATAAACCTCAGACGGTAGGCGATCGTGTATTTAGAGAGGACTGACGAATTTCAACGTAATTTCGCGGTTTCAGCCACCAATTCATTACGAAGTTTCAACGGTTTTAGCGATTTTTACGTCAGTCCTATCTTTACAAACCTCAAAGTCACACCTCTGAGATATTGGGGTTTGTTGTGGTCAAGTCCTGTAACGCCGCACAGCTTTGAATGGGGGGAGATGTGTCGAGGTAGATTTGACATTGGTTGATAAGGGGGGTCAGTTCGTCGCGTAGGGCTTGCAAACGTTGGATTTTTCGATTGAGGTGTTGTACTTTGCTTACCAGCTTCGCGTGAATCGCTTCACAGGTCAGGGATTCACCGTCATACAAGACCAGCATTTCCTTAATTTCTTCCAGGCTTAATCCTAGGGCTTTGGTGCGAGTGATAAACCCGAGTCGTGCCAGGTCACGCGCATCGAATAATCGATAGCCTGAAGCCGATCGCTGAGGTGCGGGAATTAGACCGATACGCTCATAAAAGTAAAGCGTTTGGGGATTGAGGTTGAGCCTGCGGGCAACCTCACCTATCTGTAGTAAGGCACTCAAGATGATGATGGAGGCGTAACAAGGGTCATGCTAAACTCTATACCTGGGTATAAGGTCAAGCTTTAAGAGACAAACAATCAGGACGTATTGCCGATCCGAGGTAGCAACACTCGGCAACGCTGCTTGTTGCGTGATGTTGAGAGCGACGATTAGAAGTTGTTGGATATAAGTTAAAGGTATTGATCGCGGCGATCGGGCGCGGATAACTCTAGCTCGCTGCTGTACTCGTCTTCACCCACATGAGCCGTGACTTCAGCCGCCTCGCCGAGCAATTCTTCCTCCTCCGGCAGTGGCGGTAGTTCGATCGTGATTTCCGCTCCATTCACGACGCTACCGAGTACCGTTAGTTTTTCGCCTGCCTCTTCGATCGCCGCCGCCTGTTCTGCCACCAGCGATGTCTGCGTGAAGCCAGGACGTCCGACCAAGATCAAACCATCCGTGAGCGCTTCGATCGTCAGCGTATCGTTACAGCGACTCAGCGACGGTGTGTCAATCACAATAAAGTCAAACCGCGCCCGTGCCGTCTCAATCAGGTTTTGCAACTCGCTCGACTCGACGATCGCCACCGCTTGCGGTTGCGGCCCTGGCGTTGAAATCACGTAGAGATTTTCGACCCCAGGCACTAATCGCATGTTGTTCCGCACCGGGTCGTAATGTCGCAGGGGTTCGAGCAAGCTTTCGGGGTTAATACTCAGACCCAGGGCGGCAATCTGTGAGGGCGATCGCAAGTCCGCCTCAATGATCAGTGTGCGCTTACCGGCTCGGGCTGCGGCGATCGCGAGATTATAGGTCGTGATCGTTTTGCCCTCTTGCGCACCGCAGCTCGTAATCGCGACAACCTTTGGAGGCGCTTTCTCGCCCGATCGCACAATGTTGCTACGCAGGCGCTCATAGTAGTCCAGATACGGCGATTCCGGATTGACGATCGTCAGCATGGCCTCGTCGTCATAGGTCTCGAAATCGATCAGTTGAGGAATGGTTCCGAGAACGGGAATATCACGGTTCGTAAAGGCTTTCGAGACCTCTTCCATGGTGTAGCAGCGTCCTTCGAGCGCCGAGAGCAGGAAGATGGCCGCACCGCCGACGCCAAGACCGACGATCGTGCCACCCAGGATTAACAGAATGACATTGGGCGGCGGCGTAATCGTCTCTTCAATCTCAGGCGCTTGAGCAATGCTGAGGTTACTGGTCGTTTCATTGCGTGCTGCCCGAGCATCGATCAACTGCGCCTGTAGCTGATCATAAAATCCTTTTTTAATCGCTAATTCACGCGCAATCCGCTCACGCTCAAGCTGCAAGTCCGGAAGATTGATAAATTTACGCATCGCGTCTTGCTCGCTGCGTTGAGCAATTTCAAGTTCGCGTCGAGTATTCTCCAAATCGAGATTGAGGCCAATTAGCCGACCTGCCATTTCTTGACGCAGTGGATCGAGAGCGCTCGAAACGCGAATCCGATCGCTGTTTAGCAGAGGAGCACCCACCCCACCACCGCCGATAATTTCAGCCGCGCGATTTTCGAGCAATCCTTCGAGTCCTGCGATCTGTTTCTGAAATGCCCGCATCTGCGGGTGTTCTGGTCGTAATGTCTCAGCCTGTAGCGCCTGCTGCGTTTCGATTTGGGAAATCTGACTGCGAATGCTGCCCACGATCGGATCTTGGCTGAGGGCTCCCGAGGTGTAGGCTTCCTCGGCGCTTAAACCAAGCTGTCGTTCCAAGGCCGCGATCGAAGACGTCAGCACCTCAATTTTCTGACGTGCCGCACGTTGGCTGGTCTGAGCGCCGACGACTTCCCCCTGCAAACTTCCTGTCTCCGCTTCGAGGAAAATCGCCCCTTCCACGCGATCGAACTGCACGAGCTTCTCCTCTGCGGCTTCGAGTTCTCCCTGAACCTCAGGCATCCGCTCTTCCATCGCCTCGATCATGCCGTCGAGTCGCGATTGGTTAAACGCAAGACTTTTGGCGACCATGGCTTCCATCAGCAGCCGCAAGACCGTTTCAGCTCGCTCTGGCGTGGAATCTTTGTAGGCGACGTAGTAGAACTGAGGCTCCTCAGGAGCGGGAACACGAACCGACACGGCTTTCACCAGACGCGGATCAACCCCAACCTGTGCGGCGACGGATTCAACGACCTGCTGATCGACCAGAAATTCTGCGGTCAGTGCTGCCTTGCCTTGCTCGTGAATCGTAGGGCCTGTGGTCGAAAGCGGGATCGCAGGAGCATTGGACGCGAGGGCTGACGAGGCTTTATAGCTCGGTGGCGGCGGCTCGCTCAAACTGAGTAAACCGGCTCCAGCAACGCAGAAGGCGAAGGCGGCAAAACCGACGACTTTGTATTGGTTAAAGGCGATGGCGTAACGTTTGACGATCGAAGGAGCCATAGTCGAGCAAGGGGGTTAGAGCGTTGAGCGTGGTTGCACCCGTGCGGCGGCAGCTCAGGCCACGTGATGATTCCTATCCTAAGCGAACAAGAGAAAGACGTCGCGAGTTTTGAACATGACATCATGTAACCTTTGCTCTTGCTGCTACCAGCGATCGTCCTGCTACGAGGCTGGAGCCGGTTCGGCACTGGCGGCATTCGCCATGAGATTCTCTCCGGCGAGCATTCGCTGAGCAGCGTCCAGCAAGACTTCCTCTAGATAGGGCTTCGTGAAGTAGCCTTTAGCGCCGAGTTCACCGGCACGACGTTTCATTTTTTCGGCGGTGCGCGAGGTGAGCATCGCGATCGGTAGCTCTGACAAGCGTGGATCGCTGCTCATTTTTTCCAGCAGTTCCATGCCGTTCATGCGCGGCATTTCCATATCGCAGAACACCAGCTCGCAGGGCATTCCCGATCGCATTTTTTCCCAAGCCTCTTGACCATCGCGAGCCTGCTCGACGCGATACCCCGACTTCTTAAACGTCATCGACAGCAGCTCACGCACCGTGATCGAGTCATCAATGATGAGCACCATCGGCTCAGCTTTCTCAACCTGAACAACGGTGGCCTCTTCGGTTTCATCCCAGAGGCTGCTCGCATCCCGGCGTACCCGACCGAGCGACAGATCAATCAGTTCGAGGACATCTGCGATCGGGACGATATGACCATCCCCCATCACGGTCGCGCCGGTGATCCCCACGGGTTTCGGAATGGGGCCTTCAAGCTGTTTAATCACGATCTCTTGCTCGCCGACAATGCTATCGACGGAAATCGCAAGCTGACTACCGGCCGATCGCAAAATCACCACCGACACCGTATCGTCATCGCTCGTTGAGCCGTACATTTGCGGGCGAATGGAGAGACGACTGTAATTGAACAGACTGCTGAGCGGTTGATACGGGACTTTTTGTTCACGCCACTGCACGTAGGCCGTGTCGTCATCTGCTCGAATGATGCGATCGCTCGGTAGGTTGTCGAGCACTTCGCTGACCCCGTCCATCGGGAAGGCGATCGGCGCGTGATCGCTAATACAGCACAGCGCTTTAGAAATACTCAGGGTCAACGGTAGACGAATCGTAAATGTTGTCCCTTTGTTCCGCGTCGAGTCGGTGACAATGACTCCCCGAATTTCGTTGAGCTTGGTTTTGACCACGTCCATCCCGACCCCGCGACCGGCTAGGTCGTCGGCCAGATCGCGAGTACTAAAGTTTGGTAAGAATAATAAGTCGTAAATTTCTGGGTCAGTCAGATTGTCGGCCTGTTCTTGAGAGAGCAATCCTTTTTGCACCGCTTTACTGGCCACACGATCCTTGTCGATGCCCGCGCCATCATCGGAGATCGCGATAATGGTTTGGTTACCCTGATTAAAGCTGCTGACCGTAATCGTTCCCTGGGCGGGTTTCCCTCTGGCGATACGTTCATCAGGCGTTTCGACCCCGTGGGCGATCGCATTATTGACCAAGTGAGTCAGCGGATCGTAGAGATGCTCCAGAATCATGCGATCAATCAGCATGTCCCGCCCTTCGATCTGCAAATTAACCTGTTTGCCAAACTTGATCGCGTTATCGCGCACCCCACGAAGCAGGCGATCGGTGGCGTTGGCAAAGGCCACCATGCGCGATCGATTCAGCCCCTCCTGCAACTGCGTCGTCACCTGACGTAACTGGCGCGTCACCTGGTCGTTCTCATCCACCAGAAACTCGATGTCCGACGAGGACTCACGCACCCGGACGACCAGTTCAATAATTTCCTGCGCCTGGAGGTGGAACAGACTGAACTTATCCATTTCTAGGGCATCAAAATCTTCATCGCCCTCTTCGTTCGTGTTGGGCATTCCCCCCTGTGCCGCCACTGTCCGATTCTTGCGGCTCGCGAGCAGCGCCATTTCTAGCAGAGTTCGCTCGTAGAGATCCTGCATCCGCTGACCCACCTCGCTCAGTTGGCTGACCTGGTGCAGCAAATTATCGAGAAACTGCCGTAAGCGCTCCTGATCATCTTCGAGACTATTACGGTTGACCACCAGCTCACCGACCAGGTTGCTCAGGTCGTCGAGTCGCTTAATCGGTACGCGCATCGTCTGCTCAAAGGCGCTGCCGCGTCCACGCTGACGGCGAGTGCCGCTACGAGACGCACTGGTGGGAAGGGCGCGATCGGCGGTGAGCTTGGGTTCTCCGGCTCCAGGAGGTGCATCCAGTTCCAGCAGATGTTCGAGATCGGCAAAATCGCTATCTTCAGACGCGAGCGATGTGGAGACACTGGGGGAGGGCTGCTCCAGGTAGGCTTCAAGCACCTCAAACACATCGCTTCCGGTATCAGTGACCGGCAGATTCAGCAGAACACTGAGGTGGGGGAAAAGACTCGTATCGATGTCGTCGTCAGTCTCGTCTGACTCCATGAACTCCAGCGCCTGATCAAAATCAAGGGAGACGTCCGCCAGGGCTTCTGACAGGTCTAATTCGTCTAGCTCATCTAGATTATCGAAGCTTTCCTCGGCATCCGACAGATCCAAGCCCGAGAACAGGTCTCCAAAATCGTCATCACCAAAATCGGGGTTTGGATCAGATTGATCCGACTCCAATAAAAAATGGGCGTCGCTGGAGGCTGCGGCCTCTCGGGCGACGTTGTCAGCATCATCAAACAGATCGTCGAGCGATAGATCCTCGTCATCCAGGATGGGCGGCTTCGTTTGCGGTGGCGCAAACGTTTCAGCTTCACCCACATTCAGGTCGAATAGGTCGAAATCATCCTCGAAATCGTCATCAAAATCGTTGGATAACCCATTCTGAAGCGCGTTGAAGGTCTCCGATTGAGTGGGAGCGGGATCAGGAGCGGGATCGCTCTCAACGCTGTCCATGCCGTCAAATAAATCATCGAAATCATCGAAATCGTCCGACTCCGTTGATTCCGTGCGATCTGATCGAATGGGAGCAACCGCATCGACATTGGAAGCTAAATCATGGCTGCTGCGATCAAACAGATCCTCTAGATCAATAAGCCCTTCGCTGGCGAAGTCGTCGCGGATCGGGTCGCTCGGAAGATCCGGATCAAGACCGAGGAGATCGCCTTCGAGGTCGAAGTCAAAGTCGATGGCGTCAATGGCAGCGAGGTTTTCCTCGTCGGTCTCGCTCGCAGCGTTAATATCATCCGAGTCAAAGTCAAAGTCAAACTCATCGAGGTCTAAACCCGGATCGTCTGGCTCCTCGGATTCAACGCGATCGGAGCCTTCGGTCTCCGTTTCTGGGGTCTCTAGCAGATCGAGGAGATCATCAAAGTCATCATTCGCATTTGGACGAACCGGATCATCCTTTGATGATAATTCGCGAGACGGTGCGGACTCGATCGCGTCAAACTCGTTTGATACGTCGTCATCGGTCGCATCCGCAATGTCATCAAACAGGCTATCAAGGTCGTCGTCAGCGTCGGTTTCACGACCGTCTGATGGCGGCTCTGCGGCGTCATCACTCGCAAAGAGATCGGCAAAATCGCCGTCCATCTCTTCTGCATCCGGATCTCCGAGTGGGTTTCGATGTGAGCGTTCGGCGCGATCGAGACTGTCCCAGGTCTCAAGATCGTCCATACCGGTTTCAAACAGGTCGGCCAGACTACTCAACTCCGCCGACCCAACCTCGGGGCCGTGACGCTTATCTGGAGCTGGCGTGGACGCCGCAACATCATGGCTAGGGGATACCTGTTTTTCTGAGGCTGAGGTGGACGGACTAGCTTCTGCAAACAGGTCGTCGTCCGCGCCGCCATCGCTCTCGCTCTCCGTGAGCCCAAATTCATCGGAGTCAAATAAGTCGTCAAACTCACTGTCAAACTCATCATCGGAGCCGATCGCAAGAGAGAGGGGTTCTGGACTGAGCGGTAATAGGGCTTGAAGCGAGGCACTAATTGCAATCTCGGATTCACGATTGGCAAGCACAAGCTCCTGGGCTTGCTTCAGCTCCTTAATGGCAACGGCGGCCAAGTCACTAAAGCGATTATTGGGCAGCGAAATCGCCTCATGGGTCACATCGAGCAAATGCCGCCATTGGGGTAGCTCAAACTGATCGCCGACCTTGGCGAGTACGCGGCAAATATCGCAGATTTTCTGGCGTGTTTCCCGAGTTTCGGGCTGCTGGAATAGACGAAGAATTTCTCGTAATCGCGCCAGAACATCGGTGTGAAAGATGAGCTGGAGGGCGCTTTGTTCCTCAGAGGGCTGCGATAGAGGCAGCGTCATCGGACTGGACTGGCGTGGTTCGGCGGGCGGGCGATCGATCCAGTTAGGATCTCGAATCGCGGAGGCTTCACGCTCTGAGGCTTGGGTTTCGGCAGCTAATTGATTGAGCTGCGCCTTGAGTTCGTGAAATACCGGGTCAAGATCCGCGAGCACACTGGCCTCATCCAACGTACTCGGATCGGCGGTGCGCTGAAGCTCACCGACTTGATCTTGAAGGGCATCAAAAATCACTAAAAATTGCGATTCAACCTGATTGTTAACGACGATCGGTCGATCTTTGAGCAGTTTGAAGTAGTCTTCGAGGCGGTGCGAAATGGCGGCAATGCTTCCGAGTCCGAGCATGGCGGCTCCACCCTTCACCGAGTGCGCAGCCCGAAAGATTTCGTTGGCAAACTCGGTGTCATCGATCGTGGCTTGCAAATTCAGTAGGCCGCGTTCGATCGTTTGTAAATGCTCGGCGGCTTCTTCGATGAAATAGCCCAGGATGCGCTGCTGTTCGGGTAGCATGACTGCTCTGTTCCCTTGTCATGGTTGAGGATCAAGACGGCAGAGCCGCCAAACTGTCGCCGTAATGGCAATCAAAAACGGTCTCGGAGACCGTCTTAATCCGTGGCTTCCACCCGGAAACGTTCGACCGATGTCAGCAGGTCGCGCGAGACGCCCACCAGGTTTTGCAACGACCCGGAGACTCGGTGTGCTTCCTGGGAGGTTTCCTGAGCGGTTAACTCGACGGCCTGCATGACCTGGGCAACCGCGCGTGAGGTTTCGGTTTGCTCCACGGTGTCAGCCCGAATCGATCGCACCAGAACATCAATTCGGTTGGCCACCTGAATAATATCTTCGAGCGATCGCTTGGCCTGCTCGGCCAGTTTCGTCCCGCCGATGACCTGCTGTTGCCCTTCTTCCATCGCCATCATGACCGAGCCCGTTTCGCTTTGAATTTGCATCACGATTTGCTCGATTTCTTTCAGCGCTTTCGCCGATCGATCCGCAAGCTGTCGGACTTCATCCGCCACGATCGCAAACCCACGACCCGCCTCGCCCGCTCGTGCCGCCTCAATACTGGCGTTGAGTGCGAGCAAGTTCGTCCGGGACGCAATCCCGCTAATCAGCGCGACGATCTTGGAGATCTCCTGGGACGATTCCGCGAGACGTTTCACCTTACGGGTGGTCTCAGCCACCGTTTCGCGAATTTCCAGGATGCTGGCCACGGTACGTTCTACCGCTTCCCCACCCTTCAGCGCCGTCACCGATGCCGATCGCGCCACATCCTCCGCCTCACGAGCGCTCTTCGCCACCTGCTGAATCGAATTGGTCATCACCTGCACCGAATTCAGCGTCGCCGCTAGCTCTTCGGCCTGCCGCAACGCATCCGAGGCCAGACTCCGCGCAAACGATTCACTGTCTGTCGCGCCCTTACTCACCTGCCGCGCCGCCTGTTTAACCTGCTGGACAATTTCGCGCAGGTTTTGAATCGTCAAGTTAAACGAGTCAGCGACCGCGCCAAGCACGTCAGCGGTGACCTCCGCCGTCACCGTCAAGTCACCCCGAGCCGCGCCTTCCACGTCATCGAGGAGACGAATCACCTGGCGTTGCAAGTCTTCCTTGGCTTGCTCCATTTCTTCCGCACGGCGCTGGGCTTCGTTCGTGGTGGTGAAAACCACCCGCGCCATTTGGTTGAATTTAGCCGAAAGCTGGCCGAATTCATCCTCTGACAAGACTGCTGCTCGTGCGTTCAGATCCCCTTGGGAAATTGACTCAAATGCGCCGGTTAAACCGATCGTTGTTCGGCGCACCTGTGAAGCACTGAGGCGACTCAAAATCCAGGCGATGCTGCCGCCTGCAAGCCCCGAGGTTAGCGACATCGCCAAACCGATTAGCTGAACCTTTGGCAGGAGCTGACGTCGCACTTCGATCGCGATCGACGCATCATCGACAAAACGACGGCTAGATATATGGCTAATACTCGCCACCGCTGAGGCCGACAGAATGCCAACCACCAGCGCCGCAATCCAGGACTTTGTCCGAAGTGGCGCATTCTCAAAAAAGGCGAGCAACCCTTGCTGCTCAATCCCGCTCGACGATGAGGCTTCCGCGACACTGCTATCGGATGAGCCAAAGGTCGGGACGGCATCCGACTGACCCGCGATGCTAAAGAGTTCCTCGTCATGAATGATCGAGCCATCGCCTAGCTCTGAGAATGACGTGTTGCTCATGCTGCTACTGGACAGCATTCCGGGATCGTCGAGAAAATCATCGACTCCGAAATCAGCATTCGATGCTCCCGTTTCAAAGTTCGGGACTTGATCGAGGTCACCGAAATCATCAAAGCCATCATCGTCCAGAAAGCTCACGCTGCTATTGGGACGATCTCCAGAGACATTACTCCCGTCAAAATCCGAATCGAAGGAATCAAACTCAAAACCTTCGTCGTCGTTATCATCCTCAAATTCATTGCCCCCAAAGTCATCGTCGGCAAAGACTCCTTCATCAAACGCAGCGAAGTTATCATTATCCGCAGAGGGAATAATGTAAGTGCCGTCGTCATCGTCGGTATGTACCGCGTTCGCCGCAAAAGGCAAGCTCGAATTTTGGGGTTGAGCTGAAATCGGGTTGCCGTGCGGGATACTTGCGTCCCAGTCTTCAAAATGGCTACCTGGCGGCGGGTCCATGACGTAGGTTTCCGTATTGCCGCTCGTCTCAGTGTCAAACTGTCCGAAGGAAGGGTCGATGTCACTGGGTGCGTCGAAGCGACTGAAAGTATCCGATTGAGGCGTACGACTTTGGGGCGTCCAGTCGGGAAATGCCGATTCATTGAGGTCACCATCGGCGAACTCGCTGGGCATTGCGGTTTGAAAGGGAGCTTCATCGAAGCCTTCAAATTCGGAGAAGGGCTGAGGAAAATCGATCGCGTCTATTCCTGGATCAAGATCTGAGGTCGGGAATGAATCACCGTGTTGCTCGTCGCCGACGAGGTCAGGCATTTCTCCCGTGAAGAGATTATCCGATGTGGACTGCGAATCGTTGAGTGCCGTGTTGTCGGCTGCCGCGATCGGAAAGGGCTGGCGGGATTTTTTGAAAGTTGGGGAGGTCTCAACTTGCAAGTCTGAGCCAATCTCAAAATCGGGGAATGCATCCTGACTTTCAAAGCCAGCATCAAAGGCCGAAGGATCAAAAATATTGTTAGACGGATCGCCATCAAGCTCGTCTTCCCACCCATGCTCAACCGGATCAGAGCTACTGGGATCATTGAGTAGAGTTTCGTCTTCGGAAAAAGAAGACATGGAGTGTGAAGAAGCGGAAGCTTCATCGGCGATCGCGATGGTCTTAGCCGCATGGGGATCAGAGTCTGACGTTTTGTCAAACCCAAATTGCGTCTCTTCTTCGTCAAATTCTCCGAAACCATCGGAGTCTTCAAATGCGCCAACCGGCTCATCTGCGATCGCTGCAAATGGTGGATCGTCTTCCTCTTCTGTCAAGGCGGCATCTTCCGAAACTTCGCCCGCCCAGGCTTGCATGGGATTGTCTCTGATTGCGGTTTCGTCTGCGTCCGCGTCAAAGGCAAAATTAGCAAAAGGGTCAGAGTCTACATCGTCCATTTCGGCAGATGATTCCTCTAGAGACTCCGCTCCAAATGGAGATTCGTCGAAACGATCGAAATCATCGTCCATTCCGTTGCCGCTGGCAAAGAAATCATCTTCTGTGGCAGACGCACGACCGGGTGCTGCCATGGCCTGACCATTCATCGTTGCGCCAGCATCGATATCATCGTGATCTAGACCGAGATCAGCATCAAATTCATCATCGAGACCCACGGCCAGATCGGTCTGGAAGGATCCTCCCGAGGTGTTGGAATCAACGCGATCGACGTACGCGATCCCGCTCTCGGCATATTCAATAAATTCAGGCTCGTCCGACAGTTCGAGGACATACTGATATTGGGATCGAGCGTTCGGGTAGTCCTGCATACCGCAGTAGATATGCCCGAGCAGAAGGCGCGTGCTGGGATCGTTTGGGTCGCGCGTCACCAACTCACACGCAATGTCAGCAGCCTCTTCATAGCTGCCGTCCATGTACGCCTGTTCGGCTCGTTGGTACTCCTGAACGAAGTCATCGGTGCTTGGTGCCATCTGCTTTCCCTAGCGTCACAGTCTTGGTGTCGATCGTATTCGATGTCATCCGTCAGGCGAGTCTCGATCGATTTTAATGTACCGCAGATTGAAAGCGGCGTAAGTGCTCGATGCACACAGATGAGTGGTCTTAGGCCGCCCAACGGGCTGACCGAAGTACAGAGATTCGATCGAGCAAGCTGAGCGTGACAACTTGCTCTTCTTCCTCAAACACCCATTCACCCTTAAGGAAAGGCGCCATCCCATCCGGAGCGCTGTTTGAGGCTTGGAGATTATCGATGTCTAACCACTGCATCTTGACGATGCGATCGACAGCTAGACCCAGTATAGTGTCCTGATCCTCGACCGCAATGACGAAAAGCTGGGTTCGATCAGCGTTTAGTGGCTTCGGATCACCCAAAAACTGGCCGAGATCCGCAACCCAGACTACGCGCCCCCTGACATTAAACGTTCCGAGCAAGAGCGGCGAAACGTTAGGCATCGGGGTGATTTCATCCGGTGACGGATCAAACACCTCGTTAATTCCAACTGCGGGGAGCGCAAGCTGCTGTCCGGAGGTTAGAGAAAAGCGGAGGTGTAACTCACCCTCCGGTGTTTCAAGCTGCTGGAATTCCGGTGCTTGATTTGGATCAGACGCACCCATCAAAAAGTCAGAATTGCCGATCATCGTGTCCTAGCCTCGCAGCATCTGTTTGACGGTTCCGACCAGCTCATTGGGCTGGAACGGCTTGGCAACGTAAGCATCTGCTCCCTGCTTCATACCCCAGTAGCGATCGAACTCCTCGCCTTTCGAGGAACACATCACCACGGGAACACCCTGCATACAGGGATCTGCTTTCAGGCGACGACAGACCTCGTAGCCATTCATGCGGGGCATGACAATATCGAGGATAACAAGATCCGGTGGATTACCCTGGATTTTATCCAGCGCTTCAATTCCGTCTGTCGCTTCGATGACCGTGAGGCCATTCGTTCTCAAGAGATCGGCAATCATTTCTCGCTGAGTTGCGCTATCTTCGATGACTAAAACCTTGCTCATTTCTCTATATCCTGACTGTGTGTCGTGGCTTTAGGCCACGGAACTCTCACGTTGTTGACTTGACAAGATCGACTGAGTCTCAGTCAAGGATGACGTGATGATCGATACTTGACTGATTTTGACGGAGTGTCGGTGCTGCCCCTGATGGATTCCACGACAAGACAGCAGCAAGTATCTAGTTTCACAAAATCAACTGATCTTGAGTCAAGGCGATCGCCTTAGATCTATTATCCTGCAAAGTCGTAACCGTATTGGTTCATGGAATCTGGGAGATCAACACTGAATGTGTTCTAAATTTAGGATGCCCACTCCGTTACGACTTTACATCTATTGACATCCTCACCGGGCTAAAGCCAGGGTGATTCCCAAATATCACGAGTTGGGTTCCTGCTTTGTAGCACTGGCCTTCACCCCCGCCAAAGGGTGTTTTGGTCTGATGCTCACATCACAGACTTTGGCGTCTAGCCTCCCGTAAGCCCTGCGATACACCACTATTGTACAAAAAGCCGTCCGACAAGGACGGAGTCTCTCCTCAAATTCTTGATAAAGGCGCAAATCGAGCCGAACCGAGTGATCCGCTTCGATTAAGCAGACCCCCATTCGGGTTGAATCGCATCGCGAAACGCCGCTTCAAAATCGTCCGATCGCGTGATGCCCGGTCCAATATATTGCTCAAGCAACATCAAAAGCTCTTGCTCAGAGAAGGGTTTCGTCAGATAGTCCGTCGCGCCCACCATACGGGCTTTCACCCGATCCGTGAAACCGTCACGCCCCGTCAGCATGATGATCGGGACTTCGCGAAACACCCGCGATCGACGCAACATCGCACACAGCTCGTAGCCGTCCGGCTCTGGCATCGTGATGTCGCAGAGAATCAAATCGGGCTGAAGGGGGAAGAGTAATGACAGCGCCTTGAGCGATGACCCGATCGTCGAAATCTCATAACCATGAGGTTCGAGCATAATCTCGACCGATTTCCGAATGGTTCGTTCATCGTCAATACACACCACACGCGGCACGGTGTCTTCAGATTGACGTAAGCGCAAGGTGCGCGATCGCTCATCCTTCGGCCACTGCAACTGCACCACTCCCGTTTGGACATAGGGATAGATCGCCTTAGCGATCGGAGCAATATCACGATTGAGCGCTCTGGCCATGCGTCGAATCGAGGTCTTACCGTCAGCCACAGCCGTCAAGGTTTGCAGAGCTTTTTCGGGCATTTTTTGCTGAAGCGTATCAAGATCAGCAATGAATGGACACTGCTCTGAGGACTGAATGTGGGGATAAAAGCGCTTCCAATCTTGGGTCTGCTGGATCGTCTTCGTCACCAGCGACGAAACCGGAAGCGCCATCAGCTGCGGTGCAAGTGCAGGGCCGAGATCGAAGATGAATGATCCCTGGTGTAAGCCCAGCAGCTCAAACAAGGTCTCGCGCACCATCCGACACAAAATAGTTCGACCTTGGATCGGGGTTAGATGATGGTTCTCAATGAGATACCAAAGGTAGGCATATTCGTGGGTATTGGTGGTGGTTAGCTCAGGGAACTCCACCGTATCCATTAGTGTTTCGAGCTGATAAAAGCGTAAACAGTCGCGTAGCCGTTCATTCTGGCTGTGGGCGTCCGCCGCATAGACAATCTGACCATTCACGAAAAAGACAAACCAAGATCGGTCAAGCGCGTCGTGACTGGGGCGATCGCCACCTCGGGACGATGTTGGACGATAGGTCTCGATGAACAGTTCACCCGTTCGCTGTCCGAGGGCGATCAGTTGCAAAATACTGCGGATATCAATTTCGTTTAAATTGCCCTGCATGCGTTCTCCAGCGCCTAAACGTCAGCCCGCTCTGTGCTTGCGGAACGGTCTCATGAATCGGAATACCAGCGATCTCGCACCCTCAAGTGTAGTCCGAAGTTTCCCCGTTCGTGCCACCCCTTGCATATTTAGTGTCACTTAATTGCTGAGAGTGGATTGGAAATTAGGATTTAAATTAAGATTAAAACTAAAGTTGGACAATATATCTTGGTATGTGTGAAGAGTTAAACAAGCTAGGTATCGTATAGACCTGACGTGTTGGCCTGGTTTGTCATGAGAGGAATGCTACCCCCTTATGAGTGTCAGGAGACGATCGCCAAGTCAGGCGATCGCGAATACACGCCGATATACATATTGAATGGTGCGATGATGAATGTCCGTTAGCAATGGACAAGAGATTTTATCTACATTCATTCATCTCCATCTGACGTAGACATAATAGCCCTGAGCCAAATTGGATGATTGAACGTTCTGAGCCAGTCAAGATTCTTCGGCAACTCAAAACAAGAGCTTGTAGACTGAGACGTAGCTTCAGGCATAAGCTGTAATAGACGATCGCGATCGAATAGCGTGGCGCTGCGCCCAACGCGCGATCATTATTGGGTCAAGGGTTATGCGTGATCGTGCTCCGACCACTTGAGTTCAAAACTCAAGTTTCGAGATGCTCTCAACAACGCGCGATACGAGCAAGTAGCACTTCAATTGGTTTGATAGAGGAAAGCAAAGCGTGCTGTACCTAGCGGAAGTTCAAAAGAAAAGCGGCGTTTTCGGTAGCGGGAAAGCCGGACTCAAGCTCCTCGCCCAGCAGCGTAGTGAGCATAACTGGAGTCCGGCTTCTGGCGATGAAATCCCCTTTGATGACGCCACGACCTTTGGGGCTGGCGTGCTGGTGATGGTCGAAATTAGCCCGAACAAGCAGGTGCAGGGAGTCCCGAAGGAAGCTGGACCGCAACTGGTTAAAATTTTGCAGGGTTTTTCGCGTTTTCAAGAGAAGACCAAAACCCAAGAAGAGGAGATTGATCAGTGGAAAGCGTCTTTGACGTATCAAGCGGAGGAACTCAATCGCCGAGAGACCGAAATTCAGGGACGCGAAGAGCAGGTTGAGCACATTCAAGAGCAACTTGAAGCTCTGGAAGCACGCAAGACAGAGATTGAGGCGGAAACGAGTGCGCTTAACAATGCTCGTCAAGAGGTCAATTATAGTAAGCAAGAGCTAGAGGCTGCTTGGAGGCAGTTTCAGGGTGAGCGGGAGAGTTTTGCGCAACAGACTGAGCAAGCCGCTAGCTTGGATGCTGATCAAGCGAATAGTCTGAAAGAATGGCTCGATTACCTAGCGGAAGTTGTAACAACGTCCGGTGATCCGATCGAGCCGATCGCGGCGATCGAGGCGCAAATCGAAGCTCAGCGTCAAAGCTGTCGCGATCGCCGACAAATGCTGGAGGGCGATCAAGATCAGCTCGAAACACTCCAAGCAGATCGCGATCGGCTTCGTGGCGATCTCGAAGCAACGCGCACCGCTTTGAGCGAGCTACAGGCCGAGTTTTATCGTGCTGAAGCCGGACGTAGCAGCCAGCAAGCCGTGATCGAAGCCAAGCAACAGTTAACAAGTGCCATCACCGAGCGTTTAGCGGACGTGGAGGCTTTGACCACCGAGATCTCGCAACTGTCCATCAATAGCGGCGGTAATGATAGCGAGCTTGGAGTTGATCTCAGCGAATTAGAACGATTGCCGCTGAACGAATTGCAGCAAAAAGTTCGCCAGCTCCAGGATGAACTTGAAAAAGGTTTCCGTTTCGTCAGCGATCAAGAGGAAGAATTGACCCTGCAACGTATGGATCTCAATGAACTTGAGACCAAGCTGGCGCGTGCAAATGAGGCGGAGCGTGCCGAGTTGCAAACTGAGCTAGCCGATAGCCACGAAAGTTTTAAGTTTCTCAATCAAACTCTGGTGGGGCAGCGGCGTAATCTGCGCAAACAAGAGCGAGGAATGAATCTGCATCAGGTTGTGTTGTGGCGACGCTTGGGCAATCCTCCCGAAGCAACGTCCTCTGGCGGTGGCACGATCGACACCAGCGTCATCATGGCTCAGTTGCAACTGCGCAAGAGTGAGCAGACGGCGCTTCTCGCGACGCTTGAGACGGAAATTGCTGAACTCCAAACCAATCTTGCGAGCCTCGATACTGCAATTGCGGCGAAGCAACAAGAGATTGAAGCGCATGTGAGCCAAGTGAATGAGCAAGTGGATGCGTTGGAGGCTGCAACAGCAGCGCTAGAGCGCACAACCGCACGTATCGAAGCCCTCGGCGGTTTGCTCGATACGATCGAGGCGCAATTAGCCGATCTAGCTTCGGGTTGTGACAGCCTCAAGGAGAGTGCAACGGCGGCGACTGAGGCGAAACAGTCTCAGGAACATGCGATCGCCCAGCTTCAAGAGGTGGTCACCGGTTTAACAAGTTAGGAGTTGGGCGGATCTAGGGCGATAACTTCGAGCCAATGACCGCACACTTCCACGATACGCGCACTGACGATTGGATCGGTGCGCGTTTTTTGTGGGGCATCGACTAGGGCGACAACTTTGGCAATTTGGGCGAAATTTGGCGCACGATCGAAGGTTTGTTCGAGCCACTGTCGCACAATACGGCGCTGGATGGCGAGATGAAATGTTCTGAGGGTTGGGCGGTGTAAGCGATCGCGGTTGTGGCGATCGCTGGCTTGGATCAGGCCATGAGCGGCGATCGCTTCTAAACAGTCGCGATCTACGGAGATTGCATCAGAGGTGCGGGCAAGGGCGGCTTCGATTTTGGGGTTGAACTGGTCGTGAAGGAAGGGCAAGAGGCGGCGACGGATGCGATTGCGTGTGTAGGTTTCGTCGCGGTTGGTGGAGTCTTCCCAGATCGGCAGGCCGCGATCGGTGCAAAAGGCGGCGGTTTCGTGGCGAAAGATCTCGAACAGGGGGCGCACCAGTTGCGGTGTCGGTTTTAGGCTTGAGGCGGATTCTGGAGTTTGGAATTCGGTGAGCGATCGCGATCGGGCGATCGCGCTGAGGCCGTCGGTTCCGGTTCCGCGTAGCAGGTGGTGCAGCAAGGTTTCGGCGCGATCGCTGGCGGTGTGGCCGGTGGCGATGTGGGTTGCGCCGATGTCCTGGGCGATCGCGACGAGCTGGCGGTAGCGCCACGATCGGGCGTCGGCTTCGCTATTCAGGGCAATATCGGCGGTGCGTTGGTGGTACGGCACACCCCAGCGATCGGCGAGTGCGGCGACGAAGCGGGCGTTATCGGCGGAGTCGTCGCGCCAGCGGTGGTCGCAATGGCCGATCGTCAGTTGCCAGTCCCAGCGATCGGCGAGGTCGAGGCAGATTTGGGCGAGACAAAGCGAGTCCTGGCCACCGGAGACGGCGATCAGGATATGGCTCGATCGGGGTATTAGTAAATACTGCTTCAGTTGACGATGAATACGAGCATGAAAACCTGACCAGATCATACTCAATGAAGTCTCATGCAGCACTCAAATTTACAACAGCTCTAAACCACAACTTCAAAGGCTTGAGCACCATTCGCAATGAAAGAATTCCACTTTGCATTTGCATCTGCACCTGCAAGAGTTGGATTCGTTGTCGATGTTGATAAATTGCCAAGATAAGCCATCGATGTTTTGACCGGTGGTGTACCATCCTGGATATACCAAACAAAGATATCGTCAGCAGTTATATTTTTTCTTTGTACAAGAATGGTTGAGGGCTGCAAGGCTACGTTACCTAAGTAAGTATCAATGTTTCCATCATTGCCTCTGAAGAAAATAATGTCAGCTTCAGCAATTTGAGTTGGTGTATTGGTTGCACTCGCATCAATTACTTTATTTTCATCCCAACTGCTGCTGCCAGCGCCAAACGCGGCTCCCTTAAAGCGCAGCACGTCTTCCGTCGGATTGAAGTTGGTGATGTTATCTAGTCTGTCCGCGATCGCATCGTAAACAATCGTCACCTTCCCAGCGGGACTATTCGCGTTGATCGTCTCATTTCCAGCCGCACTATCGATCGTAGTACCGGCAGCATTCACATTTAGAGACAGAGTCGCTGTACCGCCTCCAGCAATTCCCGAACTGAATGCGCTACCATCCGAAGCCTTAAAGGAAAGACTCGTACTTCCTGTCGTTGCCGCTCCACTAAACCGGAGCTGACCGCCGCTACTCACAGATTGCGTGATGCCACCTGTCAGATCTATCGGTGTAAACACTCCACCACCATTGGAATACGACCAGATACCCGATGTTCCCCCCGGATTAATGGCGGTGACCCCTAGACTGATGGGGTCGCCGTCTCGATCGCTCGCATTCGCCTTCGTGTTACCCACGAGATCGGCAACATTAAAGTCTAAATTGGCTGTTGTTCCGATCAGAAAGTCCGTTCCCGTCAGTACAGCAGTTGCAATTTCGGGTGGATCATTGGTTGCCGCCACTTTAATGTCACGCACGATCGAGGCCGGTTCACCATTAATCGCGATCGAGATTTTGCGCGTACTCGTATCTGGTGTATCTGAATTATTCTCAAACTTAATGGTTTTTAGAGCATCGGCATATTGTTGCGGTGTCGCAGAACCTGCACTTAGCGTTAGGGTCTGTCCGCTAGGAGAGAATGTAATACCACTGCTTCCAGGGGAAACTAATAAATCAGCCCCACTCTGAAAACCACTGGAAATCGAGACCTGAATGCTTGAAATAGCCGCAACTCCTCCTCCCGTGGTATCCGGGTCAAGAAACGTGAGCGCTCCTCCAGAATCTGCGAAAATCAATTGTGAAATGGGGTTCGTTGCTGAGTCCGCAGCGCTCTCAGTAACTGTCAGTGCCGATGTGTCCGCATTTTTTATTTCAACCGCATCATCATCCGCCGCGATCGCAAGCGCATACGATGCCGACACCGCCGGATTCAAGCCATCCTCGATCGAGATCGTCACCGTACGATTTGTCTTGCTGACACTATTGACCGTATTCGTGTACTGAATCAGCTTGACCGCCGCTTCGTACTCATCCACCGAAGCCACACCACTCAAAGTCAACGTACGATTTGCCGCATCATAAACCGAAGCCGTAATCCCCGCTGGTAAACCCGTCACGCTCAGGACATCTTCCCCCGCCGCCGGAGATCCACCCGACAACGACACCGTTACCGATGTCAGTTTGCCACTATCGTCAAACAGATCAACATCCGAGAACAGTGGAACTGTTATATTTGCACCATTCTCCGGCTCTTTCGCCTGCGTTGTGATGATTGCCCCATCGATCGTTGGTGGCGCAACATTCGTCTCACCGACGATTTGCGCACTCTTGTCCTTGACGATCACAGCAGCCGTTCCCACATTGCTAAGATTTGCGCCATCGCTCACGCGGAAGGTAAAGCTTGCATAGTTCGCGCCCTTCGTACCGGGATCAGGCACAAAGATTAGTGACGATAAGCTCGCGATCGCAATCTCAGCATTTACCGTTACCGGTTGATTTGTGACGATCGTTGCACCGGTGGTGGCGTCTGTTGTTTTTGATGTGGTGAACAGATCGCCCTGTCCTGGTAGTGAGGTGATACGTACCGCCGAGAACGGATCGCCATCAATATCAAAATACGAAAAATCGCTAGAGGAAAATGTGTAAGCACCATCCTCAAACGCAATAACGGTAGTGTTTGTTGTCAGTGGCGCCGACTTACCCACGCTATCGCGGGTTACGGTATTCGGCGTTGACCCGCCAGAATTACCATTGTCGATCGTACCCGTTTCACTTCCAGGGATTTCACCAACGTCAATATTGGTCGATGTGTCAAGGATGGTCGTAAAGACGTTGTTGCTGGTAAATTCACTGCGCGATACGTTCTCGACAACAGCAAGGATCTGACCGCTGCTGAGATCTTGCAGAATTACGTTGACCTTGGAGCTGCTGTTGGCGATCGCTTGAAACGTGATGTTCAAGCTTTTTGCCTCGATGCTGTCCGCGAGGCCAATGCTGTCAATTCCCGGCACAAAATCAACGATCGTGTCCGCTTCTTCCAGGGTCGCACCACCGCTCGTGCGGGTCAGCACAAACACATCCGCCCCCGACCCGCCGACCAAACTATCCGCCCCCAAATCGCCCCGAATTACATCATTACCACTACCGCCGAGGATGACATCATTGCCCTGACCGCCGAAAATGACATCATCTCCGCTGCCCCCCTCGATCGCATCGATCCCCTTATTTCCAAAAATCGTGTCGTTGCCCTCATCGCCGTACAGTAAGTCATCATCCTTACCGCCGATCACGAAGTCGTTATCCAATCCGCCAAAAATCGTATCGACACCCGCATTACCGGCAAGAGTGTCGCTCCCCGCATTCCCATCAATTCGATCGTTGCCGCCGAGGCCGAGAATGAGGTCTGCGCCAAAACTACCGGGTAAAACCTCTGCGGCATCTGTGCCAATACGTTCGCTCATGATGGGAGAACTCCTAAAAAACGTGAAAGGGTGAGAGGGGAGATGAAGGGGTGTTTCTCGCGTGACGGATAGTAAAATCTAGCGGCAGATCTATACTAAATAATCGACGCAAAGATGTAGGGTTTCGTTCCACATGTGACGATCGTGTGGTTTCCGCGTTGCAGATGCCAAGGCTCGCTTAGACCTCAGCCTTAAGATTAAACCTCAATACCAAAAACGAAATTCGCAAAGATTCTGCGTTCGATCGGTGATGGTGGCGATTTTAGTCGTTAGTGGCAGCGTGTCGGGGCAAGACTACGATCTTCAGTCTTGATAGGCTCGTCTTAATCTGTCTTGAGATTCATTAGCCCTTACTATCAAAGCTGGTATGAGACCGATGATCTTCAGCTAGCATACAGAATCCAAACCTAGCTTCATTATCGATGAGTTCTTGTAAAAAACACTCCGCAATTATGCGGTTTTTTGTGAAATCACCCTACCTTTGTGATGCCACCGCTGCGCGTCACGAGACTGAACCTACGGCTTTTGAGTGCAATCAATAGTCCCGTTTGCGATCAGTGCCTCCAGTAGAGACAAAGCTGCGAGTTCAATTTCATTGATCTCATTCATCGCTCTATGTTCGAGTTCGCAAGCAATGCGAGCTTCTTGCTCCGGTGGAAGGCAGCGGTTTTGGATGGCAGCTTGGACTAGATGAATGAGTGGCATGGAAAATCGGTGGGGTGTTGATTTGTGAGGGGGTATTGTCTAGCGATCGAATAAATGAAAATCAACGTAAACGTCCAAATCTTTCTACTCAGAAAGAGGATTCGCCAGATTAATTGAGGAAAAAAGTCGTCGATAGTGAGCGCGATTCGATTTACGACCTTGTCTGTCGATATACGTCAAGTCTCTGGGAGACCGGGTACAGGCAAAATATGCGCCAAACCATGAGCCAGAACAGGCTCCAAAACAGACGCGGCTCTCTGATTGACTCAAGATAGACCCGTTTGTTTAACGAAGCGTTATTGGAACAGATCCCAAAACGTAAGATTTGATGATCGGCTCGATCGAGCGATCGAAGACGTGACACACGAGTCCGTTTTTACGTCGCGTTTACGATGAGTTTTGTGGATGGTTTGGCAAGCCTCATGTAATTATGGTGTTAGGGGAAACATCAGCGTCGCTCACTACGAACAAACTCTTATTTACTTCCGCCGTACGGATGGGTTTTTACGTAGATCTTGCCAAAATTGCAACAAATTTCAATGTTACGGTTGTGCGTGGGCGGATGCATGAACCGTCTTTTTCGTAGACCTTGCCAAGATTGCGACACACTTAATGTCACGGTTGTACGCTCATCGATCGCCAGCATATTTTCAAGTGGGTGGCATTCTGTCCCCAACGGCACAGAGCTATGTGAGCCGCTGGGCTGATCGCGATCTAGAGTCGGCCATTCTCGCCGGTGAGTTTTGCTACATTTTTGATGCGCCGCAAACGGGAAAAACGAGCTTGCAGCGTCGCGTCGCTCAGCGCTTACAGGAGGAGTACGGCTATCAGTGTGTGTTCCTCGATTTAACCCGTCTGCGGGGACGCGACATTGATCGTCAGCAGTGGTATACGGGGATCGCGCGGTTACTGTCGCGGGGCTTACAGCTCGATGTAGACTTTCGAGCATGGATCGAGGATCGATCGTTTTTGCCGCCGGTTCAGTACCCGAGCGAGCTGCTGGAAGATGTGGCGCTGAGGCAAATTGAAGCGCCGATCGCTATCTTTATCGATGATATTGAAGTTGTCCTGGACTTGACGTTTCGGGTGGATGATTTCTTTGCGCTGTTGTGCAGCTATCAAAGGCATCCTCAGCTTCGTTTTGTGGTTGCGGGATGTACGACGGCGATCGAGCTGGTGCGAGATCTCCGCTGCACGCCGTTTGAGACGGGAAAATCCATTGATCTCGATCTTTTCCAGATGAAGCGCAACTCCCTAGAGTCCGCCGATTCAATCGATTCAATGGATCTGACCCCATTAATCACGGGTCTCGGGGAATGTGTGAATGATCCCCATGAGACTTTGGCGGTTGTCCTGAATTGGACTGGGGGGCAACCCTTTTTGACCCAGTGGCTGTGCCAGCTAATCGTTGAGCAGGCAGCAGACGACCCGCGCTGGCCACCGCCAACGGTTCCCCAAATTTGGGTGGCACACTTGGTGCAGTCAAAGCTAATTAGCAGTTGGGAGGCGTACGATCGAGCCCATCACCTCGGCGGGATTCGCGATCGGCTGCTGCAACACGACAACGCCCTAGAGATTCTGAAACTGTATAGCCGAGTGTTACAAACGGGGCGGCTAGCGGTGTCAGAGGATCTGCTTTCGCCGCCTATGGGGCGATCGTCCGGAATTACAGGTCTTCGACCCCTTACGATCTCCCCGCTGACAGCGCTCTGTTTAACAGGACTCGCGTTCGAGCATGACCATGAATTAATTGTCTGCAACCGGATTTACAGCCGCGTCTTTGATGTTCGCTGGCTACAGCGGGCGATCGCGAGCGTGCAGCCAGACTGTATTCAGGTGATGAGTCGCCAAGAGCAGCGGTTGCTGGAACTGTTGCAGGTCATGGAAAATAAGCCATTTGATGAGGTATTGCATGAGATCCTCAGTCCGGTGGCGTTGAAGCTGATGGAGACGCTCCATGCCGATCGGGTGACGTTGTTTCTGATTGATGCTCACCAGTCCGAAATTTGGTCGATCGTGGCTCGCGGACGCGGTGTCAGCAAGCCGGAAGTGAATATCTCAAGCGATCGTGACGATATGGTCGGGCAACTGCGCGAGCAGCTCTACACGCCGTTTTATTACAACGGTTTTGATGAGCCGATCGAGTACGGTCAGCACGTACAGGCGGGAGAGAATCCGCTCGCGATCGAGGGCGCACCGGGGCGATATTTCAACTACAGCATTTTGGTGTTGCCCCTCATTGACACCGAAAATCGTTTTGTGGGGGTCATACGGTTAGCAAACCGGCTGCGCACCGCCCATGATCCGAGCTTGCCCCTGCGCGATCGCATCGACCCTACGGGTTTTACGACGAGCGATGAAGTTGAATGTTATGAATATGCTCCCGCACTATGTCGTTTGTTCGATCGGGTTTATAGCAGCTACCGGCTGACCCAGCGGCTACGAGCATCGGAGGCACTCGCACAGGCCACACGATCGCTGTCGCATAGTCGTCTCGATGCCGATGAAATTGTCATGCGCGTGATGGCCGCTGCAAAAACGCTCATGAATGCCGATCGGACGACGCTATGGATTCTCGATGAAACGAAGCGGCGGTTGTGGACGAAAATTCCACGCGAAGATGGAACCACGCTCGAACTGACGCTTAAGGTGGGTGAAGGCTATGCCGGACAGGTGGCACAAACCGGGCAAACGATTTCGATTCCCTTTGATTTATACGATCGCAGCGGATCGGAAACGGCCAAACAGACCGATCGCCAAACGGGGTATCGCACCTGTAGTTTGCTGTGTATGCCCGTGCGCAACCCGGACGGCGAGACGATCGCCGTCACCCAACTGATTAACCGACGCAAAACCGGTAATTTTCCCACCTACGATCCAGCACACTGGCCGGAAGCACCCGAGGTTTTTCGTGCGAGCTTCGATGCGCAAAGTGAAAACTACATGCGTATTTTTAACGATCAGGTCGGCGTCGCCCTGCAAAATGCCCAACAGTACGCCGACGCGAAGCAGCGGGCAGCCCTACATTCCGACAGCGTTGTCGGTGAAACCTTGGCGATGCTCGATCGCCTCATGGACAGCCAGGGCTTTGACGAGGTTCTCGATACCACCCTGCGTTCCATCACGTTGCGAATCGGGCGAACGCTGAACGCCGATCGCACCAGTATTTTTATGCTGGACGAAGAGCGTCAGGAATTTTGGTCGATTCTGGCGGAATCCGAGGGGCAGCTCGATCGCGGTGAGTCGCGTCGTTCAGAGGCGAAATCGGGTCTGATACAACCCGGATCGACACCCTGCTTAGAGATTCGGACGCCGTTCAATCGCGGCATCGTGGGTGAAGCTGCCGCCACTCGGAAAATTGTGTCCGTCCCGTTTGATTTTTACGACGACCCGCGATCGGAGATTGCCCGCCAGGAAGATCGCCGCAACAACTACCGCACCGCCACGGTACTGGCGATCCCCTTGCTCGATCGAATGGGTGAATTAATCGCGGTCGTTCAGTTCCTGAACAAGCTGCGATCGGATATTTCAGCCTCCGCGCCTTTTATGGAACGGCTCGATCTGCAAGGCTTCACAACGCTTGATGTCGATCGCTTTGAGCGCGATGCCCCCATGATGCGAGCCATTCTCGAAAGCTTTCGGACGTATCACAAAGCCCATCCCGATAACCATGCCGCCGCCGCTTTGCTGGATGCAACCCGCAGCGTCAGCCTTGATCCATTTTCCCCAACGGACACAGCGGATGTCGCAGGCGAATTCAGCACCCTGGGTCGATCCGAACAGCAATTTGACGCCCTGCTAGTGCGGATTATGGGAGCCGCCAAAACCTTGATGAATGCCGATCGCAGCACCCTCTGGCTGCTCGACGTGGAACGACAACAGCTTTGGACAAAGGTGCAATTTTCCGACGGTACGCGACGCGAGTTACGCATCCCGATCGGCGCAGGCTATGCCGGTCGCGTCGCCGAAACAGGACAACCGTTGGTCATCCCCTTTGACCTCTACGACGATCCCGGCTCCGAAACCGCACGCCGCACCGATCGCCAGACCGGTTACCGCACCTGTAGCCTCCTCTGCGCCCCGGTTTACAGCCCCGACGGCGAACTCTTGGGCGTCACCCAACTGATTAACAAACTCAAACCCAACAGTCCAAAACAGCTCTTAACCTACGAGCTACCCGTCCCCGAGGGTTTTCGGACAAGCTTTGATGACAGCGATCTACGCCTGATCGATATCTTTAATAATCAGGCCGGAGCCGCCCTGCAAAACTCCGCGCTCATCGATGCGTTTAAACGACAGAAGCAATCTTTGCGTGATACGATAAGCCCAAAATTTTCTACGAATAGTGACGAGTCATCGGGCGTTTAAAGCTTATCGATGAAGGGTTTTGCGAGTTTCAAGGGTTTTGCGAGTTGCATCTGATAATGCTGCTCACCGAACAACGCCCGACGGCGACCCTCATCTTCACTTCGTATCTATCTCGGGGGTGCAACATGAATCCGATCGACGAACCTTTACCCTGGCGCGTCAACGCGAAAGCATCGTATGTACCGCTCGAATATGAGGGGCAGACGATCGGCTACTGCGATCCAGAATACGCAGACGAACTCGCGACCACGATGAATGAGCAAGCCACGCTCAACAAAGCGCTACGGATGGCCTGTCGCGATTTGCTCAAGCGGATGAACAAAGATACGAGCCGCGCCCAGGAACTGGCCGATCGCTACATCAAACAGGCCAAGCGTCCAACCTCGGGGCCGCGTGCTTTGGCGTTTATGCTCGCAGAACGTCAGCGCGAATTAGGCCTGAGTCCACAGGAATTTTTCAAGTTTTGCGATACCTTCAAAATTTCGGAGCGTGACATCGCCGAGATGGCCGATGGCAAAGCGGTTGCATCACATAATATCGCGCCGATTTCTCGGGTATTAGGGATTGCGCCAACAGATGTCGAAGGCATTTTAGGCCAATCGGCTTAAGTTCGACGCGATCGATAGTTAAACGCGATCGATAGAGTCCACTACAGTCAACCGCCGTCCGGTTAAAGAAGGATTGCCGGTCAACGTTTCGATTCGAGGAACGTGCTACAAGAAAGACAAGCAACGGAGGCCGCTCTGTTACCTCGGGGTAACGGGAGTGTGTCTCGTGATGTCCATAATTGATGCCCACAATTCCTACCACACCATTCCCTGTGCAATCTTCCGTTCTGATCGTCGAACCTGATACCGCCCTATCTCAGATCATCTCGCGAGACTTGAAAGAGGCGGGCTACGAGCCGTTGATCGTCGCAACCGCCAACCATGCGCTCGATCGCGTGACCGAAGAGATGCCGGGTTTGGTGGTGATTGATCGTCGTTTGCCGGACGAAAGCGGCCTACAGCTCTGTCGCACCCTACGCAGTCAGTATCGTCAATTGCCGGTGTTGGTGCTATCGATCGCCGATACGCTTGACGATCGCATTGCCTGCCTCGAATGCGGTGCGGATGACTACGTGATGCAGCCTTACCGCAGCAACGATTTTCTCAAAATGATCGAGTTCTATCTCAAAATCGATCGCCAAGATACACAACAGCTCCGGTTTGCAGATCTCGTCCTTGATCTATCAAACCGTCAAGCCACACGCGGCGACCAGACGATCGAGCTAACCATGAAAGAGTTTGAACTCTTGAAATTTTTGATGCAGCACCCGCGCGAAGTCATGCCGCGCGAGCAAATTCTCGAAAATGTTTGGGGCTATGAGTTTATGGGCGAATCAAACGTGATCGAAGTGTACGTGCGGTACTTGCGCCTCAAGCTCGAAGAAGGAGACGCCAAACGCTTAATCCAAACCGTTCGCGGTGTTGGTTATGTTTTGCGAGACTCGTAAACCAGAAACAGAGGCGACGAGACTCGTGAACCAATCCAGACTCAGCTAAGACGGACGCACACGCTGATTGGATCGATCCAGAAACTTGGACAGCGTCGTTAAGAACGTTTCCGCTGCCAGCTCTAAAACATCCTCATGATGCACACCGGGCAGTAAACACAACTCTTTCGGCTCTGCCGCTGCCGCGTATAACTGTTCACTCATAAAAGACGGCACGACATCATCCGCTGTCCCATGAATAAACAACGTCGGCATCGTCAGGCTATGCACTTTGGCGATCGACTCGAAACGGTGCTTGAGGATGCGATCGAGCGGGAACGGTCGAAAATTGGGGTTTTCCAGCGCCACATCATAGATCGAAGTGAAAGAGCCATCCACAATCAAGGCCGCAATACTCGGATGACGGCGAGCAAACTCGATCGCGGCAGCTCCGCCGAGAGAATGGCCATAAACACAAATGTCATGGCGATCGGGGGTCACACCTTCGGTCTGCGTGATGTGTTCCCAAATCGCATCGAGATCCTCGTATAGCTTGCTTTCTGATGGAGGCCCCGAAATGCTACGACCAAAGCCGCGATAGTCGGCAATTAAGACAGAACCACCCCACGTCCGATAAAACGCTGCGATCCGCTCCAAATTGAGCGTGGAACTGATGTTGCCGCGATTGCCGTGAAAGTAAATCGTGACGCGATCGGCCTGTTGTGGCTGCGTTTCGCCGATCCACCACCCGTGTAATTGTTCACCGGTATGAGCTTCCGTATCCGCGTTCGTGTCGGTCTCCGTCTCTGTTTCCGTATTTACACGAAACCCGATCGGAATCCAGACCTCACGATAATTCAGCCCAAAATCGGCGGGTGTTTGCTTGAATTCATACCCCGGACGAAATACCAGCCCTGTTTGCATCTTGGCCAAGATCGCACAGCCAATACCGTAGGCGATCGTCAGCGCACCAAGGGCGAACGCGATCGTGATCATCCAGTCTGAATCCAGGGTCATACTGCTTGCAAAACAGGCAATTTAGCCATTAACAAAAAGAGGTGCGAATACATCGCACCTCTCCTAGTGTGTCATTGATATTGAAGAATATCCCCATTAATTGGGACGATCTTTAAGCTGATCTAGGCTTATCGAATAAGCCCGAAACATCAACTAGTGAATTAATCACTATTCGATGATGGCCGGAGCGCGATGCACGATCGCACCGTCAAGCCCCGTCGCAATTTTTGTATCCTCCAGACCCGGAACCGCGTCACGCAACCGCGCCACGAGTTTCACCGTCGTCGCATCATAAATCTGCGTCAGGATTTTCGGATAGAAGCCAATCCCGATGATCGGAACCAGCAGCGAGCCGATGACAAAGATTTCGCGCGGTTCGGCATCGATCAAAACTTCTTTTTCGATGAGCGATTTGTTCTCGGGGCCGTAGAGCAACTCGCGCAGCATCGACAGCAGATAAATCGGCGTCAGGATCACGCCGATCGCGGCCAGACAGACAATCACAACCCGGAACGTCAGCGAATAGGCATCACTGGTCGCAAACCCAACGAAAATCATCAGCTCCGCAATGAAGCCACTCATTCCCGGCAAGGCCAGCGACGCCATCGAGCAAGCCGTCCACATCGCGAAGGTCTTCTTCATCTTCTGACCCACACCGCCCATCTCGTCGAGCATCAGGGTGTGGGTGCGATCGTAGGTGCAGCCGACTAAGAAGAAGAGACTCGCACCGATTAAGCCGTGGGAGACCATTTGCAGCACCGCGCCGCTCATGCCCAGATCGGTAAACGACGCAATCCCAATCAGCACAAAGCCCATGTGGGAAATCGATGAATAGGCGATCTTGCGCTTGAGGTTGCGTTGCGCAAACGAGGTCAAGGCCGCGTAGATGATATTCACCACGCCGAGAATGACCAAAATCGGCGCAAACGTAACATGCGCATCGGACAGCATTCCAGCATTCATCCGAATCAGCGCGTAGCCGCCCATCTTGAGCAGAATGCCCGCCAGCAGCATGTGCGCCGGAGCGGTCGCTTCACCGTGGGCATCCGGTAGCCAGGTATGGAGCGGGAAAATCGGCAGCTTGACGCCGTAGGCGATCAAGAGGGCGGCATAAAGCCAGAGTTGCAGGGAGGCCGGGATATCTTTCGCGGCGATCGCCTGCATATCAAACGTAAAATCGTTGCCGTAGAACGCCATGGTCAGCGCCGCAACGAGAATAAACAGCGAGCCGCCTGCGGTGTAGATAATAAACTTCGTCGCCGCGTACAGCCGTTTTTTACCGCCCCAGATCGACAGAATCAGATACACCGGGATCAGCTCTAGTTCCCAAACCAGGAAGAACAGCATCATGTCCTGGACGGCAAACACGGCGATCTGCCCGCCGTACATCACCAACATCAGGAAATAGAACAAGCGCGGCTTTAAGCTCACCGGCCATGCCGCCAAGATGGCTAGCGTGGTGATAAAGCCCGTCAGAATCACCAAGGGCATGGATAAACCATCGACCCCCACGGACCAGTAGAGCTGGATTTGCGGGAGCCAAGCGTAACGCTCGACCATTTGCAAATCAGGATTCGTCAAGTCGTACTGGGAATAGAACGACCAGATGATGACAGCAAAGTCGATCAGGCCAACGATGAGGGCATACCAGCGCAGGGTTTTGCCGTCTTGATCCGGAATCACGGGAACCAGCAGTGCTGCCGCGATCGGGAACAGAATAATAAAGGTTAACCAGGGGAAGTCCATAGGACACCGAACGAACAGCAAGGACAGACGGAAGTTCGGGGTGTCACATTTGATGATCTACAAATCAATAGCAGTCACGACATTAAAGCCGCTTGCTATCTGTAGAACTATGGCACCTCGTCCTCTCGCGTTTGTCCTTCAGGGTAGCGAATCCTTTTTCGGTGTGGACTAGAATTGCAACCGACTGTCAGATCTACCAGTCTTTAGGTTGCGAAACGTAACAAGGTTGGCCGTAATTTGACGGCAATGTTGCTCCTCTTGAACCCGTCGATCCGTCGTGTTAAAGGCTGGCGTTAGCCCGCTCTAACCTGTGCGATGGCGTCTGCGGGATGACTGATCGGCATGGAATGTCGCTTCGCCGGGTGTGCCGATGGACGTGAAGTGGCCGGAGTGTAACCGCTGGACAGTGCCCGCAGTGTTGGGTGTTCTGGTGTGGCAGGGGGGAGAGGCTGGACGGCCTCATGTACTACCGCGCTGAGGTTATCCCAGGAGAGATCTTCACGACCGAATAAGAGTTGTAGCTCTGCAAGTGCGCGTTCGGCAGGAGGACGAACCTGCTCACTCGCTAGCGGCGTCTCGCAAGGCTTATATTTTCGTTGCGCTTCATTAATGCCCCAGGTCACGGTCATACTCACGAGATCCATCAATCCTCTACGAGCCCGCTTCATTTGGCGATCCCATCCTTCTTGTGTGGTGGCGTAGAGTGCTGGGAGGCGATTGAGGGCGTAAGCGATCGCATCGGATCGGTCAAAATTTTGGGGATAGACGGTATCGGCTTCTGTCAGTTGTCGATCGATTTCTTCACGAACTAACGTTTCCATTGCATTCCAACATGGCTTGTAATTCATGACTCGCCTTACCCTGAGAAGCTTGGGTTCTTTTGATTTTGGTTACAGTTTCATTTTAAGTAGTTCATCAGGATTTAATATGAAGTTCACGTAAAGAAGACCGGTAATTCTCTGGGTTTTTATGAAGATTTGATGAAGCAGTAGAGTGGTTGAATGGTGACTGGATTTCTACTGATTGGGACTGACGCAAAACAGGTTACACAAAATCCCTAAGTACAGGACAAAAGTTGTACGGGACGGAAATTAGGCTCAAAGAGAGATTGAGAATGAAGGAAAAAGCGGCGGAGCAGGTCAGAACCATAGTGAAACAGGCTACGAACCCGACGACCATGAGCCTTGATGAGACGAATCGGCTGACGAGTCTGTCGCCATAGACCCGCCTTCATTGCCCAGACAAAGGCCAAAGCCAAGAGCGCGAGCAGCTTTGATAGACGAGCCTCATCGGTGAAATGGGTCGATTCGAGGCAAACCTTTCGGGTCTTGAGAGTGCCAAACAGCGTTTCATACCAAATCCGTTTGTACATAGACTCAGATCGTCGTTCTGAGTGAGACTCCGCACTTCGACAAGCTCAGTGTTCATAGGTGCGATCTTTTTTTGTATACATAACCGGATTTGGTATCAATCCCCCAACGCTTCCCATCGTCAGCCAAAGCGGTCTGGGGGTCATGGGTCGTGATGATCATCAGAAAATCGGCGTTGTTGAATTCAGAGAGGATGTCGATTGTTGCCAGTCGCTGAAAGCCTTGTGAAATAGAGGATAGAGTGTCGGGCTATACGTGCTATCGTTGCTCGATCCCACAACACCCTCTTTGAAATCTTTGGCAGGATTGCGATGGCCCACGATTTAGACACCGATGAACCAAGCGCCATTGCCCAAGGTAACGCTCCAAGCATTGTCGCTGCAACTGAGTTTTCAGAAAATCTCAACACATTATGGATTGAGAGTTTTTGGGTTGGCGAAGGTGGTTCTGAGATGGATCTCCGTGAAATTGTTTTTCCTGAAGTGACGGTGCGTTACTTCTATTCCAAATATCAATTCATAGATCACTTCACTGTCCCGCCGGATGTGACGCTGATTTCCTTGATCATGTTGGTTTCTCACCCAGTCATTTCATGGTGTCATCACATCGGAGAAACATCCGATTTCATGGCTGTTCAGCGGGGTGGGGTGGAATATACTTCATCACTACCGCCTGGGTGGTTTGGGGTCGATGTGATCATGTCCAATGACTTGGTTGATAGCTGTGATTTATTGCCCCATCGATTCTGGGAGCGATGGAGTGATAAATGCGGAGGGGCTGCTATTCCGTTGAATCCACCATCGATCGCACAATTTCGGCGATTTCTATTGGGTTGGCGACAAGAGGCTGAGTTTTTATATGCACGGGGTCAACTCGATTTAGCCTATGCCAATCAGATGAAGGATGAGTTGATTGGTCGGATGTATCTTTTGTTCGATGAAACCTTTGCGGATATTAGTAATTGGCAATATATTCAACCCCAAATTTCGCGGCGCTACTGGATCTATGAGCAAGCACGGGAAATCATTGCAGCGAATCTTTGTCACCCCCATACATCCATGGAGTTATGCCAAAAGATTCAGGTATCTCGGCGATCGCTAGAATATGCCTTCCAACAGATGGCCGGGTGCAGTCCCAATACCTACATTCGATCGCGCAAACTCACTGCAATCTACCGCACATTGAAGTACGCCAAGCCCGGTTCGGTGAAAGTGAGCGCGATCGCCAACCAATATGGCTTCCAGCATTTTGGACGTTTTTCCAGCCAGTTTCGCGCCCTGTTCGGTGAGCTGCCCTCTAAGGTATTGGATCGCCCCTAAATATTTGTGCTTATTCCTCGGTGAATCCTGCCCTGTGATGATCATGGCGAAAATGTGCGCAAAACGGATAGACAGTCAGAAATGAGAAGTGATTAGATGAATCAAGGCTCAGGGAAAAGAAATTTATACGCAACTCACCCAATCCCAATCGGATTGACATAGCAATTTCAACATCGATCGCGGATCGGCGCTGGGCGCGAGATGCCTAGGTCGCAAGTTTGAGCAATCTCTCAACCTCATTACTATTTTGGGGGATCTTTTAGCTGCCAAAATTTACGATTTTGCTGGTGCTTAATCGTCCCAGTTTCTTGGTTCAAATCATCAACTTTTTCTAGTCCTTGCAATAGGAAGGAACATCAAGTCATGGCAAGAAATCTAATGGTTATTTTTGGCGGTACTGAAGAGGGTGGGTCGGACTACAACAGCACCTAAACTGCCTTGTTTCGTGATGATTCACGATCGAGACCCAAGCTGATCCCTATAGAAATTCCCCCTTCCCCCCGACACATAAATAATGGCCATATTAGTTACTGAAGCTAACGACGACGGTACAGGCTCGTCTAACGGCACGCTCAGTTGGGCGATTCTTCAAGCAAATACGACGGCGGGGGACGACACGATCGTCCTCAAAGAGAATGTGACGATTACCGGAGTCATGAAACGGCTCCTGAACAGCAATATCACGCTGACAGGCGACGACCCCGCAACAACAGGAATCGTCGAGACCCGCACAATCTCCGGCGGCGGCAATTTTCGACCGCTGTTCGTGAAGTCAGGGACGATCAACATTAACAATCTGACCCTGACCAGCGGCAAAGCCAAGGGAGGAGATGCTGGCAAAGGCGGCGGCGGTGCGGGTATGGGCGGCGCACTGTTCATCTACGGCGGGACGGTCTCGATCATCGATAGTTCGTTTACGGGGAATAACGCAACTGGTGGTAATGGCGGCGTCGGCGGCAGCAGCGGCGCCGGCGGTATGTTTGGCAAGAGCAGCGGCGGCGGCGGAGGCCTGTTTGGCGACAGCTCCCCCGGCCTCAACGGCGGCTACGGCGGCAGCGGCAACTACGGCGGCGGCGGCGGCGGCGGCAGCAGCAGCGGCAACGGTGGCAACGGCGGCTTCGGCGGCGGCGGCGGCTACGGCAGCAGCGGCTTCGGTGGCAACGGCGGCTTCGGCGGCGTCGGCAGCGGCGGCTTCGGCGGCGGCGGCGGCGGCGGCGGCGGCAGCAGCAGCGGCTTCGGCGGCGGCAGCGGCGGCGGCGGCGGCTTCGGCGGCGGCGGCGGCGGCGGTCGCGGCAACGGCGGCTTCGGCGGCTTCGGCGGCGGCGGCGGCGGCAGCAGCAGCGGCTTCGGCGGCGGCAGCGGCGGCGGCGGCGGCTTCGGCGGCGGCGGCG